>JBMOEI010000080.1:0-21552 GCA_049318985.1 Desulfuromonadaceae bacterium
GGAACGGCGGTCGGCATCACCTCAGTTCAATCGGTCGGATTCATCGGAATACCCACAATGTCAATGCCGGGCTGGCGGCCCGGATGTTGTTCAAGCTTGGTCGTGAAACACTCCTCTATGATACCGGCATCAATCAGTGCGCAAGCGCCGGAGTCGTGACGCCAATTCTCGTCAAGAGCAACTACCGGCTTCAGATTGCACGTCCGGTGCGCGGTAATGACTGTATCCCCATCGGCAGACCGTCACTCCTCTGGGGAACGGCAAAGAACCCGCCTTTCGGGACTACTACCACGTCGGCTGATAATTTTCTCTGGTCACTGACACGAAGGAGGGTCTGTTGCGTCGGCTATGCGCTCAATTAACAGTGATCCTCTCGGTCATCCCCGCAGTTGTGCGCGGGGATACCGACGGCCCTTGTCTCACAGGATAGATAACCGTAGACTGATTGAGTCTGTCAAATTCAAAGACGTTTTATAAGGATATTATGAGGCATTGAACCGGCATTTATGACGGCGGGGAATAGGGGATAAAGACCATTGAAGGGGCTACAAGGCGCTTACTCACTAGAGTTGCGTCTTTTTTTACCTTGCTGACAATAATTATAAAATGTATTTTCTCAAGTTCTAAATATAATTTTCGCGCTTCACCGAACGCTTCTGCCGTGAAGGGAATCAGCAGATACGGAACCCGCTTTCCGCCACCGGTAATAATAGAAACCTGTGAGGTGTAGTAGCCGTCAGCAACATGATCCGTCGCCAGAGCGTTTCTGGTTCTGGCCATTTCCGATACCACGGTGAACATGAGGTTGCGTTTTTCCGACTCGAATCCCTCCGATGCATACACCACCGGATCATAATTGCTCACTTCCTTGATGGTTTCCCAGAGAGCATTTGGATTGACATAGATCAGGCCATTGTGTGTGGAAATAACAGACCACTGCTCACCCTTCGAGGTGGACTCCACAACATTGATCCGTTTTTTCAACGAGGCAACTATGGCATCTGCGTCGAACCAGTCAGGAATATCGATGGTTGTCGGCATGAACTTCTCTTTGGCCGGGTTAAACCCGAGAGGATGATCCCGCTCTTCGACTGGAGGCACCGTTTTGCAGGAACCGTTACGTTCTGCGTCGACTCTGGCGGATGCAGTTTGCCCACCGTTATGTTCCGGTTTACGCTGTTTAAGTTCCCGGACTTCGGCATATAACTCTGCCAACTCAGCTTGGCGTGCCTCGTGGTCGCTCTGCTTGAGACCGTCACTCAGGATGTTGTCGCATTTCATCAGGTGATGGCCGGTTACTGCGCGGTTAATGTCTTCCCTGTTGGGAAGGGACATGAATTCCGGAATCCCTTTCAGAATGAGCTCGGCAATGATCGGGTGGTCGCCGCTGCTGTACATGCTGTCGTGATAGGATGGAATTTTGCCGATATCATGAGCCAGAGCGATGAGGATCATGTCTGCCAGTAAGGCTTCCTGATCAGCTTTGGCGATGAAGTTGCGCGCAACCGCCAGGGTGTGGCGATATAACGGCACCGTCTCAAGCAGGGCATAGGAATCATCGGAATAGATCCGTTCGGCTTCGTCTTTATGTTTTCTGACCACGGAAGGACAATCACCTTCCTGGTCAAGCAAGGTGAGAATCCGGATGATCAAATCTCTGCGGACTCCATTGATGTATGACCGTTGCTCGATCATCTCGCTGAAAAACTGCTCGATCTCTTTGTGCTGAAATGCCGGGCGTGGAACATTTGTGCGTTTTTTTCTTCTCTGCTCCCGCCAGAGGTTCGAAGCATCCTTGATTTCCACCTCGTCATCAATCCAGAGATAACTCAGGTCTGACAATCTGGTTATCTCTAATGGATCATCTTGCTTCAGTAGCGGTGTTGCCTTTGGCATCCATGTTCTGGTGCCATAGACGGCAAACCAGCAGCCAACTGCCGCTGAGATGCTGAGCAACAGCATGTTCATTGTTCGACAACCTCTTCGGACTGGAGGGGAGACAGCATCGAGGTAATGACAGCCGGCGCCTCCGGGAAAATAATCTTCATCTTGGGATCGCGGGCATTGAGAGTGGTTCCCTTGAAACGCCCGGCATAGGTCATCAGATAGAATTCGCGTGGTTTCAGGCTTAAGATGTCCTGGACGCGGAGGATATCCTGTTCCACTTCGCGCGTCGTAACCTGGTTTGCCCCGAATATCCCGGTCAGCACATTCTGGACGCCAAAGTGCTTGACCACGTAATCACTGGTCTCAGCATCGGAACAGCGCATGAAAATCTTGGTATTGGTATTGTCGAGGATGCTCTTGCCAAACTCTTCGCCGATAACTGCATAGATCTGGTTCACTGATTGGGCGAAGGCGGTCACCATGACATCAGCTGAACCGGCCTTGGCAAACAGCTCCTCCACCCCTTGATAGAGCAGGCTCTGCGCTTCGTCGATAAAGATTGAAAGCGGTGGATTAACCTTTTGCCGGTTGGAAAGATATACCCTCCCCACAAAGGACTGGATCATGGAGAGGAGCACCTTGCCGAGAGTAGCCGACGCCTCGCGGGTGATCATGGCGCCGGTATGGACAACCAGAATTACCGGTTTTCCGGATTCCAGGTTATGTATGAATCTATTGGAATCTGCCTGACCGATAATCTTGCCGATGTTACCTGACGAAAGTTCCATCAGAGCGGTACGCAGTGTTGAGGAGACCTTGGCGTAATATTCCATGGGCGACTTGAGAATGTCCTCAATCATGCCCGCTGTCAGGTCTGCTTCGGGAGTGCCGATGCTGCGGAGCGATTTCATCGTTGCATCAAGAGACTCACGGCGAATCCGCTTCCGAATCTCGTCGATGTTCAGGATAGGCAGATTGCCGTGTTTTTTTGCCTGAATGATATAGGCGGATACCACTGCTGTAGTGATTTCCTTGGCGATGTTCCGGTAAAATGGTTCTCGGCCACCCATAATGCCCGATACGATATGTCCGACCAGTTCGTCCGGCATAAAATAGAATGCCATCGGGTCAACCACGGCGGAATATTCGGGGAATATGGGGGTGACGAGCATTAGTTCGTCCAGGCGCTCAGCTTTCCTGGCGACCTCAAAAATCTTGGTAAAGATCTGCTGATCCCCCTTGGGATCAAAATAGACCACCGAGTAGCCTTTTTTTATATCCTGTTCGATCAGGTTTTCACACAGGCGGGTCTTGCCGACGCCGGTGGTGCCGAAAACAAAGGTATGGCGTTTCCTGTCGGTATCAGGTATGGCAATGGGAACGATCTTTGTCCGATGATCCAAGTTGACGCCGGTTCCCAGGTCGGTCATGCGTATGATCGATGTGTCAGTGCGCTTCTTGAATGGAAACATGCAGATGCTCCTCCAGTTCCTTTCCAACAGAGTTGATGATCTCTTTCGGTATTCTTGCCGGAGTCACTATTGAGCTGTAGGCCCCCGGGATGCGTTCAACACATGTGATTCCTGCAATGCGACTGCGCTCCTGTAACAGGAGGCGTGGCAATTCTTTCGATGTGCGACTGAGCAGAATCCTGACTTTGGCATACCTCTTGTTCACCATGACCGGGACAACGCTTGATATGTAGAATTCCTTCACGCTGCCGATGCCGTAACGTCCCACTTCATGAAACGGCTGGAATCGGGCCGGGCAGACTCCGCAGAGAATCAGCCTTCGGTAATAGTCGGCAATCTCCAGAGAGACGATCAGTGCGCCATCGTCGGCTATCCGGGAAATCTCGCCAGGGGCGGAATACCCCCGCAACTCCTTCAATCGATCAGACTCGTTCAGGGTTCTGCGTTTCTGCAGTTCCAATTTGATTTGATACAGAAGATGTCTCCGCAATTTTCCGTTGATATCATCAAGGGATATTTTGATCGGTTCTCCATTCCCAATCGGGTAGGCAGTGATCTCCAATTGCGCATCAATCTTGACACACACATTTGACCTGAGGGCGCCAGTAAGAGTTTTGGTAATGGCAACCTCAACGGCATCCATCGCTTCCTCAGTCGGCAATCCGCTTTCAGCCAGGATTTCAACGGGAAGCGACGATGCCAAAGGCTTCCTCCCATGGAGTTACTTTCGAGACAGCGGTAATAGAGGCAATCTGTTCGGCTCTCTGATGTGGTTGTTCCTGACTGACGATACGTGCAATTCTGGCGGCATAGCGGTCTCGCTTGGACGGAGTGCGGGAGTTGTAACAACCAACTGCCGGCCAGATGTAGCCGTAGTCACGAATACACTGGGAAAGTACCCAGGCGCCGATCATGACATTGGTGCAGGGATCAGCGAGGGTGCCCCATGGTATGCCGAGTTTGCGTAATGTCGGCTCCCATGACGAATTGATCTGCATGAGGCCATAGTCGTAACTGCCGTTTGTGTTGTAGTTGATTGCAGTCGGGTTAAAGCTGCTCTCTCCCTTGGAGATAGCATAGAGGAGGTTTGGCGAGATTCCGTACCTGTTGCCGGCTTCTTCATAGCAGAAGGCGTCTGCCGGTTTTGTTGGAAAGGCAGTCATTCCCAGTAACAGTATCAGAGTGGCGAGCCGCATGATTCCCCCTACGTATATAATCTATAGGGGGGGCAGGTTGGGACAGTTTTGCAGGGACACTAATATTCTTCTAGAAGGTCTACCCAACACGTTGATGTAATTGAATCTATAAACGATCGCTGGAGAATAATGACGAGAATTAATAATAGAGAACAGTTACTTGAGGTCGGTCATTTTTTTAAAGCCGATTCACAGTTGAGTGAGCGGCAAGTAAGTTGATGGCTGGCTCGGTAATTTGCTAATCAATATCAATGTCAAATGAATTCATTTTCAGAGGTCTCAGTCCCTGAACATTTGACTTTAAAATGGTTTTTTTTCCATGATCAATTTTTGTAATAATACGTTTTCCGGTGAGAAAATTATCGTCATTAGTTTCTGAAGTGTAAGATATTTCATCAAAGTAACCTCGACTTGTGTGACCGATTAGATACCAGCTTTGGTCACGTAGTTGCCATTTATGGGTTCTGTCCCACCTGTTGTTGCCGCTACCACCGCTGTGTTTGACCACAATCACGCCACGTATTATCTGGATATTACTAAATGGATCACCCTGTCCGCCACATCCCTGGCATAGTAAAACCTTTTCATAAGCCCCTGAAAATCTGTAGCCGCCAAGCTTTTCCCCTAAAAGTATTACCAGTTTTCTCGAATTTTCAGAAATTCCACTTTCATCTGCTTTAGTGTCTGAAATCACCATCACAACATCGTTAATTCCATCATGATTTAAATCTCCGAAAGCCAAACTACTACTTGCTTTCAAATGCTTTCTGCTGAGAAGAAACCATCCCTTTGGAATGAATGTATTATAGTTCTTTCCTACAGCAGGTGGTGAAAAAGTCGGTTCAGTTGCTGCGAGCGAATGTATAGTAGAGAACAAACAAGCTATCAGTATTGGTATGACGAAAAGTTTCATTAGGTGTCCTCAGTTTACAGATAGAGATAAACGTTTCAAACATAATCCATGAGCAAAAAAAGCGTTAGTCACAATTCTCAACTACCAGCAACTCCAGTGTATCAAGATTCAGGGCGACCAAGTTGCCATAGCTCATATGTCCCTTGTCATAACAGCCGTTGTCGAGACAGATTGCTGGCTTGTGCAGTGATTCTCGGATTTCGAAAAGCGGCGTCCTTGTGTGTCCACACAGCAGTGTACGTCCACCCAGTTTTTCCTGTTGTACTTTGTACTCACGTTCCCAGAGCATGAAAAATTCGGGAGTCTCTTTTATTGGATCGGTAACACCGAAGTGCAATCCGGCATGCACCAGCACATAATCATCCAAGACGATAATAAGCGGCAGTGACGAGATAAACTTGATGTATTTTGGTGGAATATCTTCTGGTCGCCTCACGCCAAAATCATGAAGTGTATTTGCCCCACCGTTCCAATGCCACATATTTCGCGATTCAAAACTTCGGGTGGCATTCAACAGCATATGTTCGTGGTTACCCATAATCGGCTGAATATTGTAGCCAGACTCGCTGAGTTGCATCAGGTAATTCAACACCCCTTTACTGTCCGGACCACGGTCAATATAATCTCCAAGCAGAAATAGCGTATCGTTAGTTTCCAGACGCAGAACATTGTCGACCATAGATTTTAGTGTGGTGCAGCAGCCATGAACGTCGCCAATGGCGAAACGCCTTGCCGATGGTTGCTGATTGCAGGATATCTCTATCGGTTTTGATATTATATGCTTTCGGGTCATATTCTTTCATCCCCTCCGTAACGCATACTCAGCAGGCATAAACTATGGCAGCATCCTGGGAATAGTCGCATAACATTCCGCCGGAAGATCGTATTCATTTTCCTGTCGCATGGCGCGACTCACCCTGGCAAACCTGTCAACCCTACGCTTCACCCGCAGCGCCTCCTTGAGTGCGAAATGGGGAAAATCGCATTTACAGCGGTAATACTCTCGGTCACGCTGGATATGTCGAAATGCCCGTTCAGACATGACGCTGGCAACGTATTCCTCCAACGCTGAATTACGGCAGAGTTCAAAAAGAATCATGAATTCTCCAAAGGTCATGCGGTGGATGATGTCGGACAAACAGCGTGGTGACAGTTCCTGCAACTCCTTGCTCCATTCATGTGCTCTATCCAACTCGCATTCCATACCGGCAGGAATCTGAATCAGCGATGCAAGGCATTCATCTTTTGGCTTGTGGAAGCAAAGCTGGAAACTCATCCGGCGGAACTCTTCAAAAACCGCAGAAAAATCACCATCTGGCCAGTCAGCCATTTCATCGAACAGCGTCTTTTCAGCCAGATCCAGTTCACCGTTCCTGATATAACAAATAATCCCGTGATTCAGGCGATGCACCGCCTCCTCTGCGGTTATGCCATCCTGCTGGGCGCACCAGAGCCAGGAGAAGGCTCCTATTCCCCATTCCCCCACCTGTTCGGCGGCCCGCCCCCGATAATACTGGATTTCATCCCAGATTGCGCCGGTGTCCGGTCCGTTTGTTGCCTGATGGGTGACCTGGAACAGGGAGGCCCACTCCTGTTGCCAGTCAAGCTCTTCAAACCGGGCCAGTAGGGTTGCCAGATGCTCTGGAACCGGTTTTTTCCTTGTTTCTATTTCAGTCAATTCCGACAGTTCCATTGGCATTCACCTCCATCTCTCTCAATAATTCCCGACGGCGCTCGGTCATGAATCCCTTAGGATAACGCATCCCGCCGAAATAAAAGCACTTCATTTCCTGGAGATCCCATTGTTCCCCATAGGCATTTTTTGCCGTCCATTGTGGCGGGGGCACATCATCCCGAATCAGGCAGAGTTCTATGGCTGACGTCACATCGGCTGCTGAAGCGCCTTCAATCCAGGCAGTAAGGGATGTTGTAAGCAGTTGTGCGGTTAGGGAGAGGTTACGCTGATACATAGGAAAAATTGTGGTAAAAATATCCCTCATGATGCAACCATCCATCCCATCACAGAAGAACCGCAACATCATGCTGAGCAGGCGGCATGGCTCCTGATCAAAAAAATAACCAGGTGTTTGTTCCGACTCTTCCCGCTTCAGGTCTGACACGAAATCCAGCGTTTCCAGTGACAGCATGCCATAGGCACGGGTACGCTTGAAGCAGTACGCCACCCTTGCTGGCAGCGCCTGTCCTGCAAAGTTGGCTTTATTGATGCGCTCCAGTTGCGGTTTAGGAATGCTGCATACAACCTCAACCAAAAGGGGATCAGGATCAGGTTCGTTGAGCATGGAATAGAGCGTTATCCCCTGGCGCAAATCCGCATCAATCACGCAAAGTGCATCGGCAACGAGCGACTCGATATTCCGTATTGCTCTGTGCCGTTCAAGGTGGCCATTACGTGCCACCACCGCAGTATGCAGGCATTCACGGATCAACGGATCAGGCTCGCGCTCCGCCAGCAGTGTGGCGGCACCAGGATCAAGCTCCTCGGCGGCTGCGATGAAAGCGGCAATCTTCGCAGCCAACTCCGCCAGCTCAAGCCGTTCAATGGTACCCGGCCGGGATGTGATCTCGTCCACCCGTTCGCGCCAGGCCGAAAGTGGCATACTCTCGTCCGGATCCGGCGCCTCCCGGAAATTCCAGTGGCACATCTTGACCCCGATCAGCAGGATGGCAAGCTCTTCTATATAGAAATAATGGAGCTTGCGCACCATTGCCTGACAAGCCCAGGCCCGGAATTCCCGCCGGTTCAGATTGCGCTCCGCCCGGTACTGTTGCGCCAACTGTTCAAGAGATGTCCCCGAGTACGACTCTGCTGGCGGCTCTTCTTCCAGCGGCAGCGGAGAGACCGTCTGCCCCAGTACGGATTCCAGAATCCAGCGCAGGTACGGATCTGTCTCTGCTACCAACTCCTTACTCTGATCATCCGTTTCATCACGGCGGATGAATCGGCTTATGGTGTCGAGTCGTTTCAGCAGACGGGCATCATACGGCGCATTGGCAATGTTGCTCTGTTCTTCGGCCAGCATGGCCCGGCAGAGTTCCACCCGCCCGGCGAGCTCTGCGGCATAGCGCCTGTTCCGTGCAATTCGTGTGCGGGCTGTGCGCCCCTTGGCCTTGGGATGGAAACGGGCGTACATCTCAAGATGGCAGAGTATGGCAGCTGACTCATCGGCGGAAAATGGGGAAGCCCCTTTTTCATAATCAAGAAAAGCGCATATATCTTTGCCGCGCATCCAGTGGAAAAAGAGCCCTCTCAGCTCCGGTTTGGCGTTATGCAGCAGAAAACGGATGATATCCTTGTGTAGTGTGTTGTAATGCTGTATCCATTTGTCCCCCAAGCGGGTGAACGAAGTTCTGACACGCTTCAGGCGCACCTGTAAGTCTGCTGTCGCCATCACCTGATTCTGATTAGTCATGTTCGTCATCTCAGTATCCTTCCAGCCAGTAGCGGTACATCTCCTCCAGTAAACCTGGCCCGTGCCCCTGTACCATATACATCTTCAACCCCCAGGTGACCATGCGGATCTTCTCCTGCTCCCGCCGCAGGATGATCGGCAGTGCCGCCGCGACGCTCCGTTCGCTTTCTTCGGGATCAAGCCCGTCCACCCGCCAGGTGAGCATCATACGAATAACCGGCACCAGTTCCAGCTCATTCGGCGTCCATGACGGCAGGTTCAGGTCAAGCGGAGAAAGCTCCAGGTTTAGGGGAGAAGCCGGTCTGCGGCAGATGTGATGATAGGCTGTTGCCCGTGCCGCTAATTCCATGGTGGAGAATTCCTCTAGTGAACAGAGCCGGTCTGGCTGCGGAGCAGGGGCCGGAGAACCATACTGTGCCACACGCTCATCAAAGCGCTCCGTGGTGCCGACATAGGGAAACAGTGCCAACGCAGCCCGATAATTCTCTGCCAATGTTACCTGCCATCGTTCACCAATAGAGTCTAGCTGACGGCCAATTCCAAAGCGTTCCTCGTATTCGGCATGCCGTTTCTGCCAGAGTTCGCACGTATCTGTGGCGCTGCCGGTTTCCTTTTCTGCCTCCGCGCACCAATCCAGGCTTCTAAAATGCTCCCATGCGGGCAACAGCAGTTCCCAGCATTCACGGAAGAACAGTGACTGCTCGCGGGTAATGACTTCACCCAGAAAATCCGCCCCATACCTGCGGAAGGCGTAGGCAAATGAGAGTACCTTGCGTGCCACCTGCAGCGGCGTTAAGGTGTCAATTCCCCCAGGCAGGTAGATGTGCCGTTCTGGAGAGGTGTGTGTTCGGCACCCGGAAAGCGCCCAATGGTTGCGCAGAGGATGCGGATGCTTGCGGAGCGTGTCCGGGTACTGAAAGCAGAGCGCTCCCCAACTTCCTACCCAGTGTGGACTGGGCATGTCGTCTGCCATCTGTCCTATCAGCCAAAGCAGAGCTGCACGTTTATCCTCGATCTGATTGCGATACAGCTCTTCAAGAACCGGCAGCCACTCATCATGTGGGAGGCCAGTGCAGATTTCTTCCAGCATGGTCTGCAAAAAACGGCATGGTTCCTGGCGCTTTTCTTCTTCCAGACCGAACCACCCATCTTTTGTAAATCGCTCTCCCCACAGACTGAGTTTATCGAACAGTTCCTGCCGGCTGTAGGCATCAAATGACGGGCGGTGTATCTCCTTGGGCCATGCGCCTATATCGATACCGCTGACAGATTTATCGTTCAAAAGCAGTGCAATCTCGACCCATGTGGTTTGCCACTTGTTTTCGATACTTTCGCAGAAACGACGCAACATCAGGAATTTCTGTTCCCGCACCCTGACCTTGCTGTCTGCCAGGTGGCTGTCCGGAGCAGCTTTTCCCAGTATTACCTCAAGCCCCCAACGGAAGAGCTGATTTTTCTCCTTGGCCAGCGCCTTTGGGAGCCATGGGTTGGTCGATTGGATCGGCTTATAGTTTTCATCATACTTTTTGGTATGCCTCCGGCACTGGCAGTTTATATGGGCGATCTTCTCCACCACCTGGCGGCGAGTGTACTGCTCCAGGCAGGGATGATTGGGGTAATTGTCCAGCAGGCTTTTCCGTTCATTTGCCCGGTTACGTTGTTCTCTTCTGCGCTCAACCTTCTGTGCCAGCCTGGCATTCCGTTCTTCCACTCTCTCCCGCTGCTTTTCGGTAGCTGGTTGCGGGTTAAGCGTCAGCAGTTTGCTGTTCAGGGCGGCCAGTTCCGCATAAAACTCTTCGGCAAACTTTGGCCCAGTGGGCCACTCCTCCAGTTCATCAGCTTCCTGCGTGGTGAGGAACTGGTAGACCACACCTTTCACATCATCGCTGCTCCAGTGGGTCAGATACAGCCGTTCATCTTCGGAAAGCAGTGCAACAAAGTCCCGGATGGTTCGGTTCGGTAACAGAAGCAGGGTTGAGACCATCGCCTCGGCAATCTCCTTATTGGCGCTGCTCTGCTCAACCTGCTGTTCACGTTTCTTTGGTCTACCCAGGGTTTTCAGCCGTGTGTGCAGTTTCTTCCTCAATGTTTCATTGCGCCGTTCCAGCAACTCGCTGGCCACCGGTGGCGGATAACCGAGTGACAAGAGTTTATTCCGTACTATCTCCAGAGCTGCCAGACGCTGCGGCGTATAATCAAAATCACGATGTTCCTCCGCCAGAGGCAACACCTGTGTGTCATCGAGAAAACGAGCCATCAGCCCGCGCAGATCGTCAGTACAGAGCGAGCATATCATTTCCAGTTCGTGCGGTGTCAGCATTGCCACTACCCGTTCGATAGTCTCGTCCGGCAGCATGACAATGTGGTGCTGAACCTGCCACAGGAGAGTGAGATAGTACCAGCGTGTGGTTTTATGGGGTGGGTAGGATTTGGCCATATCAAACTACTTTCCAGATTATTTGCTCAATAACGCGACAATATTTTCGTCAACAAAACGGTTTCCCATTAGAACATCACCCTCCAAGGCATGGTCGAGGGCGCTCATTCCTGATGAATCCTTCATTTCTGGATCGGCATTATTCTCCAGTAGCAACTTGACACATTCCAGACATGAATCATCGTCAAGCTCAACCGCATTGCCTTTTGCCGCATACATCAAGGGTGTCCGACCAAGCTGATCCACCGCATTAACGTCCGCACCGGCTGATAAAAGGAGCTGGACTATATCTTTATTTCCGCCGTTTGCTGAATGCATCAAGGCGGTTCTGCCGATTATGTCCCGATAATCTGGCTCACATTTTTCCGTTTTCAGCAGAAAATTCACAAGTGCAAGATCCGCCTCCTCACTCGCTATCATCAGCACTGTTTTTCCTTCATCTTCAACAGCATCAATGTTTGCACCGTGTTTTAATAAGAGTTCTACCAGATTCAAATGGCCATGTGACACGGCAGAGGTGATTGGTGTTCTTTTACGGCCATCAACCCAATTGACATCGGCACCCTTTGAAATCAATAGCTGAGCGATTTCAAAATATCCATGCGTCACTGCTTCAATAAGCGGAGTCCGCGAATATTCATCGCACGTATCAATGTTAGAGCCCTTTATGATTGCCTTTTTGACACGCTTTATGTCTCCTTCCAAAGCTCCGGCAAGTAATTCGTCATTGACCGAAGCTGGAGAAGGAAATAAGGATTTCAGAGTCGAAAACAGCTTATCCTTACAATTCTTCATCCACCTGCCTTTGGCATATTCCAGTCGCGCTCTTTCATATCGTTCCCGGTATGATTTTTCGCTGTACTCGTCCCAGTCGCAACGCATTTCTTCGTGGTATAGCAGCATCGGACTACCGCATTCGCTGCAACCTTCCTGTTCACGTTTGGCGATCCTGTCACCGATAGTTCCGGTTCCCATCCAGGCGCCTCCGATACATACCATTGCACCGCAGGCAAGGCATTTGAAATCAAATCTGCTCTCTCCTATATCCATGATTGTAATCTCCTGTAATGATTGTCAGCGAATCTCGGCATAGACCTCATCAAGATAAGCCGCATACACAGCATCGCTCTCCACAAACTCCAGCGCATCATAGGGGACCGCCACTATTAAGGGCTCATGACCGCCTGGCCTGTCGAACAGGTAATTAGCCAACTGCCGCCAAAGCGGCAGCGGTGTCGGCTCGAACATGACCGGGATTGCGACAATGTAATCAAAGGTATCAGTATCAACCAGTCGGCCATGTGGCGCAATTTTGCCGATACTGCCGGCAGGCATCGCGCTGTTGCCAGCGAAGATATCCTGCGTCAGTCGGACTACGCGATTGAGGAACAGTTGTGATTCCATACGATGTTTGTCATAACAGTCATAGCGCCGCTGCCATCCGGCAAGAGATCGGGAAGGCTCCTCCAATGGCGTGCCGCAGAGGCGATTGGCGGATAGTTCAGCGTATCCCCAGGCATTGAAGGGAATCGGTTGATAGATAACGAAGCTGGCGCTGATGGGGTTTGCCGCCCGCGCCAATGGACGATTTTCATAACGGATATAGGGATCTGGTCCGAAAGCCCGGTACAGAGCCAACAATTCATCAGCGGTCATATTGTGACGATGCAGGCTTGCCAGGGCATCATCAACAATCCACATGGCTGCGCCCAATGCATCAATGTAATTGTCACCGCATATAAACGTCAGTTCCTCCTTTGTAACCCAAATGCCATCAGCATCTCGGCGACTTACGTACACTGCCAGCACCGGCTTGTCATTCCTTATTGAAGAGGACTCAAACCCTTTAGCACAGAGCATCCCCGATATACGGGAGTTTTCGGCATGGTATTCCTGTTTGCGTCGAGTTTTCTCTTCCTCTGTAGCTTCTGAAGGATATGAGTAAAACGGCGCCACAACCGGCAACTGTTCATCACGCCGGTCACAGCGGATGCGGTAATGATCGGGAACCATCTGGTGATAACTAAATGAAAAATAGTAGTCCAGATAGTCCCCATCGGCGTCGGCTCCAAAACGGTAAGGCACTTGCAGAGGCCAGCCGTCATCGCCGTTTTCAATCTCTCCACTACCTCGCTCGATATCTTCGTCAGTCAAAATCAGGTCATGCTTACTGAAGCGATCGTTGAATATTTCGACCAGGCATTTTACTGTTTCTATATCTGGCATGGTGCATACCTCCAACGATCAAATTCCCTGAAGATGTTGCCGTGCCTTGGCATACTTTTCTTCAAGGCGAGTTCTCATTTCCGGCGGTAGCTGTGCCAGTCGCTCCGGGTCGCTGTTGTGCCGCAAATCAAGGTGTTTTACCCGTAAAGCGACTTCGTTGTTCCTGACCCGGCCATAATACTCTGCCGGATCTTCGCCGGGCCGCCGTGTGACGGCATCGACAGCAGCAGCCACCTCATTACCAAAAAGGCTTCTGATTTTTTCAATGGATGTGTCGCTGTCCTCAACCACATCATGAAGAATGGCGACAATCCTGTCGATTCCCGGTTCCGCCATGCGCATAACCGCATAGGGGTGGTTAATGTACGGGGTACCGGATTTGTCAGTTTGATCGGCGTGAGCCTTTTCGGCAAGAACCCGCGCCAGCAACAGCTGCCGGTCATAATTGCCGCCGTCAGATTGATCCGTTTCAGCCACATATGGCTTGCAGATCAGCCAGGCAGAAGCGATGTTTTCGGCAGCGGCATACAGGTGGTCAGCAGCGGCGGCAAGTTCTGCGGTTAACTTCATTCGGCCACGTCGATGGTCAGAGGCAGCATCACGCTCCAGCTTTTCGCCAAGTTTCCAGAGTAACTCCGCCAGTGAATCGTAGTACAGATTACCCATCTCTTCTGCTAGTTGTCGGTTGTTTCCAACAAAATTAGACACTTTTTCAGTATGTTTCATGATTCTATTTCTCCGAATGGTTAAATATGTCGCTATGGCTAATATGGGTCATCATTGAACTCAGGCCTATAGTCTGGTGACATATGCCCTGTGGCGTCTCCATATTCAGCCTTGAGCTCTTTCTGCTGGTCTAACAACGGGAGATAACGGGATTCTACTCCGGGCCATTCCGCAACCTCTATAAAAAGACTCCATGGCGTTTCACCCTGTTTTACTTTACTTATATGGCATTTCCCACCGTGGAAATCGTCCACTCCGTGACGAAGATAGAGCATTGATGGCATATAAAAGGTGTCACCGACCAAAGGCATGACAAAACTATTTGAGGTGTTATGTTGTCTCTTTTTGTTCATTTAGATTCCTCCTCATGCTTTGTATATACTCTTCATCACTCTCAACAAACTCCAAGGCATCGTAGGGAATACCGAAAGTAACCTGACTCCGTTCATCGGCAACATCAAAGATCACCGGTAATTCAATCCGCCAATCAAATGTCGAGGCACCAATATAGTAAGCATGCATTCCGACCGTTCCCTCCGTACCGGCGGGAAACAAGCCAATCACTCCGGAACACTCCCGCATCAGTCGCACCCGCCGCGAGAGTAACAGTTGTGACATCATCCGTTTGCGGTCATATTCCTGGTAACGCCCCTGCCAGTGGGCCAGGCTGCGCGATAGTTCACCGGTTTCCTGGCCGCACAGTATACGGCAGGCACATTCAGCATATCCCCAAGCATTGAACGCCACGCTCATACTGTTGGTGAAAAGTTCTGAGACGCCTCGCTCTTCGTAGCGAACATACGGGTCCGGCCCTTCCGATCGATAACGGTCAAAGAGTTCCGCATGTGTCATTCCTGGCTGGTGTGTTACAGCAAGGAAGGAGTCAATCAACTGTTTACAGTGTGCGATCACACTGCCAGTGTCATCGCTGTATGGTGTCACCATTTCTTCAGTGGTTTCCTGTCCGTAGTAGTCCGAGCAAGTTTGAATATAGACGACAAATACCTCTTCGCCTCTCTCCTCCAGTGACCGGGAGAATCGCCCGCCAGCCCAAGGCGGCAAACTATTTGCCAGTTTCCGTTCCTGTTTTTTGTGTTGACGTTTATTCATTTGCCACCTCAACAGTATGAGTCACTTCTTGTAACCTTCCGGTAACTTCGACTTAGAACTGTCACTTAATTGCCAGCTCCATGTTTTGCTTTCATAATAAACCTCAGACATTCTATTAGCCTGGAGGTCGTCTTTCAGAACAACCAGACCACGATGGTATCCCTGCGCCGTCCATTTGTAGAGCAAGCAGGAATGGCCATACACCGAAACTTCATGAATCCCATCAGACAGGACAGGTTTTTCTTTTTCCACTCGTTCAGGTTCAATAAAAACATGCATTCTTCCTCTTAAGTCGGTTGCAAAACGAGTGCGCGCAATTTCAGTAACCATATTTTTCAATTTACCCGCGAACCAGACCCCATAGCATTCATAAAATTTAAGAGGCACTTTGGTCTTTTTATGCTCTTTTTCCTGGAATTCATAATCAACAATGCAGATTGCTTCCATAGTTCCTCCCGTGAATATGCATAATTAAACCTGCTATGGATTTGCCTCTTTAATCAAGCCACCAGTAACCATGGATGCCTTTAGAGCTTTAACCGACTCATGTTTTTTTATGGTCTCCTCAGCAAACAACGGGTGCTGCTCATTCAATGTCAGCCTGGCTGCTGCCATCAAACTATGCTTTTTGCTGAAATGCCAGGAGAGGAGGTCCAGCTCGTCATCAAGAAGGTAACGCTCATGAAGTGTAGCAATGGCCAGCCCCTTGTCATACTGCTCAAGCGCTTCGGCAGTTCTGTCATTCAGGAGTAATGCATGTCCAAGATGAAAATGGCTTTTGGCATTGCCAGTACTCAAGCGTTGTGCGTTGTTCAGTAATTTATGGCTTTGACCTGATAGCAATTGAAACCACGAGAGGTTTGAGAAACACTCAGTATCATAACAATGTTGTTCACCATCTTTGGCAGCTGTTTTCGCTTCATTAAAAACATAATCAAAATGTGAATTTCTCAAGCCTATGGCGGTCACATAATAGAGTGTTTCAAAATTACCGGAATTTCCCGCCAGGAAACCAAGCTCACTTTCTGA
This sequence comes from Desulfuromonadaceae bacterium, assembly GCA_049318985.1. GTDB lineage: Bacteria > Desulfobacterota > Desulfuromonadia > Geobacterales > Pseudopelobacteraceae > JACRCG01. The sequence goes on from JBMOEI010000080.1 coordinate 16,428, forward strand.
TATTCCGGATGCTTCCATGGAACCATGAAAACCACCCAATCCTCTACCCAGGTAGTACAAAAGCTTGAGCCGGGATTCTGCAGGAATATAGCTGTAGCCACGTTCATTTTTTCTAGGCTTGGCTGCTTTTTTAAACCAACGTAGAGCTTCGTATTCCGAACGTATACCTATCAGATCTCCTTCAAAATACATTGCTCCCAGTCGTAATTGAGCCTTCGAATTTCCAGCTTCAGCCGCTCTGCGATACCAGTCTGCAGCTTCCCATGTGTTTCGTAATGTGCCATCAGCTTTCTCCAGCATTTCACCAAGTTCATATAAACCAAAGCCATTGGATGCCAGTTCACGCATTATGCTAATTGCTTTTCTCTGATCCTGGCCGTAACCTTTGGAAAACAAAATACTTGCAGAATTATATCTGCCAATGACGTTATCCTTATCTGTGTTAATGGTGGATTGTATTAGCCAATAACGAGCCTGTTTCATTTCTGCGTGATCATAAAGCCATGAAGCAAGATCTGAACATGCATCACTGTCACCGCCTACTGCTCTGATAAAAAGTAATCGAGCCTCTGGAACGTTCATATTCTGGAAATCACCGAGTGCAGGAGAAACCATGTGCAGCGCGACCAATGCCGGTCTATATCCGCGATCAGCGGCTTTTTGGTACCAATCATCTGCCTGCTCAGGCTTTCCATCCGGTACCAGACCCACCTGCAGTAGTTCACCATAAGCCCATTGGCTGAAATGATTTCCGCTATTAGCGGATGACAGCAGCAAATCTGCTGCTTGCCGATAATCCTTTTTTTCAAGCGCAATAAGTATTAGTGAACGCTCCTCTTTCGACTGTTCTATGCATTCACACTCTGTTTCAAAGTCACACCCTAATATAGTACTTGTAAAAATGAGTATTCCCACTATGAATAGATACTTGGCTCTCATTGGTTCTCTCCGATGTACGATATTGCGTTGCGGATTATTCCAGCATAGTTCTCCAAATCATTCCTTGGCATTTGTGTTTGCCTCGCACTTCTACCAATGCGTATTCCATCTTTTTCAATACGTGGGAGCAGATGCAGGTGGGCATGAAAGACTTCCTGACCGGCTGATGCACCGTTTGCCATAATCAGGTTCACACCTGTGCAGAGGGATTTATCCATGCCACGCATGGCTGCAACAAGTTGCTGTGCTACTTTCATAATATGGGAAGCTGTTGACTCATCAAGTTCATCCAAAGTCGAAACGTGGAATTTAGGAACTATCAGCGTATGGCCTGGGTTGAGCGGGTAAAGATCGAGAAACGCAATTACGCAGCTATCTTCGTAGACCTTACTCGCTGGTTCCGAACCGGCGATGATTTCGCAAAATATGCACGTGGTATCTCTCATGACTAAAAACCTCCTCTCTATCTGTAGTTCCAAAGATACCCTTTGCTATGCGGATCGGACTCTGAAGATCGAGCTTTATAGACAGTTCCTTCGTCCTTTGACTTGCAATAAATTCTCTCCGGAAGATCTGAACCATATTCTTCGGCAATAGCGTCGTCGCATCCAGGAATAATCAGTCCACCATACATGTGGTGCCCCTCAATCCAACCATTTGCCACTACCATGCCCTTTCTTGACACGGTCGGCTCGACTGCAACAGCCGTTTGCTGAACCGATTGCTGAACAGGCAATTCAACCTTTGCAGCAACTGTACTGGGCGCTGCATCGCTTTGCGTTTGAGCAAAGGATGTTTGAGCGAGGAGTATGTCTTGCTTTATCGCAGATTGCTTGATTGCTATAATAGGTCGCTCAAAATCAATGGGTCTGGAGAGTTCTCTCGTAATGGTCTTTCTTGAATTGGTGATCGGAAAAATAGACTGCAGCAGTTTTTTTGAATCAATATCCGCCCAAACGAATGATACGCTGGAAAATATGATTGCCACAACGGAACAAATATCCTTTTTCATATTTCATACCCCTGTACTAAAATGCGTTACACGGGTGTGACATATCAAAATGTGAGCCAATACTTTAAGTGCCCGATTTTGCTTGTAATAGCAGCAAGCACGACAACTGGCTGAGTAAAATATGCTTGAACCTTTACTCGTTGATAGCAAATGTGATATTTCCGATTACGAAAATTCCGTATTTGCGCCAAATGCATAAATAATGAACCTTACATTTTGAAATGGAGATTGAAGAATATGAAGATTGAAGTGCTGGGTTCTGGTGGTGCCATAAAGACACCACGGCCATTTTGCAAGTGTGAGTGCTGTAATGAAGCAAGGGAGGGTGCGTTAACCGCTTCTAGATTAGGTCCATCCGTCTTTGTTCATGGTCCAAATATTTTAATTGATACACCTGAGGAAATATCTATTCAGCTAAATCGCTCAAAGGCTCCCGGAGTCAACCTCTGCCTATATTCTCATTGGCATCCAGATCATACGAGCGGTAAGCGCATCTTTGAAATGAATATGGACTTGATTGGTTTACCACCAAATAACACCAAAACATCAGTAGTTCTCACAGAGAGAATTGCGGAGACCTTTTCTGAATTCTTGGGGCTTAGAGGCCATTTTGACTTTTTGCAAGCACAGGGGCTGGTCGAGTTGAAGATTGTTCCTAACGACGATTTAATTCACATTGCAGGCTATACTATCCGGCCCGTCCAGATGGGAATGGATTATTCTTTTGGTTATGAAATACAAGGTGATGGCAAACTTATATTAATTATTATGGATGAATTGAAAGGCTGGTTACCCCCAAAGAGAGTGCTAGATACTTTGTATGACGTTGTATATATGCCTTTAGGAATTATAAACGTGAATCCACTTACGAAGATACGAAATATCCAGGAGAATCACCCCATACTCATCGATGAACAAACTGTAGATGAAACTTTGGCACATGTTAAAAAATTGGTTCCTCACACATAACTGTGCAAAGTAGATGGCATGGCTAGATCGCCCATGCAGTGATACAGGTTGAGAATAAAGTTCTTTGCCGTTCTGAATCCGTAGGCCCGGTGACTGATAACCTTGGCCTTGTTGTTAAGTCCTTCAACGATTCCGTTTGAGATCGGCATATCGAAGTAGGTGAGGATGTTCTCCTCGTGGCGCCAAAGCAGGTCGGCAACTTCCTGCATCGGCTTGATCTCGGATTCATCGGCCCACGCATACCACTGTTCAAGGTATTTGGCAGCGTCCTCTTTTGTCGGCGACTGCCAGAAATCCCTGAAGGATTCCTTGAGCAGATATGCACGGTGGATGGTCAAGTTCAGTTTCTCCAGGGTGCTCAGCGAAGCCTTCTGCCCATCTGTGAGATTCCAAGGGTTCTTGAGCCAAATGTACCTACTGCCTGCAACCAGTTTTTTGTGCTCTTTTCCTTTTTCAGTGATCTCCTGGCGGCGGACTGTATCAACCGCTTCAGTGAGTTTTCGAACGATATGAAACTTGTCGAAGACCAATGTTGCCTGCGGTGCCTTAGCCTTAACCGCATTGATAAAGGCTGGCCACATATCGCAGCAAATGCCGAGCAGTTGTTTGGTTCTCTCTGGCCCGAAGAAACTGAAGAAGGCCTCAAGGCTTTCTATTGAGCGACCTTCTCCGCTCCAGATGAGTATTCCGGTTTTAAGGTCATATACATTCGTAAGATAGACATGGCCTTTTTGCCGAGAGATTTCATCAATACCAATATGGGTTATTCCCGACAAATCGCGGTGAGCCAGCCCAAAGGCAACAACATAGGCAACCGCTGTTGCTACGGTACCCCAGGAACAACCAAACTGTCTGGCTACCTGCTGCCATGTCAGTTGTCGTGCCCAGGTCGCGATGGTAACAGCAAGTGCTTTAGTGAGACGCTTCTTGCCAGCAGCCCACGGCATCTGCTCAACATGGATGCCGCCACACTCTGAGCAACTGACACGACATGGAGCATACGCCAGATTTACATCGATACCCCACAGCGGCACGTGGCGAAAGCGGCGTTCCGACAAAGTATCGCGATAGTCACCGGAAGCTCCGCACACACCACAACGGGGGTGGTAACGGAGGTCCGCCTGGATGGTGACGAGTAGTTCGGAATCCTTCTTTTCAACGGATTCGATGCGAAATCCTTGCAACTCGAGTGTCTCGCGGATAAGCTGTTTGACAAGCATGGGTTCCTCGCTCAGATAGAATGGTAGGTCGCGCTTCCATAACTACCTGATGGAACTCATGCTTTTCAATTGTTAAAGAACAAAATTACTTACTGATTACTGAGACGAACCAAAAAATTAAATTCGAAGCAATTTGTTCTTTCACATATTGAGGAATTAAATCGAATTTCTTTTGAAATGGGACAAAGTCTCGGCGTTTTCTATTCTAAAAAACTAGAGAAGAGTATCTGTCTGGCTTTTGATTCCCTACTTATTGAGGCATAATTGTGGTGGATGACGGCGACTACGACAACTTAAAAAGGTAAAAGATTGCCGTCGAACAACTCATTAAAAAGGTTGTTATAAAGGGCATGCTTGATACCTCTTGCACCCAGACCGCTTTTGGCTGCAACTTGAGCAATTGCTCGTATCTCTCTATCGCTTATATTAAGTGTGGAACCCTGGGCTTCCATCAATTGATTGAATGTCAACAGGGGTGAGCTTTTACTGTCACAAAGTATTTGATAAAAATCATCCTCTCCCAGTGGATTTAGGCTGACAATTTTGGTTACCCGGCCAACCAGTTCTTTAGGGAATCCTTGCAAGGATAGCTCATCAAGAGTTAATTCCCGACGCCTTTTCTCCTGATTAACTGAACTGAAACCGACGCCATGTTTATTCTGCAAATCAAAGAAAGACTGAAACGCTCCACCAAGTATAAACAGCATGTTATGAGTCTTAAGGTTCTTAGTTGACGTTCGTTCCTGCACACTGTCCCATCTACCTGTTGTAATTCTAATTTCGCCTCCCTCCAAAATTCTGAGCAGTTGATGCACAACCGCAGGTCCATGCTGTGAAGTTAGAAGCTTGTCAAATTCATCAATTAGTACCACAGCATGTTCTGCAAGTTGCTGGTTTTCACTTGTTATATCGAGTAATAACTTTCCAAGGCTTTGACGCTCACCTGAATTGACCCATGTTTACTCAGTAAAACTGACCCATCCAT
>JBMOEI010000081.1:0-21470 GCA_049318985.1 Desulfuromonadaceae bacterium
AGGCATTTGCAATAAGTTCAGCCTGGGTGATGAGACGCACACCACTGTCTTCGGCGATCGCCGTCAGCGTTACCGCGGAGGTGGTCGGAGCGTCGTTCACGGTGGTGATGTCAAGGGTGGCGGTGCCGCCTACCGACTTCGCATCAGCTGCTCCGTTGGTCGTGCCGTTGTCGGTGATCGTGTAGCTGAAGCTGACGCTGGTGTCGTCGTTGGCAGCAGGGGTGTAGTTCCAGGTGCCGTCGCCGTTGCTCGAAAGGGTGCCGTTGCCGGAGGTAATGGCAAGTGCGCTGGCAGTCAGAGTGTTACCTTCGGTGTCTGAGGCATTTGCAATAAGTTCAGCCTGGGTGATGAGACGCACACCACTGTCTTCGGCAATCGCCGTCAGCGTTACCGCGGAGGTGGTCGGAGCTTCATTGACGTCGGTTAAACTTATCGCAACATTCCTATTTGTTGCATTACCCGCAACATCTGTTGCTCTTATTGTAATATCGTACTGATTATCACCACCGGCATCTGTAGGTATTTCAAAATTTGGACTGGCTTTAAAAGTCACCACACCTGTTGATGGATTGAAATCAAAAAGATTCGCATCTGTACCGCTCATCGACAATGTAACGCCATTAACATCAGTTGCTGTTGCCGTATAAACCGTTCCCGTCGCATTTTCTGCAAAGGTGGCAGTTGTCCCTGATGTAAAACTTGGGGCAACCGTGTCCACCGTAATAGTAGCAGAGGCACTGACACTACCTGTATTAAGTGCTACATCGGTAAACGCGCCGACAGAGAAAGTGATTGATCCTGATGGAGTATTTATCGGCGGGGTTAGTGTTGCGGTATATGCTAAGCCACCCGAACCGTCAACTACAGTAAAACTACCAAGAGAACCTGCGCTCGGGGTGACCGTCGGCAAACTTACAGGCACTTCTGTAAAGGTCAGGGTTATTGTCGCAGAATCACCAATATTCAGAACCGGCTTACTAGAAGTTACAGCAACAGTCGGCGCTGTTGAATCTTCCACCCACTGCGCCGTATTCAATGCTTCAGCACTGGTATTACCGGCTCCGTCGGTCTGACGGACTCTTAGCGCATTCACCGCATAGGTCGTGTTAGATGCCAGGTCGAAACTGGTACCTGCACCAACATTCCAGTTCGTGCCACCATTAAGGCTGTATTCCCAGCTCACCGCTCCGCCTGACAGAGTGACGTTCACCGCATTATCACTGGTGATCAGGTCAGCCGCACCGGTGTCGCTGTTCAATGCAAACGTTGGTGCCGCAGGCGCAATGGAGTCTTCTACCCACTGGGCCGTATTCCATGCCGCTACACTGGTGTTGCCGGCTCCATCGGTCTGACGAACCTTGATGGCACCTATCGCATACGTCGTATCAGCCGCCATGTCGAAACTGTTACTACCGGTGCCGGTCACCCATGTCGGGGATCCGGTATTGCCGTTCAGCGTGTATTCCCAGCTTACCGCATCACCTGACAGCGTTACGTTTACTACATTGACGCTGGTGATCAGATCTGAAATACCTGTGTCGCTGTTCAACGCAAACGAAGGTGCCGCAGGTGCAGTGGAATCTTCCTTCCATTGAACGGCATTCGTTGCCACTGCGCTGGTATTGCCCGCCACATCGGTCTGGCGTACCCGGATGGCATCTATCGCATAGGTCGTGTTATCCGCCATGTTGAAGCTGGAACCGGAGCCGGCAGACCAGGTGCCACCCGAATCCAAACTGTATTGCCAACTCGCAACGTCAGAGGCAAGCGTCACGCTGACCACGTTGTCGCTCGTGATATTGTCCGCCGTGCCGGTGTCGCTGTGCAACGCAATCACAGGTGTCGCAACTGTAGAGTCTTCCTGCCACTGCTGTGCGTTCACAGCAGCCGTGCTGACATTACCGGCTATATCGGTCTGACGGACCTGAATGGCGTTCGCTGCATAGGTCGTGTTATCTGCTAGAGCGAAACTGGTGCCAATGCCGGTAGTCCAGTTGCTGCCCCCATTCAAACTGTATTCCCAGCTAGCCTTGTCAAGGGCAAACGTTACGTTCACCAGATTGTCGCTGGTGATCTTGTCACCCCCCGTACCGGTGTCGCTGTTGAGCGCAAAGGTCGGTGCCGCAACCGTCGAGTCTTCCTGCCATTGCTCTGCATTCACACCCACCGCACTGACGTTGCCCGCGACATCGGTCTGTCGGACCTTGATGGCACCGGCCGCCGCATAGGTCGTATCGGCAGCCATAGTGAAGCTCACGCCAGAGCCGGTTGTCCAGCTGCTGCCCCCATTCAAACTGTATTCCCAGCTCGCCAAGTCAGAGGCCAGCGTCACGGTGACAACGTTGTCGCTCGTGATCTTGTCACCCGCCGTGCCGGTGTCGCTGTTGAGTGCAAAGGTCGGCGTCGCCACCGTCGAGTCTTCCACCCACGTAGCCGCATTCGAAGCTACTGTGCTGACGTTGCCCGCTAAGTCGGTCTGACGTACCTGGATCGCGGTCGCTAAATACGTCGTGTCAGATGTCAGGATGAAGCTTGTACCGCTGCCGGCATGCCAGCCCGTACTATCATTCAGGTTGTATTCCCAACTGACCATATCAGCGGCCAGCGTCACGTTCACTACATTATCGCTGGTGACCAGGTCGGTCGCTCCGGCTCCGGTACCGGTATCACTTCTCAATGCAATTATCGGATCGGCAACGGTTGTATCGATTTTTATGATCTTCGTAGCAGTGGCAGAGTTCCCGGCAAGATCCTGCACCAGGATACCCAGACTGTACGTGCCTTCAGATAAAGCAGTACCGCTGTGATTAAAAGTCCAATTGCCACTGCCATTGGCAGTAGCGGTGCCAAGCAAGACGGCACCACCCCCGTCAGGGGTCAGGGTCAGGGTAACAGTGGCGCCAGCGTCAGCCGTACCGTTGAAGACCAGTCCTGTATCGTTTGTGATGAAATCGCCGCCACTACCGGTGTCATTAGTAATTGAGGTTATAGCCCCTGTTGTGCTTGTATCAACTGTTATAGCCTGTTCAACAATAGCAGTATTGCCAACCAGGTCTGTGGCCTCAGCGCGCAGAGTGTGCGAACCGGCAGTTAACGTTGTACCGCTGTAGTCATACGTCCATGCACCCGTAGTTGCATTTGCTGTTATAGTAGCAATGGCAGTGGGACTCCCGTCCAGCTTCAAAACCACAGTGGCACCCGCCTCAGCAGTACCGTTGAAAACCAGAGTCTGATCGCTGGTGATAAAATCGTTGGAAATACTACCGGTATCGGCGCTGATACTACCGATACTGACGAAGGTTGAGGTGTCAACTGTTATTACTTTAGTGTCAAAATCCACCAGCATATTGCTGGAGTCAAAAGACATTGCAGTCAGCGTATAGTCGCCAGCAGACAATGTTGTGGCCCAGGTGAAGGACCACGTGGTAGCGGTATCCAGTGTAGCTAAGAGTCCGGAGAAGATGGTGGTGGTGCCAAGTTTCAGGGTAACCCTGACAGAAGTAGCCCCTGCGTGTGTTCCGAGGAAGGTAAGGGTGGTGTCTTTGGTTTTAAAATCTGAGTTTAAGCCAACTGCAGCGGTATCCTGGTCTATACTGGTAATAATTGCAAAAACTCCGGCATAAGCCGACATTGCCGCCTCGCTGAAAGGAATGCCTGTGGTGACATGCCCCTGCTGCACATCCAATTCCCAACTGCCACCCGCACGGCTGTTACCTACGAGATGCGACGCTGCCGCCACATTGGCTCCTGTAGCCCCGGCCAGAGCACGGACAAACAGTTTGCCGATATACCCATCTGCAACGCTACACCCATAGAGCAGAATGTCAGCATCAGCGCTCAGCGCGCTGCCTATTGCCGCCAGTGTATCGGAATGCCGGTCAAGCGCCGCCATATCAATAACACCGCTGCCGATGTGCAACTGCCCGGCGGCACCGTGACTGAGGATGTAAAGAGCATCAAAACCGCTGCGCCCTTGCAGATAGTGGTCAATCTGCGTCAAGCCGTCGGATTCCAGGTTGAGGTGGACGATTTCAATGTCAGAGGACACACCAGTGAGAATTGATGAGTGGTCCGTAAGCGATGCATCGACAAACATTACTTTCTGATGAGTTGACATGATTTCCTCCGGTGTTTTATAGGGTATAAAAACATTTGGACGTAGATTTTATTTTTTGAGGGTATCATTGATTTGACAAATGTCAAGCTGAGGGAAATTTATTTTGAAGTCTTTGTAAACAATAAAAAATAGATTGCTTTTTATCGATATTTCAAAGTATATTCTCAAAAAATAAGAGCATACATTAATTAATTAAACACAATAAATAATATTTGCAACAATAACAGGAACATACTTACAAAGTACTACTAAAAAGGACGGAGGAACTACCCATGAACAACCTCAACACAACAGAATCAAGTATCCAGGTCGTTTTTATCGATGCCAATATTGCTAAAGCTGATGTTCTGCTGGCAGGCATTGACCCAGCGTTTCAGGTAGTGGGTCTGAATGCAGATTCACCGGCATTGGAGCAAATAGCGGCTGCTCTCCGGGAGCTGAATGGTGTTGCGGCCATTCATCTCTTCAGCCATGGAAGTCAAGGCCAATTAAATATGGCGGGCGGCACACTCACGGCAGCCTCTTTGGACGAAAAAAACAATGCCGCTGCACTGGCAACAATTCGCGCCAGCCTTGCAGTGTCTGCAGATGTGCTGATTTATGGCTGTAATGTGGCTGATGGCACAGTCGGTCGTATTTTTGTCGAAGCACTGGCTCAGGAAACCGGCGCAAATGTGGCTGCCAGCACCACTCTTACCGGAGCTGCAGCATTTGGAGGAAACTGGGTTTTGGACGTTCATGTCGGAACGATTGAAACGGCACCTCTTTCTGCTCCCGGTTACCCGGCTGTACTGGTTTTGCCGGTTTTTATCACCGCTGATCTTACCGGTGCCGTTACCGAAATGATAACCCCGGTCGGCAATTTAAGAGACACCGGAACACTCACTTTTACCGATCTGGATCCAACAGAATCTCACTGGGTTGCAGGCGTTGCAGCATCTGGCCCTGCACTTGGCACGCTTACTGCCAGAGTTACTACTGACACGACCGGCAGCGGAACAGGAGGAGTAATTACCTGGACATATTCCGTACCAGCTTCATCCGTTGAGTATCTGGCTAAAGATCAGACCAGGGTCGAGCGTTTCAATTTTACCCTGTATGACAGTGACGGGAATGCTGTGACGAGAACCGTTGTAGTAACCATTACCGGCACCAACGACGTACCAACCGTCAGCACCACCGCTCCTGAAGGGTTCACTGAAGCGCTTGATGCCTCCGCTCAAACGCTGGTCGACAGCGGCACCATCACCTTCGGCGACGTTGACTTCAACGATGATGTCACCATCAGTTCCGCTCCTGCCAACGACATCGCCTGGAGCGGCGGCACTATTGACGGCACCCTTGCCGCGCAACTGGTAGCCGGCTTCGTCGCTGACATTGACAGCGCCCTTCCTGGCAGCATCGCCTGGACGTATAACGCCGGCCCTGCCAACCTCGACTTCCTTGCGGCAGGCGAAACCATTACCTTCAGTTACACCATTACTGCAGAAGATGATTTCGGTGGCGTCAGCAGCATACCGGTCAGCTTCACCATCACCGGCACCAACGATGCACCGGAAATTGATGTAATTGTTCAGACCAACCTGATAGAGCAAACTGATACCACCCCATTGAGCACCGCAATTGCCGTCCACTTTGACGATCTGGACCTCACCGATGAGCACGTAATAACAGTCACAGACGCCGATGCTTCCGGTGAAATCGCCGGACTGACTCTCAGTGAAGCTGATCTGATCGACCTGATCAGCGTCGGCACCGCCACCCGCGAAACCGGCACAGAAGAACTCAATCTGACGCTTGACTTTGTCGCAGCTTCAACGGCCTTTGATTACCTCGCCGCTGGCGAACAGCTGACCCTGACCTACACCCTGCAGGTAGACGACGGCAATGGAGGCGTTACACTCCAGGAGTTTGTCGTCACCATCACCGGCACCAACGATGCCCCGACAGTCAGCGCCACCGCTCCTGCCGGGTTCACTGAAGCAGAGGATGCATCGGCTCAGACGCTGGTTGACAGCGGCACCATCACCTTCGGCGACGTTGACTTTACCGACGACGTCACCATCAGTTCTACTCCTGCCAACGACATCGCCTGGAGCGACGGCACCATTGACGCCTCCCTGGCAGCACAGCTGGTTGCCGGATTTAACGCCGAAGTAGACAGTGCCCTCCCTGGTGACATCGCCTGGACCTACAGCTCCGGGCCGGCAAACCTTGATTTCCTCGCTGAAGGTGAAACCATTACCTTCAGCTACACCATAACGGCAACTGACGACTCAGACGTCAGCACCAGCACCGACATCACCTTCACCATCACCGGCACCAACGACATACCAACCGTCAGTGCCACCGCTCCTGAAGGGTTCACGGAAGAGCTTGATGCCTCCGCTCAGACGCTGGTTGACAGCGGCATCGTCACCTTCGGCGACCTTGACTCCAACGATGACGTCACCATCAGCTCTGCTGCCAACGGTGACATTGCCTGGAGTGGCGGCACTATCGACGCCTCCCTGGCCGCGCAGCTGGAAGCCGGCTTCACTGCGGCAGTTGACAGCGCTGATCCCGGCAGTATCGCCTGGACGTACAGTGCCGGCCCTGCCAACCTTGACTTCCTTGCGGAAGGCGAAACCATTACCTTCAGTTACACCATTACTGCAGAAGATGATTTCGGTGGCGTCAGCAGCATACCGGTCAGTTTCACCATTACCGGCACCAACGATGCGCCGGAAATTGACGTAATTGTTCAGACCAACCTGATAGAGCAAACTGATACTTCCCCATTGAGCGCCGCAATTGTTGTCACTTTTGACGACCTGGACCTCACCGATGATCACGTAATAACAGTCACAGACGCCGATGCGTCTGGTGAAATCGCCGGTCTGACTCTCAGTGAAGCTGATCTGATCGACCTGATTACCGTCAGTACCGCCACCCGCGAACCCGGCACAGAAGAACTCAATCTGACGCTTGACTTTGTCGCAGCATCAACGGCCTTTGACTACCTCGCCGCTGACGAACAGCTGACCCTGACCTACACCCTGCAGGTAGACGACGGCAATGGAGGAGTTACGCCCCAGGAGTTTGTCGTCACCATCACCGGCACCAACGATGCCCCGACAGTCAGCGCCACCGCTCCTGCCGGGTTCACTGAAGCAGAGGATGCATCGGCTCAGACGCTGGTTGACAGCGGCACCATCACCTTCGGCGACGTTGACTTCAACGATGATGTCACCATCAGCTCTGCTGCCAACGGCGACATTGCCTGGAGTGACGGCACTATCGACGCCTCCCTGGCAGCACAGCTGGTTGCCGGATTTAACGCCGAAGTAGACAGTGCCCTCCCTGGTGACATCGCCTGGACCTACAGCGCCGGGCCGGCAAACCTTGATTTCCTTGCTGAAGGTGAAACCATCACTTTCAGCTACACCATTACCGCTACTGACGACTCTAACGTCAGCACCAGCACCGACATCACCTTCACCATTACCGGCACCAACGACATACCAACCGTCAGTGCCACCGCTCCTGAAGGGTTCACGGAAGAGCTTGATGCCTCCGCTCAGACGCTGGTTGACAGCGGCATCGTCACCTTCGGCGACCTTGACTCCAACGATGACGTCACCATCAGCTCTGCTGCCAACGGTGACATTGCCTGGAGTGGCGGCACTATCGACGCCTCCCTGGCCGCGCAGCTGGAAGCCGGCTTCACTGCGGCAGTTGACAGCGCTGATCCCGGCAGTATCGCCTGGACGTACAGTGCCGGCCCTGCCAACCTTGACTTCCTTGCGGAAGGCGAAACCATTACCTTCAGTTACACCATTACTGCAGAAGATGATTTCGGTGGCGTCAGCAGCATACCGGTCAGTTTCACCATTACCGGCACCAACGATGCGCCGGAAATTGATGCAATCGCCCAGTCCAACCTGACAGAGCAAACCGATACCACCCCGCTGAGCACCCCAATTGTCGTCACCTTTGACGATCTTGACCTCACCGATGAGCACGTAATAACAGTCACAGACGCCGATGCGTCTGGTGAAATCGCCGGACTGACTCTCAGTGAAGCTGATCTGATCGACCTGATCAGCGTCGGCACCGCCACCCGCGAACCCGGCACAGAAGAACTCAATCTGACGCTTGACTTTGTCGCAGCATCAACGGCCTTTGACTACCTCGCCGCTGACGAACAGCTGACCCTGACCTACACCCTGCAGGTAGACGACGGCAATGGAGGAGTTACGCCCCAGGAGTTTGTCGTCACCATCACCGGCACCAACGATGCCCCGACAGTCAGCGCCACCGCTCCTGCCGGGTTCACTGAAGCAGAGGATGCATCGGCTCAGACGCTGGTTGACAGCGGCACCATCACCTTCGGCGACGTTGACTTTACCGACGACGTCACCATCAGTTCCGCTCCTGCCAACGACATCGTCTGGAGCGACGGCACCATTGATGCCACCCTGGCAGAACAGCTGGTAGCCGGATTTAACGCCGAAGTAGACAGCGCCGCCCCTGGTGACATTGCCTGGACCTACAGCTCCGGGCCGGCAAACCTTGATTTCCTTGCTGAAGGTGAAACCATTACCTTCAGCTACACCATAACGGCAACTGACGACTCTAACGTCAGCACCAGCACCGACATCACCTTCACCATTACCGGCACCAACGACATACCAACCGTCAGTGCCACCGCTCCTGAAGGGTTCACGGAAGAGCTTGATGCCTCCGCTCAGACGCTGGTTGACAGCGGCATCGTCACCTTCGGCGACCTTGACTCCAACGATGACGTCACCATCAGCTCTGCTGCCAACGGTGACATTGCCTGGAGTGGCGGCACTATCGACGCCTCCCTGGCCGCGCAGCTGGAAGCCGGCTTCACTGCGGCAGTTGACAGCGCTGATCCCGGCAGTATCGCCTGGACGTACAGTGCCGGCCCTGCCAACCTTGACTTCCTTGCGGAAGGCGAAACCATTACCTTCAGTTACACCATTACTGCAGAAGATGATTTCGGTGGCGTCAGCAGCATACCGGTCAGCTTCACCATCACCGGCACCAACGATGATCCGACCATTGACAGCGATGACGCGGTCACCATCGGCGGCGTCAAAGAAAAGGCCGACCGTGCGGTAGGAGAAAACACCACCATCCATACTGCCTCAGGAGCTATTGAGTTTGCTGATGTAGATGTAACCGATACGCATGCTGTTGAATTGAGCTCTATTGTTCTTGATGAAGGGGGTACTGAGATTAGTCCACTTGGTACGTTCACCATTGGTGCCATTAACTCTGAGACGAAAACTTTCACCTGGACATATAGTGTTAACGACAAGGAGTTAGACTTCCTTGCTGAAAATCAAGAATTAACTCAAATCTATTCTATCGAAGTAGAGGATAATAATGGCGGTTTTGCAACACAGGATATCTACATCACCATCACCGGCACCAACGATGCCCCATCCATTCGTTCGATCGCCCCGGTTACCCTGGATGAACCAACTGATGCAAGCACTCTGAATCACCCGATCACTGTTATATTTGACGATGTTGATCTTGCGGACACCCATACATGCTCGGTTACTGTCGCTGGTTTAGTGGGCAATACCGATGGCTTGCTCCTTGATGATTCGCAATTGCAGGCTCTAATCTCCGTCGGCACCGCTGTCAGAGATTCTGACTCCTCTATTCACTTGACACTTCCTCTCACATTTGCAACTGCAGCCCCGGCTACCGGTACGCCCGGTCCGTTTGACTATCTGGCAGAGGGTGAGTCTCTGGAGATTCTCTACTCACTGAATGTGGACGATGGGACCGTGACAAAATTGAGAGACTTTTCTGTTATCATAAACGGCACTAATGATGATCCTACGGTAACTGCCACTCAACCAGTCGGATTTACTGAAGTTACGACACCTGCTGCCCAGGCGCTTGTTGATAGCGGAACCATCTCCTTTAATGATTTTGACTTCAATGATGATGTAAGCATCAGTTTCGATCCTTCAGAAGTAGTCTGGAGTGGTGGACCTATCGATACTGGCTTAGCAGCTCAACTGATTGCCGGATTTAGTATTAACGGTGGTGTTCCTGTTGATAGTTTTGCTCCTGGAGTCGTTTCATGGAACTACAACGTTGCTTCTGCCAACCTCGACTTCCTTGCAGCGAACGATACCATAACGTTCCACTACACTATTATCGCCGAAGATGACTTTGGCGGGAGCAGTAGTACTGCAGTCAACTTCACAATCACCGGTACCAACAACGTCATTACTCTAACGGAAGGTGTTGACACCTATACTGCGACCCCTTATTCTGATACGATTTATGCATTAGGGGGAAATGATGTCATCACAGGTGGTGTTGGAAATGACACGATTTATGGCGGTGACGGCAATGATACCCTGTATGGAATGGTCGGCAATGATGCTCTTTACGGAGAGGCAGGTGATGACCGGATAATTGGTGGTGCCGGGAATGACATTATCAGTGGTGGAGATGGTATTGATACGGCTGATTACAGTACTTCTACTGATGGCGTCACGGTAGTTCTTCTCAATACGGCAGCACAGCTTGTCAGCGCCAATTCCGGCAGCGATACTATTACCGGTATTGAAAATGTCATCGGCAGTTCGCTTTCTGGCAGTAATCTGTATGGTAATGCTTCTGCCAACACGTTTACCGGCGGGGTCGGCAACGATATCCTGGTTGGTAATGGCGGCAACGATACCCTTATTGGTGGGGCCGGTAATGACCTCATAAATGGCGGCTCCGGTAATGACACTATGTCAGGTGGGGATGGCGATGATACGTTCAGTGGCCTCATGACGGGAGATGATTATATGGATGGAGGGGCGGGAATAGATACACTTGATTACAGTTCTGTGACCAACAGTGTCACGGTAACGCTTGCCATCCAGACTCAGCCGGTTGGTGGAACGGCCGGTAATGATACGATCATCGGTATTGAAAATGTTACCGGGAGCACTCTCTATGCCAATTACCTCTATGGCAATTCTGTTGCCAATTCCCTTACCGGTGGTTCCGGTAATGACACCCTTGTTGGTAATGGCGGCAACGATACACTTTTCGGCGGCGCCGGTAACGATACTATCAATGGTGGATCAGGTAATGACTCGCTCAACGGTGGCGATGGTATTGATACGTTAAATGGTGGCATTGGCAGCGACGTGCTCAACGGCGGAGCAGGAAATGATATTTTTCTTTTCAATTCAGCTTTGGGTGCCACTAATATTGATACCTTGTCAGATTTCACGAGCGGGCAGGAAGTTATCCAGCTTTCAGTAAGCATATTCGGTGCCCTGGGGGCAGCTAGCAGCATAATTGATGTGAGCGAAAGTGATAAACTGATCTATAACTCCACAACAGGCGCACTTTCATATGATGCTGATGGTGCCGGATCTGGCGCAGCGGTTCAATTTGCAATTATTGGTTCTGGGAGCCATCCGGGCGCTCTTCTAGACTCTGATTTCCAGTTGGTGTGATAATAATTGTCCGGTGCAGGCATGCATTAATTGGTTGCGTTCGGTATGATTGTATGGTAAGAGTTTTTACAACTTTTTATGTAATCTAGGTGTTAATTTCTAACTAAAGAAAAAAATATGCATGGAGGTAAAAAAAATGAATGCTAAATCAACCGTCACTTTAGAAAGTAATTCAGAACAGTCATCTGAGAAGAATGTAGCTTGGAGTGCACCTAAAATTTCCCGGCTTGAAATTCAGCGCACCATGGCATCATCCGGTCCTGGCACTGATTTTGGCAAAGCATCGACCTGACCAATCAAAGGTTGCACTGAATCAGCAAAGTATAATGATAAGATATTGTGGTTTTATTTTATGTATTTAATTTTTTGTGTTTTTTTGTCATAAAATAGATTGGTATTAGACCTGTTGATATGGGCCTCATCGCATTGTGAAAAATGATGGTGAGGCCCTTTTTGCGACTTATATTTTAAATGACTTCTTAACGGGAATAACGAATCCATGAGCTCTTTGTCCGGAATATTTTTTCGCCGTGAGCTTGACCGTGCCCCAAACGCGGTTCAAACAGTGTTGCAACAGATGACCGCTGCAGGCAAAGGAGAGCATGCTACGTGGTTTGATACCCACTGCGGAGTGGCGTGTTGCCCGACTGCCGGTGCGTTCAGTGACACAAAAACGCCCATAAATATTGAGAATAATGTTGTTTTTGTCTGTACCGGACGCCTAGATAACAGGGAGGAGGTCTGCTCTGCGTTGGGCCTGACTTCTATAAGGTCAGATTGCAATGACGATGGTTTCATAATACTGCGTGCATATGACAGATGGGGAAAACAGTGTACTGAACGTCTCTATGGTGACTGGGCATTTGCCGCCTGGCACCTTCAAGAGCGCCGTCTTTTTCTGGCGCGGGATCATTTCGGGATAACGTCGCTCTATTATTACAGTGATCAGAACATGTTTGCTTTTGCCACGTCCCGTCAGGCACTCCTGAACCTTAACCTTGCCCCGCGTAAAATGGATGAGCTTTATCTGGCCCAGGTTTTAACATCCTGGCCTGTTTATCATGGTGAGAGAACCGTTCACGCCGCCATACACCGGCTACCTCCGGCCCATCGCCTCACAGTTACCGCAGATCGTCTTGACATCGATCAGTACTGGTATCTGGAGAATACGCCTCTACTCCACTTACCAAAGCGCCAGGATTACGTGGAAGCATTTCGCGAACTGTTTGATGACGCTGTGCTTGCCCGCTTAAAGGTTTCTCGTGATTCTGACGGTATCGCCTCGACTCTCAGCGGCGGTCTTGACTCAAGCTCTGTTACCGCTACGGCAGCACATTTTTTGGCTCGAAAGGGGCTGCGGATTGCTGCATACACATCGGTTCCGCTTGCGGACACCACGCGCTATGTTGACGGACGTTTTGGAGATGAATTCCCTCTGGCTGAAAAAACTGCCCGTTATGCAGGCAATGTTGATATCACCACTATTGATGCAGCCGGATGCAGCCCTGTTCAGGCTATCAGAAGAATGCTGCAGATTAATAATGAGCCGGAGCATGCTGCCTGCAATTTTTTCTGGATGCTTGAGCTCTGGAAACAAGCCCGGGCTGATGGCAACAAAGTTCTGCTGATTGGGCAATTCGGCAACGCCGGGGTTTCCTGGAAAGGCGACCTCTTTTCACAAGCAATGCAGTTTCAGCTCCGACGGCTGGGGTGGCAAAAATGGGCAAAAGAGACGCTCAAACGAAATATGCCCCCCTCTCTACTGGCTCTCGTGCGCCGTCGCTGTGCCAACCCTTACCTGCACTACCGTACTTCTGCCATAAACCTTGCCTTTGCCGACCGTCTCAACCTGTATGAACGTCGCTTTTGTGACTCATATAACCAACCACCGCAAACTGCTCTGGAGCAGCGCTCTTTTCTACAGCCGGGCAGGTGTGCAGTTGGTGCACTGCTTGCAAATTTAGGAGCTGCTTTTGATATTGAGATGCGTGATCCGACGGCTGATGCACGGGTGTTGGCGTTCACCTTTTCGGTTCCTGATCGAATATTTATTGATCCGAAGAGCGGCATGGATCGGTGGCTTATTCGTGAAGCGATGAAGGGGCGTCTGCCTGATGAGGTACGTCTCAACCGCGATCGTGGTCGTCAGGCAGGAGATTTGGTTCCGCGTTTACGTGCCTGTGCCGAAGAAGTAGAGACCGCCCTTGATGAACTTGCACTCGGCCCGGCGGCAGAATACGTTGATGTGATGTACATGCGTCAGGCATGGCAGACCATCCGGGCGGAGGACACGAATGTGGCATTTATTAAAGCCGTCACAATCCTTACCAGGGGGATTATGGCCGGCTTGTTTGTAAATGATTTTTATGCATAGAGGTGGACAATTGAGGCCGCTGATTCCTGAGTTTCTTCAGGACATTTCCATTACCACGGCTCCCGTCCCAACAGTTCTGTATGGAGCAACCTCCCGTGGAGTTCTCTGGCAGGCGGCGCCGGGAAGGTTTTTGCTCGATCTTCCCGATGTTGCCCGTTATCTGGTAGAGCACGGTGAGCGTATTACGGTTGAACCTGCTGCCGGAGTATCATCCGATTCTGTCATCCGTTTTGGCCGGATGACGCCGCTGGCGGCACTGTTGTATCAGCGGGGTATTCTTGCGTTTCACGCTGCAGTTGTGACAAACGGCACCGGTGCGCTACTGCTTGCCGGAGACTCCGGATCCGGGAAATCAACCCTGTTGATGGCCCTTCAACAGCGGGGCTGGATTCCCGTTTCGGATGAGCTTGCTGTTGTTGCTTTGAACGATAAAGGTGCGTTGCAACTGTACCCCACCTTCCCGGAATGTGCCCTCTGGCCCGAGACTATCCGGAATTTCGGCAGAGAATCTGAAGAATTTCATCATGCCGATGCCAACAGATTACTTGTGCCATTTTCTGAACAGCATGACACGTTTCCACATCTTCTGCGCTCGATCTACTGGCTTGGTGTACAGCACAAAAATGAAATTACGCGTTCCGAATTGTTTGGGTTGGACCTTTTCCGGGGGACAGGAATGATGCTGTATAATAGTCATGTTGCCGCAGCCCTTCTTGACCGGGCAAATTATATGCGCTATGTTGCCACGCTCATCAAGACGGTTTCAGTGACCCGTTTACTCCGACCTCGTGGTTCGTGGAGCGTGGAATGTCTGGCTGACCTGATTGAGAAGGATATGGCATGAATTTTATCTATATGGCGTATGACTTCGTTATCCAACTTCCTTTTCCCTGTCCAATGCTGCCTGCCGCACCGGATGGCAGTGTGCCGGATGTAACAGTCGTAGAGGGGAGTGTACCCAAACAGCTGAACTGCCCCGTCATGAAGGAAGATAACTGGCAAATTGAGCCGGGTCGCTTTCTGCTGCGTGGAGGGCTTAAGTCAGGTCGTTTTCTGGTGGAGGATGGTCAGCAGATTACTCTTGAATGCAATCCGCTTGCAGAGCCTCCCCGGATGGCAGTGCATTTTATGGCATCCGTATTTCCGGTTCTACTGCAACAGCGAGGTTTACTTGTTCTCCATGCAAACACTGCGATGACGCCTCATGGAGCGATTGCAGTTTCGGGTGAATCCGGTGCCGGGAAAACCACTACTGTAGCAGGCATGCTTGATAAAGGGTGTACATTGTTGGCTGACGACATCACTGTGCTGCGCATGAGTGCGGATAATGAAGTTGAAGTTGTTCCCGGCCCCCCCCAATTGCATCTTTGTGAAGATACGGCAGCAATGTTCGGCTATGATATCTCCGGCCTGCCCCGCTATCCCTGGCGTCGCATGAAGGCGGCGGTACCGGTGCATGATATCATGGCTTCCTCTCCGGCTCCTCTGAAGGCGATCTATGTCATAAAAATAGGTTCTTCGGAAGGGTTACGTGTTACTGCACTTTTCGGAAGAGATAAGTTCAGTGCGCTTCAGGAATGTTTGTACGGGCCGCTTATTCCCGTGGAACAATCGAAAATGTTTCTCATGCATGGTGCGGTTCTTGACACTGTTGAAGTTACCTGCATTGAACGCCCCCGGAATGGTTGGAGCATGGATGATGTAGTAGAGGCAATTCTTCATGGCTAAAATCCACTGGTTGGCTTCATATCCCAAATCAGGCAACACCTGGATGCGTATTTTGCTGACCAACTACCTGCGCAATGGCTCAGAACCGGCAGATATCAACAGGATTGACGGCGGACCGATCGCCAGTGCACGTTTCTGGTTTGATGAATGGGTGGGAGTGGAAGCGTCTGCCCTTGATGATAGCACGATTGAACGACTACGCCCCGGTGTCTACCGCTGCATGGCCGGTGAAGAGCAGAACACGCTGTATATGAAAGTTCATGACGCCTGGATCCGGACTGATCAGGGTGAAGCACTCTTTCCGGCAGAGGTTACAGCGGGCGTAGTCTATATTCTGCGAAACCCGCTTGACATGGCCGCGTCGTGTGCTCATCACTGGGGGGTAAGTATGGCTCAAGCGGTGGAGGATTTGTGTGACTCTACCTACGCCTCGTCTCGCTCTTTGGGTGGAATGGCTGATCAACTGCGCCGGTTTATGGGGTCATGGAGCAGTCATGTCCGGAGTTGGCTGGATGAGTCGGGACTGCCTGTTTGCCTGGTGCGCTATGAAGATCTGAAGCGTGACCCGGAACGATATTTTGGTGAGGTGGTTTCTTTTTGCGGTTTGACGTTGGATACGGAAAGGGTACACAAAGCGGTCTCTTTTTCGAGCTTTGGCGAATTACAGCGGCAGGAAAAGGAAAAAGGGTTCCAGGAACGCTCATTCAAGGCCCCCGGTGATTTTTTCCGACGCGGTGAGGTCGGATCGTGGCGGGATGAGTTGGCACCTGATCTGGCACAGCAGCTGATTGATACGCACGGTGAAACCATGCGCCGCTTCGGGTATCTTGACGAGAAGGGGCAACCTGTTTGATTGTTTAACATCTTTTGTTACATCGAAAGGAAACAGATCAATGACACTTGCATTAACGAGCACCGTTATCCGCACCGAAGGGGTGATGACTGCACCGGTTGACCATGAAATTGTCATATTGAATATGGCCAGCAATAATTATATTTCTTTGGATGCAATTGGTCGCCGCATCTGGGAATTACTGGCAACAGAGCAGACAGTGACTGATGCGTGTCGAAAGCTGAGTCTGGAGTTCGACGCAACCGAGGAGCAGATTGCTGCTGATCTCATCCCGTTTTTGACCGAACTGGAAAAAGATGGTCTCGTGCGTGTCCTTTCCTGAAATTCTGCACAAACTGCGCAGCAGGAATTGGCGTGAACTCCGCCTGCTGCCGGAGGCGCTGCTCCTGTTGGCATTTATGCGCCTTGCCGTGCTGCTTATACCGTTTCAGCGTACTGCCGGTTTTCTCGGCTTGAAGCCAACACTAACATCTACTGCGAATGTAAGCCGAGAACAGTCGTGTGAAGCTGATTATATCGGTTGGGCACTCCGGGCTATGGCTTTCCGAACACCCTGGGAAAGCGCCTGCCTGACTCAAGCTCTGGCAGGGATGATCATGCTGCAGCGGCGAGGTATTCCGGCACTGCTCTTTCTGGGCGTAGCAAAAGATGGTGCATCTCCTGAAACTATGGTTGCTCATGCCTGGTTGAAGTGTGGCAATGCAATTGTAACCGGCAAAGATGGATATGAACGGTTTACCGTACTATCCACCTTCACCGGGAAGAAGTGCCGATGATTCAGAAAGCGCACCAGGAACTGCTGAAATGCCTGCCGCTCATGTGGCGTGGGTTGGCCCTGGTATGGCAGGCATCCCGGGGTTGGACTGTTGCGTGGGGTCTGCTGCTCCTGCTTCAGGGGGTTATTCCTGCTGCCCAGATTTACCTGACCAGGCATGTAATTGATCTCATTTCCACTGCTCTTGGAGTCCGTAGCAGCGGCATCATTTTTGATACCGTCTGGTTGCCGGTTATTCTGATCGGCCTGCTCTGGATTGTCAGTCAGCTCCTCTCCAGCCTGGTTGACTGGGTGAGAACTGCCCAGGCCGAACTGGTGCAGGACAATATCCATGCGCTCATCCATCGACAAGCCCTGTCTCTTGATATCTCCTTTTATGAAAATGCCGAATCATATGACCTGCTGCACCGTGCCAGAGTCGACGCCATCAGCCAGCCGGTTGCGCTCCTGGAAAGCCTCGGCACACTTATCCAGAACGGCCTGACCCTCATTGTGCTGGCATTCATGCTGGCGGGTTATGCTCTCTGGCTGCCGCTGCTACTTGTCTTCAGTGCTCTGCCCGGTTTATGGACGGTAGGCCGCTATGTCCTGCGCGAGCACCGCTGGAAAGTGCAAAATACGCCTCTGGAACGTCGTGTCAGACTCTATGACTGGCTGATGACCGACCGGAATAGTGCTGCGGAAATACGGTTGTTCGACCTGGGCGGGTATCATCAGGGGCTCTTTACGGCTCTTCGTCAACAGTTGCGGCTCGGAAGACTCGGACTGGCGCGGGACGAGATGAAGGCGGAGTTGGCAGCAGGCAGTGTCGCCTGGTTAGGGGGTGTGGCCGGTATGGGATGGATGCTGTTCCGGGCTTCACGGGGTCTGGCTCGTCTCGGAGATCTGGTGCTCTGCTACCAGGCGTTTCAGCAGGGACAGAAACTGCTTCGATCATTGATGGAGAGTACCGGGCGTATCTACCGAAGCACACTGTTTCTGGACAATCTCTTTCAGTTTTTAGCCATCGAACCACAGCTCGCAACGTGTTCAACCCCGAAGCCATTTTCAGTGCCTCTGCAGGAAGGAATTCGGTTTGACAAAATCACCTTTCGCTATCCGGGGAGTGAATATGCCGTATTGGACAATTTTTCACTGAGCCTCCAGACTGGCAGGGTTACCGCCATCGTCGGCCATAACGGCGCCGGTAAAAGCACACTGATAAAACTCCTGTGCCGTTTTTATGATCCGCTGGAGGGGGCTGTCCGCTTAGACGGCGTTGATCTGCGTGAACTGGATGTTGTCGAATTGCGCCGTCAGATTACGGTTCTGTTTCAGGAACCGCTCCGCTATCAGACAACCGCCGGCGAAAATATTGCCATGGGTGACAGGGCATCCAATCCGGGTGCCGTACGCATTCGTTCGGCTGCAGTGGCTGCGGGTGCGGCCGGCCCTATCGAACGACTTCCTGAAGGGTATGAGACCATACTTGGGAAATGGTTCGGTACGGCAGAATTGAGCGTAGGTGAATGGCAGCGGATCGCCCTGGCACGGGCGTTTCTCCGTGACGCACCGATTATTGCTCTGGACGAACCTACCAGCGCCATGGATTCCTGGGCAGAGGCCGACTGGCTGAGCCGCTTTCGGGAGCTGACTGCAGGGCGAACGGCGTTGATGATTACCCATCGTTTTACCACCGCAATGCATGCAGATATTATTCATGTTATGGAAAACGGGCGGGTAACCGAGTCCGGCACTCACGAACAGCTGATAGCTGCAAAAGGGAACTATGCGGCATCGTGGAATGTGCAGATGAAGGAGATGCATCATGCCTGATGGGTTAGTGCAGGCATTTCATTCTCGAAAAAACCGAGAAACAAAGCCAACGTCATGGTAATGAGACGATACTATTGACATCTACATCCATGCGTTAACGCAGGCTTTACTGTTCGGCTATGTACCCCTTTGTGTTCTGTTTTTCCTGTTCAAGTTGGAAAGTTGAAAAATATAGACATTAAGATTTACATCACTACGACAAATATGCTATCAAACTAAAGAAAATGTTCTAAGTTCGTTGGCCAGGGTGTACCAAACAAATCAAAATCTGGCCACTCTTAATCGTGGCAAACGAGTTTTGTTTTTATTCAGCATGAAATCAGCCGCCAACCTTGACTGGGAATTCAACAAACGTTAGTGTTCCACCTCGTTTTCGCAACGCTCTTGCAGAGAGTAAACTCTTTTTATGCGCTCGTAGCTCAGCTGGATAGAGCAACGGCCTTCTAAGCCGTAGGTCACAGGTTCGAATCCTGTCGGGCGTACCAACAAAAACAGGCACTTACAACGAAAAATTGTATGTGCCTTTTTTGTTTTTTATTTTAAGGTAACGCATAGGTAACACTTAGAGATGAAGTATTAACAAAAAATGACCGCCCCTGAATATAATCAAGAGCAGCCCCCTAATCCATTCCATATACGGGGGCTGTGTAATATCGGTATCTTTTGGATAGAATACCCTATTTGAGTAACTGCCCGAAATCATTAATTATAAATGTTTTCGACGGTGTTTTGTTAACCTGATACTTTGATGCAAAACAATGCCGGCCCCCGTATCACTCTCCATATTGAATAACCAGTGTAAGGTAATTTAAGTGCCCCAGTTTATTGGAAATACTTCATGTGCTCAAGAGTGTCATGGAGGATGCTCGATTAACGGCATTATGAGACTCCTTGCTAAAGCGTCTTCAAGAGGTGTCAGTGCAGATAATTTGCGTCTCATTCTCTGGGCAATAGTTGCACCAGCAACCAATGTCGCTTTATTGTAACCACCCGAAACTATTCAGAATAAACTGAATATTGTCGCGCATGTCAATGTATGTCTCTATCCGGGCAATTATGGATTATATACCGACTCAGATATAACTATCTAATTTATAAAGTGTATTATTTATTGTCCAGATTGCACATTTATTGCAACATGTGTGCTGTTTCCGAATAAAACAGAGGAGACTTATTGTAACGCCTCCCTCCTTCAATAACCGTTCAATGGAGTAGTAGGATGAAAATCGAAACGAAACTTTTTGGTATAGTTTTTTTGTTGACGCTTGAGGTTATAACCGTGGCCTGCTTAGGGTTGTATGCCGCCAAGACCAGTAATAATGGGCTAACTTCCGTTTACATCGACAATGTAGTCCCACTGCAAAGCCTTAAAGATGTGTCCGATACATACGCAATACGTATCGTCGATACCGTATACAAAACACGTGACGGTGCAATCAGTTGGCATGCAGCACGCGGAAATGTTGCTCACGCTCAGAAGTCGGTAGCAACAATATGGAATGATTATCTCCACACGTATCACGATTCCGTTGAAAAACGGATTCTGGCAGAAACTGTTCCGCTCATGATGAAAGCCAACGAAAGCGTTGCCAGACTGAATGATATTCTTGCTCAAGAGAATAGAGAAGAACTCACCCGTTTTGCTGCTACGGAGCTCTATCCCGTCATCGATCCGCTGAGACAAAAACTGTCAGCACTGGTTGAATTACAGTTAATTCAAGCAAAACAGCAATATCTGAGGAGTGAATATTACTATCATAAAGGCGTCTCGTTCTCTGTTGTACTTATAATAGCAGGACTATTGGTATCAGGAGCATTATCGGTTCTTGCTGTCAGGCAATTATTGTTTGACTTAGGTGGAGAACCTTCGTATGTCAGAGACATTGCTCAGGCCGTTGCTGATGGTGACATGGCTGTTACCGTCGCTGTCGCTGACGACAAACGCGGCAGCGTTCTCTGGGCAATGAAGATCATGGTTGAAAAACTGAGGAATCTTATAGCTGAGATGAAACAGAATAATATTGAACTCGACCTGTCAGCGATCAGCGCCGACAAGGCAAACAGAGCAAAAAGCCAGTTTCTGGCCACCATGAGCCACGAAATCCGCACTCCGATGAATGGAGTAGTCGGCATGTCCAGTCTTCTTTTAGAAACTGATCTGAGCGCAGAACAACGCGATTATGCCGAAATTATCTCCCGAAGTGGTGATAATCTGTTGATATTGATCGACGAAATCCTCGACTTTTCCAAAATTGAAGCCGGAAAACTTGATCTGGAGCTGATCTACTTCGATTTGCGACTGATATTGGATG
>JBMOEI010000082.1:0-21180 GCA_049318985.1 Desulfuromonadaceae bacterium
TGCTGATGTCAGCGGTGAGGCCGACCGGTTGTGTCAGGTTGTAGTTGGCTGCATCGGCACCGGCCAGTGTCAGTGCGGCAGTAACCGCTTTGGTGTTACCGGCGTTTTTGTCAGCAAATGAACCGCCGCCGCTTACTGTTACAGTGTCTGTCAACAGGACACCCGCAAGCGTTTCACCGGTTATTGTTGCTGCTGTGGTGGCATCGTAGACTTTGTTCTGGGCAACGGCACCAGTGATGGTCAGAGTTGCCTTGCTGATGTCAGCGGTCAGGCCGACTGGCTGAGCCAAGGTGTAGTTGGCTGCGTCGGCACCGGCGATTGTCAGTGAAGCAATAACTGATTTGGTGTTACCGGCATTCTTATCTATAAAACTGCCGCTGCCGGAAACAGTAACAACTTCACTGCCAATAATACCAACAAGGGTTTCACCGGTTATCGTTGCCGCTGTTGTTGCATCGTAGACTTTATTCTGCGCAACAGCACCGGCTGTAGTGAGCGTTGCTTTACTGATGTCTGCGGTCAACCCGCTTGGCTGGATCAGGGTGTAGTTGGCGACATCTGCACCGGCAATTGCCAGCGATGTTGTAACTGATTTTGAATTTCCAGCATTTTTGTCTGCAAAAGTACCATTGCCACTCACAGTTACACTCTCACCGGAGACAACACCAATCAGAGATTGATCTGTTATAGTAGCTGCTGTTGTTGCATCATACGTTTTGTTCTGGGCAATGGCAGAAACCGTTAAGGCTTTTTTACTGATGTCGGCATAGGCAAATGAACTGGATGATGCAAGCTGATAGTTACCGGCATCAACACCTGGGCTGATAGTTATGCCGCTGACAATAATTGCTTTTCCGGTGCCCGAGTCTTTATCAACAAACTGGCTTGTCCCGGAAAGGTTCAGAACATCGCCAGCAATACGGTCATCACCGTTAAAGAGCACAGTAGCCGTCCTGTTACCGTCATAAACTTTATTTTGGCCTGCGACATCAGTAAGCGTCAGTGTACGCTTGGTGATATTCGCCGTAGTCGTTGCTTCTGTCGCAATTGAATAATTATCCTTATCAACTCCCGCTAACTGCCCTCCGGAAACTGTTACAGTTTTGCCATTGGCGGCATTTTTATCACTAAACGTTCCGGCAAGCGAAGTGAGAGACACATCATCCGCTCCAATCACTCCACTTATGACTCCACCACTCATTGTTGCAACGATCGTCCCGTCATACGTCTTGTTTGCGGCTGAAATCGCGGAAACAGCCAATGTTTTTGGCGTGATGTTGGCCAGTGTAGCCGCCTGATCTGTGATGGTGTAGTTGCCTCTGTCTGCGCCGTTGTAGCCACTGGAAAGGGTGACGGTTTTGCCATCAGCGGCATTTTTGTCGCTAAACAGACCGGTGGCCAATACGGTTACGTCATCGCCGCTGATCAGGCCGGTATAGCTGGCACCTGCGGTTGAAACAGCTGCGCTGTCGTTGCCATCGTAGGTTTTGTTGGCGGCAGTGATGCCGGAGATGGCCAGGGATGCCGGTGTGATGTCAGCAATCGCCGTGTCAGTGCCGGTAACATTGTAGTTACCAGCATCAGTGCCGCCCAATTGGCCGCCGGTGATGGTGACCGACTTGCTGTTGCCTACATGCTTGTCGGCGAAGTTACCGCTCACCGACGATAAAGTGACATCGTCGCCGGAGACAATACCGGCAGTTATGGTGCCACCGGTTACCGTGGCGGTTACGGTGCCGTCATATACCTTGCTGGTTGCCCCGATGGTGCTTATCGTCAGATCCTTGCGGCTGATATTTGCGGTAGTGGTTGCCTGGTCAGTGATGGTGTAGTTGTTTTTATCAATACCATTGTAGCTGCTTGCCAGGGTGACGGTTTTGCCATCAGCGGCATTTTTGTCACCGAACAGGCCGGTGGCAGATACGCTGACGACATCCCCGCTGATTAGACCGGTATAGCCGGCACCGGCGGTTGAGACAGTTGCATTGCTGCTACCATCGTAGACCTTATTAGCGGCAGTGATGCCGGAGATTGCCAGGGACGCCGGAGTGATGTTGGCAATTGCCGTGTCAGTACCGGTTACGTTGTAGTTACCGCCATCAGTGCCACCCAGCTGTCCGCCGGTGATGGATACGGTTTTGCCATCAGCAACATTCTTGTCGCTGAAAACACCGGTCAGAGATGACAGTGAAACGCTGTCGCCGGAGACAACACCGGCAGTTATGGTGCCACCGGTTACCGTGGCGGTTACGCTGCCGTCATATACCTTGCTGGTTGCCCCGATGGTGCTTATCGTCAGATCCTTGCGGCTGATGTTGGCCAGTGTAGTCGCCTGATCTGTGATGGTGTAGTTGTTCTTATCGATTCCGTTGTAGCTGCTTGCCAGGGTGACCGTTTTGCCATCAGCGGCATTTTTGTCACTGAACAGACCAGTCACCACAGCGGTTACGTCATCCCCGCTGATCAGTCCGGTATAGCTGGCACCGGCGGTTGAGACAGTTGCATTGCTGCTACCATCGTAGACCTTGTTAGCGGCAGTGATTCCTGAGATGGCCAGGGATGCCGGAGTGATATCGGCAACTGCTGTGTCAGTGCCGGTTACGTTGTAGTTACCAGCATCAGTACTGCCCAGCTGTCCGCCGGTGATGGAAACGGTTTTGCCATCAGCAACATTCTTGTCGCTGAAAACACCGGTCAGAGATGACAGTGAAACGCTGTCGCCGGAGACGACACCGGCAGTGATGGTGCCGCCGGTTACCGTGGCGGTTACGGTGCCGTCATAGACCTTGTTGGTTGCCCCGATGGTGCTTACCGTCAGATCCTTGCGACTAATGCTGGCTGTAGTGGTTGCCTGGTCGGTGATGGTGTAGTTGCCTCTGTCCGTGCCGTTGTAACCACTTGACAAGGTGACTATTTTACCATCATTAGCATTTTTGTCGCTGAACAGACCAGTGGCCAATACGGTTACGTCATCTCCACTGATCAGACCGGTATAGTTGACGCCGCCGGTTGAGACGGTTGCGCTGTCGTTGCCATCGTAGGTTTTGTTCGCGGCAGTGATGCCGGAGATGGCCAGGGATGCCGGAGTGATATCGGCGATTGCCGTGTCCGTACCGGTTACGTTGTAGTTACCGGCATCGGAACCACTCAATTGACCACCGGTGATGGTGACCGACTTGCTGTTGCCGACATGCTTGTCGGCGAAGTTGCCGCTCACCGACGATAAAGTGACATCGTCGCCGGAGACAACACCGGCAGTTATGGCACCACCGGTTACTGTGGCGGTTACGGTGCCGTCATATACCTTGTTGGTTGCCCCGATGGTGCTTACGGTCAGGTCTTTCTTGCTGATGTTGGCTAATGTGCTTGCCTGATCAGTAATGGTGTAGTTGCCCACATCACTGCCACTGTAACTACTGGCCAGGGTAATGGTCTTGCCGTTTGCGGCATGCTTGTCGCTGAACAGACCAGCAGCAGAAACAGTCACGCTGTCATTGTTTATCAGGCCGCCGTACACGGTGCCGGAGGTGGATACCGTTGCAGTATTGTTGCCGTCATAGGTCTTGTTGGCGGCAGTAATACCACTGATGGCCAAAGCCTTGGGGGTGATGTCGGCGGTAGCTATATCAGTGCCGGTTACGTTGTAGTTACCAGCATCAGTGCCGCTCAGCTGTCCGCCGGTGATAGAAACGATTTTGCCATCGGCAACATTCTTGTCGCTGAAAGCACCGGTCAGAGATGACAAAGCAACATCGTCGCCGGAGACAACACCGGCAGTTATGGCACCACCGGTTACCGTGGCATTTACGCTGCCGTCGTATACCTTATTAGTTGCCCCGATGGTGCTTATCGTCAGATCCTTGCGGCTGATGTTGGCGGTAGTGGCTGCCTGGTCGGTGATGGTGTAGTTGTTTTTATCGATACCGTTGTGGCTGCTTGCTATGGTGACGGTTTTGCCATCAGCGGCGTTCTTATCGCTGAACAGACCGGTGGCCAATACGGTTACGTCATCTCCGCTGATCAGACCGGTATAACTGACTCCGCTGACTGAGACGGTTGCGTTGCTGATGCCATCGTAGGTTTTGTTGGCGGCGGTGATGCCGGAGATGGTCAGAGACGCCGGAGTAATATTGGCTATCGCTGTATCAGTACCAGTTACGTTGTAGTTACCGGCATCAGTTCCGCCTAATTGCCCGCCAGTTATCGAAACGGTTTTGCCATCGGCCACGTTCTTGTCGTTGAAAGCGCCAGTCAGAGATGACAGTGATACATTGTCGCCGGAGACGACACCGGCAGTTATGGTGCCACCGGTTACCGTGGCGGTTACGGTGCCGTCATAGACCTTGTTGGTTGCCCCGATGGTGCTTACCGTCAGATCCTTGCGACTAATGCTGGCTGTAGTGGTTGCCTGGTCGGTGATGGCGTAGTTGCCTCTGTCCGTGCCGTTGTAACCACTGGACAAGGTGACGGTTTTGCCGTCAGCTGCGTTCTTGTCGCTAAACAGACCAGTAACCACTGCGGTTACGTCATCTCCGCTGATCAGGCCGGTATAGCTGATACCGCTGGTAGAAACGGTTGCGCTGCTGGTGCCATCGTAGGTTTTGTTGGCGGCAGTGATGCCGGAGATGGCCAGGGATGCCGGTGTGATGTCAGCGGTGGATGTGCCGGTGCTGAGAACAGTATAGTTAGCGGCATCAGTGCCGCTTAACTGACCACCGGTGATGGTAACGGACTTGCTGTTGCCGACATGCTTGTCGGCGAAGTTGCCGCTCACCGACGACAAAATAACATTGTCGCCTGAAATCACGCCGGCGGTAATATTACCTCCGGTAATAGTTGCCGCAGCCGTACCGTCATAGACCTTGTTTGCCGCTCCAAAGGAACTTACCGTCAGATCCATGCGACTGATGGTGGCCAATGCGCTCGCCTGATTGGTGATGGTGTAGTTGTTTTTATCGATACCGTCGTAGCTGCTTGCCAGGGTGACGGTTTTGCCATCAGCGGCATTTTTGTCACTGAACAGACCGGTGGCAGTTACGGTCACGTTGTCATTGGTGATCAGACCTCCGTACGCAACACCGCTGGTTGATACCGTTGCAGTATTGTTGCCGTCATAGGTCTTGTTAGCGGCGGTAATGCCGCTGATTGTCAATGTCTTGGGAGTGATGTCGGCCAGGACAGATGCCTGGTTGGTGATCGTGTAGTTGTTTTTGTCTGTTCCATCGTAACTGCTGGTGATGGTGACTGTCTTGCCGGTGGCTGCTGTTTTATCGTTGAACAGACCGGTAGCAGAGACGGTGACGTTATCGTTGATGACCAGACCGCCGTACACGGCGCCGGAGGTGGATATCGTTGCACTATTGTTGCCGTCATAGGTCTTGTTAGCGGCGGCAATACCGCTGATGGTCAAAGCCTTGGGCGTAATGTCGGCCAGGACAGAGGCCTGGTTAGTGATGGTGTAGTTGTTTTTGTCTGCTCCATCGTAACTGCTGGTGATGGTGACAGTCTTGCCGTTGGCGGCATTCTTGTCGCTGAAAATACCGGTAGCAGAAACGGTCACGTTGTCATTGGTGATCAGACCACCGTACACGGTGCTGCCGGTGGATACCGTTGCAGTAGTGTTGCCATCATAGGTCTTGTTGGCGGCGGTAATGCCGCTGATGGTCAAATCCTTGGGGGTAATATTTGCGGTAGCGGTATCGGTACCGGTTACGTTGTAGTTGCCGGCATCGGCACCACCCAGAACACCGCCGCTGATGGTGACGGTTTTGCCGGTGTTGACGTTTTTGTCGCTGAACAAACCGCTTATGGAATTGATAGTAACGTCGTCGTTGACAACAACTCCGGAGGTGATGGTTCCGCCGGTTACGGTGGCGATGTTAGTGCCGTCGTACACCTTGTTGGATGCACCAATGGAGCTGACTACCAGATCTTTCTTGGTGATGTCGGCCAGGACAGATGCCTGATCGGTGATGGTGTAGTTGCCGACATCACTACCGCTGTAATTGCTGGCCAAGGTGACCGTCTTGCCGTTGTCGGCATTCTTGTCGTTGAACAGGCCGGTAACAGAAACGGTGAGGTTATCTCCGGAAATCTTGCCTCCGTATGCGGCACCGATGGTAGAAACCGTTGCAGTATTGTCGCCGTCATATGTCTTGTTGGCAGCGGTAATACCGCTGATGGTCAAAGCCTTAGGGGTGATATCGGCCAGAACAGTTGCCTGATCGGTGATGGTGTAGTTGTTTTTGTCATCGCCGCTGTAACTGCTGGTCAGGGTGACTGTCTTGCCGTTGGCGGCATTTTTGTTGTTGAACAGGCCGGTAGCAGAGACGGAAACCAGATCCCCGCTGATCAAACCGCTGTAGCTGGCGCTGCCGGTGGAAACCGTTGCAGTATTGTTGCCGTCATAGGTTTTGTTGGCGGCGGTAATACCAGAGAGGGTCAAAGCCTTGGGGGTGATGTTGGCCAGAACAGATGCCTGATCGGTGATGGTGTAATTACCCATGTCGCTGCCGCTGTAGCTGCTGGTCAGGGTAACGTTCTTGTTGTTCGCGGCATTCTTGTCGCTGAACAGACCGGTAGCAGAGACAGTGACATTATCGTTTGTGACCAGGCCGCCGTATGCGGCGCCGGTAGTGGTGACCGTTGCTGATGTTGTGCGATCATACTCTTTGTTGGCTGCAGTAATACCCGAGATGGTCAGGGCTTTAGGAGTAATATCTGCTGTAGTGGCAGTCTGGTCGGTTATGGTGTAGTTACCTTTGTCAGCGCCGCTGTAATTACTGGTGATGGTAACAGTTTTACCGGTGGCTGCCGTTTTGTCGTTGAACAGGCCGGAAGCAGAAACGGAAACCGCATCCCCGCTGATCAGACCGCTGTAGCTGGCACTGCCGGTGGCAACCGTCGCAAAATTGTTGCCGTCATAGGTCTTGTTGGCGGCGGTAATACCGCTGATGGTCAAGGCCTTGGGGGTGATGTCGGCCAGGGCAGATGCCTGATTGGTGATGGTGTAGTTATCTTTGTCAGCGCCGCTGTAGCTGCTGGTCAGGGTAACGGTCTTGTTGTTGGCGGCATCCTTGCTGCTGAACAGGCCGGAAGTAGAAACAGAAACCAGATCCCCGGAAATCTTGCCGCCGTACACAGCACCGGTAGTGGTTACCGTTGCGGATGTTGTGCGGTCGTACTCTTTATTGGCAGCGGTAATGCCGGAGATGGTCAGTGCGGCCCTGTTCACCGTCAGCACTCCATCGTTATAACTGCTGCTCACGGCATAGCCAAGTTCGCTTGCTGCACCGGTTATGGTGATGGCGTGATCACCGGCGATGTAGTTGTTTGAATTTGATTTTGAACCGCCAATGGCAAAGGTTGCCCCACTCACCGACTGCGCAGTGGTATCGCCATTGACCCTTCCCCCTGCCGTTACTGACAGTGTCGGAGCAATGCCATAGGTTGCCAAGGCGTTATCTGCAGTAAGCGTGAGCGTCGGCTGTTCCCGGTAAATAGCATATGTACCGGTTCCCAGACTGGTCGTATAGTGGGTGGCGGCCTCATCGCTGTCATAGCGGAAATGCCCTGACCCGGAACCGACCAGAGCGGTCAAACCGGTGTTAACTGTTGCGCTACCGGAATAAAGCGTCGCCCGACCGCCGGTGCCGACAGCAACGGAACCGCCGCTGATGATGATATTGCCGCCGCTGGCGATACCGGCAGCACTATCCTTGCCGGCATTGAGGATAACAGCACTGTCAGTGGTACTTGTGGTGCTGACGGCACCTGTTGCAGTCAGATTTCCACTCAAAGTGGCGATGCTGACGTCACCGCTTGCGCTGACCGCTCCCAGTTGCAATGCGGTGCTGTCAATGAGACCAATTGTACCGCCCGTCAAACTCACCAGACCGGTAAAGACGTTACCAGAATTGTTGAGGGAAACCTGATTGGCACCGGCAGCGACCGTTAATGCTCCGGTAGTAATCGCACCTGTCTGGGTCACGGTTCCTGAAGATGTTATGGCGAGGTTTGTAGCAGTAGCAGCGGAAACAACCGTATTGCCGACAGATTCGGTAAGACTTATATCTGTGCCGCTCAGGGTCAGTGGACCAAAATGGTTGTTCGGGTTGGTCAGGTTAATCACGCCGCTGCCTGCAACAGAGCTGCTTTCTGCAATAAATGTGGATGCTCCGGTAACAACAATTGACGTATTGGCAGTCTGATTAATCCCGGTTTTTACCTGACCACCGATAGTGACTGTCGGGCTGACAGTTTTTATGGCAAGCGCCCCGGCAATGTTATTGGTCGAGTTGTTGAGAGTGATTGCCGGACTGTGCACGGCAGCGCCGAATGTCTTTTCGGTAGCTTCACTGATGACCTGAAGTTGTCCGGTGAAATTCACATCACCAAGCGTAATTACCCCCCCCTTGCCTGATAATCCTGAGACCAGTGGTGGTGATTGAACCGCCAACCAGGTTGCCGCTTGCCGCCAGGCTAACATCAGCGGCTGTCACATCCAGATCACCGGCAACTTGCAAAGAAGCGCCATCTGCCTGGGTGACGTTTTTCCCGGTTGCAGTAAGAGAATAATTACCACCAACCAGGGTAGCTCCGATTTCAGTAGCTACAGCCGATGAGTTATTAATGGCGACATCACCCGCAGCATGGGTGGTCTCCAGAGTAGCGTTGCCGCCGACATTGAGCGAAGCACCGGCATCCTGAGTAATTGCTCCGTTGTTTTTCAGCGTAAAGTTGCCGGTGGTAGTCACCCCGGTCGGGTTCACGGTACCGATAGTAAGGGCACGGTTATTATGCAGGTCAATGGAACCAGTATCGGCAGCCAGGGTGGCGATGGAGTTGGTATCTCTGGTAAGCGTGAATGTACCGCCAGCCCCTTTGAGAGCCAGGCCAGCAGCAGAGATGTTTGCAGATTGGCTGACCGTTCCGGTGCTATCCAGAACCAGTGTGCCGCTGGTGGTCAGACCAGCACTATTAATCGTGCCAATAGCAAAACCGTTATCATTTCTGAACCGCACCGTGCCGGTATTACCTGCCAACTGACCGACATCGTTGCTGACCGTATCCAGAGTAAATGTACCACCTGCCCCCAGCAGTTCGAGGCCCCCGGCAGTAATTGCTGCTGCCTGGCTGGCCGTGCCGCCTGTAGTACTCAAGGTCAGATTATGCGCATGGGCATTGACCGTGTCGCCAAAGGTCAGGTTGCCGGTTCCCGCATTCAATGTTTTACCGGTTGCAGTTACGTCCACCGGATCATTAAACGTCAAGCCGGTGCCGGACAAACTGTCGTTAAGTGTTATGGTACTGACGGAGTTGTAAACCTGTGCTCCGCTGGTGTTGACTGCTGCCAGACTGAGCGCAGCATTATTGTTGACCGTCAGCGCTGTCAGCGGCGTTGTCCCGCCAACCGCTCCCATCAATGTCACCCCGCCATTGCCACCGGCAATCACCAGTGATTGTGCACCGCTAATGGTGTTATTAATCGTAACCCCATTACTGCTGTTCAGGCTCAGGTCTGCGCCAAGTGTCATGGCATCGCGGAAGGTCTGGCTGCCGTTGGTGGTAATGTCTGTTGTATTGATGAGCACGGTACCAGCAGCATCGGTGCTGATGGCACTGAGCGGATTAACTCCGCCGATGATGCCGCCAAAAGTCGTTTGTCCTGCCGCGTTCACTGTCAGGTTGTAGTTGTTATCGATGGTGCCGAAAGCTGCATTACTGCCGGATGTAATGACCGCATTAGCTCCCAGGGTAACAGCGTCGCTGTAGGTCTGTGCTCCGGAAGTTTCCATCGAGCCGCCGTTGATGGCGGTAGTGCCGCCCGCATCGGTGGCCAGGCTGGTCAGGGCGGTCACGCCGCCAACAGCTCCGCTGAAGGTGGTGGTGCCGCTGTCATTAATCGTCAGGGCATGGGCACCATTAACCGTGTCAACAAACCTGTTGCCAACCCCGGTAAGGGTCGCGGCTGCACCAAGAGTCACGGCATCATTGTAGGTCTGGGCACCGGTGGTGGTAATTGCGCCACCATTAAGCACGGTGGTGCCGCCGGCGTCGGTGGTCAGGCTGCTCAGCTTTTCACCGGCAACGGCACTGCCCACAGCGCCGCCAAAAGTGGTGGTGGCGCTGTCATTAACAGCCAGAGCGCGGTTGGTGCCATCTGATACAACGGTTGCTGTCAGGGTGATGCCAGCACCGGCCAGCGTTGTGTCAGCCCCCAAAATTACCGCATCATTGTAGGTCTGGGCACCAATTGTGGTAACCGCAGCACCATTGAGCGCGGTGGTGCCTCCGGCATCGGTGGTCAGGCTGCTCAGCTTCTCGCCCGCAACCGCGCTGCCCACTGCGCCGCCAAATGTGGTAACGCCGCTGGCATTAACGTTGAGGGCACGGCTGGTACCATCTGACGTGACGGTTGAGTAAAAGCTGACGTCAACACCAGTCAGCGTTGTGTCAGCACCCAGAGTCACTGCGTTGTAGTAATACTGCCCGTTTGCAGTCGTAACCGTATCCGTGTTGAGGATAGTGGCGCCGGTCACATCAAGAGAGCTCAGACCGGTTATCCTGTCCGCTGCCTCATCGCCAAAGACTGCGTCGCCGCTTACATTCAAGCTATATGTGTTGCCTGTTACCGTTCCTTTGGTCGTGATTGTCGAGCCGGTCAGGGTTGTGCCTGTGCCCAGAGTTACGGTGCCATTGTAGGTCTGGCTGCCGGTTGTTGTAACGGCATCCGTATTGATCGCCGTGGTGCCGCTCACATCAAGACTGGTCAGACCGGTAATCCAGTCTCCGGTACCATCACCAAATACGGCGTTAGCGATTACATTCAAGTTACGTGAGTTGCCGGTTATCCTGCCATTGGTAGTCATGGTCGAACCGGTCAGCGTTGTGTCAGCTCCCAGCGTCACATTATCATTATAGGTCTGGGCTCCAGTTGTTGTGACTGCCCCACCGTTTATCTGGGTAGTGCCTCCGACATTTGTTACCAGTGATGCCAGTCCCTGACCTGCGCCAATTGCCCCGGCAAAGGTGGTGGTGGAGTTGGTATTCACCGTCAACCCGGCCTGACCGACATTCACACCGTCAATCGTATTTTTAAACCAGATTGTGAAGCCATCTGAGGAATCAAAGACATGATTACCGTCACCCAGCGTAACTGCGCCGGTGTACGTCTGGGCCTCTCTGGTATTGATGCCGGTCAGGGCAGCACCGATGCTGGTGGTGCCGGATACTTCAATACTGGCGAGTTCATCCGTGCCGCCAACCGAATCCGTGCCTGCGCTATCACCAAACCGGGCATTACCGGTAATGGAAAGGTCAAAACCGCCATCGAGCGTGTCGTTAAACGCCACCAGACTGCCGGCCAACGTCGTGTCTTCCAGCAACGTCACTGCGTTGTTAAAGGTCTGGGCACCTGAAGTCGTTATAGCCGCTCCACCGGTAAAGATATCCAGCTCCGTGGTGCCGCCGGCCTGTATGGTCAGGCTGGCAAGCGGAGTGCTGTTACCAACCGTGCCCCTGAATGTGGTTATGCCAGGGTTGCCGATGGTCAGGGCCTGGGCTCCGTTGATGCGGTTTCTGAAAATCACTGGATCAACTGAATTGGAAGTAATGGCCAGCGAGCCGTTTGCCAGGGTTACATCGCCGCGGAATTCCATCCCGTCATAGCCGCTAAAGGTCATGCCGGCGGTAGAATCGAACGTTACCGTACCGTTAAATAAAGTGCCGGTATCGCCATCCCCCAGGGTTACATTTTTCTTAAAGGCGGCATCTGTCTGAACATAGATGCCTGAAGCGGTCTGCACGGTCTCTTCCAGGACATTACTACTCCCCTGAAGGTCGAGGGCATACCCTGTGCCACTGCCTGCCACAGAGTTACTGCCTATCTTCCCCTGAAACAGGGCGGTTGCCCCCCCGGCTGCTTCAACAGTCAGGTTATGTGCGCCGTCAATCGTACTGGCAAAGGTAATATCGCCATTAGTAGTTTGTACCAATGAGTCTGCGGCAAGCAGTACCGGATTATTGAAGGTGATGGTGCCGTTGGAGGTACTACTGACATTGCCTTCCAGAGTAATGCTGCTATTGTCGGTGGCAGTGTAGTTCTGGTTGCCGTCAATGGTTACTCCGGCAGTGGGGATAAGCGGATTTTTGGCCGTAACGGTCAGGCCGGTCAGGTCGCTGCTCATGGCGGCAAGACCTTGCGTGCCGCCGATGGTTCCGGTGCCGGCATTGAGTGTCAGCAGATGATTACCTATCACATTTCCTGGCGCACCGGAGAAGTTCATCAGCGAATTGTTGCTGGTGATATCGGCATCACCCTGCAAGAGGTTAATACCTCCATCAAAAACTATACCGTCATAGCCGGACAGCGTTATGGTGCCGGCTTTGTCCAGCGTGACCTCGCCGGTGAAGGTTGAACCGGTGTCGCCGTCTCCCAGGGTAGTATCCTTTCTGAAGGTAACCGGCCCCGCAGCGACAATGCCGGAACGGGTTTCCACTGTTTCAGCAAAGGTGGTTGCGCCGCTGCCATTCTGCACCAGCGCGGCACCCGTGCCGCTTCCCAACGGGTTGTTGGTGCCGATCATGCCGGTAAAAGCGGTTGTGGCTGTGCCTGAATTGACCGTCAGATTGCGGGCGCCATCCACTGTGCCGTTAAAATTAATCACAGAGTTGGCCGTGCTTACCGTGACATTATTCCCCAATGTTACCGGGCTGTTGAAGGTGATCGCGCCGGTAGCGTTTAGCGTACTGGTGACATTGCCGTCGAGACGTACCGAGGTGCCGCCTGTTGCCGCATAGGTTTGTGGGCCGCTCAGAGTAGCGCCGCCAGTTGGGATGATCAGGTTGTAGCCGGTGACATCCAGGCTGGTTAAGTTGCTGCCGACTTTGTCAAGACCGACAATCGTCCCGGTGCCGGAGTTCAGGGTAAGGTCATACGTCCCGGCTATAGCTGCATTAGCAAAGGTCAGTGTGGAATCGTTTGAGGTGATAGAGGTGTCGCCGGACAACGTAACACCATTATTGAAGGAGACTCCGTCATAGCCGGAAAACGCGGTAACACCAGCGTTACTAAAGGTTACCATTCCTGAAAACACTGATCCGGCATTGCCGTCATGCAGGGTGATGTTATCAAAAAACGTTACCGGACCGGATATTGACAACCCGTTGTTCGCCTCGAGGGTTTTATGGAAATGGGTATTTGATGCCGTGACATCCAACGCCGTACTGGCTGTAGATGACAGCCCCAGACCGCTCAATGCCTCCTTGAAATCAATCGCCCCGGTCCCGGCATTAACAGTCAACCTTTTGGTGGCACCGGTGATGGCGCCGTTAAAATTGATGGCTGAATCATGGGACTGGATCGTCAGATCAGCGCCAAGCGTGACTGGGCTGCTAAAAGTTATGACGCCAGATTGATCGCTCGATATACCGGCATTGAGTGTTATTCCCGAACCGCCTGCCGTATAGGTTTGTGCACCACCGATGGTCATGGCCTGTAATGTCAGACCAGTGGCGGTTTGTACGGTCAAGGATCCGCTGGTAGAAGCAACCGTGCTGAGACCGGCGATGGTGCCGGTGTCCGAGGTGAGAGTGACGTTATTGATACCAACCGAAATGCCGGATGTACCGTTGACATTGCCAACCGTAAAATCGTTGCTATCGGTGTAACTCAGATCGCCGCCGGAAAAAGATGCGGCAAAGGTGGTTACGTTATTGCCGCTATTGGTCAGGCTGGCGGAACCGCTCCCCAGAAGGCGCAGGGTGCCTGCGGTAACGGCCGTGCCGTTTGCCTGGCTGATTGCGCCGCCGGAAGTGAGCGTCATGTTGCTGACGGCAATATCGTTCAATTCAATAAGGTTAGCGTCCCTCACACTGGCATCCGACCCCGCCGAGTCGATCTTGAGAGATCCGAAGTTATTGAGTGAATTCTCGAGAGAAATGGTGTTGCCGGTGGCATTCAGGGTAGTCAGGCCGGTAACGGTCCAGG
This sequence comes from Desulfuromonadaceae bacterium, assembly GCA_049318985.1. GTDB lineage: Bacteria > Desulfobacterota > Desulfuromonadia > Geobacterales > Pseudopelobacteraceae > JACRCG01. The sequence goes on from JBMOEI010000082.1 coordinate 13,991, forward strand.
CATCACCATTGGTAATGGCGTGATTTTCCGTAATGCTGGCATTGGCACCGCTTACCGTCAGCGCCCCCAATTGGTTGCCGGCAGTACCCAGGACGACATCTTGGGTCTGTGAGTTTAGCGTGATTGCCTTGGTTGGCAGAATCCAGGCTGACGCTTGGGTAATGTCGTGATCTTCCGTGATATTGAGTGATGCCGGCGTGCCATCGGCAACCGTGATGGCAATGGCTCCCAGCACGTTGCCGGTGTTTTCCAGCGTGATGGCATTTTGCAGGGCATTAAGAGTCGTTGTCCCGGTTGTCGTCCATTTATCATCCGCAGTGGCACCCTGGACGATGGCGGCATTTTCGGTGATGGTGACCGCGCCTCCGGTAATAGTCAGGTTGCCCATCTGGTTGGCAGTGTCGGTAAGGGTGATAGACTTGTCATTTTCAGCAATCAGGGTCACCGGTTTACTGGTGAGATCCCAGGTAGATCCTTGCGTGATCGCATCATCTTCCTTGATTTTGACTGAGGTTGGCCGACCGTAAGTAGTCGTTATGTTGATGTTACCCAAAATATTGCCAGTGCTGGTGCTCAGGTCAATACCATGCCCGACCGAGTTGAGCGTTACCGGAGATGCCCCAACATGCCAGGCTGCCGACTGGGTCAGATCAGTATTGTCGGTAATCTGTACCGCTGCACCGCCGGTTACAGTAACTGATAGCCCCCCCAGGCTGTTAGAGAGGTTATCCAGCGTAACAGCATTGTTAGCGTTGAGGGTGGTAGCACCGGTGGTAATCCAGGCACCGGTGGCATCACTGTTATTACCCCGGTCAGTTATGCTGTGGCCTTCGGTGATAGTCACTATCCCGGCCTGAATATCGAGATCACCCAGCACATTGCTCTGGTTGGTCAGGTTAATGGTTCCGGTCAGATTGGTGGCGGTGCTATCAAAGGCGCGCAACGTGGCAACGCCGGTAGTTGTCCAGTTTTTGCCAGTTGCGGCATTATCAGAAATAGCCGCATGCACTCCGGCCCCGCTATCGGCCCAATCTTTTGCGTTGATGTTGGTATAACCAGTTCCATTGTTTATCTGCAGAGGGCCGAGGATGTTGTCATTATAGCTGTTCAGGTTAACCCAGGCTCCGTTCATCAGAGTGATGGTGGTCTGGCCGTGTGTTGTCCACGCGGCTCCCTGTCCCAGGCTGTAACCGGTTGGCGAATTGACAAGCACATCGCCTGCAGCAGTACCGTCGCCACTTTGTGTCAGCGTCAGCACGGCAATCGAATTGTCTTTATCCAGCGTTATGGCCTGGTCCGCGACCGTACGTAAGCGGATGTTAGACCCGGCGAGACTCCATGCTGATGCCTGGGTGATGGCATCGTTCTCGGTGATATAGACCTTCCGGTTGCCGGAATTGGCTATGGCCAGAGGGCCGAACTGGTTATTGACACTTGTCAGGTCGATACCGCTTGATCCGCTAAATGTAGAGAATGTCGTAGTACCGGTCACCAGAACGGTGGAAGCTGCAACCTGATCAAGGGAACTGTTGTAACCGGTCAGCGCCAGGGTGCCGCTGATGGTGGAACTGTCCAGAGTAAGGTCATTTGCTTCTTTAACCAGAACATTGTTGGCAGAGATGACCTTGAGGATATTCTGATCATTCCCGCCAGACCCCCACGCATCTGGAGTACGATCCAGCGTCAGGTTGTGGGTTGCGCCAAGATCGTAGCTTGCCGTCCCTTTCACCTTTACATAGCCGCTCTGTGTGACATCGCCGGTGTTGGTGAGGGTAAAGTCGCCGTTGCCACTGGCTGCAGAGGTATCAATACCGACCAGATTGAGATCAGTGCTGTTTTTGACTAGTGCGTTGTTAGCCGCAGTGATGTTCAGATTGCTGAAGCTGTTGCTGGTTGAATCGATGGTGATATTGCCGGCGGCGCTGGTGGAGACCGCAACCGTTTGGCCAGCGGACTGATGGATCCCATCGCTATGCTGAGTAAGGCCGGAACCAATCGTGGCAGTTGGCAGGGAGACGGTCAGATTACCGGTCAGTGACATGGTTGGAATTTCAAAACTGGGTGCGCTGGCAAAGGTCAGGGTGACATTATGCAGGGATGCGGCAGGAAAACCGCCGATAACCGCAGCAACCGGTGTATTATTGCTGAAGTCCAGATCATAATACGATGCCTCGGCACCAGAAGTAGCCATCGTAACAGCACCGGTAAAAACGTTGGCGGAGTTGCCCAGCAGCAGGTTTGAATCAGCTGCCGTTACTGTGAAGAGTGACGTGCCCCCCACAGTGATGACGCCGTTGCCGGGGTAGCTGGAGTAGAAAGGGCCGCTAGGATGTTGTCTATCCCGATTAGATCCGGAACCGGAAGCTATCGATCCACCGGCAGTAACATCCAGATTGCCGCTGGCAGTGATGCCGGTAAAGAATATAGCAGTGCCCCCATAATCCAAACTGGCATTCTGATCCTTAAGGGTTACATTCCTAGCCGCCGGGATATAGACATTACGGAAGTTGTTGCCTGTATTGGCAAAGGTAATGTCATAGCCTGCTGCAGAGAGCCCGGAAAAACCGCTGTCGTTAGCGATAGCGACTACGCCGGTGCCGGTGATATCACCGGCTGCAGTTACGGAGAATTCCTGATCAACGCTGACGTTTTTGAAAGAGGCTCCGCCACCAGTGGCGGTAACCGTGACCTTGCCCTGACTATAGGTGGGCGAACCATAGCCTGCCTCAGCAAAAAGATCTGCCGTGGTGGCAAATGCCTTGTTGGTTGTGGCGATGATGCTTTCTTGTGTTGTGGTTACATTGGCACCCAGGGAAATGCCGTTCGTAGCTCCTTGGGCGTTCAAGGTGATATCATAACCGGCTTGAAGCACACCGCTGGCAGTGGATGTGATATCACCAGCAGTGGTACTGATCGTCAAACCTTGTCCTGCGGTCAGGGTGTTATTGATCTGCACATTACCTGATGATTCGATAGTCATACCACTACCGGTACCCACGGGACTATTGATGGTAACGCTGCCTGAAGCCCCATTGGCACGGATATCCGTATAAGCACTGACGTTTGTAGCTGCGCTAACAGTAATGGCACCGGTTATCGCTTCCAGAGTCAGATTGTTATCTACGGTGTTAGTTCCTCCGCTCAGGGTAAAGCCGTTGCTGTCATGGATGGTAACGGCTTCGCCTTTTTTTATCCAGACAGTGTTGAAGTTGTTGCCACCGTTATCGAGCGTAATGCCATTGGGCTCTACACCAAAACCGCCGGTCAGCGCATTCAACGTCATCTGCCCACCCACTGTTACGGCGCCGGTATTACCGATCGGGCCGTGGGTGGTTACGTCGAGAAAACCGGTTATGTTGGATGCTCCAAGCTGGAGACCGTTGAGATCAACCAGGGTGACATTGCCGGCATTGGTGACCTTGATAATTTCAAGGTCGGTGCTGTCGCCGGTCAGGGTGACCGTGCCGGCGCCGACATCAAACGTCGCCGTACTGGTTGAGGACCCCTGCACACTGATTCCGCCGGAATCATTGGTGACATTTCTGCCCAGGCTTGAGGTAACGGTCATGTTCTTGACCGTTGTCGAGCCGATGTCGATGGTGCCACCGGCTGTGGGCCCGTTATGGATTATATTCAGGGCACTAGCGACCACTGCGCCGGAGCCAATACTGCCGCTCAGGATTTTGTCACCGGTGCGAGTAGTGCCGCCGTTTTCAATGGTCATGGTGACAGTACCGGTACCGGCATTGATGACACCGTAGTTGATGAGGTCAGCGACACCATCCGTACGATCGACGTCAACGACACCAACTTTACTCGAGTTGGCAATCAGCGTCAGGTTACCGTTATCGGTGATGATGATTGAATTATTGGTGATGCTGCGACCGGCTTCCAGGGTCAGGTTACCACCATTACCGCCGTTCGCCGCTGGGTTGGAATTAATGGTATTGATGAGGCTGTTGACGGTAATGTCGTTGCTGGCCTGCAGGGTAACAGCGGTGCCGGTGTTCGTTACGGCGGTGATGGTCGTAGGAGCAATAACAGAATCCACACCTGTGCCATCGACAAACTGATCAACTGTTGTCAAATCTGCCGTAGTGGGGCCGGTGGTACTCACCGTAATATTCTTCGGATCAAGCAACAGGGTGCCGGCGGCACCGTTTGCCGCACCGGCATCCACCATACCGACAAAATTCAATTGTCCTTTGCTGGATACTTCAACAGCTCCGCCATCTCCGGCTACTGCGCCACCTTTGGCGCTGATGCTGCCGCCAAAACCGGTATGTTTATCAGACCAGACAACGACATTACCGCCGTTACCTGAATCAACAGCATCAGCCTTGATAACGACTTCAGATCCAACAATCGTCTGCGCGGCGTTGTACAGCGTCGCATCTTTCCCCTGAAAACCGCCGCCAACGTTAACCGTACCGCCTCCGGTCGCACCGGAAGCATCAAGCAGCGCTGAACCGGTCAAGGCGACATATTCCCCCAGCACCTTGATGCTGCCGCCGCTGCCGGTCGCAGAAGAAACATCCAGCGTGCCGCTGTTCTGGACAACACCGCTTGCGCCACCCTCAATGACAATTTCACCATTACGCTCAACCATGCTGCGGGCGCGGATTGTGCCGCTGTTGTTGACGACCGTTGCCAGCAGGGCATCAGCAGCAGAAGCGGTCATCACCACCGTGCCGCCATCCGCCTCAATGACGCCGTTGTTGGTCACCTGGGCGTTGTATGCAGCCTTGTCAACCTTGATCGCCATCAAGCCATTCGGATCAAAACCGAGGGTGATCCCGTCACCCGCAGCAAGCCCGGTCGTCCCTTTGGTGGTGACAATCGTCCCGGCATTCTCAACAGAATTGCCCAGCAGCGCCACAAAGCCGCCGGAGATATTCCCCTGGTTGACGACTGAACCGCCGGAACCATCTTTAAAGAACGAATATTTCCCCGCCAGGAAATCGCTGTCTTTAATGCTGAGGCTGGACGCCACCAGTCCGCCGACGTTGACGCTGGCGCCGGGAGCAAAGAGGATACCGGATGGGTTGGTCAAAAAGACGCGGCCATTAGCAGTCAGTGAGCCGAAGATGTTGGAGGGGTTATTCCCCAGCACCCGGTTAAGAAGGGTTGACTGACTGGAAGGCTGGACGATATTAACTGCCTCACCTCTGCCGATGCCGAAGGAGTTCCAGTTGATAATCGCCTGATTCGTCCCCTGGGTGATGTTCATCTGCGTCGCCGAAGGAGTGCTGATAGCCGCCTGCCCGGCTGTCACTTGCCCGCCAACAGGCAAGGCATGAGCCCCGCTTGCCGCCATAATCAGCGAAGTCACAACTGCCGCAGCGACAGTGACTGGCGAAGGGCCGCCGTTTCCTTTGATAATCTCAGCGGCGATGACCCAACGTTCCTTGGCTTTGCTCCAGATGAGGCGATAGGCTTTATTCATGGCGGTGTCTCCTATGGGTGTGTGTCATTGTGTCCGTGCTGTGTAGGGGCGAAAGATTTTTGCCCCTACGATTTTGCCCCTGCATCGTTAAGTTCTAATGTTTTCTGCTCTACAACCTGTTGTGATACCTGCGCAGCCATAACCTGGGCACCGATGTGCGCCGCCTGGGCAAAGCGTTCCATCACCATACGGCGCAGTTCATCGATTTGAGCCATGGCATAATGCACATCCGGAAATATGGCCGGCATCTCGATGAGCTGGTTTTGTTCGGTGAGGAACACAGTGCGGACAGAGAGTCCGGAAGCGGTCATCTCCAGCGCAAATACCGAGCGACCTTGCAGAGTTTGCGGGGTTGTTGTTTCAGTGGAAGTTTCTTCGGGTGTGGCTGCTGATTCTACTTCGGGTAATTGTTCTTTCATCGGGGGACTCCTTTTTTGTTGTTGGGGTAATAGAAACTGGTCACTAAGAAGATGTGTTATTTTTTTTCAAATCGCCATCTGCCTGTTTATTCTTGAACAAAGGACACTCGGTAAACTTTTCGCCACAGCATTCCAGAATATTTGGAATGGTCTGGCTGGTAATTTCATGCACCCTGCAGCCCGGCATAGGCCGGGTTACAAAAGGGCAGCTTTTGAGGTTCGGTTTTTTATTGGCCATAAATGACACCGATTTTCGACAGATATATTTTGGGATTATCCAATCTAATAATAAAAAAGCGCCCGCAATCGTTTTTTTTGAAAAAAATGCAGAATGCCTAAAACAGGGGGTTTACAGAGGATAACAAGAGATGGAGGGGTAGCAGAAGTTGATACCGGGTGTCAGTTTCTGACACCCGGAATGTTGGGGCGAATGGTTATTCGCCCGAATTTATTGTTCCCATGCTCCAGCGTCGCATTATCTAGGACGCCGGAGTGTCCGGGGATTCATACCCACTGAGACCGTGGGAACGATGAAAAGGTTCCGCAGTACAGGATATTTTGTATTGCAAGGACCAAAATAATAGACTAAATTTAGTACCTATTTTATTGTGGAGGTACATCGTGCAAGCTATTTATGCAACATCAACCGTCAGTATCAGTGACCTCAAGAAAAACCCTTCCGATATCATTAACCAGGCTCACGGTGCGCCGGTCGCCATTCTCAATCACAACCGCCCAACTGCTTATCTGGTTCCTGCCGCAGCGTACGAAGCCATGATGGAACAGCTTGATGACCAGTATCTTGTTCAACTCGTTAAAGAGCGCCAGCATGAACAGAGCATCAGGGTCTCTCTTGATGAGTTATGAACTTGAGTTCAAAGAATCAGCCCTCAAAGAATGGCGTAAACTGGATAACAGCATCAGAGAACTGTTTAAAAAGCGTCTTGCCGAACGCCTTCTCGTCCCTCGTGTCGAATCTGCCCGACTTTCAGCCCTACCGGATTGCTACAAGATCAAACTGCGTGATGTCGGATATCGCCTGGTCTACCAGGTAAAAGATACCGTGTTGATTATTGAAGTTATTGCTGTCGGCAAACGCGAAAACAATCTGGTGTACCGTCTTGCAAAAGAGCGACTATAAATGCATGGTGGTGCTTCACCGCCCTACTTTCCTTACGTCTCAAACGGTACAATTTTAACTATGACGTAATCGCAACACAGCTTGCCTACCCCAAGTTTGTCACCACCGCAAAAAAGCATAGTTATTACGGGGTGTTGCCGCAACTAAAATCTCCAAGTGGCACTACACTTTGTTTTTTGAGCGC
>JBMOEI010000083.1:0-20772 GCA_049318985.1 Desulfuromonadaceae bacterium
GCAATTTCCCGGTTCTTGCCAATGATATGAGCGGGAATGCCTTCAAGTCGGTGGTGGATATCGATCTGCGCGGCACCTTTCATGTGATGAAGGCGGTGTATCCGCATCTTAAAAAGCCGGGGGCGAGCGTGATCAACATTTCTGCGCCACAGGCCTTTATTCCGATGAAGGCGCAGCTCCACGTCTGCGCCGCCAAGGCGGGTGTCGATATGATTACCCGGACGCTGGCGCTTGAGTGGGGAGCAGTCGGGGTTCGTGTCAACTCGGTGGTCCCCGGTCCGATAGACGGCACAGAGGGGATGGCCCGTCTTGCCCCTGATGAGAACATCAGGAAGATGGTCGCACGGAGTGTGCCGCTCGGAAGACTTGGCACCCCTGAGGACGTTGGTAATGCCTGTCTGTTTCTGGCCTCTCCGCTCGGGAGCTTTGTTACCGGAACGATTTTCCCGGTAGATGGCGGTTGGTCTCAGAACAGCTGCGGCGGCATGAGCGATTTTCTCGGTGCAGCGGCGATCCGCACACCAGCCTTGCCCTGAAGGAATTTTAAAATGTACGCTTAAAAATCAAGCGGACTCTTCGGTTCTTTTACCGTCCTGACCGGTGGACATTTATCATGGATCCGTAAGCAGTAAACATCATGAGAAATGAGGCCCCGGGGAAAGTTTCCGCTCTACACACAGATTTCATCCAATCTCAAAACAGCCTTGCAGTGATACCGCCATATCATGTATCCTGGTGCGCCTGTCCATTACTGAAAGGATCATCCATGCTCGCAGCACATCTCATCAATGAACTGACTTCAATCGTCGGTTCTGACAATGTTTCAACCAGTAGGCAGGATATGATCTGCTACGGCTATGATGCCACCCAGATGGAGTTTCTGCCTGATGCGGTTGTCCATCCGGCTCATGCTGAAGAAGTTTCTGCCGTTCTGAAACTGGCGAACCGTGAAGGTTTCCCGGTGTTCCCGCGAGGAGCCGGCAGCGGGTTTACCGGCGGTTCACTCCCGAAGGGGGGGGGAGTCGTGCTGGTGACGACCCGCATGAACCGCATCCTGAGGATCGACACCGAAAACCTGATTGCTGAAGTTGAACCGGGGGTCGTGACGGAGCAATTCCAGATCGCTGTGGAAAAGCTCGGTTTCTTCTATCCTCCCGACCCCGCCTCGCTCAAATTTTCCACGCTGGGGGGAAACGTCGCCGAAAACGCCGGGGGACCACGTTGCGTCAAGTACGGTGTCACCCGCGACTTCGTTATGGGTCTTGAGCTGGTACTGCCGACCGGCGAGATTATCCGCACCGGCGGCGAGACGTACAAGGCGGTAGTCGGCTACGACATGACCCGTCTGCTCTGCGGCAGCGAAGGGACGCTCGGAGTCATTACCAAAATCATCTTCAAGATTCTGCCGTTTCCGGATGCCAAGAAAACCATGCTGACGATCTTTGATTCGATCGACGGTGCCGCCAGGGCGGTCTCAACAATTATCGGCAACAAAATCATTCCGACCACGCTTGAATTTATGGACTATGCCACGCTGCAGTGCGTCGAGCGCCGGTTTAACCTCGGTATTCCGGCTGAAGGGCGGGCGGTGCTGCTGATCGAGGTGGATGGTGATCGCGACCTGATCGAAAAGCAGGCGGCACAGATCCATGAACTGATCAAACCGCTCGGACTGGTACAGTTCCGGGCAGCCAAAGATGCTGCGGAATCGGAAGAACTCTGGCGGGTACGACGACTTGTTTCCCCGTCGCTGCGGGACATCAACCCGACTAAATATAATGAAGATGTCGTCGTCCCGCGCAGCAAAGTGCCGGACATCATCCGCACCATCGAAAAGATACAGGCAAAGTACGATATCCCCATTGTCAACTTCGGCCATGCCGGAGACGGCAATATTCATGTTAATATCATGGTTGATAAGGACGTCCCCGGCATGGATGAAAAGGCGCATGAGGCTATCCGTGATGTGTTTCAGGCCGCACTGGACCTGAACGGCACCATGTCTGGCGAACATGGGGTCGGTCTCTCCAAGGCCCCTTACATCGAACTCGAACTCTCCCCGCACCAGATCGCTGCCATGAAAGCAATCAAAGCGGCTCTTGACCCGAATAATATATTGAACCCGGGGAAAATGTTTCCCTGGCCGGAGGCATCACATGACGCATAACACACAAAACGAAGTTCAGAAGAAGCCACTGATCGGGCGTATTGAACCGTCGGAAATTTTTCTGCTGCTGGTGGGAATCGGCATTCTGATTTACGGACTTGTCAATGAGATGACGATGATTATTTTTTGGGGATGCGTCATTGTTCCCGGCGTGATTATTCTCCACCAGGTTCGCAAGACTGATTGGACCAAGCATTGGCAGGATATGGAAGCGGATCAAAAAGCTGCTATCGAGCGTGCAGAGCTGCGCAGGAGTGCCGCTGAAGAAGCGCGGAAGGGTGCTGATGAAGGGAAATAATCCATGTGCAATCGTGCTGGCTTCGGCGTCGCCGCGCCGCAGTGAATTGATGTCACTAGCGGGTCTTGAGTTCACTGTTGTTCCGGCGGATATTTGTGAAAATGTTTGGCCGGGGGAACTGCCTGCCGATCATGTCATGCGCCTCTCACACGAAAAAGCTGATGCGGTCGCATCAGCAACGGCTGGTCGCTTCTTCATCGGGGCAGATACGATCGTGGTGCTTGATGGCGCTATCCTCGGCAAGCCGGTTGATGCCGATGACGCACTCCGCATGTTGTCAGGACTGTCCGGCAGAAATCACGAGGTCATCACCGGTTTCACCGTGTATGACAAAGCCAGTGGCATCCATATCAGTCGCAGCGTCCGCACTGAAGTGACCTTTAAAAAACTGGAAGAGTCTGAAATAGCTGCGTACATCGCCACCGGCTGTCCGATGGATAAAGCCGGCGCCTATGCGATTCAAGGCGGGGCGGTTCATTTTGTCCGGGCAATCAACGGCTCATACACCAATGTGATCGGTCTGCCGATGACGGAACTGTATGAAGTGCTCCAGACCATGCAGGCAGTGGCGTAATTCCCATGAATATCTCCTCCAGCCTTACCCGGATCAACCGTCTCATCCAGGCAGCAGCAATACATGCCGGACGTGACCCTGCCGCAGTCCGTCTGGTTGCCGTGTCAAAGACCCGTCCGGCTGCGGATATCGTAGAGGCATTTCATTCAGGGCAGACGGTTTTCGGAGAAAACTATATCCAGGAACTGCTGCCGAAGCTGACAGAAGTTTCTGAGGCGGTCGAGTGGCATGTTATCGGCCACCTGCAAAGCAACAAGGTGAGATATATCGCCGGCCAGGTGGCGCTGATTCATTCAGTTGACCGTATTTCACTGGCTACCGAGATCGACCGGCAGTGGGGTAAGCTCGGCAAAATCTGTGACATACTGGTTCAGGTAAACATTTCCGGTGAAGCGGCTAAATCAGGAACCACAGAAGAGGGGGCAATTCAACTGGTGCGGGAATGCGCTCTGCTGCCACATATCAGGGTGCGCGGCCTGATGACTATGCCCCCCTTTTTTGATGACCCTGAAACTGCGCGTCCGTTTTTTGCCGGGTTGCGGCAATTATCAGAAATCATTGCCGCGCATAACATTTCAGGTGTAGAGATGGTGGAACTTTCCATGGGAATGACGGGGGATTTTGAAGCGGCGATTCAGGAAGGGGCGACACTGGTCCGGATCGGTACGGCAATCTTCGGCAACCGGTGATCGGCTTTGAAGGGTTATAAAAAAGGGGGATGGCTCATGCCATCCCCCTTTTTTACAACAACGTCAATGAATCACACGATCAGTGATCAATCGCTTTAGCCATGCCGAGGCCGGTATTCTGGCGGACATAGACTTCGTCAAACATCTCTTCAGACCGCTTGTTCGGGAACATCAGTGTTGCCAGGATAGCTGCGATGAAACCGAGCGGGATTGAGAAGATACCCGGGTTTTTCAGTTTCAGGATCGGCTCGCTCAGACCCATGATGGATTTGCCGTCTTTGCCGAGAACATCTTTCTTGGCTTTATCAAGAGCTTTCTGATCTTTGGCATCAAGTGCGGCACCAGGAGGCAGAGCAGCCTGTTTTTTCTCCATGGCGGTAACTACTTTCTCTGCGCCTTTGGCAACCAGTTTCGGATAGGTCATGTTAGGGGAGACCATAACCAGGCCGATTGACGCGACCGTACCGACAACCAGACCGGAGATGACGCCGGCAGTGTTGAATTTACGCCAGAACAGCGAAAGAACAACAACCGGCAGGTTACCGGATGAGGCAACGGCGAAGGCCAGGGCAACCAGGTGGGCAACGTTGGCCTTCTCGGCAATAATACCGATGACGATACCGACAGCGCCAACAACAAGAGAGGTTATACGGGCAGCCATAACCTGCTCATGCTGATCGGCATGGCCGTCTTTTATGACGTTAACATAGATATCGTGGGCAATAGCGGCCGAAGCTGCCAGAACCAGACCGGATACAACCGCCAGGATGGTGGCAAAGGCGACTGAGCAGAGGAAGGCGAGGAAGATATCGCCGATGATAGGAGAAATGTCGGCGCCTAACTGCTGAGCAAGCAGCAGGGTTGCCATGTTGCCGCCCGGGTCAACCTGCTGAATGCCCTGCGGAGTAACATGGATAGCTGCGCCAAAACCGAGCAGGGTGGTCAGGACGTAGAAGCCGCCAATGATCCACATGGCGATGATAACAGACTTACGTGCGGCCTGAGCGGTCGGCACGGTGAAGAAGCGCATCAGGATGTGCGGCATACCGGCGGTACCGAGAACCAGAGCCATACCGAGAGAAATCTGGTCAAGCGGCGCCTTCATGAAGAGGGCCGGCTCAAGGAAGCGCTGGCCGGCATCGGTGCCGGTCATGGTTATGCCGTCTTTCAGCATCAGCACTTCAACATGCTTCTGAATGTCAGGGCTGTTGACAATCTGCTCGAAGAAAGTGATCGGGTTGAAACCGGCCTTGGCCATAACCAGGATTGAAAGCAGAAGCGCACCGGCAACGAGCAGGCCGGCCTTGATGATCTGTACCCATGTAGTGGCGGTCATGCCGCCGAAAACGACGTATCCTACCATCAGGATACCGACGCCGATGATGGCTGTCTGGTACGGTACACCAACCAGCAGTGCCATCAGTTTACCGGCGCCAACCATCTGAGCGGTCAGATAGAACGTAGAAACGGCCACGGTCGCGATGGCCGCTACGGCGCGGACCGGTTTCGGATCGGTACGGAAGGAGAGAATGTCTCCCATGGTATACTTGCCGGCGTTTCGGCACGGCTCGGCAACAATCAGCAGAACAGTAATATAGGCCACCAGCCAGCCGACCGAGTACATGAACCCGTCATACCCGTAGAGAGAAATCATCCCGGAAATACCGAGGAACGATGCGGCGGACATATAGTCTCCGGCGATTGCCCAGCCGTTCTGGGTTCCGGTGATACCACCACCGGCTGCATAGAAATCGGCCGTTGTCTTGGTCTGTTTGGCGGCCCAGATGACAACGCCCAGCGTGATGCTGATAATGATGCCAAACATGGTAAGAGTGATGGCTTTATTGGCTTTCAGCTCTCTTTTTGGCTTTGCAACCGGAGCTGCGGCAGGTGCAGGAGTCGCGGCACCGGGTGCGGCAACAACAGGAGCACCGGGGGCTGCGGGTGCAGTGGCAGCGGGTGCTGCTCCGGGAGCGGCGGCAGGAGCGGTCTTCGGCTCTTCAGCAAAGGCGGCTGCGGCAACGGTAAGGGTTAAGCTGGCGGCAATAATAAAATTCTTTAAAGTCATGTCGTATCCTCCTTTTCTAAAGATGAAGTTCGGTTATAAGTTCTTTGGTCAAGCGGTCAAAGTCCTTGTTGGCTACATGGGCATAATAGTGCGCCAGACCCCAGGAAACAAAAAACTGGGAAAGTGCAAAGACGTACCCGAAGTTGACAACACTGAACACTTTGATTTTGAACAAGCCGGGTGCATAGGCTGCTCCGATGGGGAGCAGGAAGTAATACGCGGTGGAGAAGATCCACCAGCCAAAAAGGAACGCCTGTTTTTTGTGGTGAAGCTCAACGAATTTCGGGTTCTTCGCGATTGCTGCCCAGTCATACTGTTTTTCTGCCATTAGTGACTCCTTTCACTTTTAAAATAGTTGCTTTCTTACTGCGACAATTGTTTGTCCTCTGTCATCATCTCCTTTCGTAAAATAGGCTGCAACCTGTCAGGCATGTATCTTGGCGTAACCGAACTTCATGGACAGCTCTTCTGACACCTCCAGCATGGAAGGAATAATCTCCCTTTCCAGCCGCTCCTGCAACATGCGGAAAGAAGGAGCCAGAAGGGTAAGCGCTCCAATAACCATGCCCGCGTAATCTTTTATAGCAACTGCGACGGAGCAGATGCCCTCGCCGAGCCCGTTAATATCAACAGCGATGCCATTTTTGCGAATTGTATCCAGCTCTGATTCAAGCCCTTGCATATCAGTTATCCCGGACCTGGAAGCCTGTCGCTTACTCACATTTTCCAGGGCGTCAGATGAACTCATCGCCTTGATAACCTTGCCGGCGGCATTCGTGAAAAAAGGAAAGCGTTTGCCGACAAAAGGAACCGCCTTGACCTGTTGAAACGAATCAACCATGTCAAGAAAAAGGATTTCATCGTTATTCACAATGGTGAGGTAAACCGCCTCATCGTGCTTTCTGGCCAATTCTTCCATGATAGGCTGTGCGATCCTGATGATGCTGGTACTTCTCATGATGTGCTGAGCCATGCCAAAAGCGCTCATACCAAGTCGATAAGTGCCGGTAAGTTTATCGTGTTCGACGAGTCCTTTTTGCTCAAGTGTCGCCAGAATACGGAACAGCTTGTTGCTGCTGATCTTGAGCTTAGTGGCTAAAACACCGGCTGTCGGCGTGGCATTATCATCGGTAAGTGCTTCCAGGAGGTCAAAAGCATTAACAACTGCCTGCACCGTGTATTCATTGCTTTCTCTTTTCATATCGATCCAAACCTGTATACACGAAATAGAGTATGCGGAACAGATAATAATATGATGTTTTATAATAAGTCAACAAAAAATATTACGTTTTTTACTAATGCCATTTTTATGTTTTAAATTCAATGTTTGGGTATTATATCGAGTAATTGAAGAAGGCATTTTAAAAATACCTATTTACCGTTAGCAATTAACCGTCGGGAAATGCGGTAAACGGCTATAAAAAATAACGTAATATTCCCATGATAATAGATGATGTATTTAAAGCATGTTCTGGCTCATATAGCCGTTATTGTTACATTATTTATAAATAAAATTAGTTTTGCAGTTATGCGCAGATAAAAATATGTTGCCATTTTTGTTTAACTTATCGTATAAGCACCCGTTATGCGTAACTTCAACTGATTTGTCTGCTTTGCAGAAGAATTAAATAAATGAGCGGGATGATTTAACAGGAGGAAGTAAAAAATGGAACAGTATGCAGTTGTTTTTGCCTTGGTCTGTGCAGCAGCAGCGGTCGCTTACGGCTTATTTACAGCCAGCTGGATTCTGGGGCTGCCGCAGGGTAATGACCGGATGAAGCAGATTGCCGCAGCCATTCAGGAAGGTGCCGGCGCTTACATGAAACGCCAGTACACGATTATCGCCATGGTTGGCATCGTTATGTTCATAGCTCTTTTTGTGACGCTCGGTGCCAAAACAGCAATCGGCTTTGCGGTTGGAGCACTTTTCTCCGGTTTGACCGGTTTTATCGGCATGTTCGTCTCGGTCCGCGCGAATGTACGCACGACTGAAGCAGCCAAAAGTGGCATCAAAACAGCCCTCAATGTTGCCTTCAAGGGTGGTGCCATTACCGGCATGCTGGTAGTCGGGCTCGGCCTTCTTGGTGTCGCCGGCTATTATATGATTCTTCTGAAACTTATGCCGGGGGCTCCGGTCAAGGATGTTGTCACCCAGCTGGTCGGCCTCGGCTTCGGCGGTTCACTGATCTCGATATTTGCACGACTTGGCGGCGGCATCTTTACCAAGGGTGCTGATGTCGGTGCCGACCTCGTCGGTAAGGTTGAGGCCGGCATCCCGGAAGATGACCCCCGTAACCCTGCCGTTATTGCTGATAATGTTGGCGATAACGTCGGTGATTGTGCCGGAATGGCCGCCGACCTTTTTGAAACCTATGCAGTAACCCTGATTGCCGCCATGCTGCTCGGTGCAATCACTTTTACCGCCAATGCCAGCGCCGTCAGCTACCCGCTGATTCTGGGCGGCATTTCAATAATCACCTCCATCATCGGTACATATTTTGTCAAACTGGGCGCAAGCCAGAAGATCATGCCGGCCCTGTACAAGGGACTGATCGCATCAGCCGTACTCGCCTGTATCGCATTTTATTTTGTCACCGCACAGATGTTCCCGGCAGGACTCACCAACGCCGCCGGAGTCACCTTCAGCGCTACGAACATTTTTATTTCAGCCATCGTCGGACTGGTCGTTACCGGCGCCATCTTCTGGATTACAGAATATTACACTGCAACCGAGTACGGTCCGGTTCAACATATTGCCCAGGCGTCTACCACCGGTCACGGTACTAATGTTATTGCAGGCCTCGGTATCTCGATGAAATCGACTGCTGCACCTGTGGTTGTTATCGCCGCCGGCATCATCGTCTCCTTTCAGTGTGCCGGAGTTTACGGAATAGCCATTGCTGCCGTCTCAATGCTCTCCCTGACCGGCATCGTAGTGGCCATGGACGCATACGGCCCGATCACAGATAACGCCGGTGGTATCGCCGAAATGGCTGAACTGGACGATTCGGTTCGTGCCGTCACCGACCCGCTGGATGCTGTCGGCAACACCACAAAGGCCGTTACCAAAGGGTACGCCATCGGCTCTGCCGGACTGGCTGCCGTTATTCTTTTCACTTCGTATGTTGATGAATTAAACCACGCACTGCATCTTGCGGGTAAAGAAATAATTAAATTCGACCTTTCTGATCCGTACATAATTGTCGGCCTCTTCATCGGAGGCATGCTCCCTTACTACTTTGCTGCCCAGTGTATGGATGCAGTAGGCAAAGCTGGCGGCGCCGTTGTTGTTGAAGTACGTCGTCAGTTCCGTGAGATCAAGGGAATCATGGAAGGCACAGGAAAGCCGGACTATGCTGCCTGTGTAGACATCGTTACCAAGACCGCCCTTAAGGAAATGGTAATTCCCGGGCTGATCCCGATCCTTGCGCCGGTTATCGTCGGCTTCACCCTCGGCCCCAAGGCTTTGGGAGGTGTGATCGTCGGTACCATCGTAACCGGCATTTTCGTTGCAATCTCCATGACTACCGGCGGCGGTGCCTGGGATAACGCCAAGAAGTACATTGAAGACGGCCATCACGGCGGCAAAGGCGGCGAAGCCCATAAGGCAGCAGTTACCGGTGACACCGTCGGCGATCCCTACAAGGATACCGCAGGACCGGCTATTAACCCGATGATCAAGATTATCAATATTGTTTCGCTGCTGATCGTGCCGTTGTTGAGCAAAATGTAATTTTCAATTTTATCCGGATAGTTCTTCGCCGTTAAAAACATAACAGTCCCCTCCTTTGAAACCGAAGGAGGGGACTGTTTGTTTAAATCACCCTTTTACCTGACCGTTTAATGTAACACGTTTTTTACAGGCGAAGTTGAAACACTGATAGTACATCAGGCAGGTAAGCAGAAATGAGAAAATAGTTGAAGCCAGAACCAGTCTGGCACCCGGCGCTTTTTTTACATCCGGTATCATAACAGCAAAGACCAGAAAAAATGCAATCCCGCACACCTTCCACATTTCACCCAGCAATCTCTTTTTTCGCAGTGCTGCGGTTTGTTCCGGCGTAAGACCAGCCACACCACTGTCTACTTCAATACTGACATCGCGCCAGGCAAGTTTATAGATCGGATAAATCAGCAGAAGCTGGACTACCACCGCAACCACAACGCTGCTGAAGAACTGTTCAGGCTTCCCCTGCTGCGCAAAAAGTGCCTGGAAATTGATTGCTAAATAAATTAGCAGGGCCAGCAGCACGGTTTGAACGATCCGGTTTACCATCATTGTCCGTTGAAGCTTTTTAACATTTAAATCTGACATTACGTTCTCCCATAAGTTATTTTTTGAGATTATTTTCGGGGGGCTTTGGAATCGGCGCTACGTCCGGTTGATCCATATTCTCAATATATTTCAGAACAAAACGCTGGGCAGCTTCAACGGCCCTTGGTATGTCCCACGTTTTCATATCCCGATCTTCCACCAGATTGCTGATCCCACGGATTTCAAGACACTCAATACCGGAGCGGAGACAGACCTGCACAACGGCTGCCCCCTCCATGTTTTCAACAAGTGCGTTCCAGCGCAGTGAAAGTTCGGCAGCAGAGCGGCGGGTGCCGCTACAGGTCGAAACAGTTGCCGAGCGACCGCGCATCAAAGAAACACCACCATAATCTGCCAGCTGCAGAGCTTTTTCAGAAGCATGCCGGGACAGGGGCAGAACGTTATACCAGCTCTCTCCCTTTTGTTCAATAGAGGGGAGATTCATGTAGCTGAGATCTTTCCAGCCATCTTTTACAACTACGCCATCGTCGGCAAGCACTTCTTCACTCACGACAACCAGGTTTCCGATAGAGAGACCACTGCCAGCGTACGCACCGGCGCACCCGGTGTTGATGACAAGGCGTGGCCGACAGCGCTCAATCATGACAGCGGTGGCGGCTGCGGCATTGATCTTGCCGATTCCGCCGACGCAGACAGAAACCCGCATGTTGCCGATAGTTCCTTCCACGTATTCGTAGCCACCGGCTGTAGCTCTGTCGGAAAATTCAAGTGCCTTTTCCAGCAGTGCAATTTCCTGAGGCACAGCCGCAATGACAACAATCGGTTTCATCGGTGTCCTTTGTTTCTCTCCTGAAAATCGCGCAGGTCTTCAACTGTGTCGATATCCTGCCACTCGGGGAGCAGCGAAATTGATAACCGCGAAGCGTGCGCTGCGGTCAGGCTCTGTTCAAGCACGTCAGAACTGCTCCAGGAGATCTTGGCAAACAGCTCCGGCCACACCTGACGCAGGCCAAGAAGATAATAACCGCCATCCCGACTTGGACCAAAGACCGCTTCAGGGCACTGCATTTCAAGAAATCGGTACGCTTCCAGAATATACGCTATCGGCAGATCGGGAGCATCACTACCGATAATGCAGCAGGATTCACACCCATCAGCAAACATTTCCTCAAAAGCCGCCTCCATCCGCTGTCCGAGATCGCCCTGTTTCTGGCTGCGGGAGGTACACTGATACCGCTGTGCGAGTATCGGCAGCGATTCTTCCCGGCATGCCCAGAAGACTATAGTCTCAATATCACTCAACTGCCGGGTCGTTTTCAGAACCTCCCGCAGCATATTCTCATATATATCGGTAGCGAGTTGAACGCCGAGTGATGCGGCAAGCCTTGTTTTCACCTTTCCGGGGAGCGGTTCCCGGGCAAAGACGATCAGCCCCTTCTTCATCGACGGTCCAGTTCCACTGCAGCATAGGCGGAATGATTATGGATCGATTCAAAATTTTCTGTTTCAACCGAAAACCAGGTAATGTTATCAAGAGCTGCCAGCCGGCAATGTGCCTCTCGCACCATGTCCTCAACAAAACGGGGATTTTCATATGCCTGCTCGGTGACAAACTTTTCGTCAGCACGTTTAAGCAGTGAATAGAGGGGACTGGAGCCGCACTGTTCAATCAGTTCCACGAGATCTTCAATCCAGACGAAGTCGCGATAGCGAATCCGCACGGTCATAATGCTCCGCTGGTTATGAGCACCGAAACGGGACAACTCGCGACTGCAGGGGCAGAGAGATGTAAGCGGGACCTTGATGCCGAGCACAAAATCGAGCCTGTCAGTCATTGAAGCGCTGAATTCGCAGGTGTATTCCATCAGGCTCTTGGCACCCGAGACCGGCGCAGCCTTGTCGATAAAATAGGGGAACTGGATTTCGAGGTGGGCGCTTTCCGAGCCGAGTTTTAACTTCATCTCCTCGAGAATCGTCTCAAGCTTGTCGAGCGCTATCTGCTCACGGTATTTGTTAAGAATTTCCACAAAACGGCTCATGTGGGTACCCTTGAACTGATGCGGCAGATCAACGTACATGTTGATCCTGGCAACAGTATGCTGCAGGGTACAGTTCTTGTCCATCACCACAATCGGATACGTGATATCCTTTACCCCGACCTTGGCGATCGGTATTCGGCGGGTGTCGAGGCGCTTTTGCATATCCGGCATTGGAGCGGGAGTAAGTGACGATGACGTCTTTTTCATGCGCACTGTTCCACCTTGGGGTAAATTTCCAGTACCCGGAGTATTTCTCCCCAGATACCATCCCGACCCTCTTTTGAAAGAGCTGAAAACGGCAGCAGCATCCCCTTGTCACGCCTGATTGCTGCGGCGATAACCCCCTTCTGTTTGGCCTGCTCGTTTTTTGAGAGCTTATCGCACTTGGTCACAACCAGAATAGGCGGGATATTATACATTTCCAGCCAGCGCAGCATCTGCAGGTCACCATCGGACGGTACCCGCCTGATATCGAGGATCAGTACAACCGCTTTAAGCGACTCGCGAATTGACAGGTACGACTCGATCATCGGCCCCCACTGTTTGCGGAGTGCCGGAGGGGCTTTCGCATACCCATAGCCGGGAAGGTCGACCAGGGTAAGGACGCAGTTAATGTCGAAAAAATTAATCAACTGGGTCCGACCAGGCGTTGAACTGGTTCTCACCAACCCTTTACGTCCGGACAGCACGTTGATCAGCGATGATTTACCAACATTCGAGCGCCCGACAAAGGCGACTTCGGGCAACCCTGGAGGAGGATAGTCCTTTGGTTTAGCGGCACTTTTCATAAATTCTGCCTGAATCACATTCATTGAAACGTTCTCCTTGAGGGAGGCATTATAGTGCTCCGGGCCGTACAGGTTCAAGCGCATAATTTTTATCGGCCATTTTTGTTTTTTTACAAATAGTCCGTGGTGTTCATTGTAAATATATGGTATAGGGGAAACATTGTTTTTTCTTGTGGTTTTTTTGCAGTAACGAGTTACGGGCACGACTGCCCGACCATAAACTATGGGAGGAGTCACACATGGAAAGCGTAAACGCAAAAGACCGTCATGGCCACACCCCACTGATCAGTGCTTCCAAGGAGGGGCTCAAGGACTTTGTCAAGGATCTGTTGCACCGCGGTGCCGATATTACAACAAGCAGCGATAAGGGGAAAACTGCGCTTCATTATGCAGCGGCCAACGGGCACACCGATATTGTTAAAATGCTGCTTGAAAAGGGGGCTGATGCCGATGCCCGTGACCGCGAAGGGCATACTCCGCTGATGATGGCGGCAATTTACGGTTGTAACCAGACCGTGCAGGCACTACTCGATGGCGGTGCAAATCCGACGATAAAGACTCCTGCCGGCAATACCGCTAACCGGTACGCCGAGAACAACAGCCATCCACTCGCTTCGGCGCTGCTTAAGAAAGCCGAGCGGGCCAAATCCGGTAACGCCTGAAAGTCCCGGCGAGACGGTGAACAAAGGTGAATAATAAGCCGGCGAAAACCCTGTTTTTCGCCGGCTTATCTGCTTTCCTGATTAGAACAGACAGGAATTACAACTCCTCACCAAGAACGGTATTATCGATCAGCCTCGTTTGCCCGATTTTTACCGCCAGCGCCAACAGTGTACTGCCGTCAGCAACTTCCAGTTCCTGCAATGTTGCGCCATCACGAAACTCTATGTAATCAATTACCGCCGCCGCTTCCTGTTCAATAACACCTCGCGTCGCCTTCAGCAGAACTGAAATTGAATGTTCACCTGATACAAACAACTCACGGGCTTTCCTGATTGCCCGGATCAGGCAGGAGGCGCTTTGCCGCTCCAGCGGTGACAGATAGGCGTTGCGTGAACTCATCGCCACACCGTCCGCTTCGCGCACAACAGGCATACCGATAATTTCGACCGGCATGTTCAGGTCTGCGGTCATGCGGCGGATAACGGCCAACTGTTGATAATCCTTGGTACCGAAGAGCGCCACATCAGGGCGGACAACATTAAAAAGCTTCGCGACAACCGTTGCCACGCCGTCAAAATGTCCCGGGCGGTGTGCGCCACAGAGCGGCAAAGAGAGGTCTCTCACGGAAACTCCCGTTTGAAATCCGGACGGGTACATCTCCGCAGCCGTCGGCATAAAGACGATATCAACTCCGCACGCTTCGGCGATGCGGCAATCACGCTCCATATCCCTGGGATACCGGTCCAGATCTTCGTTCTGCCCGAACTGGATCGGGTTGACAAAAATCGAGAGTACCAGGACATCTCCCCGTGTACGCCCTTCCCGAAGCAGCGAGGCATGCCCTTCATGAAGAAACCCCATAGTCGGGACAAAAGCGATCCTTCTCCCTTCCCGTTCAGGGGCGATGGCAAGCGCCTGCATATGTACAATGCTGTTGATGATCTTCATGCCGTTCCTCAGGAAAAAGAATGTTCATCTGTTGGAAACTCGCCATTTCTGACTTCAGCAACATACTGCGCGACTGCAGCGGAAATGATCGGTCCCAGGTCGGCGTAGCGTTTGACGAATTTAGGAGAGTATTTTTCGCAGAGACCAAGAATATCGTGAATTACCAGCACCTGACCATCACACGAGGGACCGGCTCCGATACCGATGGTAGGGATAGTCAGTTCGGCACTGATCTCTGCCGCCAGTGCCGCCGGTATTCCCTCCAGCACAACGGCAAAAGCTCCGGCATGCTGCACTGCATAGGCATCATCCATGATCCGTTCGGCCTGCTCGTTTCTCCCCTGAACCCGGTAGCCACCCATGCGGTGAACTGACTGCGGCGTCAGACCGATATGCGCCATAACAGGAATGTCAATCGACGAGACCGCACGGATGACGTGGGCCATGGAGCTCCCCCCTTCAACTTTGACCGCCTCGGCGCCACCCTCCTTGATCATGCGGCCGCAATTCCGACAGGCATCTTCAATACCGGTCTGATATGACATGAAGGGCATATCCGCAACGACAAGAGCCTTTGGAACAGCTCGCTTGACAGCCCGCACATGATACAGCATTTCATCCATGGTTACCGGCAGGGTCGTGTCATGACCGGCGAAAACAACGCCGGCGGAATCGCCCACCAGAATGATATCGACTCCGCCGCCATCTACAAGTCGCGCAAACGGAAAATCATACGCCGTCAGTACGGTAATGCGCTGGCCGTTCTGCTTCATCTTCAGGATGTCAGGAATTGTCGTTTTCTTTCTCATAGGCCAAATGTCCCCGAATAAATATTTTGGATCTTCATATCGAGCATGTCAGGCTTTTCATCTGTTCCAGTTCCTTGACAACTTCCGCGCTCTGTGCTCTGCGCATTTCCATGTTATCAAACAATTCAGCGACCATGGTGCTGACTGATTCCACATTGCGACGAATCAGTTTACCATCATCAACCTGACGCGATGTTGAATTAACCATTTCATGAGTCATATCCTTGATAGTTTCAATTGACCGGGCAATGCTTTTTGTGGCTTTAGACTGATCGGTTGAGGCAATGAGAATCTGAGAGGTCATCGAGCTGATCTCTTCCATTGAGCGCGCTACCAATTGCACACCGGTCACCTGCTCCTGAGTTGCCTGCTTGATCTGCTTGGTCATCTCAAGTGAACAGTTTGAACTGTCAAAGATCGCTTTCAGCGACTCTCCTGTCGTATTTCCCAATTCAACGCCTCGTTGCACCAGATCTTTGGTTGATCCGATATTATTGGCCGCAATTTTTGACTCGCTCATGATTTTTTCAATGATGGAGGTTATTTCACTGGTTGAATGACCGGTTTGAAGCGACAGATTACGGATTTCATCAGCCACAACTCCAAAGCTTTTGCCGTATTCACCCGCCTGGGCAGCAATAATGGCGGCGTTCAGCGCCAGAAGATTGGTACGTTTGGTAATCTCATTAATAACGCTGACGATGTTTTCAATACGGGTACTGTTCTCAGCCAATCGCTGTATGGCATCAAATGAAAGGCCGACCGATTTTTTAATTTCGTCAAGGGCATGTATCGTTTCCGAGACTACGGCCCGCCCTTCTTCAGCACGTTCTTTTACCTGATGCGAAACTTCGTGCGAAATAGCCGCATTCTGTTCGACATTACCGATAGTGCTGTGGATCTGCTCCATAGCTGATGCTGATTGGCGGGAAACTCCGGCCAGATGATCAAGATTACGGGTGACCTGTTCTATGGCAACTGAAATCTGGGTGACAGCTGAACTGGTTTCTTCAACCGATGCCATAACACCTTCAGAAGCAGAGGCGATAATCGATGTCCCGTCAGCTACGGAATCAACGCCATCACGCAGATTGCTGACATTTCTGGAATACTGGTCACGACTTGCCAACAAAAACTTGAATGAGCTCTCCATCTCGGAAGTTAATGTGTCAATTGAAGTCAACAAACTGATACGGGTTATCGCGGAAGAAACCTGATCCGCAAAGAGCAGGATGGTATCAACATCTGAATCATTCAGGGCACGATGGCTGTTCTTGTTGTCGAGAGCAAAAATTCCGATAGTGTCGTTCTTTACGACAATCGGACATAAGATAAAACTTTTTGAACGGAGCGGCGACAGGCTGTTGTGGGGGTGCTTCAAATGGTAATCATCGGGATAGCGCGAGATATCATCGATCAGAAACACTTTGCGTTCATGAAAACATTTGGCAATGACGCCGATGCTCGAATCGATCGGCATAACAATGGCGGAAGGGTTAAAACCCTCTGTCCCGATAGCGGCAAAAAAACGAAGACGTTCGCCACCTTCCGCAAGCAGAATATTAACCCGCTCATACCCCAGTACGTCGTGCAGCCCCTCGGCACAGAGAAACAGCACCTCATCAAGGTTGAGCGACTTCTGTATTTTACTGCTGATTTGATGAAAGTTTTTGATGTTCCTGTCGAGAACTTTATAGCGGTTTTCAAAAATATCCTTCTGCTCGTTCACCTCCTGGTGGAGAGCGCTGAGTTCCACCGCCCGTTCACGTAATTCATCATCGTACCTGCCTATCATGTAGCCAAGAACAGCAAGGACGACAGCTGTGCCACCTCCCATATAAATGTATCGGGCAAAATGTTCGCTGTCTTTGACAATATCGTAAAAAATCTGCTCAACAAAACCACGATTTGAATCAAAATAAAACAGAACTCTGATCAAGACCCAACCGACAGGAGCAAAAACGCCGAGCAGGAGTCCACCGGCAGAAAACTGAATTGAATGCCTTTTCATAGTGCCTTCCTCAAGCATAGGAAATCAGGCTTTTCCTGCCGAGCCAAGAACCGCTTCGTTTTTGTGCTTAACCAGCTTAACCAGCTCTTTACGTGCTTCGCCGAGGTATTTGCGCGGATCGAACTCTTTCGGATCCTTGGCAAAATATTCCCTGATTCTGGCGGTTACCGCCAATCTGCCATCGGAATCGATATTTATCTTGCAGACGGCACTCGCCGCCGCCCGGCGCAACTGATCTTCGGAAATGCCAACCGCACCTGCCAGGTTGCCGCCATATGTGTTGATTAACTCGACATACTCCTGAACGACTGAGGAAGCACCATGAAGGACGATCGGGAAACCGGGAATACGCTTTTCGCACTCCTCCAGAATATCGAAACGGAGCGGTGGAACCGGTTGACCGGCTTTAAATTTAAACGCCCCGTGACTGGTTCCGATTGAGATGGCAAGGGAATCAACGCCGGTCTTTTTGACAAACTCTTCAACCTCTTCCGGTTTGGTATAGGTGGAATGTTCCGCAGAAATTTCATCTTCGATCCCGGCCAGAACGCCCAATTCGGCCTCAACCGATACGTCAAACTGATGGGCATATTCGACAACTTTTTTGGCAAGAGCTACGTTTTCATCAAAAGGTAGATGTGAACCGTCAATCATGACGGATGAAAAGCCGCTATCGACGCACGATTTGCAGAGCTCAAACGTGTCGCCATGATCAAGATGCAGACAGATCGGAATTTTGGAACCTGCTTCACGCGCCATCTGTACCGCTCCCATCGCCATGAAACGGAGCATCGTTTCGTTTGCATAACTGCGCGCACCCTTGGATACCTGAATAATTACCGGAGAATCGGTTTCGACACAGGCGGTCACAATGGCCTGAAGCTGTTCAAGATTATTGAAATTGTAAGCGGGGATAGCATATTTTCCGGCCATTGCCTTGCTGAACATCTCTTTCGTGTTGGACAAACCCAACTCACTGTAATGAATTTTCTGCTTTTCCATTTCGCCCCCCTCGGCTGTTTGATTGATGCGGGAATCTGCTTTGAGATCCGCATATCCGGCTGATACAGATACCATGCAACTGTCGTATAATCAAGGTTTTGTAAAAATATACGGTCTGTCTCGTTTTGAACTGTCAGACGGCTATTGTACCGCCTTGAGAAGGAAGTTGGGGTGCAGAGAAATGACTGATACCCCACTGCAGGATAGTATGGCAGGGACTTCCGGTAAGTTCCAGGGGGGGATTGAGGCCGAGAAAACGAAGCACCGCGAGAAGCATTATCTGCTCTCTACCGGTGACAGTGCCCAATTGATGTGAAAGCAGATTGTCCCGCTTACTCAATTTTGCCCCGTCAGGCCCGGTTACCAGTGGCAGGTGGCAATAATCCGGCTGCGGTAAACCAAGCAGATGTTGCAGATATATCTGGCGCGGCGTAGAGGAGAGCAGATCTTCACCTCGCACCACCTGGTTTACCCCGGCCAGATAATCATCTACCACTACCGCCAGTTGATAGGCAAATTCGCCGTCACCACGCCTCAGGATAAAATCACCGGAAACGGTCGTCAGCTTCTGACAAAAGTTACCTCTCCGCAGGTCAAAAAAACATATTTCCTCATCCGGCACTTTGACCCGCCAGGAACGTATCGTCGCCTGAGCCGTGCTCATACCGCATCGGCAGGTGCCTGGGTAGGGGATGCCATCATCTTCAAGATGCGGAGCCGAAGCGCTTTGGGCTATTTCCTTGCGTGAACAACTGCAGGGATACACCACCCCGGCCTGCTGCAGCAGCTCAAAAAAATGCTGATAATTTGACAGATTACTGCTCTGACGGACAGCGTTACCATCCCAGAGCAGGCCGAACAACTCCAGCGTCCGCATGATATCGTCAGCTATTCCAGGAATCTGGCGGTGGGCGTCAAGGTCATCAAGCCGGAGCAGCCAGCTGCCTCCACCATGTTTTGCCATCAGATAGCTGCCGACTGCCGCAACCAGGGAACCGGTATGAAGAGCTCCGGTCGGAGAGGGTGCAAAGCGACCGACAACTGGGCTGTTCCGGTTTTCACTCACGAAAAGCCATTTGTTATTTGACAAAAGTACAGCAATAATCCGTCACAAGCTTCACCTTCATAATAAAGGTGTTATTTGCCGGTACGCTGAAAGTTTCGCCGGCAACGACAGTTTTCCAGTCTTTTTCGCCCTTGAGTTGCCATTTCAGCTCTCCCGAGAGAATTTCCAGGTTTTCAAGACCAGCGGTAGAGAATTCATATTCTCCCGGCTGCATGACACCAAGCGTTTTTTTGCTGCCATCGGCAAAAAACACCGAACGGCTGGTAACCTGACCATCAAAAAAGATATTGGCCTTCTTAACTACAGTGACATTTTTAAACTCTGACATTGTCATCTCCTCACAGGTTGATAGTATGCGGAACGTTATACCTAATTTTGGGTTGTGTGGGCAAATAAAAAAACCCGCCTGATTTCTCCGGCGGGTTATAGTGCTTGTGCTGTTTATAGTATGGTTCTAATTGAATGTGCCGCGAATCAGCTCCGCTTTCCAGGCTACTTCTGTCCGCCCCGATGAAGGCGAAACAACCAACTCCGGAATGATCGTCGGAAGCGCTATTTTGACACGTCCGTTTTCAACTTCGGCAAATGCACGGGCTGATTTGGCCAACCCGTAAGCAGTGCCTGCCAGAACACCGGTTGCTGCTCCATAGATAAGATTGTTACTTATATGGTCAGACGGGTGTTTTGTAAAGACGGTCAAAGCGCCACCAATGAGCGCACCGATTCCGGCACCATAAAATGCATCAGTAAAAACTTCCCTGATCGTATCATCTGCTGCATATGCGGAAGATACTGTCGATAACAGCGAAACCAGGGTCATAACGGCAATCATTTTTTTAAATGCTTTCATTAGTACGTTAGCTCCCTATCAAATGCATAAATTGTGCAGCATTTTTACCACAAGGAAAAACATTCAGTCAAGTTTTATTGTTGCGGATGAAAATGGTGAGGGATTTCGTACTTCCGGAAAAGGGTTGACTGATTAACTGCTTACAGTGTATGCAAAATATAGTTGCCAACTCGCCATAATTTGAGGGTGTGCCCGTTTGTTTGCCCACATTATACATAAAGTACCCCTTCTTTTAGTGCCCGCTGTAATCCTGATTGCGACATGGTTTCTGATCCCTCATATTCCTGACCTGCCACCCGAACAGCAGGATCTGGTACTGTTTACGCCTTATATTGTGTCAGCCATGGGGCTCTTGTTATCTGTTCATTTTCATCGCGGCCGACCGTTCATAATCCTGCTCATGCTGGTCTGTTTTTATGGGGACAAGACACGAAACGGAATTTTACGTACGCTAAGCCATTTTGTTCGCTGCAACCATCTCGTCCCCAGCTTTCATACGTTCACGTTTGACTATTGCCAGCACG
>JBMOEI010000084.1:0-18558 GCA_049318985.1 Desulfuromonadaceae bacterium
TTTCGAAGCACTTGCAGCGTCTTTCCCAACTCTGCGGTCTCTTTTCCGTTTTCCAGCTGGGAAAGAAATTTAGTCCCCACACCAGCCATCCCGGCGGCTATTTCCTGGCGAACACCGACTTCTTTCCGCTTGAAGCGGATGAGACGGCCCAGTTCATCAGGGGTGACGATTTTACCGTAGGTGGGTTCCTCACTGATATTTTTCTGATTAGGTTCCATGGTACCTCACACAGAGTTTTTTCCGTACGGACACATTGTGCCATTATGAGTGGTGTTGTCAATGATATTTTACCGTACGGATATATTATTCTGTTTATGGCTATGGACTCAATGGAATAAGTTCGTTCGGACATGCAAAAGCAACTTCGAATAGTGTCAGCACTCTCCAAGCCAAACCGTGTAAAATAGAATTCAATTACAGATGTATTGAATGACACATGTTATGTGATACGTTAAGTTGTAGCCGCCGTGGTGGATTTTTTACTTCCCTTCTTTTCACTGTCGTCAGCTTTTGCCAATGGGTTGGTAAAGCCCCGTGGCGGTGTGTAGTCCCAGGACATCAACTCGCACATTTCTGCATTCAGAAGATTGATCTCTTCCCGGATCTGCTGACTTCTCTCGATAAACTCCTGAGCTTTTTCAAAGGTAATATTGCTATTACGCCCCATTGTCATGCGAAGGCGGTGCAGCACATTGTCATGAGTGTTGAGCATGGTGATGAAGTCGCTCTGATCCAGAGTTTTTCTGGAAATGACATCGATGTCATCCCGAACTACCTTTTTTAACTTCCGGTCCTGCCAGGACTCTTTTCCTGATGGTTTCTTCCCGTTTGATTCTTTCCTGTTCTCAGCCATACATCCTCCCTTGTGTGGTTACATTCTTCCTGTTGCCCGCATGGCGATACCTTTGCCAAAGCGGTCCGATAATTCCGAAAATACCGTGTCGTCAAACTTCTTCATATTCTGGACGATCATTTCCACTGCGTTTATCTCTGATGCCGCATTGGCGTAACTCTGCTGAGCAACACTCAACAGTTGCAGCGTTTTTTCCTCCAGTGTCTGTATATGCTGTATCCCTTCACCGAGGAGAGCCAGCTGGCAGGTCTCCGGCGAGGCCCCGGGTTTATTTCCCTTCTGCGTGGACAGGATGTTGTGGGCCATCTCCTGCAACTGGACCGCACGCCCAAACAGGTCGAGCAGCATGTAGTAGCCGTAGGCCCGGGCAGTCAGTTCCGCCAGCTTACCGATCACTTCACCCTCGGTGTTGGTGGCAGTGGCATTCTTGAGGATCAGCCCGACCGACAGCGGCGTACTCTTGAGGAAAGCCTCCTCGTCAGCGGTAAGGGCGGTCTTCGATTTGATCTTGGTAGCGATGGACTGCATCTTGCCGGCCACGTAGACCATCAGGTTCTTGTTGGCATCGGTGATGTCAGCACAGGCCCCGGCAGTATCCCGTCCCTGGGCAGAGCCGCTTATGAAAGAATCGAAGCTGTTGTTCTTATCGCACGGTGGAATGTACTGTGCCTGGTAAGTGGTACCGGTCGTCGCCGGGTTCTGGATGACTACATCGCCGATGAAGCCGCGCACCAGTTTGACGTACTCACTGCTCATACCTTTCTTGACGGCCAAGTTCTCCAGAACCGATCCATCTCCGAAGACTTGCAGGACTTCGGTCGGGCAACCGGCAGTGGCGCTGGTGGCTGAGGTCTGGGTCGTACCGGGAACGCCAGGTTTGTTGCCGGCATTGGTCTTCTGCTCGCTCTCGAACAGCTTGCTGACATCCTGGTAGAGATCCTTGGCACCGCTCGACACCATGAAGTCGGTCTGGGCTGTTTTCATCTCTGCCTTCAGACTGTCGGACATGACCGACGAAAACGGACTGGCAGCGGTCGCTACCAGTGCCTTGGCCGCCTTACAATCGTTCAACTGCAGCGAGTTTAGCCGGTCAGTAATCGCTTCGAGGCTCTTTATGGTATCGGCAACCTGTGGAGCCAAAGTCTTCAAGGCGATGTCGAAGGCTGCCGCCGGGGCTGCCGACAGGATGTTCTGGAGTTTCTGCACCAGGTAATCCACGTTCAGAAACGAGAAGCCTCCGAGAAACATGTCGATACCGCCGCAACCGGATTTTAGCTTTGGCAGGGAGGCCGTAAACAGATGATCATCGGTGTTAGCCCATCTGGCAGAGAAACTGCCGCCAGTGTAGTAGCCACGCTTTGACCCTTCATAATAGCTGGGCGAAGTGGAACTTTTCTGCTGTACCCAGTCATCCACCCAGCCGGACCAGGAAAGTACCGGGTTCAAGGCAATGGTTGCCGCCAGGCAGGCAGCGGTGGTTCTGGTAATAACGGTTTGTTTCACACTGTCACCTCTTCTCTCTGTTGCTGTAGGACCAGTAGACTCATGGTTGATCCTTTTCCTGAAGGCGGCGTTTCTTCACGTCGAAGCCGCCTCCCTTCTGGAATTCGTAGAGCGAATACTCCTCAGGGGAGATATCCCCCTTCAGAAGACGCACGGCCCGATATGCCTTGTCCTCAATCTCGTCGGCGGATATGACGCCTGCCGATACCGGCAGATAATCCTGGTTTCCCTTCTGGATCAGAATCAGAGTCGGCGTGATCTCTACGCTGAACTTGGCAGCGAGTCCCGGATTTTCACGGATGTTGACCCTCTTTATGGTCCAGCCGGTTTCGTTGGTGAACCAGTCCAGAATGCGGGATTGCTCATCGCAGTAGCTGCAGTCGGGCCGCTGGAAATAGATCAGAGCAAAATCATCCCGGTTATCACTCAGGATACGCTGCCGCTCTTCATTGATCTGGGCAATCCGGGCCAGGTTGCCAGGAGTAGTGATCGGATAGTCCTTCTTGGTGGTCAGCTCCGGATACTTCTGCCAGACGAACTGGGCCACGTTGGAAAAGGCCAGTGCCTTCTTGCGAGCGATCTCCTGAACCTCGAAGTACTCCTTTACATTCTCTTCGCTCGGCTTCTGGACCGCCTTCTTCTTCAATGCTTCGGCAAAATCCTGAAACTGATCGGGATGCATCTCCCAGATTTGCTCATAGGAATAATCCTTGAGTGACGGCGTACTCTTGGGCGGTTTCTTCTTCTTTTCCTGCTTTTCGGCCTGTTTCTCAGGTTCTTTCTGGTACCACCACCAGCCTTTGGACGAGTCGGTGTAGTAACCGGCAGAAGCGGAAACCGACATAGAAAGCATCGCCACAACCATCAACGGCCAACGCATTGTTCCACCTCTTTATTCTTTGGCTTGATTTCTTTCACCATCCGCTTTAGTTGCGGGGTTTTCAGCTCCTCCAATGCTGAAGGCATCACTCCGAACGCTTCAGCCGTGAAGGGAATCAGAAGATACGGAACCCGTTTTCCGCCTCCGGTAATAATAGAAACCTGCGACGTGTAGTAGCCGTCTGCAACATGATCAGTCGCCAGAGCGTTTCTGATTCTGGCCAGTTCCGATACCACGGTGAACATGAGGTTGCGTTTTTCCGACTCGAATCCCTCCGATGCATACACCACCGGATCATAATTACTCACTTCCTTGATGGCCTCCCAGAGAGCATTTGGATTGACATAGATCAGACCATTGGGTGTGGAAACAACAGACCACTGCTCACCCTTCGGGGTGGTTTCCACAACATTGATCCGTTTTTTCAACGAGGCAATAATGGCATCTGCGTCGAGCCAGTCAGGAATATCGATGGTTGTCGGCATGAACTTCTCTTTGACCGGGTTAAACCCGAGAGGATGATCCCGCTCTTCAACTGGTGGCCCCGTTTTGATGGAACCGGTACGTACTGCTTCGACTCTGGCGGAAGCAGTTTGCTCACCGTTATGTTCCGGATCACGCTGTTTACGTTCCCGGACTTCGGCATATAACTCTGCCAACTCAGCTTGGCGTGCCTCGTGGTCGCTCTGCTTGAGACCGTCACTCAGGATGTTGTCGCATTTCATCAGGTGATGGCCGGTTACTGCGCGGTTAATGTCTTCCCTGTTGGGAAGGGACATGAATTCCGGAATCCCTTTCAGTATGAGTCCGGCAATGATCGGGTGGTCGCCGCTGCTGTACATGCTGTCGTGATAAGATGGGATTTTGCCGATGTCATGAGCCAGGGCGATGAGGATCATGTCTGCCAGTAAGGCTTCCTGGTCAGCCTTGGCGATGAAGTTGCGGGCAACCGCCAGTGTGTGGCGGTATAATGGCACCGTCTCCAACAAGGCATAGGAATCATCGGAGTAGATCCGTTCGGCTTCTTCTTTATGTTTTCTGACAACGGAAGGGCAATCACCTTCCTTGTCAAGCAACGTGAGAATCCGGATGATCAGGTCTCTGCGGACTCCATTGATGTATGACCGTTGCTCGATCATCTCGCTGAAAAACAGCTCAATCTCTGGGTGCTGAAATGTCGGGCGTGGCACATTTGAGCGTTTTTTTCTTCTCTGTTCCCGCCAGAGGTTCGAGGCATCCTTGATTTCCACCTCGTCATCTGTCCAGAGATAGCTCAGGTCAGACAATCTGGTTATTTCAGACGGTTCTTCTTTCTTCGGTTCCGGTGTTGTCTTTGGCATCCAAGTTCTGGTGCCATAGACGGCAAACCCGCAGCCAACTGCCGCTGAGATGCTGAGCAACAGCATGTTCATTGCACCTCTACCTCTTCGGACTGGAGGGGAGACAGCATCGAGGTAATGACAGCCGGCGCCTCGGGGAAAATAATCTTCATCTTGGGATCGCGGGCATTGAGAGTGGTTCCCTTGAAACGCCCGGCATAGGTCATCAGATAGAATTCGCGTGGTTTCAGGCTTAAGATGTCCTGGACGCGGAGGATATCCTGTTCCACTTCGCGAGTCGTGACCTGGTTTGCCCCGAATATTCCGGTCAAAACATTCTGAACCCCAAAGTGTTTGACCACGTAATCACTGGTCTCAGCGTCCGAGCAGCGCATAAAGATCTTGGTATTGGTATTGTCGAGGATGCTCTTGCCGAATTCCTCGCCGATAACTGCATAGATCTGGTTCACCGATTGGGCGAAGGCGGTCACCATCACATCGGCTGAACCTGCCTTGGCAAACAGTTCCTCTACTCCCTGATAGAGCAGGCTTTGGGCTTCGTCGATAAAGATTGAAAGCGGCGGATTAACCTTTTGCCGGTTGGAAAGATATACTCTGCCCACAAAGGACTGGATCATGGAGAGAAGTACTTTACCGAGAGTAGCCGACGCCTCGCGAGTGATCATGGCGCCGGTATGGACAACCAGGATTACCGGTTTTCTGGATTCCAGGTTATGTATGAATCTATTGGAATCTGCCTGACCGATAATCTTTCCGATATTGCCTGACGAAAGCTCCATCAACGCGGTACGCAGTGTTGATGATACCTTGGCGTAGTATTCCATGGGCGACTTGAGGATGTCCTCAATCATGCCCGCTGTAAGGTCTGCTTCGGGAGTGCCGATGCTGCGGAGCGATTTCATCGTTGCATCGAGAGACTCACGGCGAATGCGCTTCCGAATTTCGTCGATGTTCAGGATAGGCAGATTGCCGTGTTTTTTTGCCTGAATGATGTAGGCGGATACCACTGCTGTAGTGATTTCCTTGGCGATGTTTCGGTAAAATGGTTCTCGGCCACCCATAATCCCTGATACGATATGTCCGACCAGTTCGTCCGGCATAAAATAGAATGCCATTGGGTCAACCACGGCGGAATATTCGGGAAAGATGGGGGTGACGAGCATCAGCTCGTCCAGGCGCTCAGCTTTCCTGGCGACCTCAAAGATTTTGGTAAAGATCTGCTGATCCCCCTTGGGATCAAAATAGACCACCGAGTAGCCTTTTTTTATATCCTGTTCGATCAGGTTTTCACACAGGCGGGTCTTGCCGACGCCGGTGGTGCCGAAAACAAAGGTATGGCGTTTCCTGTCGGTATCAGGTATGGCAATGGGAACGATCTTTGTCCGATGATCCAAGTTGACGCCGGTTCCCAGGTCGGTCATGCGTATGATCGATGTGTCAGTGCGCTTCTTGAATGGAAACATGCAGATGCTCCTCCAGTTCCTTTCCAACAGAGTTGATGATCTCTTTCGGTATTCTTGCCGGAGTCACTATTGAGCTGTAGGCCCCCGGGATGCGTTCAACACATGTGATTCCTGCAATGCGACTGCGCTCCTGTAACAGGAGGCGTGGCAATTCTTTCGATGTGCGACTGAGCAGAATCCTGACTTTGGCATACCTCTTGTTCACCATGACCGGGACAACACTTGAAATGTAGAACTCCTTCACACTGCCGATGCTGTACCGTCCCGATTCATGATGCGGTTGGAAGCGGCCAGGGCAGACTCCGCAGAGGATCAACCGCCGGTAATAGTCGGCAATCTCCAGAGAGACGACCAGTGCTCCATCTTCGGAGATCCGGGAAATCTCACCAGGGGCGGAATACCCCCGCAGCTCCTTCAATCGATCAGCCTCGTTCAGGGTCCTGCGTTTCTGCAGTTCCAATTTGATTTGATGCAGTAGATGTCTCCGTAATTTTCCGTTGATAGCATCAAGGGATATTTTGATCGGTTCTCCATTGCCAATTGGGTAGGCAGTAATCTCCAAGTGCGCATCAATCTTGACACACACACTCGACCGGAGGGCGCCAGTAAGAGTTTTGGCTATGGCAACCTCAACGGCATCCATCGCTTCTTCAGTCGACAATCCACTTTCAGACAGGATTTTAGCGGGTAGCGACGATGCCAAAGGCTTCCTCCCACGGGGTCACTTTTGAGGTGTCAGTGATTGCGATATTCTTTTCACCTCTCTGATGCGGTTTCCCCTGCCTGACAATACGGGCGATTCTGGCGGCGTAGCGGTCACGCTTAGACGGAGTGCGGGAGTTGTAACAGCCAACTGCCGGCCAGGTGTAGCCGTAGTCACGAATACACTGGGAAAGTACCCAGGCACCGACCATGACATTGGTGCAAGGATCGGCGAGGGTGCCCCATGGAATGCCGAGTTTGCGTAACGTCGGCTCCCACGAAGAATTGATCTGCATGAGGCCATAGTCATAACTGCCGTTTGTGTTGTAGTTGATTGCAATCGGGTTAAAGCTGCTCTCTCCCTTGGAGATCGCATAGAGGAGGCTTGGCGAGATTCCGTACCTGTTACCGGCTGCTTCATAGCAGAAGGCTTCAGACGGTCTTGTTGGAACGGCAGACATTCCCAGTAACAGTATCAGAGTGGCGAGCCGCATGATTCCCCCCTACGTTTATAATCTATAGGGGGGGCAGGTACGGCGGGAAAACGCCAAAGGTTTCTATAATAGAAATTAAATTATTTTTTAGTTATGAAGCGGAAGAAAAGCAATTTAAATATTTTAAAATACAGACATTTCTAGGACACCAATTACGATCTAGGCAGTGTTCTCGCTTAACAACCGAGTAAAATAGACGATAAATTCTCGATAAAAACAATGTGTGAGGAATTTATTTCTTGACAAACCTGCTAAATTTATTTATCTATATACTTACTAGATATGATTACTAAGAAAACTATATACGCCTTTAAAGCGTTGATTCACCTTGCGGGGGCACCAAGTCGTAAGCCTGTATTGATAGCGGAGTTGTCCAGAGTTGAAAATATTCCCCGGAAGTTTCTCGAATTTATTTTGTTATCTTTGCGAAAAGGCGGACTTCTTTTTAGCAAAGTAGGAAAAGGTGGCGGCTATGTTTTGGCACTTCCGCCTGACAAGATTTCGCTTGGTTCAGTTGTAAGGATACTAGAGGGTGATTTTTCTCCGATTCAATGCCTTAGCTCAACTAACTATGCGCGCTGTGAAGAGTGTGACAACGATGTTACTTGTGGAATTCGGCTTACTTTTTCCGATGTAAATGTAGCTCTCACAAATGTGATGGAAAATTTGACTCTGGCGGATATGCTTAACAGAAGCGAGGCTGAGCGGATAAGAATACTGAATGTTGTTGATTTCAGCATCTAGTTTATTAACAATAGTTCCTATATTTTCTATATGTATTTTAAAGCATCATTTCATAAAGGAGACAGTACATGAGCAAGATTTACGCAGACAATTCACAGTCAATTGGTAACACTCCCCTGATCAAATTGAACCACATCACCGGCAACTCGAAAGCCACCATCCTGGTAAAAGTTGAAGGACGAAATCCCGCCTATTCGGTTAAATGCCGTATCGGTGCCAACCTTATCTGGGACGCAGAAAAGCGTGGCGTATTGAAACCGGGCGTCGAAATCATCGAGCCGACCTCCGGGAATACCGGTATTGCTTTAGCGTATGTAGCGGCAGCCCGCGGTTACAAGCTGACCCTGACCATGCCGGAAACGATGAGTATTGAGCGCCGTCGCGTACTTGCTGCCTTGGGAGCCACCTTGATCCTGACTCCCGGTGCGGAGGGGATGAAAGGCGCCATCAGCCGTGCCGAGGAGATAGCGGCAGCCGAACCGGACAAATATTTCCTGCCGCAGCAGTTCAAAAACCCGGCTAACCCGGAGATTCATGAAAAAACCACCGGCCCTGAAATCTGGAACGACACCGATGGCGCGATTGATGTCCTGGTATCTGGCGTCGGCACCGGTGGCACTATAACCGGCGTGTCGCGCTTCATCAAGAATACCAAGGGTAAGAAAATAATCTCCGTTGCCGTAGAACCGAAAGAGAGTCCGGTCATCAGCCAGAAGCTTGCCGGTCTGCCGCTCCAGCCGGCACCGCATAAGATTCAGGGGATCGGCGCCGGATTTATTCCGGACACCCTCGACCTCAGCGTCGTTGATCGTGTCGAGCAGGTAGACAGTGCCGAAGCGATTGATTTTGCCCGGCGTCTGGCTAAAGAAGAGGGCCTGCTGGTCGGTATCTCTTGCGGTGCCGCTGTTGCCGCAGCGGTACGGCTTGGCCAACTGGATGAATTTGCTGGTAAGACCATCGTCGCAATCCTGCCTGATGGAGCAGAACGCTATCTTTCAACCGCCCTGTTTGAGGGGATCTGATATTCTTTTTATTCCTTGATCAAAAAAAACAGTTGACAAAGCAAAAACTATAGAATACATTACCCATAATAATTGTAGATAATTTAATTGACGCGGCTCACTGGAAATACCGGAGGCCAAAGGATTATTCCTTTGGCCTCTTTTTTTGATTCTACATAGGAAAAAATGACAGGTTGACTGGATAAACCAGAGACCGGTTGCAAGTAGTTTGCACCGGTCTTTTTGCTTTTTAAGCGAGAATATAATTAATCACCAGATTGTCACGCCGGAAATTTACATTACTTACAACTCGTATCCTGATTTCCAGGGTCAGGGGGATACATGCAGATGCAGCAGAGACCGACAGTAATAAGAAGGAAACAGGCTGATATGAATGTGGATGCAATTCGTAAAGTATCAGACCTGCTGAAAACGGTGAGTTACGGGTCAATTACGCTTATCGTTCAGGGCGGGCAGGTTTTTCAGATTAACAAAACAGAGAACTGCAAACTATCAGTGTCAGTTACGGACTGAACACACATCACTCAAAGGAGCAACAAACCATGTCAGGAAAAAAAGTTAAAACAATTGCTATTTATGGAAAAGGCGGCATCGGCAAATCAACGACAACCTCAAACATCAGCGCAGCCCTCGCTGCTTCTGGTCTCAAAGTCATGCAGATCGGCTGCGATCCCAAGAGCGACTCGACAACGACCCTGCGCGGCGGTGGCTATATTCCGACCATACTTGATACGCTACGTGAAAAGAAAAATGTCAAAGTTGACGAAATCATTTTCCGCGGCTTTGCCGGTATCTACTGCGTCGAGGCCGGCGGCCCGGCTCCCGGTGTTGGTTGTGCGGGGCGAGGCATTATTACATCGGTTGAACTGCTCAAGCAACTGAGAGTTTTTGAGGAGCTTGATCTTGACATCGTGGTGTACGACGTTCTTGGCGACGTTGTCTGCGGAGGTTTCGCTGTTCCGATCAGAGAGGGCATTGCCGATCACGTTTTTACCGTTTCATCGTCAGATTTCATGGCTATCTATGCTGCCAACAATCTTTTCAAAGGAATCCAGAAATATTCCAATAACGGCGGGGCGCTTCTGGGAGGAGTTATCGCAAACTCTATGAACTCCACCTATTCCCAGGCGATTATTGATGACTTCGTCACGGTTACTCAGACCAAGGTTGTGGAATATGTGCCACGCTCCATCACGGTGACAAAATCGGAGTTGCAGGGGAAAACAACCATCGAAGCGTTTCCTGACTCTGATCAGGCCAAGGTTTACAATACATTAGCGCAAAAAATATACAACCATACGGACTCTATCGTTCCTGCGCCTCTGGACGACAAAGGTCTTCACCAATGGTCCCTCAAATGGGCAGATACCCTGCTGGCCCTGGAGGAAGGTGAAGTTCGCAGCAGCGGCGCCAGCATTTAACTTGTCTACGATTACTAATTTTTATGAGGAGTTTGCATGGCCAGAATTTTTAACAGCGTTACCGATCTTATCGGGGGAACTCCTCTGGTACGACTGAACAGGATTGCCCGGGACGCCGGCGCAGAAGTGGTCGCTAAGCTGGAGTCGTTCAATCCGGGCGGCAGTGTCAAAGACCGCATCGGCTTCAGTATGATCAAGGATGCGGAAGAGCGGGGCGTGTTGAAAAAGGGCACAACCATTATCGAGCCGACCAGCGGTAATACCGGTATCGCCCTGGCAATAGTTTCTGCAGCCAAGGGATACCGTCTGATACTGACGATGCCGGAAACTATGAGCATCGAGCGGCGCAGTCTTCTCAAGGCGTATGGAGCCGAGCTTGTATTGACCCCCGGTGATAAGGGGATGAAAGGCGCCATCGAAAAAGCGGAAGAGCTTGCAGCAGTCACTCCGAACTCGTTTATACCGCATCAGTTTAATAATCCGGCAAACCCTGAGATACACCGTGCCACAACTGCAGATGAGATCTGGAAAGATACTGATGGCAAAGTTGACATTATAGTGGTTGGCATCGGTACTGGCGGCACCATCACCGGTGTGGGTGAGGTGATCAAGGAACGTAAGCCCAAGGTAAAGATTATTGCCGTCGAACCGTTCGATTCGCCGGTGCTGTCAGGCGGACAGCCCGGGCCTCATAAAATTCAGGGTATCGGTGCCGGATTTGTACCGCAGGTGTTGAACCGCTTAATAATTGATGAAATTTTCAAAGTAAAGAACGATGACGCTTTTGAAACCAGCAGACGGCTGGCGAAAGAAGAGGGATTGCTCGTCGGCATCTCCTGCGGCGCGGCAGCATTTGCTGCGCTGCAAATAGCCAAACGGCCGGAAAACAGCGGGAAGCTGATTGTCGTGGTACTGCCTGATACGGGAGAACGTTATTTATCAACGGCTCTTTTTCAGCAGGATAGCAAAGCGGCATGAAATAGATGTGTGAAAGGAACTGATTATGAGTGCAACCCAGGAAAAACATTTTGCAGGAATACTGTACGAGTCGGCTCGTGAGACCGGGGCGCTAACGAAAGTTGCCCGGACAAGGAATTACCGGTATCTGCTTATTGACGCCGTTTTGAGTCTCAACAACCGCCTGCTCGACTGGTACGGTTTCATATTTCTTCTCATTCTCTGGGAAGTCGGTCCGCGGAACGGCTGGATCGACACCCAGTTTTTTCCGCCACCGTCACTCATCATTGCCGAGGGGGTGAAGATGGCCGGCAAGGGTGAACTCCTGATTCAAATCACCTCAAGTCTTCAACGACTGGTCAAAGGTCTGGGAGTGGCCCTGCTGGTCGGCATACCGCTTGGCTTTCTCCTCGGCGGCTGGTTTCCACGCCTGACCCATTTTTTGCGCCCTTTACTCCGTTTACTCGGGCAGATTAACGCATTTTCGCTCTTTCCCCTCTTTGTGCTGTTCTTCGGCATCGGCGAATTGGCCAAGTTTGCCGTCATTTTCTGGTCCTGTGTCTGGCCCATACTGTTCACCACCATTGCCGGGGTTCAGGGAGTTGATCCGCTCTACGTCAAGGTTGCACGATCCATGGGAAGCGGACGTTTGACTGTGTTTGTCAGGGTACTTTTTCCCGGAGCGCTCCCCTCAATCTTTACCGGAGTCAGACTCGGAGCAACGGTGGCATTTCTCATGCTGATAGCGGCCGAGATGATCGGCGCCAATGCCGGTTTAGGATGGCTGGTGCATAACGCCTCCATGAACTACGTAATCCCGCGTCTCTATCTGGCGGCAGCCATCATCGCTTTTCTTGGTATGGGGATGAATACGCTGCTGCATTTACTTGAAGCAAGCGTCATAAAATGGAAAGAAACCGTCGAAGTCTAGTCTTTGCTGGAGGAATAAGCGATGTCTCAAGATAAGAAAAAACAGAGTTTTTCGCTGTACGATCACACTGATAAGCTCTCTATCGTCATTTTTTTTGCGGTGTGGGAACTGCTCCCCAAGCTGGGGGGGATTATAGAGACCTTTATTGCTCCCCCGTCAGTCGTCATCCAGATACTGTATGAACTGTTCAAGTCCGGAGATGTCTATCCGCATATCGGTATCAGCCTGTTCCGCTCTGCAAGCGGGTTTGCCTCCGCAGCCCTGTTTGCGATCCCGCTCGGGTTTCTCCTGGGGGGAAGTTTTCGCACGTTCGAGAGGCTGGTCAGTCCCCCCTTGCGTTTCCTCGGACAAGTGAATCCCTTCTCCCTGTTTCCGCTCTTTATCCTGCTCTTCGGCATCGGTGAACTCTCCAAAGGATCAATGATCTTTTGGGTCTGCATCTGGCCGATCCTGTTCAATACCATAAACGGGGTTAAAACCATCGACCCGCTGCTGATCAAATCGGCACGTTCCATGGGTACCGGGATTTTTACCCTCTTTTTCAAGGTCATTTTGCCGGCAGCATCGCCGGGGATTTTCCACGGTCTCAAAATGGGGTGCGGTACTGCGTTTTTCATGCTGATAGCCGCCGAGATGATCGGCGCCAGTGCCGGGCTCGGCTGGCTGGTCTGGAATGCCCAGATGAACTTCCAGATGCCCCAGCTCTTCGCCGCTACCGTGCTGATTTCTGCTCTGGGCCTGTCACTCAACCTCTCTTTCGGGGTTCTGGAGGGAAAGCTGGTCGGCTGGAAACAGAAATCGGCGACCGATAACGCATAACAGGAACATTTCATTTATACCCCAATCTTAAAATTGGGATACCAACGAAACCCAGGAGGTCGCTCAGACGACTTCCAAGGCAGCCTGAGGAGGCAACATGAAAATGACTAACAGAATCAAAGTATTGACCGGTGTACTGCTGCTGGCCGCTGTTTCAGGTGGTGTGTACGGCGTCACAGCGGCAACCGCCGCACCTAAGAAAGAGCTCTTTGAAATCAAAACTTGGACCAGGAAGGACTGTTCCCTGGCTCCCTGGCTGGTGACCGATAAACTCGGTTATTTTGCCGAGGAAGGGGTGAAGCTGACCTATACCGGAGAAACCCAGGGTCCGCTGCAGATCCCGTCCATAATCAGGGGTAACAATGATGTTGGAGCCGGCCACGCCAACCAGTACGGCGCGGCCATTGCCGGCGGCGCCAATCTTGTTGCCGTGGTACGGGGCGGTATTGAACCCGAGCCGAGTTACGACCCGAAGTTCCGCCACATGTGGTGGTTCGTCAATCCGGGTAAAAATCCGGATATCAAAACCTTTGCCGATCTGAAGAAAATACCGGGGAAAATAAAGATAACAACCCTGAACAAAGGTACCTGTACCGAATTACTTAATCAAAAGCTTGGCGAGAAATACGGCATACCAAAGGACAAGTTTGAGTGGGTCACTATGCCTGACATCCAGGCCATTCAGGCGCTTAAACAGGGGCTGATCCATGTTTCGTCGGTACATCCGCCATTCTACAAAGGGATGCAGGATGCCGGCGCTCTCAAGATCGCCGATTCCTCTGATGCCGGTCTCGGATCTACGGCGGGACTTTCCTTCTACTGGTTCCGCCGCGATTACGTTGAGAAGCACCCAAAGGAAGTGGCCGCATTTGTCAGGGCTATCAAAAAGGGGCAGCGGTGGGCCAACGCCAATCCGGAAAAAGCCGCTAAATGGGTTGAAGAGGTAATCGGCGTACCGGTAACCGGTAATCATTATTATGCCGAAGATGCCACCATCGTTGAAAAAGACCTCGAACCCTGGATTAAATTCCTGGAAGACAACAAGATAACTCCCATAGGTAAGATTACTGCCGCCGGGATCGTGACGCACCAGTTTGAACAGGTCGGTAACGATGACAAAACGTTCAAGGAAAAACAGAAGAAAATCAGTAAGAAGAAAGCATAGGCAGCGTAGGAATACCAGCAACCCTGGGTAACGGAACATGTATCCAGGACAGCCAAGATAAGGAGACAAAAAAATGGAACTGACAAACCGAAAAAGAAGCATTTTCGTGGCAATCCTCGCAGTTGCGGCAGCGATCGGAGCTTTTGCAGGCATCAAGGCGGTGCAGGCCGCACCCAAGAAGGAACTGGTGGAAATAAAAACCTGGACTCGCAAGGACTGTTCACTGGCGCCGTGGCTGGTGACCGAAAAGCTCGGATTTTTTGCCGAAGAGGGGGTCAAGCTGGTCTACACCGGTGAAACCCAGGCACCATTGCAGATACCATCCCTGATAAAAGGTAACAACGATGTGGGAGCCGGTCACGCTAACCAGTACGGAATTGCCATTGCGGGAGGGGCGAAACTCAAGGCCGTCGTGCGTGCCGGTATAGAGCCGGAACCATCGTATGATCCGAAATTCCGCCATATGTGGTGGTTTGTTAATTCTAAAAAGCATCCCAATGTGAAGAGTTTTGCCGATCTGAAAAATCTGCCGGGCAAGATAAAGGTGACGACAATTACCAAGAATATTTGTGCCGATTTTGAAACAAATCTGCTGGCAGAAAAATACGGTATCCCCAAAGACAAGATTGAGTGGGTTTCCATGCCGGATATTCAGGCCATTCAGGCATTGAAACAGGGGCTTGTTGACGTATCACCGGTACACCCACCTTTCTATAAAGGGATGGCGGATGCCGGCGCTGTGAAAGTGGCAGATTCCACTGACACAGGTCTCGGTTCTTCTGCAGGACTCTCCTTTTACTGGTTTACGGAAGATTTCATCAAGAAGAATCCCAATGCGGTGGCAGGCTTCGTCAGGGCAATCAAAAAAGGCCAACGCTGGGCCAATGCCAATCCGGAAAAAACGGCAAAATGGGTAGAAGAGGTTATCGGTGTGCCGGTTACGGGGAATCACTACTATGCCGAAGACGCCACCATTGTGGAAAAGGAGATCGATCCATGGATCAAGGGTATCGAAGATGCCAAGGTTCTGCCCAAAGGCAAAATAACATCCGCGTCCATTGTGACGCACGAGTTTGAAGCGATAGGCAACGATGACAAGGCATTTCAGGAAAAACAGAAGAAGGCCGTTGGCAGGAAAAAGAAGGTTTAAGCCTTTATCAGCAAAAGCAAGATTATATGCAAGGAGAACTAACATGGCGACAGCTGTTGAAACCGCAAAGATAGAAATTCGTGACATAAATAGGGTTTTTCCGACACGCAACCGGGGAGGGGAAGGACCGAAAGAGTTTGTCGCCCTAAAAGATCTGAATCTGAAAGTCAGCAAGGGTGAATTTGTTGCCATTGTCGGGCCCTCGGGGTGCGGCAAGTCAACTCTGCTTGATATTCTTGCCGGCCTGGCTCAGCCGACGTCGGGATCAATCCTCATTGACGGCAAGAAGGTAACCGGCCCCGCACTTGACCGCGGTATCGTTTTGCAGGGGTATGCCCTGTTCCCATGGCGCACCGTGCGGCAGAACGTGGAATTCGGACTTGAGATCAAAAAAATTCCTAAATCGGAGAGGAAGGAGATCAGTGCACGATATATTACCCTGGTCGGACTGGATGGTTTTAGTGATCACTTCCCTCATGAACTGTCCGGCGGCATGAAGCAGCGGGTCGCCATCGCCCGCGCGCTAGCCTACGATCCTGAGGTTCTTCTCATGGATGAACCGTTTGCCGCAGTTGATGCCCAGACCCGCGAGACGCTCCAGGATGAGTTGCTGCGCATCTGGGAGGAAACCGGCAAAACCATCGTATTTGTCACCCATAGCATTGAAGAGGCGGTCTTTCTGGCAGACCGCGTCGCCGTTCTGGCCACCAATCCGGGTACGGTCAAGGAGGTTTTGGATATCGATCTGCCCCGTCCGCGCCACAATAGTGATATCCGCTCATCGGCAGAATTTGGCTGGGTACGGCACAAGGTCTGGGAGCTGCTGCAGAATAGGGAAGTAAAGGCTGAAGGACCTCACGCGTATGGCCCGGCAGTGGTCAATGCCATCTCTGCTTCGGCGGAACTGTAACAGTATGAAGCCATCGATAGTAAACATACGGAGCGGGAATATGACTACTCATGGTACATCGCTCCGGCATTTCCTTCTGCGCTGGTCCGGAGTGGCGCTGTTTCTGCTGCTCTGGGAAATAGGTCCGCGCCTTGAGTGGATCGACAGTTATTTCTATCCACCTTTTTCATTAATCGTGGTGGAAATATTCAAGCTGTTTACGGAAGCCTATCTTTCGATTCATATCTTGGTGAGTGTCTGGCGGGCGCTTACCGGATTACTCATCGCCGTGCTTGTCGGTATCCCGCTCGGTATTTTGCTCGGACGCGTCTATCCGCGCATTGCCGATGCTCTGAGTCCGATCCTGCGGATTCTCAGCCAGGTCAATCCGTTTTCGCTGCTGCCGGTGTTTCTGCTCTTCTTCGGCATCGGCGAAACGGCTAAACTGGCGGTCATCTCCTGGGTATCCGTCTGGCCGGTGCTGTTTTATACCATGACCGGCAGCCGTAACGTAGACCCGGTGCAGGAAAAGAGCGCCGCCTCCATGGGTATCTCTGCCGGTGAAATGATCCTCAAAGTGATCCTGCCGGCCGCACTGCCGACCATATTTGTCGGTGTCCGCATCGGCG
The DNA here is from genome assembly GCA_049318985.1 of Desulfuromonadaceae bacterium. Classification (GTDB taxonomy): domain Bacteria; phylum Desulfobacterota; class Desulfuromonadia; order Geobacterales; family Pseudopelobacteraceae; genus JACRCG01. The sequence continues at coordinate 16,963 of JBMOEI010000084.1, forward strand.
CGACGATTACGTTCTATATTCTGGTCGCTTCGGAAATGTTGGGCGCCAGTGCCGGCCTCGGCTACCTGGTGCATAATGCCGCCATGAATTACCAGATTCCCCGCATATATGCCGGCGCCACCTTCATCGTACTGTTCGGCTATCTGCTCAACCGTCTGCTGATTTATATCGGTGCCCTGCTGTTCGCCTGGCAGGAAAATTCATCGACCATAATGACAGAATCAGGGATAGTTTCCCGGCCATCCTGGCGCCCTGGCAAAATCTCTGCCATTTGTGCCGCAGTTGCCATGGCGGCAATTGTAGTACTTGGCGGTATAGAGGTTGAAAAAATCAACAAGGAAGCATCTTCCATTGATCCTGGATCACATTCACGGCATTTCGGCACACCGGTCGATGCCGGAAGCAACTGAGGCACCATGAGAGAATTTCCGTCATACGTCTATAAAACTGCTGCGATACTGATTTTTCTCACTCTGTGGGAGGTTGCGCCACGGGTCGGACTGGTTGATTCTCAGTTCATTCCATCTCTCTCCGGAGTGCTGGCTACCATCCGTGAGCTGTATCTGAGCGGTGAGCTGGGCATGCATACCCGCTTGAGTCTGGGGAGGGCGTATCTGGGCCTCTTTGCGGCCATAGTAATCGGACTGCCGCTCGGCCTGCTGCTTGGCGGATGGTTTCCCCGTATTCAGACGGCAACAGAGCCGCTCATGGAGCTGTTCGCCCAGGCTAATCCGGTTATCCTGGCGCACATCATCATCTTCTTCCTCGGCATCGGCGAGACGGCCAAAACGTTTATAATCGGCTGGCTCTGTGTCTGGCCGATCACCTTCAGTACCATCAGTGGCATTCGCACCGTAGACAGTTCACTTCTGAAGGCAGCACGTTCCCTCGGTTTGGGGCGCCTGCAGCTGTTCCTGAAGGTGGTGCTGCCCTCGGCGGCCCCGTCGATCTTTACCGGTGTCAGGCTTGCCGCCGGCTATGCCTTTATCATGCTGGTGGCTTCCGAGATGATGGGGGGAAGTAACGGGCTTGGCTGGCTAATCGTGCAGAGTCAGGAGAGCTATCATATTACCCGGATTTTCGCCGGTGCAACCCTTCTGACGGCACTTGCTGTAATGACAGATGCCCTGTTGAAGCTGCTCGAAAAGCGGATCGTTGTCTGGGATGCCGATGTTACCGAGGATTATCTGAAGCTGAAACCTGCTGAGGCGGAGTTAGTATGAAGCGTATTGTCATTATCATTACCCTGATGCTGCTGGCCGTGGTACCGGCCCATGCCCGGGCGCCGCGTATCGGTGAGTCAGTTGCCACGTTTGCCCTGCTGGATCTGGCCGGAAAAAAAGTCGACACGGCACAGTTCAAGGGACGCCCCACGGTGATCTATTTCTGGAACAATCTGTGCGGCTGCACCGAACAGCTGATTGCGCTCAAGTCATTCATCACCGCTCAGAAGGCTCGTCAGCTTGCCTTTGTGACTGTAAACGAAGGGCAGAGCAAGTCGATTGCCGAAAGTGTCATTACCGCCAACAAACTTCCGTACGAAGCTCTTCTGGACAGCGATCTGGCCATTGGAAAAAAACAGTTCGGCATCAAGGT
>JBMOEI010000085.1:0-18508 GCA_049318985.1 Desulfuromonadaceae bacterium
CCTGCCCACTCAACGGAGTCCTGCTTGATTTCGGTACTCTTGGATGCCACGGATAATCTCATTTCCAATACTGATTGATTGATACCGCATTATTTGTACCCAGCCAGTTATGTTGCTTCTGTAATGGAGACCCGAGTTACTATGATATTACTTCAGGTTTTAATGACGACTGTTCTCGCGTCTAATGCCTCTAATTGGTATACAGGGGATGACCGATGTAAACCACCACAAAAAGATGACGCCACTTATTCAGCACCTTACAACGCTTTAGACTTTCACTATGATTATCCGACTTTTGACGGAGCAGATAAACGAGGGTGGTACTGTTCCTACCAGAGAGAGGACGGTGTGATTGTCCAGTTTGGTGACAGCAGAACACCCCAAGAGAAGTGGAAGGACTTATATGGCAGCGATAGATTCAGTAGAAGATTCATGTTTTTCAGATGATTGAGTACGTAAGTCCGAATGAGGGAGGAAAAAATGCGACAGGTAGACCAACTGGCGCAACGATCACATGGCATCATTACTTGCTGTTGACCTCGGTCTGAAAGCCGGTCTGGCACTCTATAGTGACAATGGTAGGCTCTGCTGGTACCGATCACATAACTTCGGCACCACAGAACGGCTTAGACGCGGAGTGCCAGGAATACTGGATGCCATTCCTGATCTTGTCGCAATTGTCATTGAGGGAGGTGGCATTCTGGCGACGGTGTGGGAGAAAGAAGCAGAGCGGCGGATGCTTTCTTGTTTCCGGATTGACGCTGAAAAGTGGCGACAGATGTTTCTCTATTCTCGGGAACAGCGCACCGGAGTGGAGTCAAAGAAACACGCAGGAGAAATCGCCCGCCGTATCATAGAATGGTCTGAAGCCCCACGCCCAACTTCATTGAGGCATGACGCGGCTGAGGCAATAATGATAGGTTTGTGGGGAGTGAAAAAACTGGGGTGGCTGAACGGACTCCCAAAGGAACTGCAGCGATGACAAGTTCACATGACAAGATGAATGTGAAAGCACAGAAATTTCTCTCCACGGCCGATCCCGTCATGAAGAAGCTCATCAAGTCTACTCCCTTTTCACTAACTCCAAATTATGATCAAAGCCTCTTTGAAGCGCTTACACGAGCTATCGCATCACAACAGCTGCACGGAGCGGCGGCAGAGGCAATCCTGGGGCGATTCATCGCACTGGTGCCGGGGAAAGTATTTCCTGAGCCGGATGATGTTGCACTGTTGACGGAAGAACAGATTCGGTCTTCAGGCTTCTCAAGAAGCAAAATATTGGCCCTTCGAGACCTGGGTGAAAAAGTCAAGGCCGGCATGCTGCCGTCTTCAGATGAAATTCAGACCATGGATGATGATACTATCGTGTCGAGGATCACTCAGGTGCGCGGCATAGGTCGGTGGACTGTTGAGATGCTCCTGATTTTCAAGCTGGGACGGATGGATGTGCTGCCTGCTGATGACTTTGGTGTACGAAAGGGTTTTATGCGGGCGTATGGTTTAGCTGAGATGCCAAAGCCGAAAGATATACTATCCTTTGGGGAGAGGTGGCGTCCATATCGTACCATGGCCAGTTGGTACTTGTGGCGAGCAGTATATGAATAGTGGACTTTAATCATTTAAGCGTATATATACCTGAAAAATATCATCAAAGGAGGGTTTATGAACAAATCGGAACTGGTAGCAAAGATTGCAGAAGGTGCAGAGCTGACCAAGGTTCAGGCGGAGAAGGCTCTGAACTCATTTATTGCTGCAACGACAGCAGCACTCAAGGCCGGGGACAAAATTGCGCTCGTCGGTTTTGGTACTTTCAGCGCCGTCACTCGTGCGGCACGTACCGGCAGAAACCCACAGACAGGTAAGCCACTTAAGATCGCTGCCAAGACTAATGGCAAGTTTTCTCCAGGTAAGGCACTTAAAGATCTGAATGCCAAACCGGTTAAGGCAGTAAAGGCTACAAAGGCACCAGCCAAGAAAAAATAGTATCCTGCGTATAAAAAAACAACTATTCAAGCGGCGATTCTCTGAAATACGGAGGTCGCCGTTTTTTTTGAATCACATTTCTGTTTGACATACATGATCAAACCCAGTAAGGTAGTCATATGACTACCTACGGAATAAAACCTCAAAACGAGCTCACTCAGCGCCAGCGACAGGTACTGCAATTCATTACTTCGTTCACGGACAGTAGCGGCTATCCGCCTAGTCAGCGGGAAATAGCGGGCCATTTGAACGTATCCGGCACCTTGCCAGTTATGAAGCATCTCGATGCGCTGGAGCGTAAGGGGTATCTGAAACGGGAAAGCGTAAACCGTGGAATCTCTCTGAAAACTCCAAACAGTCGTCCTGTCTCGCTGCCTATCGTAGGCACTGTCCGTGCGGGTCAACTCTCTACGGCAATTGAAGATATCCAGGGGTACTTTTCAGTCGATCATATGGCGGTTAAGGGAGCCGATTGCTTCTTCTTGAGAGTTAGCGGTGATTCTATGATTACTGCCGGTATATTAGATGGAGATCTGGCAATGGTTCGTCCGCAGGCAGTCGCTGAGAACAAGGATATTGTTGTTGCCATGCTTGAGGGTGAGGCAACCGTCAAGCGGTTTTACAAAGAGCATGACCATATCCGTTTGCAACCGGAAAATCCCAATATGGCACCGATCCTCATCTATCCTGAAGATGGTGAAGTAACGATTGTTGGCAAGGTAATCGGCATTTATCGTAGCATGTAGAATCAGCTGGTAATCAGAAACGAATATAGAAAACAGGAGATTTCAAGATGGAACCAATTACGTTGTGCGGGTTAGTAATTGTAGCATTCGGATTATGGGTTGAGCTTGAGCCGACAATAATGGCAGTTGTCAAATGGATCTGCAAAAGTAGTATTATTACGATGGTAATTTCACCACAGACAGCTCAGAAACCTGTCTTTATAAGAAGAATGCCAATATGTGTGGCCAAGATTTCTCATTATTAAGACTATGCCGGTTGCACATTATGGAACCCTCCTCAAAACTGCATGACCGCATTTTTTCCTGAAGTAAGCGCGGTTACCCCATGATAATAAAACCTATACGCGTCGCCGTCGTCTTTGGTCCTGGCTGTAACATCAAACCGATCTGGTTCGATTGGCAAAACCGCAAACATTCCATACTTGAGACGACTTATACCTGGACTGACCTGAAAGGAAGTGCTAAGCGTTTACACTTCTCTGTGCGTGATGAAGGCGGCCTGTACAAATTAACGTATAATATCGCCGAGCAGACCTGGGAATTGTGCCGAATCGAAGGTTATTGATAATGGAGACTCCTGGCTTGGATCAGTCAACATCCATAATATTTTCCGTACTGAAGCTCTTCATTATTCCCGTCGGGGGTGGAATACCTGCAGGTGTTATGCTTGCTCAAGCGAAAGGCTTGGCTTGGCCCATCACTACCGGGCTCTATTTGATTTCAGATATCGCTCTGGCACTTGCTTTTGAGCCGATTCTCCGGCTTATCTCCATGGTAGTAGGTAAAATCCCTTTCCTCACCCGCTTCAGTGCTGCATTTAAAGCTGCATCAGCTCGCAGTGCGGCACATATTGGCGGCACCAGTGCAGGGCCCCTTGGACTTGTTTTGGTTTCATTTGGTGTAGATCCTATGACGGGTCGGGCCACGGCGCATGCTGCCGGTCACGGTTTTATAGCCGGTTGGGCCATTGCAATTACTGGAGACATGCTTTATTTCGCCGTCATTGCGATCACGACGTTGCGCCTGAATTCCTACTTTAAAGACCCGAATACTACAATGCTGCTCATCCTTGGCGCAATGATTGTAGTGCCCATGCTGGTTCGCTATTTCCGATCCAAGCGAAGCGTTGCTATTTGAGTATTCATCCGTTGCCGTGGATATTTTATGACCGATCACCGAACCATACTTCACATAGACGCCAACGCGTTTTTTGCTTCTGTTGAACACAATCTGCCAACCCGGAGCTACGGGGGAAACCGATTGCCGTTGTCGGCGGTCATGGCCGAACGGTTATAACGACCAGTTCCTATGAAGCCAGGGCCAAAGGCGTCAAGACAGGCATGGATTCACCACCGCGCTGCTGTTCTGTATATTAGCTGTCTCCACTCTGTACGCGGAACCTCTCCCGACACTGCATAGAACTCTGAAGAAAACAAAGCCGCTGACTTCAGTTATTGAAGTCAGCGGAATGTTATCACAATTTTTATAAAGTACCACATTTACTATATTTTCACGGAACTGTTGACTGGTACTGCGGAGTTTTGTTAAATGCTATTCCTACTCCTCTTTTTGCATTTCTTCAACAAGACAACAAAGTTCTGCAATAAATAAAGCCCGTTCGTGTATATCACTTCCCAGCTTTATTTTAAGTTCAATACTGTTCAGGCACTTAAGTAACTTGAACATCTTTGTAGCCAATGTTTCAAGATCGTACTTAATTTCAGCCTTTGCTATAAGGGCCTTAAATTTCTTCAAGGCATAAGGAGTGTCTTTCGTTTTACCGGCATAGTCTCGGATTATGGCCATTGCAACCACACGCATTTTAATTAGCAACTGGTGACAACTCTCAACTGAGAATGCACGTTTGCTAACTCCCTTTGTGCTTAATCTTACAAAGGCAATGCAGCAAGGAATTGCGGCGCGCTCATCAGAACTTTGCTTTTCTGCTAAAACATTTCTTAATATTTCTGAGTGGTTGGTGCCTTTATCCCCTGCCATGGCGAATAAAAATGCTTCAAGTTGAACAATAGCCAAACCAATTTTACCCTCACAATGTTCTGCAATATCGTAGCATATTATTTTACCTTCATCGGTATGGAAATCTACCCCTCCTTTATGGAAGCAGCGGACAGTCGAGTATCGAAGTACACTGCCGACAGCATGTGACATTAATCGATGCCGAAAAGCTAATGGCAATTCGAATCCGACAGGTGATATTAACCTGTGAAGTTGCGCTCACCCAACAGACCATTTTTATCGTCCATTCTTTGGTCACCAATGGGATCAAACTTTACGAGATGACACAAATGAATTTTCAGTTCTTGCAGACAAGTGGCCTTCTGCCATCATGTCCAGAAAAGAGGTTGGTACAATACAGATAAAATACGAGGGCTTGCTTAAAGAGCTGGCCCCATTTTCAGTCCAGTAAAGTGGCTGCGATAAAGAAAGGATATGCAGTTGACCGGATACATTCATGGTGTTATTCTGACGACGAAGCCAAGACGGCAAAAAGTAGGAAATTCAGCCTGTTCCTACCTATCCTACCTGTTACATAATACTCAATTTAAGCTGTTAAATAACAGAATGTTACAAAAGGAAACGTTTTATGAAGATTGTTATTCTACTCGGCGACGGCATGTCAGACATTGCCTATAACGAACTCGGCAACAAATCACCGCTCCAGTATGCAGCAACCCCTCACATGGATTTCATGGCGCAGCATGGGCGGATTGGCCTCGCACACACCGTGCCTGCGGGACTGCCACCGGGAAGTGATGTGGCAAATCTTTCTGTGTTCGGCTATGATCCCCGTACCTGCTACACCGGACGTTCGCCGCTTGAAGCAGTCAGCATGGGGGTCAACCTCGGCCCTGACGACGTCGCTTTCCGGATGAATCTTGTCACGCTTAAACCGCAGGGAAGTTCAATCTACATGCAGGACTTTTCGGCCGGGCATATTTCTACCGGAGAGGCGCGGGAGTTGGTTGAGACGCTTCAGAAAAAGCTGGGCAACTCTGAAGTAGAGTTTTACCCGGGCGTCGGCTATCGGCATCTGATGGTATGGCGCGGTGGTAAAGACGCTATGCGCACCACGCCTCCTCACGATATTACCGGTAAAGCCATCCTTGACTCTCTTCCTCATGGAGACGGTGCTGATATGCTTAATAACCTCATGAATCATGCCCAGATGGTGCTTCATAATCACCCGGTCAACATCAAGCGCAAAGAGCAGGATCATCTGCCGGCAAACTCGATCTGGCTCTGGGGGCATGGCAAAACCCCACGAATAGAAACCTATCGGGAAAAATTCGGACTGAGTGGCGCAGTTATCTCTGCGGTTGATTTGATCAAGGGAATCGGTATCTGTGCCGGACTTGATGTTATAAATGTTGAAGGTGCTACCGGCTATATTGATACCAATTATCTCGGCAAGGGGCAGGCAGCGCTTGCGGCACTTGAAAATCATGATTTCGTCTATGTCCATGTGGAAGCGCCGGATGAGGCGTCGCATGAAGGCATCATGCAGCATAAACTTCAGGCAATTACCGATTTTGACCGGGATGTGGTCGGAACTGTCCTTGAGGGTATCAAGAAGTTTGGCGACTATGCGGTTCTCTGCATGCCCGATCATCCGACGCCGGTTAAGCTGATGACCCATACGTCTGATCCGGTACCGTTTGTTATTTATCGTGGCGGGGCAGGGGAGGGGAACGGCGCCACGGCGTATGACGAGTTTCAGGCAAAGGCGTCCGGGGTGGTTGTGGAAGGACATACGCTGCTGCCGTCGTTGCTTTGAAATAGCTATTACGTATTGGGTATGATATTTTTAAAACAAAGTTGCAACTTAAGTTCGTATTATCCTGCTTCAATTTGCAAAACGAGGTGATTTATGAAACGTACCTTTGCAATTTCCGCACTTTTTATTCTGGTTTCAGCTGTCAGCAGCTCTTACGCCGGAGGGCCTTTTTATAGCTATCCTCGGACCGGCCAGTCTGCATGCTACACATGCACTATATCAGACAACAATCAAGATGATGGTGAGTTGCTAATAGGAGCGGCTTGGCCTACTCCGCGTTTTACCGATAACGTTGTCAATGGAATATCTAACGGCACCGTTACAGATAATCTGACCGGTTTAGTATGGCTGAAAAACGCCAACTGTTTTTTTCTCTAAACTGGGATTCAGCTCTTATGAAAGCAAAAGAATTGGCAAATGGTGCATGCGGCCTCTCTGATGGATCCAAAGCGGGACAGTGGCGCTTACCGTCAATCGTTGAACTTGAAAGTCTGATTGACCTTTCAAAAAGTGGTTCTGCGTTGCCGCAAGGGCATCCCTTTGTTTCGTTGCAAAATAGTAGCTACTGGACATCCAGCGTTTATGCTTCGATGTCTGGCTATGCTTGGGTCGTCAGCTTGTCAACAGGCACTGCAAGTGGAATTAATAAAATCTTCGCGAATGATCGCCCCTCTAACTTTGTCTGGTTTGTGAGAAACGGACCATAAGGTTTACACCCTTTGGTTAATAGAATCAGATTGACTCTAATTATTAACCTGAGCACCTCTGAAACTTGTAAATGTAGATTCAGAGAAGGAGGCTTACTAGATGAAACAGTTCCTATTTATTTTCATATTTCTAGTCGGTGCGATGATCATCCCCGAGTTTGCATCTAGTATGGTAAAATTACCAAAGACTGGGCAAGACTTTTGCTATAATACCCTAGTTAGCTCAACCGGTGGTCTTACCACCTGTTTTCAAACTGGCCAAGATGGCGATCTACAGTCGGGGTTTGCCTGGCCCTCTACCCGTTTTGCCGTTAATCTCGACCAGACGGTTACTGACCTGCTAACAGGACTTGTCTGGAGCGGAAACGCTAATCCTTCTGGTACATTAACAACCACTTGGCAAGGGGCATTGGATTACATCACTACACTCAATAATCAAAATTATCTAGGTTATAGTGATTGGCGGTTACCTAATAGAAAGGAGCTTATGAGCCTTGTTAACTGGGGACAGGCGTCTCCTGCAGGCTGGTTAAACAGCCAAGGATTCAGTAATGATAGTGTTAAGCCAAGTTATTATTGGTCGTCTAGCTCTAATGCAAATCCTCAATTCCCAAATTCTGTTTGGAAAGTGTATTTTGGTGATGGTAATCAGAATGTTTATCTAAAAACGGGCACTGGTTACGTCTGGCCGGTTCGTGGCGGTGAGTACTGGACGGTGGATTCCGTAATGCTGGTACCTGGCACCACGGATCTCGGAACCCGCATTGGTGGTTCGTCGGCCGGTTTGCAGACGGTTATGTTACGGAACACCGGTGCGACTGATGCAACTTTCACCAGTATCGGATTTACCGGCGCAGATGCCGCTGATTTTGCCGTTACCGTTACTCCCGGAGACCCGTCAGCATGTGCCTCTCTTACGCCGGTTATGACGGCAGGAACAAGCTGCACTCTGACAGTTTCCGCACAACCCGCTTTGATCGGGCTCACATCGAAATCTGCAAACCTTTCCTTTATCACTTCCAACGGAAGCAGTCAGGATATTCCCTATAGCATGAATGTCTCCTACAGCATGCTGCTGGGGACAGTAACTGATCAAACTACCGGCCTGCCGATTTCTGGAGCCACAGTTGCACTTGGCGGCAGCGCTCAATCGGTTGTCACCGACAGCACCGGTACATTCAAATTCGGGCCTCTTCTTGATGGCACCTACAGCATTACCGCTTCCTTGACCGGTTACCTGGACAATACGGTGAATACTATTGCCGTTTCGACATCACAGAGTGGCATTGCTCCGGTGAGTCTTACCCCGGGTTATATACTCACCGCATACGTTGCCGGAACGGGTACCGGTACCGTGACCAGCGATCCGGGGGGAATCTCCTGTGCCGGTAATGGTACCGGAACAGCGGTAACCTGTCCCTATGGCTTTTCAGGAAGCGTCGCTTTGCATGCAACGGTTACCGGTACATCAATGTTCGGTGGGTGGGGCGGCTTGCACTGCAGCGGGCTTGCGTCGACCTGTACGGTTACCATGAGCGGGCCTACGGATGTTACTGCAACATTCAACCAGGCACCTCTGGTCAGTATCGGCGGGAAGGAGTATCTTTCTCTGCAGGCGGCATATGATGCTGCCGTTGACAATGATATTATCCAGTTACTGCAGAATACGGTTACCGGAACCCTGAACGCCAATAGAATCGTTTCAGTAACGATTGAGGGAGGCTATTCAGGTTTTAGTGACGCTCCCGGAGTCACCACTGTTAAAGCTCCGCTGGTTATTTCCAAGGGACGTGCAGCCCTGCAAAGGATCGTAATCAAAAAGTAAATCTGTATGAAATAGTGATGTTTCAAAAATAAAGCAGGGCATCCGGATAGCAGCGGATGCCCTGCCTGCTTTTAATCTTTGCCTCTGCGCTCTTTATTTTCTTTATCTCTCCCTTTTTTGTCATTCCCCTGATCCGTGGTCGTTACCCTCCAGACTTTTCGCTGCTCGCGCTCTCCAGGCATTTTATCCTGCCTTGAAGCTTCGCCCTGCCGTTGAGAAACCGGAGGCGCATGTTTGTTGCTCTGGTATGCACCGGTGGGCTGCTCTGTACGTGCCGACGGAAGTGTATATGGTTGCGGTGCTGCTGTGCGTGTCTTTCCGTCATTGCTTTGCCGCGAAGGTGCTGGTGCTGGTGCTGTGGTGGGCCTGATTGCGACATTCGGAGTTGCCGGAACGGCCGCTGTAGGTGACGGTTGCACATGACGCTGTCTTTCAGCTGTGGGAGCTATTCGTGGAAACCGTTCCCGTAACTCACGATTGTCGTGACGCATGGTGGCTGTCGGTGGGACAGCTCTCGGCGGGGTCTGCCTGATGATCGGCATACGTGTTTCCCGGAGTGGTTTTATCCGGGGACTGCCTACTGATACCGCAACTGAAACGGACGGCGCAGAAGAGGGGGGTTGAAAAACCGCTCTGCCTCGCAGAAAATCATTTTGCAGGAGGAGGCTGAAACCACCGCGCGCATTCCGGTTTTTGTAATTGATCGATACTGAATTAACGTGAGCGTTTTCAATGTTAACACTGTGGCGACCATAATACCTTCGTCCATAGAAGTTTTCTCCCGGTGCGAGCGGTGTCCAGCCGACATGGTTTTCGGTACGGTACCACCCCACATATCCCGGTCCCCAATAGATATCGCCACGAACAGGCGGTACCCAGCACCATCCGAAGTTGGCGACAATTGCCCAGCGCCCGTAATGATATGGCGCCCAGCCCCAGCTTTCATAGGATATCCAGACGTAGTCATCACCTTTCCAGATCCAGCGACCGCTCCGGTACGGTGCCCAATCATCGGACAGAATAACCGTAGGTCGCCAGACCGTGCCATATTCCGGAACGCTTACCCATCTTCCGTGAGAGTCGAGTTCACCAGAGTATGCCTGCAATTCATCAGGGAGTTTCGAATCGACCGAATTCGCCCGGGATTGACTTCTGTCACGTTCACTGTTCCATATTTCCCAGCCATCCGGTGAATTGAGCGGGAGTATTTCATTATGCCCCTCCTCAAGCGCTATCAGCTCTCCGGCGCGAACTTTCGTGCGACTCCCATTCCCCTCGACGTATGCGGAACCTTTAAACAGTGCCACATCCTCCTCATTATCCGGCAATAGGTCTACGCGGAGTCGTGTCCGCGCGTCCGGAAGAATTGTGGTGTCATCTGCATCTATCTGGAGGGAATTATTTCGGGTATTCGGGGAAGTTCTGAGATAGAGCTTTCCGCTGGCGAGGTGAAGATGGGTGAAACTCTCTTCAACGGCAATCACATCAAGTTGCGTTCCACCATCAATACGCACAACTGTTCCATCGGCAAGCTGTACTTCGGATCTGCTGCCGGCAGGCGCCCAAAGTGCATCCCCTTCATCAAGAGGTGTGTTTACGGATGCAGGGAGCCACTCGTCACTATCAGGTGTGCGAAAGGTGACATCGCCATCCACCAGACGAACTCTGGCAGGACTGATGACACCGGCCAAAGAAATAGATGGAATTGTGAAAAACAGTATCAGGATTACCATCAGAATTTGATTCATACGAGCCTCCATATCCGTTTTCGGGTGTTGTCATGCGTGCATTATTTTCTGAATACATCGCAAAGAGTATGCCGACCAGATTTTATTCAATAATATCATGTGATCATGGCAGGTCAGGATCATATCTATACCGCAGATGAGGTAGCTTATGAGCTATTTGAAGTGACGGTCATGGTTCAGCACATAGCTGTGGATATAAAAAAATTCTTGCAAAACGTATTTGATAGGCAGACAATGTCTACAAGTAGTTTGCATGACGTGTTAGGGAGGTGATACAGATGGCCGTTGAAGCTTTAGGCAGGTTGGCTGGTGCTAGCCGGATGAATTTTCAGGTCAAGGCTGAGTCAGTCCCGCAAGCGGCGCAAGACGCCAGGAAGCCTGTTAAATCGGCGCAGACTGATACGGTCAATATTTCCGCACAAGCCTTGAAGATGGCTGATGATAAGGTTGCTTCGGCCAGGGATGAGGCTAAAAAGGCTGATGAGCAGAAGGCTTTGCAGTTGGCTGGTGAGAAGTCTGATGCTGCAAAAAAATCTGCTCAAGCTAATCGGAATGGCGCAATGAAAGCATATGCCGCTTTTGGTCCCAGTCCTAGTCCATAGTATCGTTTTGCCGTATTTATCAATAAAATAAGAGAGGCTTCCGGTAAAAACGGAAGCCTCTCTTATTGATGCCTGCAATTTGAACAATACGTTCTCTTTTACACCCTGGTATCAAACGATGAAATAGATTTTGATTTAGATTTAGAATCTGCTTCCTGCGATAATAACATAAGCTTGGAAGGCACCTGATAAATCAGCGAACCACTCGAATCCAGATATTTTGTTATCAAGTCACCTCTCTGATTATAAACAAATTGTACTTTGGCTGTCGCTGCCTCAGGTTTTATATTATTATTTGTATCCCCAACCTTTTCTTTTTTCGCTTCAATTTTTCTGGCCTCATCTTTTTTAACTTCAGATTTAGCCTCATCTCTTTTGACATCAGAGCTGGACTGGAGTGCCTGAAAAGATATCCTGACCGTATCAACTGAGTCAGATTTGCTGTCTACAGCTACACCAGCGGTGACATTCGGTGAACGGGTTTTAGACTCCTCATTCTTCTGTGAAACCGAAAGAGAAGATGATCTCATCGTTGAAAGCTGCGGGGTAGGCTGTGCTATGCTGGAAACCACTGTCGGTGCCACAATACACATCCCCTTTCAAAATTAAAATCAACAACCCTGAAATCCTGTACACATAATGATCCGTATAAATAAATATTTCAAGCACATTATTTGACCGCACATTATTTGCAGCAATTATTTACTAATAGTATCGGGTAATGTATTCTGATAAAAATTATCACTCCCACGTACTGAATTAATGAATACGGTGGAGCCATGAGCAGGCAGCTCCATATGTTAACCTGGAGGTCACCATGCACAAGGCAATAATGTTTTATGAATTTGGCGGTACTGAAGTTCTTCGCTGGGAAGATGTCGAAGTGACTGAACCTGGACCGGGTGAGGCACGGGTTCGACACAAGGCGGTTGGTGTCAATTTTATTGATATCTATCAGCGGAACGGGTTGTACAAGGTACCGCTGCCAGCCGTTGCGGGCAATGAAGGAGCGGGTATCGTCGAAGCTGTTGGTGACGGTGTAACATTGGTTAAACCGGGGGACCGGGTTGCCTATGCCGGATGCTCCGGTTCTTATTGCGAAGTACGGAACATCGCTGCCGACCGTCTCTGTCTCCTTCCTGATGAATTATCGTTTGAACTGGCTGCAGCAATGATGCTCAAGGGTCTGACCGTCCGTTATCTCATCCGTAGAACCTACCGGGTTCAGCAAGGTGATACGGTGATTTTTCATGCCGCTGCCGGAGGTGTTGGGACAATAGCCTGCCAATGGCTGAAATCAATCGGTGCCACGATTATAGGCACAGCAGGTTCAGCTGAGAAGTGTGCAGTTGCACTGCAACATGGTGCTGATTACTGCATTAACTACCGTACAGAAGATGTTGTTGCACGAGTGCAGGAGATAACCAATGGTAATGGTGCGCACGTTGTCTACGATTCCGTTGGCAAAGATACATTTGAAGTGTCATTGAAATGTTTGCGGCCACTTGGATTACTGGTAAGTTTTGGTAATGCGTCCGGTCCGGTACCTCCAGTAGATCTTGCTCTTCTGGCGCGGCATGGCTCACTTTTTGTTACCCGGCCAACTCTGGCTACCTATATTGCGGAACGCTCTGATCTTGTGTCAGCAACACAGGAACTCTTTGACATGGTTCAGACCGGAACCGTCAGGATCGACGTTAATCAGCGCTACCAACTCAAAGATGCCGCGCTTGCTCATTGTAACCTTGAAGGGCGTACAACCACCGGGGCAAGTATTTTACTGCCACAATGAGTATAGAAAGTACTCGTAATAAGAGTCGGCGCAGAGAGTCGTCTACACTATTTTACTTCATTTAGTTTTCTTCTTAATCGTAAGACGATTGATTTTACGATTTTGCCTGATTTAGAGTTTTTAAAATCATTCATATATAACTGTATCAAGGAGTTTAATAATTCTTTTTTCAGAAACTCTACTAAATCATGAGATTTTTGTTTTGCCCTTTCTCTTATGGTTATGTCACGGGCGATACACATTACGCCCACAATTTCGCCACCTGGTAAAAACCATGGAAATTTTGTTACAGAAATATTTACTATTTCGCCGTTTTTGTGGGTTACTGTTTCTCGAATATCTTTGATTGGCTTACGATTTTTCATAACCCACGTGTCATCCTGAAAAGCCTTTTCTGCCTGCCCACGAGGCAACAGATCAAAATCAGTATGCCCCCGGATAGTATCCATATCCAGGCCATAATGGCGAGCTTTGGTGTTGCTGGCACAAACTATTTTTCCGCCGCCGAATTCTCAATGTTCATTGGCAAAATATTCCTTGATTACTATAGAATCACTGGTATTCTGCAAAAAAGAGTTAAATATCAACAATTCTTGAATTGACCTTCCCATTGCCATCCTCCCGTCTGTAAAATCTAAATTTATGGCACTGCAATTCCGCGACGATATATATGATACCTGATATCATCGACAGTTTACTAGAAGATCGGTGAAATGAGCATGAAACAGGTAAAAATTAACTGCATTCTAGCAACGATGGGCCAAGTGTCACCAAAATAATTTACTTGCATACATGCCTGTTTCTGAATATTATGTGAACATATAATCACATGAGGCCACGATGCGAGAAAAAAAAAGCACCCGTATCCGGAAGGAAGAAATAGTACAGGCGGCCCTTGAGGTTGTTGGTGGCAAGGGTGTGCGAGCGCTTACCATTGCTGCAATTGCAGAATCGGCCGGAATGAGCGAAGCAAATATTTATCGTCACTTCAGCGGTAAGGATGAACTTTTTTCCGCCCTTGCTGATTTTATAGGCAGTTCGGTTATGGGCAATGCTGCAACAATAGCCGCCGGCGGTCGTAAACCACTTGAAAAGCTGGAGACTATTTTCTCTTCCCATATCAAAATTATTGCAGAGAACCCCGGTATCCCCCGCTTTATCTTCTCCGAAGATGTCTTCCTTGGTCATCCCGATGTCGCAAAATCCCTGACATCACGCATCGGCAGTTACGTCGAAACAGTATCAGGAGTAATAGCCGCCGGCGTCCGTGAAGGAGAGCTTAAGCCGGAAATTTCACCCCGGGAGACCGCACTGACTCTGCTGGGAATGGTTCAGTTTACTGCGCTGAGGCAAACAATCGGCGTGTTGAACAGTGATATAACGGTCGAGAGTAGGAAGCTTTGGGGCAATTTTCTGAAACTTATCAGCTGATTTTTTTTTGCTCTACATGTGATTAATAGCTCACATAAAATTCAATACTATCTACATCGGTGATTCAATATGAAGGAGCGATGCATGAATCTGTGGAAAAGTGTAGTCCGTAAAAAAACTTATCTGATCTGGCTCCTGGTTCTTGTTGCCGGTGGCGTTGCTCTTAAAATGACGCTCTTTGCCCCGACAAAGGTAACGGTCGTGACTGTTGAGAGACGCGATCTTACTGAGCAGGTCTATGGTAACGGAACGGTCGAGGCCAAAGTGGTGGTCGGAGTTTCCAGTAAGATCACCGGTAGAATCGTCGAGTTGTATGCGGATCAGGGTGATCGGGTGAAGCGTGGGCAACTTCTTGCCAAGCTGGAGAATGACGACTTCCGTCATCAGGAACAGCAGGCCGAGGCCGGATTGAGTAGGTCGGCAGCGACCTTGCGAGTTGAACAGGCCAATCTCCAGAAGGCCAGGTCAAATCTGGTCCTGGCGGAGAAGAATGCCGGGCGTTTCAAGGCTCTCTATGCACAGAATCTTGTCTCCACGCTGGAGGCCGAGCAGTACGATACTGCCTGTCAGGTTGCCAGGGAGGAAGTCGCCCGCAGTGAGGCCGCAGTAGAAGCGATAAAGATGGAGCAGCAGGTTGGCCGTGCCGGTGTCGGCTTTGCCCGGAGCAAGGTTGCGGATACGTTTATCTATGCACCCCAGGACGGCATCATCATCACCCGTGACCTGGAGAAAGGTGCCGCTGTTTCCCCCGGTACGCCGATCTTCACCCTGGCTGATCCCCGCACGGTCTGGGTCAAGGCCAATGTGGATGAATCAATGCTGAAAGGGGTGGCTGTCGGCAGGAAGGCCATGATTACCCTGCGCTCCTCGCAGGGGGAGCCTCTTCCCGGTCAGGTGGCCCGCCTGGGGCGCCAGAGCGACCGGGTAACCGAAGAGCTTGAGGTGGATGTCGCGTTTGACGTGCCATTGGAGAATTTCCGCCTCGGTGAACAGTCCGATGTCTACATCATCGTAGGGATGAAGAAAAATGTTCCGTCGCTGCCATCTGCTGCCATTGTCACGAAGGATAAAAAACGTGGCGTATGGCTGGTGAATAACGGAAAACTGACATTCAGGGAAGTTACAGTTGGCATTACCGACCGGCGGAGCTTTAGCGAAATAGTTGCCGGTCTCGATGGCAGTGAACGGGTCGTGGCAGCAGCGCCACCTGAGATGACTAAATTTAAGGAAGGTATGAAGGTTCAGGCCGCATTATGAATCTCGCCATCCGGGACATCAGGTATCATCTGGGCCGCTTCATCCTTACTTCCATCGGCCTGGGACTCCTCCTCGGTGTGGTCATGAGCATGGGCGGTATCTACCGTGGCCTGTTTGCCGATGCGCTGACTGTTCTCACTATCACCAAGGCGGATATCTGGGTGGTGCAGCATAATACCAACGGCCCGTTTGCCGAAAGCTCGCGCATTCCGGAGGATATCAAATACCGCATCAAAGCGGTGCCCGGCGTGGCGGAGGCGTCGCCGCTCTCGTTTCAGACCATCCAGATTGATCGGATGGACAAGCCGCTCCGTTTTTTCCTCATCGGCTACGATCTGAACGGCTTCGGTGGGCCGCCGGTGATCCTGGCAGGGCGGGACATCCGCCAGAAACATTATGAAATGGTGGTTGCCAAAGGGATGGATATGGCGATCGGCGAAAAGATCCGTTTGGGGCTCCACGACTACACGGTCGTGGGTATCACGGGCAAGGTGGTTTCATCGAGCGGAGATCCGGCAGCGTTTGTGACTCTGGCAGACGCCCAGGATATCCAGTTCAAGAAGGACAACGATGCCATCAGAAACGATCGGGAGCGCATCGGGGCAAACCTGTCAAACATACAGGCGCTCTCTCCTTCCCAGGCCGGATTTCTACAGCAGAACATCGCTCGAATCACTGAATCGACACACACCGTTAATACCGTCGTGGCACGCCTCGCACCCGGCGCAAATCTGCAAGAGGTGCAGGAGCGGATCAGTCGCTGGAATCATTTCAGACCGATCTCGGTCGAAGAACAGACCAGGATTCTTACCAAGGGGATGATTGAAAAGGCACGGATGCAGTTGGGGCTGTTCAGGATTATCCTGCTGGTGATCTCCGGGGTCATTATTTCACTCATCATCTACACCTCGACTCTCGACAAGATCAAAGTTATCGCCACCCTGAAGCTGATCGGCGCACAGAATCGCGTAATCGTCGCTATGATTCTCCAGCAGTCACTTCTGATGGGCATGCTTGCCTACGGCATTGGTTACGTACTGATCCTGCTCACCTACGAAAAATTCCCCCGCCGGATTGTCCTGGAACCATTCGATCTGCAGATGCTCTTTGGCGTTGTTGTTGCGATCTGCATGATTTCAAGTTTTGTCGGTATTAGAAAAGCGCTCAAGGTTGAGCCGGCGGAGGCGCTCGGTGGGTAAATTCATGTACGCAATAGAAGTGGAAAAACTGACTAAAATCTACGGTAAGGGGGTGACGGCGGTCACCGCTATTGCCGATGCCACCTTTCAGGTGAAACCGGGGGAGCTGGTAGCCATTCTCGGTCCTTCCGGGTCAGGAAAGACGACTCTGCTCACCGCCATCGGTCTGATCAATGAACCGACACACGGTAAGGTTGTTATCGATGGCGCGGTGGTTGCCGATGAAGGCTGGACGCCCGGTTTCGACCTGAAGCTGATGCGGCGTGAAAAGCTCGGTTTTATCTTCCAGGCCCACAACCTGATACCTTTTTTGAGCGCCATTGAGAACGTTATGGTGGCGCTGGAGATAAACCATCTGTCACGCTCTGAGTCTAAAAGCCGGGCTATCGAACTACTCACCTCACTTAATCTTGGTCACCGTCTGAACAGTTATCCGTCAGCCCTTTCCGGGGGCGAGGCGCAACGGGTCGCAATAGCGCGTGCTTTAGCCAACAAGCCGAAGGTAATTCTGGCAGATGAGCCGACCGCTGCGCTTGATACCGAAAATGGTAAAAACGTCATGGCCCTCCTGAAAAAACTGGCTGTGGAAAATCATTCCGCTATCCTGGTTGTTACCCATGATCATCGTATGGTGGAAGGCTTCGACCGGATATTTCAGGTGAGTGATGGCCGCATTACGGGAGAAAGCTGATACGCCGGGTTCGTTCCATGTCAAGGAATATGCCTGTTCAGCAACTACCACCTGCAAAGGCGTGCAGTCTTAGTAATACAGGTGCAGATTTTGCATTAAATTTGAATCGGTTTATGTCATAAAAGCAGAAATATTAATCTAATTCAGATAGTTATAATCTTGGCATACCTTCTGCTGTTATAAGGTTAGATTGACTATCTTACCAAGAAGGAGTATGACCATGAAAACACGTATTATCACCACAGTAGCAGTAGCAGGACTTCTAGCCGCATTCGCAACGAGTGACGTATCCGCAGCGGGTCGTGGTAACGGTGGCAGCAAGGGTCAGAGTAACGGAACGTGTACTTCCACCCAGACCGCAGCCGGAACGGCAGCAACACGCCCGGTCGATTCACAGCGTCGTGACGGCACGTTCCTCACCACTGGAGTAACAGCCAACGGCTCGTCCACCCGTCAGGGTAAAGGTAACGGCTTGATGGACGGTTCACGCCTGGCCACACCGGTCGCCCCGGCAGCAACTACCGCTCCGTAGCATGTACCACCAGCGATCCCGGTCAGGTATTAACCACCTGGCCAGGATCTTTGGTACCCAATGAACGAGGAATTGCCGCTATGAAACGAGCCATTTTTATACTTATTACCTTTGCCCTGCTTTGTGGTAGTGGCACTGAAGCCCGTGCTTTCTGGGGTGACGATGCACGTCAGCGGCCCACCGGACTCGATGTTGCCGC
>JBMOEI010000086.1:0-18383 GCA_049318985.1 Desulfuromonadaceae bacterium
GGTGGGTCAACTAAACGGCGCTGGGTGGGTCAACACATTACCGGTGGTGGCATCTATATTGAATCTTCCTTGTACAAAGCTCACAAAAACACCTCCCACATTTTATGCCGGTATCGTCAAAGTCACTAGTAAGAGGGTCATGGTCACATACAGCAGCTTTTGCTTGTGTCGCTGATATCATTTGCAAAAGTCAAGGGGTAAATGATTGTAGGCTGCACTAAATTGATAATATTATCTGCTAGTTCATCTATATTGCTCTTAATGACAGTTTCGTCTACGCTATTTTCACCAATTAGCATATTGTAGTCTTCATTGAAGCTAATATTGTATTTAGTTTGTAAATATTTTGAATGAGCACTGCTTTTAGATAATATCTCTGATGCTTGATCACCGCTCAGTCGAATCTTATTTCCTTCGATTCGACTAATGACTGGAGTATATAGTTTCACAAAATCAATTCTAGAAATTTGATTGCTTAATTTATTTATAATATTTTCACCTACCAACATTGCTTCATAAGAAAGGGACATGTTTGAATCAGTATTTCTAAATAATGCGTCTATGTTACACAGACTAGCTGGAAATCCTATTGTGAAAAAGAAATCTCTTAAAATGTTTCCGTCAGGAAATGTACTTTTACAATATTTACGTACGATTAGTCGGCCTTTATCAAAGACAAAATTAATATTATCTAAATAGTCTATAAAAGGAGTAATAAGACGGCTGCTATCTGCCCATGCAAGGTAACCCATCTTTACACATTGGCTCATAGCACTTGTTGCGAATGATAATGGAGCTCTAGCATAAAAAACAACTTCGCAATGGTCAGCATACTCACTCATAAACATTTTTAATAGTTCAAGAGCCTCGATATCAAGTGTCACAAAACCTTCATATGAAAGTACAAGCAAAGCACCTGACTTTTCTTCTAATTCAGAACGAAGATGCTTCATATAACAAGAATCACGCAATTTTATTTCTTCAACGTTGGAGGATTGCCCAAAGTTATAACTATAATATTCTGGTAAATTAGAAAAATATGATCCGAGCAGTGGATGAGAAACGCCAGAAGGATAATAGACTCCATTATTATATAAAAAATCCCGGTTTCTATTAAAGGTCGATTGAATTGCAGTTGAACCACTTTTAGGTGGTCCAACATGTAAAACCGCTTTTTTAAATGGTTTCATCTGTTCTAATTTACCTTCGCCAATAGTTTGTTAGCACAACATATTTATTAGGGTTATTTGCTTAATAAATCAGTTAGTCTGGATGATAAGTTGTCTATATGATCTTGATATGCTGGAAAAGACATTAGGTTCAATCGTTCAGCACGATCCCATGACGTGTCAAAAAGAGCATCTTTATAATAGCTGTCGTCATTATTGCAATGATAGAGCTTCATGGAATCACTTCTATAGCTATATGCCTTTGGAGACAAACAAAATGATTCTCTATGGTTAATTGACTCACTATGTGGATTAAAAATAATTCCACTAATACTTTTACCATCTCTTTTTGCTGTTTCAGGTAATTGGAGTAAATCTATGATTGTCGGTACTATGTCTACCACTCGCACACGGTGCGGCAATAAAGCAGGATTTTGATTTGGTATCAACCAAATTTGAAATGTGTGTTCAAGTGCATCAAACATCATCACGTCACCATGAGAAACACAGGTTAACTTTAACTTTTTTGAATGCCTAAAATGATCATAAACTTCACCATGGTTTGAGTAGATAAGTACAATTGTACGATCTAGTACGTCGGCTCTCTCTAATGCTTTCATTATTCTTTCCACCTGAAAAGTGGCGTAGGCAAGTCCGACTCTTCTTATAGTCGACAAGTTGTCAGGTTCGTTGATTGCCGCCCATCGAGCTCCCATATATTCTTCAGGTAACTCTCCATTATTAAGGCCAAATGCATCCATAGCTTTAAATCTGAAATATGGTGGGGTGTTCAACCTCCATGGCCTATGTGTATCATATATTTGAAACATCATTGCTTTTGGCTGCTCCTGCTGTCCCCATGTTTCAAGGAATGAAATCGACTCATCCATATTAATGTTTTTCTTCATTATATTTGAGAATCGCTGGGCACTCTGATCTTCCAATACTCGTGGCATAAGATTATTAAAGTGACCTTCCATGCATGTTTTCCAATCGTAACCAGCTTCATCAAGTCGTTCAAAAATAGTGTCCGGCAACTGCATAAACTGACCTTCATCCGTTATATCTATTTGTGGCGGCAATCCATCTTGTAAATTATAATCCCTTACAGATCTATGATAATAACAACCACTGTATTCTACTGGAAATGAATTTATACAATTTGTAGACTGGGCAAGAGCATTGGGGAAGTAACTTCCCTCAAAGCTTAATTTTTTGAGATATTCTGATAGCGCTAAATCTGACGTCCAGTCGATCCATGATAAACTGTGCAAACAAACTTTTACCAAATTTAAACCGTCTTTTTTCATTATATATTCCTTGGATTTATGAGAGTATGGCGCGATTAGATTGCATCGCTTTTGCTTTCAAACTTTTCCACACACAGAGGTTTTTAAGGCATTACCTCATCAACTAACAGTTGTCAAACTATTAACACCTTAGAAGTCAAATCCTACCTAGCCTGTTTACAACGTTTACCACATTCAGATATGCCAATGTTTACTTACCTCTCTGTCAGCGAGTCCATACTGCTGCAATAACTTTAGTGTTGAAGCGGAAAGATCAATCCTCCTGCTGTACACATCTCTGTGAATCTCAATGAATATCCTGTCATCATCTTTTGTAGTAAGTTTCACAGGTTGATAGAGAATCTCTCCCTTCATTCGAGGTTGTACTTGATTGAAATATTGTCTGTCCTTGTTTGGATCTATCCGAATACTGCCGTGGCTGTTGAAACCATAGATACTGGCTGGATTGTCCGTCGAATGGATGAGAATATTCGGCAGAGAGGTGCGTACCCAATGATCCACTTGGCTGGATTGACCGTCTTGCCTCGGCTTCTAATTTCGAAGTAAAGTGACGGCGTGTCTGTCTCTACTATGCCGACGGATGCTATTGCGTCGCCACGCCCCACCTTGGCCCCGACTTTCATCATCAAGCTACCGCACAGCCCATAAACGCTGAAGACCTCTTGCACATGTTCAATAATAATCATGTTGCCATAGCCCTTGAGATTGCCGGCAAATGCCACAGTGCCGTCAGCAATTACCCGAACCGGTGATCCAGGGTTAGCAGCAATACTGATGCCGTTATTGAAGGTTTTCGTATGCCAGACAGGGTGTTCATAGACGCCATAATTACGGATGATTTTTCCAGCTACCGGCAGATTAAATCGTGGAAAGTCGGGAGGTAAGGTCACCTGCTTTCGGTACCCTCCTGTTTCATCTGGAGGAGTTGGGCGTTTTTCCGTCTTGGCTTTGTTGCGGGACTTATTCTGTATACTTGCCAGAAGCGACTCAAGACGCTTCTGCTTTGCCTCAAACGCCCTGATCTCTTCTGCCAACCGTTCCCGCTCTTTACGGGTTACAGCTAATCGCTCCGCTTGCTCCGCCTTTTCTCGCTCCAGTCTGGATAGCTCCCGCTTACCGCTATCCCGATCTGCAACCTTCTGTCGTTTCTCACCGGAGAGTTGTCTGGCCTCCTTATCTATCACGACAATATTTTTGTCATGTGCAGCAATTATGGCTTGATCTTTTGAAAACGCATGAACCACAATTGTCACTGTATCCTTGTAGATATTACTTTTTTTTGGATTACAGTCCTGTAGCACATCCGTTTCAGCCATTGTTACACGGTAGAAACTCGAAAGCCTTGACTGCCACATCTGCTTGCGATTCTGCTGTGCAGATTTTTCAACTGCCAAATCTCTCTGCTTTAGCTGAATACCAGACTTGAGAATTGAAATCTTCTTTTCTGTATCTATAACTCGTTTGTTCTGTTCATGCGCCTGTCGCTGGCAGACCTGAATTCTTTTACTGGTGCTTTCTTCCCTGACGCGGTTTTGTGCCAGCGCCTCCCGTTTTTTCTTCACCTCCTGTTTCAGTTGCGTGAGTTGCTCTTTTGGTGTCAATGCGCTGGACTGCTGCCAACAGATCAGTACCAGCAAAGGCACCACAAGATACATGAGATAGATGCCTTTCATGGCAATGGTTCCTGCGCCAGAGGCGTTTTGGGAACAGATTCTGTTACAACCGGTCCCATCGAGTTCATGTTGATGGCACGCCGCATCTGATACCAGAGTTGAAGTCGATATGCCAACCACATCAGCCCGCCCAACAACATTCCCAGCCATATCGGAAGCATATGAATGCTGATAGGTATAGCTATTAACCAGCCCAACTGTCCCATGCCGCTGCATACCGCTAAAAGCAGCAACGTGGTAAGTACACCGCCACAACAGCCCACTACTGACATTTGCAGTAGTTGCCGACTGCTATTTTGCTGGGTATCTTCCCAGTGACTGAAGGTGCATATTCCAGCGGTGACGCCGACTGCCAGCAGCAGGTATGACAGATATATGGCTAGCTCAGTTATCCGGCTGATTGCTTTGAGAAACTCACCAAGTTCGTAATCTGGATAGCGTACTTCATCAATTGTTGGAAGAGCAGCTTTAAGAGCTTTCAGATAGGTTGCAATGTTGGCAAGCTGTTCGCTGGTGATATGTATCTGCATTGTTGTCGGCACATCGTTCGGGAGCACACCAGCCAGAACCGGCCCGGCATCGTTGCCTAATTTCTGTGAAAATTGACGGTATCCATCTGCCGGTAAAAGAATCTTGACAGATTGCGTGCCGGGAACTGCCATTATACTGTTATGTAGTGCTGCCGGATCATCGGGCGCGGTATTGAGATATGCTGTAATAACAAAACGATAAGATGTTAGCCGCATCAGATGTTCAGGCAGCCAGGTTGATAGCGCTATTGTCAGCGTTCCGGGAAACAGCGATGTGGCAATCAAAATACAGGTGATTATGGATTTTCGCATTTTGTGCTCCTCTACCGGGCGTTCATGTCAGATTTTCATCTGTCCAAGATGTTTAACTTCGGCAACACTCAGCCCATCAGTGGTTTCAAGGTATTCAGGTATTGATTCTCCCCCGGCCAACAGCAACATGATTTCGTAATCCTTGTAGTACGCAAGATAGTGAAAGAGTGTGAACCCTTCATGGTCTGCTGCCAAAGGATCAGCGCCGGAGGCAAGAAACAGTTTGATCATCTCCCGGTCTCTCCTGACACCGGCATACAGAAGCGGGGTATACCCTTCTTCTCTCTCTTGGATGTCAACCTGTGCACCGTGAGCCAGAAGTAGCTTTGCCAATTCGATATTGCTGTTTTCAGCCGCTTTATGCAGCGCGGTCTCTCCGTTGTCGTCAAACCACCCTGGGTCAGCACCCCTGGCAAGAAGCTGTCTGATTTCCTCAATATTGCCAATGTCGATTGCGCCAAACCACTCTTCCTGACAGATCACCGCTGGTGCAGTTTGGAGCTTTGCAGCACCACCTTCCGCCATTTTCCCCTGCCCTTGCAAACAACCTGACAAGGCGATTGCTGCCAGAATGACCATGGCTGACAGGAACAACGTTACTTTGCGAAGTCTTTTACCATTCGTGTTTGTGTTCATGGTGTCCTCTCTTCTCTACTTTATTGGATTACAGGCGTGCTAACTCTTTTGCGGCATCTTCCTTGCCGTTACGTGCTGCCTGCTTCAAATACGCTCTGGCGAGTTTGATGTTTTTTACGCCCAGAACGCCACTCTGGTATATTTTGCCGACAGAATATTGAGCCTCTTTGTTGGCTGGTATTTCCGCAATTGCCAGCAATAGCCGAAAGCCTTCCTGACGTGTAGCGGAATCTTTTGATTGCAACAAGGTCACAACAACGCTCTGCTCCAGTCTTGTTACTGCTTTACGGGCATCATCATTTTCTGCCTGGGCAGTTGTGTAGTACCGGTAGGCGGTGGCATAATTCCGTTTTCGCACGCCGGCTTGTTCATGGATTTTACCAAGAGAAAACTGCGCCCCGGAATGTTTTCTTGCTGCAAGCAGTTGCAGACGGCTGATGGCAGTAACATCTCCGGTTGATTTTGCCTTCTCGTAGAACTCCTCAATGGCTGACCGCGCTTTATCGGAAACAATGCTTTTGTTTTCTTTGAGGATATACAAATCCTGAATCCCTTTTCGATTGAGTGATAGTCGCTGTGAAAACGTATTATTTCGTGCTTTCTCAAATTCCTGAGACAACAGAAGCCGTGCCTCTGTCTCGTTTGAAAGTGACGATAGCGCAGCAATGCCTTCCTGGTAGCGCGATGGATTACTGATAAGTTTCGAAGCAGTTGCAAGCAGTTGCTTATTAGGATTTTCCTGTTTTTCTGGTTCTTCTCTACGGGCAATTGGAGGTGGCGATGGTTGAGCTACTTTTCTATCAGGAGTAACTAATTGTGGTGCCGTTTCAGGAACCGATACGGCGTCGTTATTTGGAACGTTCGCAACTACAGGTTGCTGCACTTCGGCGACGCTAGCGACCGGAACCGGTTGTGGTTTTTGAATGCTTGGTGTTTGAACTGAAAGTGTCGTCGGTTTTACATTAACAGCAGCAACAGCGAACACAGCTACCATAGCAATGCCGGCGGCTATAAGACCGGCATGACTCTGTATAGATGTATAAATACCATTCACCCATTGCTTCGATTCATTGTGATGATATGCAAACGCATCATCCGCCTGGTTAAGTGGCACGGCATGAGGAGTGCCTTTAAGGTGAAGCGGTGTCGTTTCATCCAAATCCTGAAGTATTTCACTGACAGACTGATACTGTTCCTTTTTCATCTTCTTCAGGATGTGCAATAGATCAGAATCAAAGCGTAAAGCTGAGGAGTTGCTGAGCAACTGATTGGCTAAAACATACATATCTCCCACTGTTTGGAGTCTGTTGTAATCCAGGCTTGTTGATGTGTTATCATTGGTGAACTCAGTCAGGTCGTGTGCAATTGCCCGGTTTTGTTTTTCCGAGAAATATACCCTGTCGCATCGGGTTGGAGGAGGAACCACAAATGGAAATTTCTGCGGCGCAAACGCCAGCCCGAAGTCACAAAAGATGCACTCACCGCTGTCCTCCCGAAAGATAAAGTTTGATGGATGGGTATCGACCAGGACGATACCGGTACAGTTATGAGACTCTATGCAGCCCACGACGCTGATGACAAGCAGTCGAAGTTCATCCTGAGTAATGAAAGGATTGGCAAGCCGTTCCGCAAGATTCTCGCCTGGAACGTATTCTGTTTCCAGCACCCCTTCGTTCTGTGAGTAGTTAATCAAGCGGATACATGGCAGACCTGACTGGTTAGCCAACGCGATGATACCTGCCTCTCTTTCCAGATTCAGATCTCTATAGGGGAAATTCGGTGAATAGCGCTTGTAGGTTCTGCCTTCAAGGCGTACACCATTATCGTCCACGACCAGATGTGATGTTACGGTTACCAGTTTCTTCTTGCGCTCCTTGTTATGGACAATCACAGTTTCTTTCATGACAACAGCCCCCCCGCACAGACAGCTGCACATATACCACTCCAAAATGGCCAGCGAGCGCCCAGCAGATAGGAGGGAAGTATTACTGCAACCGATATATCGTCGCTGGATTTAAGTTCCAACGCACGTGTGATCAGAGCATCGGCAATAGTTTTGGCATCCGGATTTGACAGGCTCTCAACCACTTCAGCAATTTCTCTGCAATCATCGTTCATCACCTTGAATAGTCCATCGGTCGCCAGT
The DNA here is from genome assembly GCA_049318985.1 of Desulfuromonadaceae bacterium. GTDB lineage: Bacteria > Desulfobacterota > Desulfuromonadia > Geobacterales > Pseudopelobacteraceae > JACRCG01. The sequence continues at coordinate 7,777 of JBMOEI010000086.1, forward strand.
AGAAGCATACCTCCAGCCGGAATAGTGACCCGCTTCGGAACGACTTCACTCGTAATAAGCCCGCTTCCGATGCTCTGATACATGACATGATCGGGGTACTGATCGGGATTATCGAGCCGGATACGTTTTTTCAACTCGCCATAGATCTGATCAACGGTTATCTGCCTGCATTTGTAATGTCTCCGGAAAAGTCCGCATGGTGTTAACAGATAGGCTCTGCTGTCACCAATGTTGAGTACGGTTGCCATAGCGCCACGGCGCACTTCTGCAACAACCAGTGTCGTACCGCCCACCTTTGCTTCATCGAACATCCGGTAAATTTCGGTTACCAGGGCATGTCCCGTTACTGCTAATTCAGCCAATCCTTTTGTGCATGCTGGTGGAGAGAGGAGAAAGGGTAAAAATGCCAGCTTTGAGGCGATCTGGCCTTTGTTGCTCTTACTGATACCATCAGCTACGCCGATCCTCGGAATTTTACCTCCAGTCAGCATAACCGCATCCTGGTTGACGGGACGACCATCACTACCTCTTCTGCTGCTGACAACCATGTCCGGCTTGAAAACTTTAAGAAATTTTTCAAGCCGGATTTTCAGAGAAACTTTAGTGGCTAAACAAGTGTCGGGGTAGCATGCGCTTTCTGAATTCATCTTCCATCTCCTTCATTGCATGGTCGCTTACTTTTTAATCTCGTTGATCTGCCTGGTTATTGCATCTGAAGCGCTTTTACCTTTGTGCAATGCAGTTTTTGTCAAACACCTAATTTTCGTCACATATTTACTGAAAACATCTTTTGTTTTACCGGCAGTCTGATGAAACTGTCTGACTACCAGTTCTTGTATGCTTGTTTCCCTGCATCTGGGCTGCGTTTCACTGAGCGATACTGAAGAATGTTCAGGCAATGCTGCCACAACCTGCCTGGCTGGCAATTCCGGTGCACTTGATTCAGACACCCTTATTGGTTGTTTACGAATCTGTTTGACAAGGGCTTTTCTGATAGACTTTTTATTCGCTTTTCTTGCTGACGATGGTACCGAAATCTTCATGGGAGCAATATCTGCTAATACTGAAGATGTGAGCAGAGCAAGCGATATAAAAAACACTACTATGAAGAGTAACTGTCGCATGAGCAGTCCTTTTCACTTATTTTCCACTCATGAAGTATGACTGTCCCGAGTTCACTGCATGCAGAACAAACGGTTCAGGAGTACCATCTGAATTAATGGGAATTGCGTCAGGGGTACCCTGGTCAACTCCTTTTGCCTGCTCTCCATAAGCAATCACCAAACGTGGAAATTGGCTGAAGTCCTTGGTATTACGGTTAGCCTCAATGACATCAGATGACTTTCCGAAACCCAGATCCAAAACAACTGTTTCATTCAACTCCAACCGATGGTTATTGCCTCGAATATCGCGCCCATCAATGAAAGTGCCGTTTGTCGAACCCAGATCAGAAACGATTAAACTGCCGTCCGAAGCGAGTTCAATCACGAGATGATTTTTGGATATATATGGCGATGTAACAATTTGGATTTCAGCGCTACTAAGGCGATTCACCCGGCATGGGAGATGGGTGATGGCAGCGTGTATCGGGTCGGGACTGCCGTCATACACGGTAATCTGAAGCGGGTTATTAAGCGTTTTCTTGCCAAAACTGTTGGTACTACCTGATGTTATGTTTGTACGGTTTTTTTTGTCTGTTTCGCATAAATCGAGACGAATAGTGTACTGGACACCTGGTTCACATGATTCATAGCCGAATACCGGCATCTCAACCGTTACCGTCATTTCGGAAGATGCTTTGACATACTTGTTCTTCAGGCTGTTTATGAATTGTGCTATTCCTCGCTTGAATCGCTCCTCGTGACGCTGACAACGTGCTACAAATTCCATCGCGGCTTGACTCTGCGGGGTAATCGTGATTGCGTTCACATAAAGGTCGCCACCCAGAAACTGCTGTGTTGGATTACATTCCTCAGCCTGAATTTCATCTGCCAATGCCGCCAGAAGATCATTTGGCTGCTTGACAGCTGATTTATGGCGTGTGCCTGCATCATCGCTACGATTGATGCCAAAAAAACTTTGAATACCTTCAAAAATACTCTTTGATTGCATGCCAGCCTCCTCGTGAATAATAAGTTCGTGATATTCGATCGATTGACCTCTTGATACCCTTATGGCTCGGTCGGGTCGTATCTCCCGGATTATTGTCAAATAATGTTGCTGCCACTGCTGGTATGTCCGGGCAAATCCTGGAGCAGCAAACTTGATATCGATCAAAATGCCTGATGAATATCGTTCCCGGATCACCTGTTCCATGTCCAGTAGTGCGGTTTTATGGGTTGCCAGAAACATTTTTCTCATAGCCATGCTCCACGTTTTTATCTTTTGTACCTGTTATACGTTTACGCCTCTGACAGCCAGACAGATGCTGATAATTGCCAGTGACCAAATGCAGGCGCCAATTGGACTTCTGAAGGCCAAACGCCAGTCTCCCGAAGAAGGCATGGATGCCGAAAGCAGGCTGAATAGAACAAGGTAGAGGGCCAATCCATGAATTACATCTCTTGGAAACCAGGTGTACCATCTGAAGTAAACCTGGTATGCGACCGGAATCATTAATAAGGGAGCCAGACAGATTGGAAAAGAATTGAATGCCACCAGATTTCTGCTGGTGACACTTCCCAGTGTGATGCTCCCGCTTCCGTGCTCCACTGGTGTCAGAGACAGCCGCTGTGGTTTTCCAGCCAGCAGCAATGATGTGATGAAATGAGTCAATTCATGGCAAATTGTCCCAGGAAGGGAGTAGACAGAAAAAAGGAACGTTGAATTAAGTCTGTCCTTAAGTTGAAATAGCAATGCTACAATTATCAATCCCCAAAAATTATGTTCTCCACTCATGTGCCACCTCCTTTGTACGCTTTCGATTGAACCAGTCCAATATTCATGCCCAACCCCAAGTAAACCTTGAAAACTAAATAATAATAGCTAGCTACAACGTATCGCGTAATTGCAAGTCTGTCTTCATGCTGCATACGCATCAATAGCTGATAGCAATTTTGCTACTCTGATATGAATTTTGCTTTTGCAAATTGCAGTACGTAATGAAAAGCCAGATGTCTGTGTTTGGGTGCTCATGCGATTTACAAAATAAACATCGTAAATAAAGCTGGTTACCGGATTGTTTGAGTGTTGGCGCGCTAATAGCACTACTAATTCAATAGATCCGGACAGAGCGGGAGGGAGAATGTCATGGAAGACAATTTTGGGTTATTAGGAATGCTTGCAGTCTTAATGGTGTTGTCTATTTTGCGAGGGTACTATGGGCGGATAAACTCCACCAAAGCACATTTGGAGGAGTTTTTTACCACCATGTTTCTCATCTGTTTTGTGGTGGCATTTTCTCTGGTAGTAGGCCGTTCTCCTGAGGGACGACAACGTTATCAAAATGATATGGATCTATATATCCCGATTCAGAATAAGAGCGAACCAGCTACCCCCGCAAGTATCAGTCGTCAGCTTTCGTCAATTTCCAAAGCTACACCCGATAACTGCTCAACCTGTCACACAGGTAAGTCTTGGGATACATTCAAGTCTGCAACGGCCCTAATAGTTAAAGACTTTGAGGCTAACGGAACTGCTTTCAATATGGCGCTAAAGCCTTTGCATAATCAGGCTGCAAATCATTCCATTGTGATCCGCTCAATCCCGAATTCCGGACCACCGGAGTCTGGCTGGAAAAAAATTAAGTCTTGGTTCAGTTCAGGACAAAGAGCACTGAAAACGTTGAATGATAAAGCGGTACAGGCGGAAAGCTCCCGGCGATCCTTGGAGGAACGGATACGTGACATTCAAGAACATTACGGTTTTGAGCAGTATCAGCAGACCGTTAACCGTCATTTATCATTCTACGCAACTGCCGAGCGCTCAGGTAACACGGCGCTTGCCGCTTACCACATGTTGCAGGCATCCGCTGCCAACTCCCGGTTTTATGCGTCATTGGCCAAAAGCGGTTTACTCGCGATTAAAGCGCGTCATGCCATGTTCATGCTCAACTGGGGGGCGTGGGTAATAGTGATTGTGTCACTGATAACAAGATATTCGATCAGGCGGTTGAATCCTGAAGCGTCATGGTTCATCTATCCCGGTATAACAGCCTGTTGGGGTTTTGGCGTCTGTCTTATGATGGATTACAGTCTTAACTATCTGCTAAGACTCAGATTTATCGGTTTCTACGCATGGCGGGATGTGTTGCTCTGTCATCTGGTGTTTATTTCTATTGCTCTTCTCTTTAAACCAAACTGGTTCAAAGCCGCTCTGAAAAGAACACTGAATGTGGCACGCCGGGCCTGGTTGCTGCTATTTGTCCTGCTTTTTACGGTTATGGCATTTTCCTGTTTGTTTGTTCCCGCCCACGTAGCCAGCGAAATTTTCAAATTGCTATTAGTAGTCTTCTTTGCCTGGTATGCAATTTTTCGAGGGGATTATATTGCCAGAAGAACCCAGGGTGCCGGGTTCATTCATAATATATCTGATCCTGCATGGCTTCGGGAAAATATGCTTGCTTTTATCCTTATAACCGGCGCGGGAAGCATTGCTTTTGTCTATCTACATGATTTCGGTCCGCTACTGGTCATCATGATTCTGTTTATCGCGTATATCTGGTTGTTAATGGGTGTCGGAACTCTGGTAATGGCAAGTACCGTAGTCGCAATCTTCGGTGGAGCAGCATACCACTTCAGGAATTATTTAGGGCAAAGATCTATTTTTGCACATATTTATGAACGATTCAGTGAAATGTACGATCCATTCCATCTAGGCAGCGGGGAGTTGTCAAAGCTGCTCTGGTTGAGAAGATCTGCCGGTTTAACCGGTTATCCATACGGAAATATTCCATATTTCGGCCACTACATGACTACGGATATAGAGATGCTGGTGACTCCCGCTCAATTACAAAGCGATTACAGTACATCACATATTTTTGCCCAACTTGGCTACCCTTTGGGAATTTTGTTCATGGTGCTTTATTTCATCTGGTTTCTAAAAATATTCATTGACTCAGGACAAATGGCAACAAGGCTCGAAGCGAGTGACTCATCCCGTTTTATTGGCTGGTTTCTCGCACTTGCTTCCTTACTGCTTCTTATTCAAGGGGTGTTGACAACTGCCGGCGGGTTCACAGTTGTACCGTTGACCGGAATTACATTGCCACTCATCAGCTATGGCACAACTTCAGCAATTATGACCAGCGTAGTAATAGCTACTTTCTACGCCAAGGAGGAAGTTTTATGAAATATCTGACCATCAACAAGCGCTTTCTGTTAGTGGCGATAGTAGGGCTGATTGTTCCGGTTGCAGTGCTGACAATCGGATTATGGAGAGAAGCTTGTTGGAATGATAACAGCTTTACTTCGGATGAAAATTCAAAACGCCTTGATCTGGCTGTACGCTCTCTTCGCAGGACTCCGGGAGGCAATTGGAAACCAGATCATATCAACACGCAAGGTATAACAGTACTTGCCGGTAATGACCGGCTCCGGCGAGAGCGAATAGTAACTGCCATCGGCAGTCTTGACAAAAAGCTGGGAGCACTTACCGGAGAACGTATTCATGGAGACTACTACCTGGATCTTGACGCGCTTGCACTTGAAGTGAAGGGCGCAAAGGGACTTTACGGTTCACCGTACGAGATTGCACTGTCGTCACTTCGTTCGTTACGCTCTGGAAACACTTTGAGCCTGTTGACATGGTTGGAGGACCTACCGGTTAATAAAAGGAATTCATCAGCTTATTGGAACCTGCATGTCGCCAAAATGCCTGATTCTCTGCTGGTACAGAAAAATCCATGGGGACCATGTACGGGTGCAATATTGGTAGAGAACTCTCCTAACAGCGGTAAGGCAACAAGGAGCCTCTTCAAGGTAAGCGGACAAGACGTAACATATTCCGACGGGAAAAATTATGTTGACGTCACACAATCCTATCCTGATTTTAAAATACCATCTTTGAATTCGGTTATATCTCATGATCTTGGTGGGTTCCTTGAGTATGGCAAGGGGCTTGTTGATAAGGGCAACATGGTCACAATTAACGGTAAATCAGTTGTCAGCGGCTATGATGTCATTTTGACTTTTGATCCGGTTTTGCAGATTAGCGCCATGAAGTTAGTGGAGGCTCAACTTGAAGGCGGTTCCGTGACTACTGCTACGCTTCTTGCCATGGACGTGAATAGTGGTGAAATTCTGGCGGCAGCCAGTGCGGAAGAAGCCGGTGCGAAAAAAAAAGGTGGACTACCACTGATTTTTCAGGAGGTAGCTGCTGCATCGACGTCCAAACTTATCTTTGGGGCAGCGATGCTCGAAAATGCCAACTACTTTCTAAAACATTCCAATCCTAAGGCTCAAAAACTACTTGCTGCATTGCCTGAAGCACTGAAATCTTCCGACACTGACTTCTTTGAAGCGGTTGCCCTGGATTTTGGTGCAGCCAATTTATTCAGAGATCAAGCCAGCAAATTTGGATGGAATCAGGATTGCACTCCAGATGGCGCTTGTGTCGGAGGCATTATGGATTATCTCTTCGGTTCCGTGAATAAATCATCTTCATCATATCCACTGGCAGGGCGATTGTTTGTAAGGCCGGATCGAAACAATACCTTTCAACTGCTTACCGATACTGATCTTGCAGGACTTCCGACGTATAAATCGCTTCTTTATTCGCTTAAATCAGGGATCAGGCCAGCAAACACAACGTCAACATCGTTCGATACAGCGAAGAGGGTTAAAGTAACCATGACCGGTCAAGGCGATGTGCGAACCTCACCATGGGGTGAATTACAGACCGTATCCCATATTGCTTCAGCAGCAAACGGCAGCAAGGTTGTGTTACCCCCGCATCTCGTAAGGCAGGTACTTAATGCGCATGGCATAGCCGTTCCGATTCCACAGGTCACTGCCATTCCTGTCGGCATGCAAGTTGAGAATGGTCAGCGACTTGCGGCATATCTGTCTGCGGTGAATGCAAAAGGTGGCACTGCCGGGGAAGTATTCAAGGACGTGTTTGGGAGGTATGCTGTACCCAATGAAAAAATATTTGCCAAGACCGGCACCACGGATGATGAGTGTAGTATCCCCTATAAACTATACGTATCTTCATATTCTCGGAATGGTAAGGAGTATGACACCGCGTTGATTGCCATTACCGAACGAAAACTGGTTAATGGTGCGTATAGCCCAAAAAACATGGCCGCTGATCTGGCTTTGCGGTTTGTTAGGCAATCCATGATTACCAATACCGGGGAAAAACGATGAAGAAGCCCGCCTGGTCAAGAAAAACTAGAAAAATTGGAGTGGCAAGGCCCAAGTCAGGAACACTTCAACTGCACGATTCGCAACAGCCCGGATCTGCTCCTGAACAGCAACCCGTTGAAATTCGGCATGCAGTGAAAATTATGGTAGGGATCGTTTCTGTCATAGTGATCTACTGTTTCTTTTTTGTCTTTGGAGGAACTTTGGGGCCTGCGACTTTTGAACGCACTAAATTATCAGAAATTGGCAGCCACAAACAACCTGTTAAGGCAGACAGGAATTATGGTGTTACTATTTCAAAGCTGAAAGGTGGATTTTAATATGAGGTGTTTACTAATATTAAGCATTTCAACAATCTTGTTGCTATATACAGCAATTTTAAGCGTTGCAGATGTACCAAACCTGAAATTTATCATTTCTGCACCAGTTCGCTCAAATGGACACCCTGTATCAAAACTGTCCTGCTCCGAAGCTCTCAATCAAGTCGTCTCATATCAACTTTCTCCTGATGGCCGCTACCTGTTTGCTAACTTAACAAAAGATCGTGGGTATAGACGCTTTGACACCTCCTTGTGGCAATGTTCTTCCATCAGCAACCTGCCCGATGCTTTCACGCCAGATGGTAGCCTCTACTCATATAACCTCCCAGATAAGAGCATATCCATCTACGATACAAAAACCGGAAAGATTATAAATAAGGTTACATACGGTGTAGGCAAAGCAGCTGCAATGACACCTGATGGCAAAACCGTCGTCACTTTTGACAGAACAATTAGAAATTCAACAATGCAAAGTGGAATTCCATTGTTTATTAGTGACAGCAGAACTAAAGCATTCCCAGTTAAATTATCCGGCCATAAGGGTGAACCTACTGCTGTTGTTGTTTCTCCAGATGGTCGTTTTATCGCTTCTGGCGCAACAGATCACTCCATCCGCATATGGAACAGTAAAACCGGCGCGTTATTGCAGACGCTGGTCTGGCATCTTGGGCCAATAAGCGCACTGGCATTTACTCAAGATTCATTAAAACTGGTGTCAGGCAGTAAGGATAATTCGTTGGCCATTTGGAGCATTAAAGATGGAACAAGATTAAGGGAATTGTGGGGGCACATCGATGAAATCAATGACCTGACAATTTCAAATGACGGCAGGCATATGGTTTCTTGGAGCTATGATGGTGAGTTGAGACTATGGGACCTTGAAAAAGGAAGTTGCATAAAAACAATTGCTCTCTTGGATAAACGACAAAAAGGAGAGTGCCGGTTTATGCCTGACAGCAACTCAGTAATAATTGCCAGCCAGGGATATCGGGGAAGCGTCTCAATAGTTGATATAGATACAGGAAAAACTACCAAGAAATTTGCTCGAAAAGAGGATTTATGAAAACAATAATAATTTTCCCTTTGAGTCGAATTGCATTAGCAGGCGTCGTTTCCATGTTTCTACTGCTGATATTTCATGCAGTCGCTCGCGCAGAAATGACATTACAGCAGATCGCTCCTTTCGGCAGTGATTCTCAGTCATTAAGCAATCCGAAAATAGTTGCAGTACTGCCGGACGGACACTGGGCGTTGGTAGGTTATGGTTCTGGCGCAATCTCTTTAGATGCAATTGCGCCTCCTGGTGTCTGGTATCGATCTCATGAATGTAACATACTACAAGGACACAGCAAAAATATAACGGGAATTGCTATTACACCAGACGGTAATAAGGCAATATCGACCAGCTGGGATCGGACTGTCAGAATTTGGGATCTTAATACATGCAGTCAATTAATGTCTCATACAGATGAAAATCAATCTATTTCGGTAGCAGTCACACCAGATGGCAAATACGCTGTTACGGGGCACGGAGCTGGAACCGTGTATATCTGGGACATGATAAATAACCGCCTTGCCAGAACGGTATCAACCTATGCATATGTCCCGGCTGTGTCGGTAATGCCTGACAGCATTCATGCCATAACTGGTGATGGCTTTGGCAAATTGATTATGTGGGATATTACCACCGGCAGCAGAAAACTAGAATTTAAAGGAGGGGATTCTGTTGTCAGGTCGCTTGCAATTTCACAGGACGGCAGTCTGTTAGCGGCCGCAAGAGAGGACAATACACTTGAAGTCTGGGATATAGCTAACAACACGCAGAAAAATCTCATTACTACATCCAGAGCATCGTCCCACTATATCACAACCATGTCATTTCAGGCGGATAACAACCGGATTGTTACAGCAGTAGATGGCTTCTATGGAACAAATGCCCTTACTGTATGGAATTTAGATAATAACCTGTCACGCAGAATGTATCTGGGTGAAGTTAATAATTTTCAGCATTTCAGTATGACCGCAGATAAGAAGTATCTGGTGGTCATTGGGGAGAGAAGGAATAAGTTGAACCTGTATGACGTTGCCACATCTAATATTGTAAGATCAGTCGAAATAGGGAAGAGACTAAAGTAGAGGCATCCATGATACCTATAAGACCAGCGACCTTTGCTAACATTATTGAAGGAGAATTTATTGGCAATGCTGAACGAGGTATGAAGCTATGAATAAATCGAAGATAAAATTCAGTGATATTTGCAGACAGTACTTCATTAAAGATGCCTATGATCCAAAGTCATTCAAATCTGATATGAATATATTTTATCCAAATTTCAACGGCCTAGCGACCGACAAAAATGAGTTTCTTTGGCTGCTTGAACGATCTTTGAGCCTTAGTGTGTACGAAAAGGTCCGCGTCATGGAGAGCCTTCCGACATTATCAAAATCAAAAATCAATAATTTGGTTCAAGTTTGGCGGGATGAACAAATTGAATTCAGCGAACATTATGAGTATGACGAAAAGTCTGTTGAGGAACTTATCATTAATAGTAAGGAAACTTGGAACCAAGTGAAAGCAAAGTGGGAATTGAAAGAAAAGCGTGCCGCACTCCCAAGTGACGTCCAAGGATATCTTTCTCCGACAGCAATCAAGATGCTTTTGGATGAGCATGTTATTGGACAGACAGAGGCAACTCGACACATTGCACTTGCTCTTTATTATCAGCAGGTTGCTGTTGAGTCCATTCGAAAGAACAAATCTGTTTCTTTTCGACCTCTAGGCCCATTGTTGTTAACAGGAGAAACTGGGAGCGGCAAAACATTTATTATGCAAAAGGGGTGTGAACTTCTTGATCTGCCGTTTGTGCAAATTGATGCATCTGCAATGGTACAAGAAGGCATAGTCGGATTTTCAATCAATGACCTTGGACCTCAACGCCCACCAGAACTGACCCTTTTCTGTTCATCAAGACTGACCCTCTGT
>JBMOEI010000087.1:0-18055 GCA_049318985.1 Desulfuromonadaceae bacterium
GTGCCGCCAGCAGGTAACGTCCGCGCAGCCAGGCCATGGAGACATTCAGGGTGGCGGCAAAGTTCAGCCAGAGACAGATCATCCAGGGCGGACTGAAAGGACGGGGAAAGAGGTGCTGCAGCGGTGTAAAAATGCCGCCCGCCACGAATGCGGTGTCTAATGTCACTCCAAGCAGGCCCGCCGCCAGCAGCAGCTTCAGTTCACCGCGCCGGTTCTCCTGAAGAGCCAGATGAACCGCCAGGACCGGTATCATCGCCACGGGGCCGAGCCAGAACATTCCCCGTGCCGCTCCCAGAACTGCCGCAAACCAGGCTGCCTGAAACAGAGCCACGTTGATAACCTTGCGGGTCAGGTCACTCACAGACGGTTTCCATCTTCCGGCCAACGCTGGGGTGTTTTGCGCAACCTGGAGATATCATACCCCTGTCCCTCCAGCTCTTTCACCAGCTTCTGGTAATCGCCCTCCGGTATCTGCGGGGTGCGGGCCATGATCCAAACGTAATCGCGCTTGTTGCGGCCAATAACAGTCTGGCTGTAGTCAGCATCAAGATGCGTGATCAGGAATTCTGCCTTGAACGGCCAGATGAACTGCATCCCCCAGGTGGAGTTGTTGACCGTGTCGACGATAAAGCCGCGCGGATTGTAGCGTTTGGGAGGACCGTCGAAGCCCCCTTTGTTGAAGGTAAAGACGGTGTCAATGCTGCCGTCCGGTTCGAGCCGATAGGTTTCGATGCCGTTGTAGGAATCTGTTTCGATAAAGGTCGGGATGCAGGCGATGACGTACCACGGTCCCATAAAGCGCTTGATATCAACCTTGTCTACCGTTTTGATTGGCGGCAAAGAGGCGCTGCAACCGGTCATAATCAGCAGGGCAATCGTCAAAAACGTATGTTTCATAGTTATGCACTCCTTTGCAACGGATGTAGTAATGGTTCTCCGCGATATCCCGGTTTGCTGAACATCATCTGCACCACACCGGTAAAGCGCTCCGCAAATCCGCCCTCACAGTAGCAGAGATAAAACTCCCACATTCTGATAAAGCGCTCGTCAAAACCCATTTCCCTGACCTGCTCCAGATTGGCATGAAAGGCATTTCGCCATGCCCGCAGGGTTCGGGCGTAGTGCGGGGAGAGGTCTTCCAGGTGGTTCAGGCGCAGGTCGGTGGAGCGCGCCACGGCGTCGGAGATGGCATGCAGCGACGGACAGCAGCTGCCGGGGAAGATGTAACGGTTGATGAAATCGGGGGCGTCCAGGTAACGGTCATAGAGGTGGTCCGGCATGGTGATGGCCTGGATCAGGCCCGCCCCGTCAGGTTTCAGGCGTTCGGCGAAGGTACGGAAATAGGTCGGCAGATGCCGGTGGCCGACCGCTTCAATCATCTCTATCGAAACCAGCCGGTCGAACTGCCCGGACAAATCGCGGTAATCCTTCTGCAGCAGGGTGATCTGATTGCCAAGCCCTGCTGCGGCGATTCGCTCCGCTGAATGGTCATGCTGCTGCCGCGAGATGGTGGTCGTAGTAACGTGACAACCGTAATTCTGTGCCGCGTGAATGGCAAAACCGCCCCAGCCGGTACCGAACTCCAGCACCTGCATTCCCGGCGCAAGCCCGAGTTTACGGCAGATCCGGTCAAACTTGGCAGCCGATGCTTCCTCCAACGTGCTGTCGTCCCGTTCAAAAATACCGCAGGAATAGGCCATGGCCGGGTCGAGGAACAGCCGGTAAAAATCGTTACCCAGGTCGTAGTGGGCGGCAATATTCCTGCGGCTGCCGCTGCGGGTATTATCGTTGAGACGGTGCAGCAGGCGGCGCAGAGGGCCGGCAATACGTGCCAGACCTCCTTCAAGCTCCTGCTGAGCCTCCTGATTGCGCACCATGATCTGAATCAGTGACGTCAGATCGCTGCAGTTCCAGAAGCCGTCCATATAGGCCTCGCCGGCAGCAATAGTGCCGCCGAAAGCAACCCGCCGATAAAAATCGGGATGTGTGACGCGTACAGTAGCGCTCAAGCGTGCATCCGGATCGCCGAATTCCCGGCGCTGGTCGCAATCTACCAGAATAATACGCCCCTGCCTGACAGCCGAAAGAGCTTTCAGAACCAGATTCCGGGCAATTTTATGCAGTATTCCTGACGGTGGAAACGCTCCCTCGCAGCAGGTACCGTAGATCTGTTCATGTTCGTTCATGGGTGGTAGTGTCCTTTTCTTACGTCAAGTGTTTCCGGGTGCGGGCAGAACGGCACCCGTTTCCATTTCAGGCGCAGTACCTGCCAGTAGATGGCGGCGATGACCTTGGCAGTCATGAACGGCCAGCGCAGCAGAACCCCGGCCAGATTCCCGCTGGTCAACGGCTGCTGCTGCAAATTCAGGGAGGCGCTGAAAATCTCTGCGCCTTGTCGCAGGCTGGTCATGTGCACCTTCAACTCTTCAACTGGAGCGGTGAAGCGCCAGTCATAATCTATATCCATCGGCATGAAGGGTGATACGTGGAACTCCTTGTCCAGGTGGTACATGTACCATTCCCCGTCACGTTGGCTGGTACGGGCATCAAAGGCCCGCAGGTATTCCTCACCCCAGGGGGTGTTGTGGATTTCGATCAGGTAGGCCTCAAGGGTAAGGCCGTCTTCGGCGAAGCAGTAGTAGATGCTGATCGGGTTAAAACAGTACCCCAGGTAGCGCAGGTGGGTCAAGAGTCGGATCGGACCGGTGGGGCGGAGACCGAGCTGTCGTTCGACCTCATCCCGTACAGCCTGATCAAGCGGTAGTGATGACGCATGAAAGTAGTCCGAACGCTGGAAACTGGCCCAGTTTGGCCGTTCCAGCGACCAGAGCCAACGCTTCGCAAAGACGGTTTCAAGTTCTGCCAGATCGAGATACAGGAAGAAGAGGCTGTAGCGGAACGCATTGCCGACCGGTGTCAGGCGCTGATGCCCCACATGACCTGTATAGATCCGGCTCTGCATGGCTACAACCCCTTCCCGAACTGCCGGCAGACCGCCAGGGCACTTTTGACTCCATCCTCGTGAAAGCCCCAGCTCCAGTAAGCACCGCAATAGGAGGTGCGGTTTATTCCGCTGATCTCGTCGCGGCGATTCTGTGCTTGGAAGGCAGCGGTCGAGTAGACCGGATGGTGATAGGTCAGGTGCCGGATGATCTTGTCTGCGGCAATGGCCTCCGGGCTGTTGAGAGTCACGCAGAACTCCACCGGCGCGCTGATCGTCTGCAGCAGGTTCATCCAGTAGGTCAGCACCACACTATCCTGCTGCTTGCGCGGGAGCAGGCAGTTCCAGCTGGCGCGGGCTTTAGGGATCGATGGCAGCAGCCGGCTGTCAGTGTGCAGCACCGTATCGTTTTTTTGATAGGGGATGGCGCCCAGCAGCTCGCGTTCAGCATCAGAAGGGTCGGTCAGCATCTTCAGTGCCTGGTCGCTGTGGCACGCCAGAACCACATGGTCAAACGCCTCCGGCTCACCGCCGCGAGGGGTTACGGTCACCCGGTCATCGTAGCGCTGCACACGTTCCACCGGGGTAGATAAACGGATCCGTTCGCGGAATGGATCTGTCAGTGGCGCAACATACTGGCGGGAACCGCCGGTGACCACTCGCCAGGTGGGCTGATCCACCACGTTGAGCATGCCGTGATTGGTGAAAAACTGCACAAAGGCCGCCGCCGGGAATGTCAAAAAATGAGCCGGATCGGCCGACCAGACAGCCGCCCCCATGGGGATCAGGAACTTTTCGATGAACATCGGCGAATAATCATGACACTGGAGATAGTCGCCCAGGGTAAGAGACAGGTCGTCGCTGCCGTACAACTCCGCCGTGGAGCGGCTAAAGCGGAATATTTCCAGCAGCATCCGCCAGTAGGGGAGGCTCAGCAGGTTTTTGCGCTGGGCAAAAAGCGTATCCAGATTGGTTGCACAGTATTGCAGTCCGGTCGTTTCACAGACTGCTGAGAAGCTCATCACGCTTGGCTGCGACGCAACACTGAGGCGATCCAGCAGCTTGATGAAGTTGGGATAGGTGCGCTCGTTGAAGACGATGAAACCGGTATCCACCGCATAGCTGGTACCGTCATGGGTCACATCCAGCGTGTTGGTGTGCCCCCCCGGATAGTCGTCCGCCTCGAACAGGGTGATTTCATGTTCGCCGCACAGCAGGTGCGCGGTCGTCAATCCTGATATGCCGCCGCCGATGATTGCTATCTTCATAATTCACCTTTTATAAGTCACCGGTTGGCAACTCTATCATTCCCTTCAGATCAGCTTCGATCTTATCCGGCGTGTCGCTCGGTGCATAGCGCTTCAGTACCAGCCCTTCCCGATTGACGAGAAACTTGGTAAAATTCCACTTGATCGATTCACTGCCAAAAAGTCCCGGTTGTGCCTTCTTGAGGTGTGCGTAGAGCGGATGAGCCCCACTGCCGTTGACCTCTATCTTGGCAAAGAGGGGAAAGGTGACATCGTAGGTGAGCGAGCAAAAGTTCTGAATCTCAGCCTCATTGCCCGGCTCCTGATGGCCGAACTGGTCGCAGGGAAAGCCGAGAATGGAGAAACCTTTGTCCCGGTAACGTCGGTAGAGTGCTTCCAGGCCCTCATATTGGCTGGTGAAACCGCACTTGCTTGCGACGTTGACGATCAGCAGAACCTGACCGCGGTAGGTCTCCATTGACTGGGTCTGTCCAGCGATGGTTGTGACGGTATATTCGTAGAAATTCATGACGCTCCTGTTATACGGGGCACTGTGGGATTACTTCCGAAAGTATCCTGAAGGCTTCTATAGTCTGCATACTGCCAACGTTTTATTTTTTCTGAACATTGAGTCCTCTATCCCCGCCTCAATCGTAAAGCAAGCACTTCAAATCAAAGGTCTAACCTCAACGACCCGAAACCAGGCCGCATGAGTGACAGCAGCACCGGCTCCCGGGCCGACGATCTCATCGGTATTGGCCTTAATGGTCGCCAGCAGCTCACCCTCCTCCTCGGTTCTGATTAATTCCAATCCAAGGCGAACCCCGCTGAAGCCGGGTTCGCCGGTCTTGAACAGAAAGGCGGCATGGCGGTTGCGGGTCAGGTTCTGGTAGGTGCGCTTGTCGGTCATACCCCAGACCATGGTTGTTTCATCGATGACATGCGGCCGGGCGTAGACGGCGCTGTTGACTTTGCCGTCCGAGGAGGATGTGGACATCACCCCCAGGCCCGGATGGGTGAATAATTCGGAAAGATTCATGGTTATAGCTCCTTTTCTGTGTAGTACGTTTACTGCAGCAACCGCGACACCAGCGCGGCAAAAAGGGTTGTCACCCCGCACAGGAAACAGCCCCAGCAGATATCGACCCAGACCATCCTGACCGGCCAGCGCTCCAGCGTGGCCATGTTGGTCATGTCATAGACGCCGTACATCACCAGTCCGAACAGTGCGCCCCATCCAAGAGATGAAGCAGCCATATTAGCCGGATCGACCCGAGGTAGCGAGAACAGGACAACCCCCAGAGGGATCAGCAGGTACACCAGCCCTGCAGCCCAGTAGACCGGCCTGATGGTGGTGCCCCGGATCCTGGCGTAGGGGCCGAGCTCTTTAATATAAAACCCCTGCATCAGTTTGGCCAACCAGAGGTAATCCAGCAGCAGGGTAAACGGCAGGCAGAGCAGGTAGATTTTGAGGGTGTGCAGCATGTCAGATTCCTCCCTTGGGTGGCAGCGGGATAAAGGCGCTGGTGTGGCGTTTGTACTCCTGGAAATCAGCGCGCTTCTCGTACGGTTTTTCCAGCATCGGGATGCCGGAAACCTTCAGGATCAGAATCGTGATCGTTAGCGGACCGATGATCGTCAGCCAGCCGCCCGGCAGAGTCAGGGTCATCAGCCAGATCCCCCACCAGAGGGTCACCTCGCCGAAGTAGTTGGGGTGGCGGGTATAGCGCCACAGGCCGGACGTCATCAGTTTACCCTTGTTAGTCGGATCGCGGATAAATTTCAGCAACTGCCGGTCTCCGACCGCCTCAAAACCGAAGCCGTACAGCCAGACCGCGAAACCGAGTAGATCGAGCCACCCAAAGGGTGTTGGCGGTGCCTGGTTGACAAAGACCACCGGCACGGCCACCAACAGCAGCAAAATGCCCTGCAGCATGAAAACCTGGAGAAAGGAGCGCAGCACGAACCACGTGCCCCACTCCTCGCGCCACTTCCGGTAGCGCGGATCTTCACCACGACCACGATTGCGGGTGTGGATATGCAGGGCCAAGCGGAGTCCCCAGATCAGCACCAGAGCTGACACCAAAAGGGCCCGCGGTGAGTAGAGATTTCCGGCGACCAGTGAGACGGCTGCCGTCAGGACGAACCCCAAACCCCAGGCCACATCGGCGATGTCATTGCGCCCCCGGATCTGGGCGGCGATAAACCAGCCGGTCATGTACACGATTACCGATGCTGCGGTAATCAGGAAAATTTGAATCACACTACACCCCGCAGGCATTCCGCTATTTCCGCTTGAATGGCCAGATAGTCAACGAGCTGCCCAAACCACCCATCAACCGTACTGTCGCATGACAGGCTGACAATGCCCCCGAGTACCGCACCGCGATGCGCGTTTTCGCCGCCCAGGTTGGTGTTGGCCAGCAGAGCCGCTTTGGGGTCTTTCCGGTATTTGAACGCCAGGTACAAAAGGCCGGGCCAGGAATCACTGATATAGCATGCGGTGGAATACCTGCCACCAACAATTTCCCGGTCTGACCGGGTGCAATCCACTAAGCGCGCAAGATCGATACCCATGGCTGTCCGGGCTGCCGCCAGCAGATACCGGTCAGGGAGCTCATCTGCCTTTCGCAGGAGCAGGCCGGCAATAAGAGCGACATACCCGTCACAGATACGGCCGAGGGCCTCATCCGGATGGGTAAGAAAGAGATGTTCCCGGCAGGCCGCCTGCACCGAGGTCAGTGCAGTCCCGCGCAATAGATTGTTGATGGCCAGCGGGCCGATGGTTACCAATCCGCCCATGGATGGGGTGTCATGGGTACGGGCGCCGCACTG
Source organism: Desulfuromonadaceae bacterium (assembly GCA_049318985.1). GTDB lineage: Bacteria > Desulfobacterota > Desulfuromonadia > Geobacterales > Pseudopelobacteraceae > JACRCG01. The sequence continues at coordinate 7,024 of JBMOEI010000087.1, forward strand.
ATGGGGGGGCTTCCCGGCGACAAGGTTGGCAAAGAAGCCGCGGTGATATGATTCGGCGTAGGTGTCCCGGTGCCGGGGCGGATCGGCAGTCATGAACTCGATGTAGGATTGCAGAAAGTGGTCGCGGCTGTAGCAGCCGTTGCTGGCGATGATGGAACGCAGCAGCACTCGCGCACAGTGGGCGTTGAGGGTGTTGTCGCCCGCCTGCATCCCATGGTGATAGTGCCGGTTGGCCTGGCCCCACAGGTGCTGCCGACCTTTGAGAATCACTGTGCCGATAATCTCCGGGGAGTCGGGCAGGCCCCTACCCTGTCCCGACCGCCCGCCATTCCGGGTGGAATGAAGCGACATGATCGATGAAGGGTGGAATTCCGGTGCAGCTTCGAGCTTATTGATGCCGCCGGGAAAGGCGCGCTCGATATCGGCGGTGTCATAGTACCAGTGCACCGGCATCGCCAGGGAGTCGCCGACAAAGAGTGAGGCAAGGGCAGCGGATGCGCGCTGCAGGGATATGGATGGCACAGGAGAGTGGCTTGATTGCGTTGGTTCCATGGGAGCTCCTTTGATCTTCCCCTGAATATCAGTATCCCTCGAACGTTCCTTTCAGGCGGATTCGAATAGCGCTCGTACAGTCGATAGCAACATGGTTGTTTAAAAGGAATTATTCCTGCTTTATTATTTCACCACCGCTCAATAGCGGACGGTTGGCCCATGCTGTAAAGTGAAATTCCATGACGTTCTGAAAACGTGTCACCAGATAGATGCTCGCTATCTGCACCCGGAACAGGGCACAACCCGGTGAAGCCGTGAACTCGGCCAGGTGCGGGTGGCGATTCAGGAATATTGCCAGCCCGGTCGCTAACTCAGCCCCGCTCAATTCCCCGGCACAACCGATAATCGTGGCAGCCGCCGCCCGGCTGAAATCGGTCACCTGGTTACTGCGGTTGTCAATCAGGAGTGAAACATACTGATTGACAGACAGATTGGCCCATTTGCGGGTTGCGCGGAGTGTGGCGAAATAAAGCAGGTGCAGGTCAGTAGAAACGGCTATAGCCACGAGGCTGACATAGGGTCCGCTGCCGGCGTCAGTGGCCAGTACGGCGAGAGGTTGACCGGTGCAGAGTTCCTTGAGAATATCAGTGTTTTCTGCGGTGTTGTTCATGGACGGTGCAGCTCCTCTTCCAGAATGCTCCTAATCCTTCCTGCCGCCAGACACCGATGATTGCCTGTACCCGTCCGCTGCTGCCGGGGCCGATGTACTGTTCGGCTGAATCAACGCCGGAGACGGATGGTCCCCACTGCGGCCATCTCGTCGTGTCGGTCAGCAGTTCCCAGGCAGCAGATGCCGAAACCGCTATCGCAACTCCTGTTTTCAGCATGTTTTCCCGCAACAAAGAGTCAATATTACATCCCGCCAGTCACCGGAGCCAAGGCCACGTTGTCACCGTTGCGGAGCACTGTTCCTGCAGCAACGATGCTGTTATTGACAAAGACGATCTTGATCTCCTCCCGAGGCAGGCCCAATTGCTCGATAAGATCGCTGACCGTCGCCCCCTCGGTCAGTTCATGCGGGGTGCTCTCTTTGTAGTCGCAGACTTGCTCCTTGGCGAGTTGTGCAAAGCATTTGAGGTTTACTTTCATGATGTTACTCCTTTTCCGGGGAGATTTCGCTCACCCCTTTTTGTTCCTGCAAGACGATCCAATCTACCGCAGCCAGTATAATTTCTATTATGATTCTAGCATATATCAGTACGTAGTGGTTTGCACGCATGCTTTCCCCGCAGCAAAGAGTCAATACCCGCTGACGGTTGCCAGCGTCTCACCTGAACCAGCAGATAAACGGCCATGGCGATATTGCCCAGGGTCATGATCAGGATGAACCAGAGGGCGCTCTTTGCTGCTGAATGTTCACGCCAGGCAACCCAGAGCCAGAAAAAGAGGAAGCCGCAGTAGGCATCGGCCAGGGTGGCGCGGAACCAGAGGTCCGGCCACAACTGGCGGGTGGCAGTGATCAGATCCTGCTGCAGCGAGGCACTGATCGTGACATACAGCATAATGGCCAGCACAGCAAGGCAGACGGTGGTCAGGAAGGTTTTCATCTCAGCGTCCTTTGAGCAGATCGTGTTTCAACCTGTCGTCGATAGAATTCCGTCCCAGCCAGATACCGAAATAGGCTGCGGCGAAATCGGCCCCTTCGATGACCGTCAGCGGTGTGCCGTTCAGGGCCAGTTCTGTGCCCCGCCCCGGCAGATAGGTCAATGCATAGCGGTCACCCGGTTTGACATCCTGGTAGATTGCATTGATCCGGTCAATCCGGCTGCGCAGTTTTGCCAGTTCGGCCGGTGTCTGGTTGAGTTTCAGGGTCGGTTCAGCTCCTTTGCCGAAATCAGGACCTTTGATCGAGACCAGGTAATTAATTTCCAGGCGTTTGGGAACATCGGCAAGCACGTTCTCCGGAGTAACGCCCTCAGGCAGATACAGTGCTGCCACGTAGGCCTTGATAAACTTCAGGTAGCGCAGCAACGCCGCATTGTGCAGAGGCACAGGTGTGCCGTCGATGGTGACGCTGTCGGCAAAGGTAACATTTTCAACCGTCAGAGCGTAAGCGAGCGGAGATTGCATATTTAGTGACGTCAGGAAGATTGCGGTGAAAAATATGGAACGTGGTATGCTGAGAGAGCTCATGGTGCCTCCTCGGTAATACTTCATGACAGTAACATCAGTTTACGCTATAAATGGAAAAAGTTCTATAAGGTCTTTTTGCTTGCATTAAGGCCGGGTAAGAAAATCAACCATGAAAACTGTAACCGGAAGAATCTCTGTCAGCCAGATCCGCTCCGCATTACGTTCCGGCTATTCTGGCCTGGGCAAGAACCGTAGCCGCTTGGAAGAGATTCGCAGCCAATTCAGCAGAGCGGAGGGAAAACCATGAGCGTCATGATAGATCTGATGGAAGGTGGCCTGCTGCCGGATACGATTATCCGGCGCGGGATCAGACGAATGCTGCGGAGGCGTCTGCAGGATGAGTATCATGGCGATACTGAGGTCGAACGCAATCGGCAGCGCGAATTCTTTGCCAATCTGCGGAGCAGTGCAGTGGCGATCGAAACGGACGCAGCAAACGACCAACACTACGAACTCCCCCCGGCATTTTTCGCTCAGGTGCTGGGACCTCGCCGTAAATATAGCAGCTGTCTCTATCCGATCGGAGTGACCGGAATTGCAGCCGCCGAAGAAGCCATGCTTGCTGAAACCTGCCGCAGGGCCGGTCTTGCCGATGGTATGGACATTCTGGAACTGGGCTGCGGCTGGGGTTCGCTGACGCTCTGGATGGCCGAACAGTACCCGGCAGCCAGTATCACAGCGGTATCCAACTCCGCCCCTCAGCGCGAGTACATACAATCGGTCTGCCGGGAAAAGGGATTCACCAATGTGCAGATTATTACCGCCGACATGAATACTTTTGCGATCGTTAAAACCTTTGACCGGATTGTCTCGGTTGAGATGTTCGAACATATGCGCAACTACGCCGAACTGTTACGACGGATTTCCGGTTGGCTGAAACCGGACGGTCGATTGTTCGTGCACATCTTCTGTCACCGTGAGTTGGCCTATTTCTTCGAGACTGAAGGGGAGGATAACTGGATGGGGCGCTATTTCTTCACCGGCGGCATCATGCCGTCAGACCATCTGTTGTTCTACTTCAACGACCACCTTCTGGTGGAAGATCATTGGCGGGTGAACGGCCGCCATTACCAGCAGACCAGTGAAGGCTGGCTGACATTGCAGGATGCCCATCGTGACGAGATCATGCCGATCCTGCAGGAAGTTTACGGTAGCGAAGCAGATATCTGGTTCCAGCGCTGGAGGGTATTTTTCATGGCCTGTGCCGAACTGTTCGGCTACAATAGCGGCAATGAATGGTTCGTCGGGCATTATCTGCTCAGGAAGGTTTCATGTTGACCGGAACTAAATTAGTTGAAAAGGAGCTGAACGATGACCATATTGACTGTAAAAAGCCGCTTCAGAGTGATCATATCGGTAATCTTACTCACGCTTACAGGAGTTGTAACTGCTATGGCAACAGAAGAAGCCCCCTATACGGTTATAAAAACTGACGATATTTTTGAGCTGCGCGAGTACGCACCCCAGGTGCTGGCCGAAATCATTGTTGACGGAGACCTGGAAGGAGCCGGAAACAAGGCGTTCAGGCCGCTGTTCCGCTACATCTCCGGTGACAATAAATCACGCGGCAAAATTTCTATGACGGTTCCTGTTTCGCAGGAACAGAAGGGAGAGGAAATAGCCATGACCGCTCCGGTCAGCCAACAGAGTGTACAGGGAAAGTGGGCAGTAAGCTTTATGATGCCGGCCTCATTCACCATGGAAACCCTGCCGACTCCCGATGATCCAAACATCAAGCTGCGGCAGGTTCCTGCGCGCCGGGTCGCAGCTGTTCGCTATTCCGGTTTCTGGAGTGAAGAAAAATATCTGCTCAACAAAGAAAAACTGGAAAAATGGATCAAGGAGAACCGCTTCACCGTTACCGGCGAACCGGTCTGGGCACGCTACAATGCCCCTTTTACGCCGTGGTTCATGCGTCGCAATGAAATTCTGATCCCGGTAATTGCAGGTGATAAGTGATTCTGAAGGGAGGATAGTATGCTGACTGTGATTACAACACCGACAGTAATTGAACGGTCCACTCATCCAAGGGTAGCAGGTTTTCCTGAACTCTGAGGCTCAGCCCGATCAGCGTACGGGCTTTTACCCGGGAAAAACCTGCTTGGCATAGTCCTGCCTCACTCAAGCGCGCAATCAGGCGTGCATCGGGATAGCAAATCAGCCCGCCGGAGTGTTTCAAACCAGCGGTCTGGATCAGCCTTCTTCGTATTGCAATAGCTGCGCTTACACTGATCTGTTGTCCGGTGATGGCCCAGGTCAGGGCTTCAAACGGGGTGGCCGAAAGAGGAACCCGCAGACCAGGGCGTTTGGAAATCAGGAACCCCAGATGCGTGTGCTGGCGGTAGGCATGCTCGAAATCTTCAATCCGCTGCGTCAAGCCCAGCATTCGCTTTACCATGTGTTCCAGCAATTCAGCTCCACCGGCGGCCGGTGGCCCGTCAATTGCCAATTCAGCGTCCGCGTGATTGAAGTGGAATCTGATAGTAAGACAGGCTGCATTCCCCTGCCATGTCAGACCTTTTTGCAAAGTGTTTGCATCGACTCGTTCGGCTACCATCAACGGGTCACGCCTGTGGAAGGAAAGTATGTCATTCGCACGAAAATCTGGTGGCAGCTTGACAGCACAGGACAAAAATGGTGTTTTCACCCCTTCGCCTCCTTGTCAAGCAATGCAAGTTTGCGTTCAACTCCCCAGCGATAACCTGACACTCCTCCGTCGCTGCGCACAACGCGATGGCAGGGAATCGCCACTGCCAGTGCATTGGCGGCACACGCATTGGCCACGCCCCGAATCGCTTTGGGGGAGCCGATGCGTTTGGCGATCTCAGTATAGCTCGCCGTCCCGCCAGGCGGAATCTCCCGTAATGCCTGCCAAACCCGCTGCTGGAACGCTGTCCCGCGCATACCCAGCGGCAGGTCGAGTCCCAGCCTCGGCGCTTCCACGAAACCGACCACTTTGGCAACGAGATGCTCGAACTCGGCATCGCCGCCAATCAGGCTGGCTCGCGGAAACCTGTCTTGCAGGTCTCGCAGCAGCTCATCCGGATCATCACCCGGGAGAATGGAGCAGACACCACACTCACTTGCAGCAACGAGGATAGACCCGAGGGAACATTCTCCGATGGCGAAGCGTATCTCTGTATTAGCACCTCCGGCGCGAAAATTTGTCGGTGTCATACCCAGCACCTGATTGGATCTTTCATAGAAACGTCCGTTGGAGTTATACCCGGCTTCGTAGATCGCCTCGGTCACCGTGTCGCTCCTCACAAGTTCCACTCTGACACGCTCGGCAAGTGAAGGCTGATCAGGCTTGCAGCGTTTGCAGGGGCGATAATGGCGGCATACATTTCCGGCACGGCTCTACCTCTCCCCCGAGAAAAGATGTTCACCGTAGGCTCCACAGAACGGTGGGTATACGGTGAGTTGAGAGCAAACGGTGATCACCTCTTTATCGATGACAGCACAGGGACGGTGCCGGATGCGGCTGGCTCGATTATTCCGAACCAGGTTCAACGTGAATTTCAGCAGTATATTGACATATTCGGCGTACAGTACGGCAACTGATCGAGGTATAATGAAGGAGAGGAAAATGAAAATTACAGTGATAGGAGCAACGCGCGGGATTGGGCTGGCTCTGGTCAAAATGGCTCTGGAGCGTGGGCATGAAGTTACGGCGCTGGTGCGTGACCCGAAGAAAATGCCGCTTGAACATCCAAAACTGAAAATATGTGTGGGTGACATTCTCAGTAAGTCCTCAGTCGAAACCGCACTTGCAGGACAGGATGCCGTCTGCACAACAATAGGTGCCTCGCCATCTCTAAAGCCTATGGATATTTTTTCGGAAGGGTCAAAAAATGTTCTCGCGGCGATGAAAGCTTTGCCCGACATTAAGCTGATTGCTGTGACAGGTATAGGTGCTGGCGATAGCCGGGGACACGGCGGCTTTCTCTACGGCAAAATCTTTCAGCCGCTGTTGCTCAAAACGATTTATGAGGATAAAGACCGTGAGGAGGCTGTACTTAAAGCCAGTTCGGCCGACTGGATGATTTTGCGGCCCGGCATGCTGACCAATGGCAAGTTCACCGGAAAATATCGGGTGTTGACTGATATGACAGGCGTTACGGCCGGAAAGATTTCACGCGTGGATGTAGCGGATTTTATTTTGCGTCAGTTTGAGCAGCCCACGTATTTCAAACAGACTCCCTTGCTCACCTATTGAGCCATTTTCCTGCGTAGGTACTTTCCAATACGGGCATTTACTGATCTAAACGTTTGAGTGCCGGAGTGATGATTATGACGTCTTCCTATCCAGACTCCGATACTGAATCGCCTCAGCAATATGCTGTTCATGAATGTTTGTGCTGCCGTCGAGATCTGCAATGGTGCGGGCTACTTTGAGGATACGGGTGTAGGTGCGGGCCGAGAAACCGAGTCGATCAGTCACCAGCTCCAGCATGTGGTTGCCGCTGGCATCGAGTTCGCAGTGTTTTTTGATGAAGCGGGGAGTCATCTGGGCGTTACAGTGGATTTTAGTTAACCGCTGCCTGCTTGTATTTTCTGCACCTCATCCAGCAAAAAAGGCACATCATCAACAACCGACTGCCAGACCGTTGACAGGTCAACGCCAAAATACTGATGGATCAATTTGTCACGGAAACCGGCGAGATCCTTCCAGGGTAAGCCTGAGTGACTTTCCCGAAAACGAGCCGAAAGATTCTTGGTTGCCTCACCGACAATCTCGAACTGCCGTATGACAGCGTCCTGTACCATGCGGTTGGTTCTGAACGCTTCATCATCCATTCCATGTGTGTATGCGGTTATCTGCTCCAGAGCGTCCATGATATGTTCAAGATAAACCTGGTCGTCTCGAATCATGATGAAATCACCTTGAGTTCCTGCCTTATACGGTCAATCAGATGAGGACTGACCGCCTGCTCAGTCAGCAAGTCAATCTTAACCCCCAGGAGCTCTGAAAGCTCACGTTCAATTCGAATGACACCGAGGAGGCTTTTCTGCTCTTTGAACCAGACCATGAGGTCCAGGTCACTGTTGGAATCGGCTTCATTACGGGCATAAGAACCAAAAACACCGATTTTTTCCGCACCGTGTTGACGCATAAAACTAATTATCCTGTCATCGAACCTGGTGACCTGTGCCATGAATAATCCTTTCTCAAATATCTAATCTTTTTGGGTTTTCAGCATCTATTGTCACGACGTTTTCCTATCCAGACTCCGATACTGGATCGCTTCGGCGATATGCTGTTCATGAATGGTGGCACTGCCGTCCAGGTCGGCAATAGTGCGGGCGACCTTAAGAATGCGAGTGTAAGTTCGGGCCGAAAAACCAAGACGATCGGTGACCAGCTCCAGCATACGGTTGCCGGAGGCATCCAGCTCACAGTATTTTTTGATGAAGCGGGGCGTCATCTGGGCGTTGCAGTGGATTTTGGTGCCTTTATAGCGCTCCAACTGGATTTCTCGGGAGTGCTCTACCCGCTTGGCAATTGCGGCCGAACTTTCCGCCTCGCCCCGGTCAGCAAGATCGCGATATTTGACCGCAGGCACTTCAATGTGGATGTCGATGCGGTCCAGCAGTGGGCCGGAGATTCGGGAACGGTAGCGGTGAATGGCAACCGGGGTGCAGGTGCAGGGGTGAGTCGGGTCGGATAAATAGCCGCAAGGGCAGACATGCGGTACTCTTTGCATAGTTTTTGATGTACCTGACAGGCATCTTTTCTCTATCATAATCCCTCTTCCAAAACTACCAGTTCCCGGTTATCCAGGGCATCCAATCACCGTCGGTGAACACATCCGCAAGAAACGAATGGATCTCGGACTCCTCCAAAGAGAGGTTGCCGAGATCATCGGCGTCACCGTGTCGTCAATATACAACTGGGAGCATGGTGTCGAACCAGAACTGCAATATAATCCAAGTATTATCAAATTTCTAGGTTATAATCCGTTCGACTGCCCGGATGACACGGTGGGGCGACTTGCATGGTACAAACGGGTAAGAGGAATGAATTTTGATGATCTTGGTGAAGTAATGGGGAGGGATCCGGAACAACTTTCAGGCTGGTTGAGTGGACGGCATAAGCCGTTCAGGAAAAACCGGGAGAATATCAAGCTGTTTTTGGAGCAACAGGGGTTTATGAAGCACTGCTGAAATTCAATACGAGCTTTACATCCGATAGAAGGCCGGTGGCTTTATTGTTACCTACATGCATTCGACGAGAGCATTTTCCCTTCGGTAAATATTTCATTGGACCCAAGCCATCTCTCAAATTATTTCCCGATCAGGAATCATAACTTGCTTTATGCCATTATTGGAGTAATAATTCCCGAAGGGGAAATATTTATGATTACAAAAATAGACACTCCAATTTCACTTGGCCTAGCAGTACGAACCGCACGCAAACGTCTTGGCTTAACGCAGCCGCAACTGGCTCTGGCTTCAGGTGTCGGTGTACGTTTCATTGTCGAACTGGAAGCCGGCAAACCAACACTCCGCCTGGAAAATATTCTCCGCGTGCTTCATGCGCTGGGTGGGAGTCTGTGTGTTGAGGGTCTGGCAAAAGGTCAGGAGGATTAGATAATGACTCGTCAACTGAGTGTCTGGCTGTTCGGAGCACATATAGGAACATTGTCACAAATTGATGGCCGCTTGAACTTTTCCTATGTGAGTGACTGGCTGAATACGAGTAATTCGATTCCATTATCGCAATCACTGCCTCTTCAGTCAGAAACGTTTGATGATCGTGCCACCCGTCCATTTTTTGCAGGGCTTTTGCCTGAAGGAGACAAGCGTAAGTTAATTGCCCAGGCTTTGCATGTTTCGAGACAGAACGACTTTGCTCTCCTTGATGGCATTGGAGGCGAATGTGCTGGTGCTGTGACTTTGTTGGAGCCCGGGCAGATGCCGCAAGCCCAAGACAAAAGCGATCTCGTTCGTTGGCTCGATGAAGGAGAGCTTTTACGCCTTCTCGATGAAATGCCAAAACGTCCGATGCTCGCCGGTGAAGAAGGCTTACGGCTGTCTCTGGCGGGCGCACAGGACAAACTCCCCGTGGTTGCTGAAGGTGATCGTATCGGGTTACCGCTGTTCAACTCTCCGAGTTCGCATATTCTTAAACCGGCAATTGCCGGCGTGGAGGGTAGCGTCTTCAATGAAGGTTTTTGCCTGGCCCTGGCCAATGCTCTGAAGCTTGATACCGTCAAAGCGGAGATTCGCAGTATTAGCGACCGACATTATTTGCTTGTGGAACGTTATGACCGGCAGGTAACAGCAGATGGGCGCTTAATGCGTTTGCATCAAGAGGACTTTTGCCAGGCTCTGGCAGTAGCCCCGGAATACAAATATCAGAACGAAGGCGGGCCGGATCTATCGCAGGCATTTGAGCTATTGCGCCGGGCAACGAGACCGAGTGCTCCACAGATTCTGAAACTACTGGACTTTGCGATATTCAATGCCATGGTCGGTAATCACGATGCCCACGGAAAGAATTTTTCATTGCTCTACACACCACAGGGAATCGTGTTGGCACCATTTTACGATGTGCTGGCCACTGCGGTTTATCCGAATCTGACGGACAAAATGGCGATGAAAATCGGCAGCAAGTATCGCTTTACGGAAGTACAGTTGCGGCATTGGGAGCGTTTTGCTACCGCAGCAGGACTGTCGCCGGCACAGGTAAAAAAACGCATTCTGAATATTGCCGGGCGATTGCCTGGCCTTGCCGCAAAAACAATGTCAGTTTTTGAGGCAGAAGGCAATGACCACAGCATACTGACTCAAATCATGACGGAAATTGAGCACCGATGCGAAAGGACGATCCGCTGTCTGACACCGGAATAATCCAACATCAGGACCGCTATTGCTCAGGCATTCACTGAACAGATGCAACGCCCCGACATGTGGCATCCCTCACCTGCGACACATCGGCCTGCAGTCCCATCTCAAAACGACACAGGAAAGCGCCAAATCTATTTTTTACCACTGTGGTGACGAGTTGGTCCCAGACCCATATATCCAAACCGCATCCGGACTAAGAAAAAATGGAAGCGCTGTATATTTGGAAATCAGGGTCCCCAGATGAGTATGTTGGCGGTAGTCATGCTCATAATCTTCAATCCGTTGCATCAAGCCCAACATTCGCTTTATCATGTGATCCAGCAGTACACCCCTCAGCGGTTGGTTGCCCGTCAATTGCCAATTCAGCGTCCACATGATTGAAGTGGAATCTGATTGTCTTCAGCAAAGAATATAATATGCTGATCAGGCTCTATTTTGACACCCCGACGGTCACTTTAATGCTGCTGGTCAGAGGCACTGTGCTTGGCTGAAG
>JBMOEI010000088.1:0-17492 GCA_049318985.1 Desulfuromonadaceae bacterium
AATTTGATCTGGAGCTGACATAATTTGTAATGTTATTTGTGAAACGAACTACTAGGAACGATATCCATTAGTTTCAGGACCAATTGATGAAAGCAATGGGTTCTGAAATTGCCCGGGAAATAACGAATGAACAAAAAACTCTAAAGAGGGCATCAACCGTTTGATTGAACGGTGGTAGGTAGCTTGTTCTTCAACCCCTTAAAGGCATCATTGAGAGTCCCGGTCCGAATCCAAAACACTGCCCATTGTTCCGGACTTGGTTGACCGTACCAAGGTGATTGTCTTTCATACTGATATACAAGACAATTCTGAAAATAGGCGGAAATAATTACCGGTGCTTGGGCATCGGGCACCAGCCTGAACACCACATTCATTGCGTCTTCATCATCCTTAACTATTTGAATGCCCGCTTGTTGCAATGCTTTTTCAAGCGCTCTTCGAATAATAATCTCCGCCTCTTTCTTACTGTAAGGGCCAGTGAGGGAGACATTTTCAAACTGCTCGAAAAGACTTACCTCCAACGTGGCTTTTCTTGGTATTTCATGAGAATCTGCTACGACATGGATAGAACTGCATCCGGTCAAAACAAATAAAACAACTGCCAATAGTACCATTTTCATAAAGGGTCTCCTCGCAACTTCACGCCTTTTTTAAAGGAAGCATAACTTCAGAGATATTTCAGTAATGATAACCGTAAGGTACTGACAGTTTACTTTATTGTCAAGCAAAGGTAATAACTGCAAAGGTAAGAACTGACGTGGCTCAGTCAGCTTGGCAGAGCACAACCGTCACATTGTCCTTCCCCCCAGCGGCGATGGCACCTTTGATGAGCATGTCAACCTTCTGTTCGAGAACAAAGCTTGTCTCTAAAACATCAACAATGGTACTGTCGCTAAGCATGTCACTCAGACCGTCCGAACAGAGTAGATAAATATCTCCCGGTAAGACACGGCCACGAATGATGTCTAGTGAAAGTGATTCGTCGATCCCCAAGGCTCGTAGAACAACATTCTTCATGGTATGTGTTCGGGCTTCTTCAGCCGAGATTAACCCCTGATCAACCTGATGCTGAACATACGAGTGATCCTTAGTAATCTGGCTCAATTCCCCACCTCTGAAGAGATATGTCCTGCTGTCTCCCACATGACCGATAGTGTACCGTTCATCAAAGAAAGCAATGACTTCAGCAGTGCATCCCATCCCTTCATATGATGGATTTGCCTTTGCGGACAAAATAATTCGTTCGTTTCCTTGCAGGAAGGCCTCCCTGATAGTAGAATCCACCTCCTGTTCGGATTGTGAAGTGATGTCAGAAAATAGTTCCAGAACAGTATCAACAAATATTTTACTTGCTACTTCACCAGCAGCCGCACCACCCATGCCGTCAGCCACCGAGCAGTACCGCTCATTGGCAAGAATTACAAAAGCATCTTCATTGTTACTGCGACGTGCTCCCTTGTCAGTCATCCCAACAGAATGTATGTTCATTTCATATCCTTGCTCGTTATAATTTGAAAAAACGCGTCATAACCAGGTATTAGCTCATTCTACTCAGGTTTAAGGTCTTCTGATACGGAAAACTCTGCCATTTTATCCAGAGTGATATTGGTATCAACACTTTTATATCCTGCGCGGGACAGTCGAACCCGATATTTGCCCAAATTGAGTTTAATTTTACGAGGTGTCATCCCCTTTAACGCTCCGTTAATGTAGACCTGTGCCCCAGAAGGATTGGAGCTCACTATGAGGAAAGCATACTCAGTGCTGTTACTTGGCTGATCTGAAATCGGAGGTTTCAGAGCTTCAGAACTGACATCAGGAGGCCTTGGCTGTGGTTTTGGTTTAGGCAATTGCTTTTCATTAGCTCGAGTACTGATCCTCGGACGCTTTTCTGGTTCAGTTTTTTTCTCTCTGGCCGGCTCCTTTTTCTCTGCTGCAGGAAGAGGTATTGATGGTGATGGCAAAACAACCGGTAAAGGTGCCACTTGCGGCGTGACCGGTGCTGTTGTACTGCCGGGGGCGGGTGCAGGAGAACCTGAAGTTGGGTTGGGCATAGGTGTCGGCGATGGCAAGGGTGCAGGAGTAGATTGGACGACCTGCTGCTTTAACTCTGTTACTTTTCCTCCACGAAACATGAAAAATGACGCAAGGGAAACGAGCAGCACCACGAGCGCCACGCCGCCGAATATCATGATTTTGGAATTATCCTTGCTGGAAGGAGGCGCTATCTCCTGAATACGGCACGAATTCAACGCGTTAAACAGTTCATGGCCTGTTTGGTAACGCTTGGCCGGCTCCTTCTGTAAAGACTTTAAAATAACTGATGACAAGTCCTTGCCGATATTCGTATTTTCCGCTTTGCCAGGGTCATCGGGAGTCTGCTTCACAATCTCGTCAAAGACAGTTATCCAGTCTTTACCATCTCCACCGAAAGGACGTTTGCCGGTGCTCATTTCATACAGGATGATACCGAGAGAAAATATGTCCGAGCGGCCATCAACCGGCTTGCCACGCACCTGTTCCGGAGACATGTAGGCCGGAGTACCCTTGATTTCACCCGCCTGGGTTTGCAAAGTACCGGTGACATCCTCCACGTGAGCAATACCGAAATCGGTTACCTTAACCTGACCATCATTCAACACAATAATGTTGCTTGGCTTAATATCCCGGTGAACCACACCCTTCTGATGAGCATAGTTAAGAGTTTCTGCAATCTGCGTTCCTACAGCAATGATCTCCTGTTGATTGAGGCGCTGCTGCTTGATTACGTCTGAAAGGGCCATACCCTCAAGAAATTCCATGGCGATGTAGACATCACCCCGCTCCTCACCGACATCAAAAATTGCAACTATATTGGGGTGGGCAAGTTTACCGACGATCCGCGCTTCTTTGAGAAACATCTTGAGAATGGTGTCGTCATTCACGCGATCTTTGCGTAGAACCTTGATCGCCACCAGGCGGTCAATTTGCGGGTCGCGGGCCTGGTAAACTACCCCCATTGAGCCTTTGCCGACTTCCTTGATAATTTCGTAACGTCCGTAGTTCATAAATCCTTTTTTTCTTGTTCAGAGTGAATTAAATGAGATTCATTCCATATGCCCAAAAGATTATGATGGGTTTACCTCGAAACAGGTAGTTGAACAGATTGCGGGACCACCTGATTCGTGGCGCCCTCAGATGGACACGCAACATCAAATCCAAACAACTTCGGATTTTCACAGATAACTCCCGCAGAGAAGATCAGGAAAACATAGTCATAAGTTTCTTTAGGAATATCTCTTACTTGCAGAAGTTTCCAGAAATTTCTTTCCCGGGGGCTCTCCGGCATCTTGTTGATGGTTTCCCTGACATGCCCCTCGCCCCAGTTGTATGAGGCGAGAACAAGCAGGCCGGAAGCCTGCGCCTGGGTATTGCTCAACTCCTTAATATATTTGATCGCCGCCGTAGTCGCCTTGACAAAGTTGAAGCGTTCATCATCAGGATCGTATACCGCTTGGTCATACAGTGGACCAATCTTTAGGCCATAGCGGTCAGCAGTTTGAGAAATGAACTGCCACATCCCTTTGGCATTGCCATAGCGGGTTGCCGGGCCTACGGCCTTTTCGTTGAAGTTGCTTTCCTGCAGAGCCAGAAAGAAGTATTGATGGGGCAGATTATTGTCTTTGAGTATTCTGGTAATCAACGGGGTAAACCCTTTTTCCTGGGCCATGGACAGGGAGGTGCGGAGCCGATCCGATGTTTTCCAGATACCGATGTATCTTTTTACCTCATCAGAAAACCCCTTGGGCATATCGACTTCACATTCTCCGAACAAACGGGCCATTCTCATGATTACCCGGTCCTCCTCGGAAAGCTTGCCATATATTCCAAGTTCTTTAACAAAACTGTCGTACTCCTTCTCCATCCCCTTGAACTTGTCCCGTTTAGTCTGAAGTTCAGCGACCTGGGTCGGATCGCTGCTCAGAACGACCATATCTTCCAGACGATTGATCTGGAGTTCCTGAGCCTTCATCATGTAGAAGATGTTTTGCGCTGTAGCCCGCATCTTCTCAAGTTTTTGCTTCTGGTAATAAATTACGCTGCCCGCTACCAGCAGTAGCAGGATAGCGACACCGATAAGATATTTGTATTTTTTTGACTTAGTCTGGTGAGCCCGCTCAAAGGCACGGCGGAACATGACTGTCTGTTCGCCATCGTTTTCCGATTCTTTCTTGCCGAAATAATGCTTGATTATCTGGGTTTCAGATGAGAAGTCTTTTGAAGGGCGCTTTGGTAAAGGCCCCAATTGCACTGTCTCCAGAATCGGTACGTTACTCACTGCTTGGGAAGGCGGCGCGGCGAATGCAGGTATTTTCTGCCTTTCCACAGTCAGTGACAATTGCGGCCCTGCAGGGCCAAGTTCAATAACGGCTCTATCAGGGAGTGGCGCACGATCGATGCGTTGGCCATTCAGAAAGGTTCCATTACCACTCCCCAAATCGACAACCCACCAGGTGCTACCGGCAAGTTCTACCTGAACGTGCTTGCGACTGATAGAGGGTTCCTTAATGGTCACATCGGCTTCTTTGCTACGACCGATAGTGAATGAATTTTCGAAACAAAGCTCTTCTACGCTACCGTTATTAGATACTATTTTAATTTTAACGCTGGATGAAGAAGCCATTATACTTACCTATGAATGAACAAAAAAATCAGGGAAATATGAAATCAAACAGTACACGCAGAATTTTCGGGTCTGTTTCTATAAATCGAAACGCAACGCCTTCAGGGCTAATTCTGACGGCCATACCATTTACAGAAAGAGATATGTCTTCGGAACTAAAGGGCAAAACAAACTTTATTTTATAAATATCACCAGTTTTTGCGGGTAACTGATCCTTTGATTTGACAAACAATCCGCCCAGACTTATGTTTGCTACTATGCCTGTTAAACTATAATCCCTTCTTTTTATAGTAATTTCAGTATCAACATGCGCCCTGAGGAAAGACCTTAATCTGTGGTGCATAGATTTTTCTCCATTGAGAAGAATGAGTGATAATTATTGCAACATTGCACGCCTAACCCGAAACCTATTATTCCAATAGCGCAAACAAAACCTGACAAATCTCATCTTTCTCAATTAGATTCAAGCAGCATTCTCAAAGATTCTTTCACCTTGAGAATACTACGACTGCTGATCTCTGGTGCCAAATGTTTCTCCAAATCTGACGATTCAACGACAGTATTTCCTTTAACTTTAAAAATCTGCCCTTTTGCCTTACGAGTTTCAGTCTCAATCAATACAATAAAGTAAGTTGCTTTGCCATGAACCAAAGTTGTCGTAGATAGTATGGTGTTGCAAGTTGTTGTAACAGGACTTACTTTGCCCTGCGTGGAAACGACATCCATGAACGTACGGCAACTTCCGGTTTTCTCATTTCTGCTCACATTTAGTATGGCCGTGTCAGTGATAATCGAATCAGACAGGGATGTCACGTATGAGTCCTTTTCATTTTCTATACTTATCATCCTGGATTTTGCCCATGCCGCCATGTATTTTATTGATTTATTAAGGGGAATTGTTTCACTGTTTAATTTGTCAATCGGTTGCAATCCACTTGAAGTTTGCAGGACAAAAAAATGAACCGTACTGCTGTCCTCACGGGTATCACGTTGGCGATATCTGAATACAAAACCGGCGTCATCATAAAATTGAAATTTTGCCCCATCTGTTACTTCAAGGCAGTGAGGATAAACCTCATGGGGCTCCGTCTCCAATATAGAGGTAATCATAGTTGCATCAGGTTCAGAAGGAAGCAGTCCACAACTCGGTGTAGTCGCTTCTTTCAAGAAGTACAGCACCGGCTGAGGCGCACCAGAAGGCAATGAAGTGAGGCCTGGCTTTAGAGCCTGCTTGATTAATTCCACGCTGGCAAGAGGTGTCTGGCCATCTGCTGCGCTTACCATTGTCAATAGCTGGATGCAACAAATATACAGCATACTTATTAATTGAACGCACCATCTCATTTAGTACCTTCCGTAGCAAGAGACAGCATCTTCTCGGGAGAAAATCCGTAACGTGATTTGAGTTTCAAGTTTTTCTGCACCATCTCTTTGTTCAATTCAAGAAATCTAAGATACCCGTTTTTTTGCTCTTCGGGAGACTTAAGAACTCCATTTTTTCCCGTATTGGGGTCATTCCAGCATCCCCAAGCAAAAGCGTGAGCTATATTATTATAAATTTCGCTCTCCTTGAAGGAACGAAAAACTTGATTCCCGATACCAGCCGTCTTGCAAGTGCTTACTTTCAATATTTTAAAACCTAATTGGAGGATTTTTTTTCTGTCATCGAAACCATTAAATCCACCATTCACCCTTGCAGTAATTGCCAACAGGTCATTGTTATCCGCCAAGTCATTCAAATCCTTCCCACTCCCAGATGTCCAGTACCATCCGGCAGAATCAGTAGCCCATTCAGGTTGCGTCAAGTCATCTCGGTGTTCGCCTAAAAAATCGTGACCGACTTCGTCGCCATAGGCCTTATAGTTCTTGCCCCAGGTAATTTGGATGAGTCCCCGCCCTTTGTAACCATCATAGACTCCAGACTCCTTTTTGCCTTTTCCCAGTACTTCTGCCGTGTAGAGCAGTTCTCCGGACTCATGGCCGATCTGAGCAAGAAAATGGGCCTTACGTAAACAAGTGGTGATGTCATAATTCTCAAAGGTTGAATTAATATGCGGCAGATACAGCTCGCATACCTTCTTTTTTTGTTTGGTAAACACTTTACAGAGTTCATTCAGCGTAATTTCGCGATTACACGCGCACCCCAGCGATGCTTCGATAATTATCGGCTTGCCATCTTTTATTTTGCTGGAATTCTGAGGATCTGCATGATCATTGATTCCAACTGAACAGGGAGTATCCCCCAAAAACCAAAGTGGTGTATCAGGACAGGCCGCATCGTTATGCCCCAAAGCCCCTGGGGTACGTGTCGCCATTTCAAATGGATTAAATCCAAAAGGATTTCTTGTACAGGAGCAAGCCATTACAGCACCCTCTTACCATATGATTAGTCAGCTTCTATGCAGTCATCCAGAATAAGTCCCCATATTCCTTCAATTCTGATGTAGACGAATATCAGGTCGCGTACCGGGAAAAAGAAAGCCCTGTTCAACGCTTAATGGCGTCTGGCTGTCACCAGGGGCATATATCCATCGGGAGAAATAGAACGAGCCGGGAGTTGCCACCGCACGTTTTTCAAGTTCTCTGAATGCACCGACATTAACCGATCCAAGTTGAGGTACAAGATTTATGTCTGTACCGCCACCTAATGTATGGGGGATTGCATGACCACGATGATACAGAGGACCATTACTGAGCGGGTGCCCAGCCATGCGGGACGCAGGACGCGGCTCAGTATTTTTGCCTGCGCTCACACCCCAGGCAGCTATCAATCGCTCAGTAATCACATCGAACAGATAGTAAAACTCACCGGCATTGACCTCGACAATTTCACTCTCAATTCTCCCGGTTCGATAGGCAGAGAGCCAACTATCAATGAGATAGGGTACAATGGCAAACTCATAGTCGGCATAATCAGAATTTTTGGGAAGCACTGAAATCAAGCTGTGTAAGAGGCTGTAGTCTGACATTGCGCAACTCCTCCATCTCAAATATACCGTTATTAAAGTTGCTGATGGCTATCAATAAAGAAGTGGATTAAACTCATCAACTAAAACCTTTAAAATCTAAATCTTCATCTTTTCTCCTGAACACCTCCACGTTTCGTAACCTCACCGTTTATGCGACAAGGAAGAAACGATCTCCCGATTGAACAAATGCATAACATATAAATTTTAAGGGCTTATTGATTGTCCATTGAGGTATCTTTTGTAACGCTGCATTGGGATACTGTTGATACCAGGGTTTATTCTTGTCATGTGAAATTACGGGGATTATCTTAACAATTCGCTTGCTTCCCTGGCGAACATTTAAATTGTTCTGCTGTTTTTGCATGAACTTATCAAAAGCGTTGTCCCCTTTACTTTCATCAAAGTTATTTTGTTTAAGAAGTTCATACCGCAATACATCTTCACGCTGTGCATAATCCTCAATATCTCTAATAAATTGCCATCTCCCGGAGTAAATAGTCTGATCACCCCAGTAAAATTCTTTGTTGTCAACGGTATCAACCAAGAAAAAAATAAAATAGCCTTGAGAAAGACGACCCTGTTCATACCCAAGCCTCAACTCAAGATCATGTGGGGATAAATTCATGATGGAGTCAAGGGTAGTAACGTCTCCTTTTAAGGCATACGTTTCATTAATTACGAAATGGTTGAATATGGTGTTATGACTCAATTTAACCTCCCCTAAAGCATCTTTACTACAACCCATTTCAAGTAGGTATGTAAGCCTGTCCCTTCACTTACCTGCAAATTGCAACATTGCAGGCTGACACTATGCACGTCTCTATTTCCTTTCCTATAGTCCAATATATTCCTTTGGATCAACAAATAAACTTTCTACTTTCTCTTTAGTAGACTGGTATCCCCAACCTCCTCTTACCCAATCTAAACCCTTGGATATAGAAATATGCAAGTGATTGTTTGCAGGACCAAGTACATCATTTTTGGTGTAAGCATCACGTACTGTTCCTATAGGATCACCCTTACTAACTTTATCGCCAACATTTAATGGTGAATTTAGATGTCCATAATAAGAGTAATAACCATCATGCTTTATTATAACGAACGCATTAAAGTACTTATCAAACTTACTTTTATACTTACTCGACGATGTTGAGTTCCAAACAACTGTACCTGAATCAATAGAATAAACCCTCGGATTGCCATATGCAGTTGATATGTCATAACCTGTATGCCATCCATGAAATTGATCATTGTAAACTCCGCTTATCTGGGAGACGTTCTGCATGTAAGATGAATCGAGCGGGGTAGTTCTAGATGCCTTAGGCTCGGCCGGTTGTTTTTGCCCTCCTGAAAGATTCTCGAAAGGTGAAGGAGGAAACAGTGTACTTAAAGCATTGCCTCCTTGGCTAGCACTGCATTTACAAGAGAAATTTGTATTACTAAGCGAACTATTTAAACCAGCATCTTGAGAAGCACCAGGAGATGTTTTTGGAGGCGGTGAAACCACTGCTTTGACTGCTGTCACAGCACCTACGGCAACATTTCTAACACTTGTAAATGCACTTGATACTGCTGCCTTCCAGTCAGACAGCCCAAGCGGATCAATAGAATTAATGGAATTATTACTAACATAAGAATAGAAATTCAAACCAGCCATATAGGTAATCGGGTCACGTGACAGATAGCGACCTAACTGAGGAGAGTAATAGCGAAAACGGTTATAATGGAGTCCGGTCTCTTCGTCGTAATATTGTCCAGCAAAACGTAACGGGTTCGGAATTATTTTTGTTTTGGTTAGCGCTTGACCGAAAGCGCTATAATCAGCTGAGAATACGGTAGTACCCTGTCCGTCTGTCAGGCGGCGCGGTGTTCCAAGATGATCGTTGTAATAACAGAATATCATCCCGTTTACACGTGTAACTAATGGTGTATACGTGCCAGGGTGATAGAGATACTCATTCTTTTTGGCATCACAAACTTCACAAACTATCTGCTCACCAGCCCAAAAGTAACAAGTTTCATTCCCGCCTGAACGCTTCCAAACACGCCGCCCAAAAGCATCATAACCAAAACTGACATAATGCCCCTGCTGATCAACCGCCTTGATCAAGAGATTGCGACTGTTGTAGGTATATCGCCAGGCAACACCTGATGTGACACAGGAGACAAGATTGCCTCGGGCATCATAAGCACACCTGCTGGCACCCTGACTGGTGAGCTGATTGAGGCTGTTGAAATGAGCAGCCTCGCCGTTGCAGTGAGTGCGGTTGCCACTTCTGTCATAGGCAAAGGTTTCATTTTTTCCCGGTCGATCAGAGCTGACACTCAAAAGCTGACTCTCGCCATCATAAGCAAACTGCCGGGTACCGAACTCGGAATCAGTCACACTTGAGACTCGATCTTCCTGATCATACTGGTAGCTGAATGTAAATACCGCTTCAGTACCGGTAATACCGATCTTTACAACGTTTGTGGATTGCGGTTTGCCGGATTCGGATTGTTGCAGAGTGGTGATGAGCCCGTTGGGGGAATGCTGGATTATCTTGCGATCACCTACATCATAGCTGAAACAATGTTTACCCTTATTCCAGTCAGTAACTGAAGCGAGACGCAGATCAGCGTCATACTCAAATACTACCTTTTCTCCGGTTGGGTAGGTAAGGCCAACCAGAGAATTAAGCTCATCATAATGGTACTCAATAATCTGCCCGCCCTGATCTTCAAGCAGAACCAGACCATCGTCATTGTACTCATATGTGACAATTCTCTGGTCATTGGCGGCTTCAATTATTTTTCCTTGATCGTTGTATTTGAAAGAAACGATCTCACCATCTCTGTAGGCTATCTTTGACGGCTTCCCGCACTCGTCATATTCGATTTCGGCAACATGTTCCCCAGCTACATTGATCCCACGGAGAAAACCGTTTGGATCATACATATACGATTCCCTGCTGCCATCGGCATACTGCACCTCATCAGGGCGCTTCCACTTACCGTATCTAAACTGCGTCCGGTTACCGTTGCCATCGGTAATGGTAACAAGCTCACCTTCAGGATCATATTCATAGGCTTCGGTAGCACCCACACGATCAGTTACCGCAGTGGCGTGCCCCATCTCGCTATATTCGATCTGCCTCGCGGTTTTGTCAGGATAGGCAATTTTATTGAGCCGGTTGGCATCATCGTAAAAGATTTCGACTTTTTGACGTGTTCCATTGGCGATGTGAGTGATATTTCCCAGGGAGTTATAGTCAAATCCAAGACAAAAACCACCGGGATCAGTCAGGCCGAGCATTTTGCCGCTAGCGTCGTTCTCTAAAAGCCATCTGCGCCCCAAAGGAGAGGCGATAGCGCCGATAAAGCCTTGCCGGTCAAAGCTAAAGCGGGTCGTGTTGCCCTTCGGGTCTTGAACGAGAACATCACCGCTCTCATGATCAAGGGAGGCAGATTGCTGAGAGCCGTCAAAGCTCTTAATCAAACCATCAGCCATGGAGTGCTTGCGGAGACCGTTATACACCTTGTCACTTATTTTGAATAACGGGTCCATACTAATCCTGTTTGTGCGCAGTTGTTTCGGTTGAAATGTGAGTGGCTGGAGACATGAGGTTCAGTTGTGCAGCCCGGTCCAACAGAGGTAGTTCATTGTGCTCAATTCCTGCGATACCATTTGTGAACCGGAGAAGAAATGCAGGATCTTTACCTTCCAATAGGTAGCAGCCCAGTTGGCCGAAAAATCTGGTGGCCTCCTCGGGATCAAACAGGGGTAACGTATTACGCAGAACACGGGGATCGTAGAAACGGAAGTACAGCTTGCGCCCGTCTTCTGCCTGAACAAACAGAAAGTGCCGCATATGCTTGCGCACCACGTCAAACGGCTCGTTGCACGTCAGATAAACGCCCCAAGCCTTGCCCCAGCCCCCATGTACCAATCTCTCCAGCACGGGTGACTCGACAGGCAACTGTACCAAGTATGGTGCATACGCAGCCAGCTCATCACCTTTTTCACCATCGTAAAGCGATTGGAACTGTATCTCAGATTGTTGCAATAGCTCAAGAATCATCGGATCACGCGCTGCATCAAGGATCGCAAAGAGTTGTGACGACTGATTTCGCAAGAACTGAAACAGGTCGACGGGTGCTACAGACGTTTGCCCAACGACAGACGCTTGTGGTTCATATCCGGTAAATACAGATTGTTTAGACTTGACTGCATGTTCATGTATACGCTGCATAAATACAGGAGGTGCCACGTCAATATTCTTTGGTGCAACATAACTTGGGATTCTATCAGTATGCGATGGGACAATAATATTTTCTTTACAGTCAGCGACCAGTTCCGTTTGTCCGGCAAGAATCCTGTCATTATTACGCACCGTCACCGTTCCGACTAAATTCGTACCGTTAACTTGGGTTCCGTTGCGACTGTTCAGATCGCGGATCAGGCAGTGCGTACCGTCCCATTCCAGCTCAAAGTGAATTCGCGACATAAAGGAGTCTTGCGTAGCAAATCCGGCTTCGCTGGTACGACCAATGCGAACGATACCCGGTTTATCAAGTTCTACCTGGCGGCCGCTCGAGGGTCCAGAAATTATAGTAAATCTAACGCCCATAAACCCGCTCTAGGTACATTGATGAAAAACAAAAATATCACCCGGCACATTTTTCGGCAAAGGGCGCACCGTTGGCAGCGGCGGCCTGAAGAACTGAAGCCTGTGCCGGAATACCAATCATAACCGTCGGACAACCCATGACAATAACTCCGCCATGTGCAGTCGGATCACCCATTCTGGCTGCCATCATCCCCCCGATAAGTACGGTTGGCGACCCCATGACAATGACATCCGGGGGACCGACACAAACTGCCATGTCACCCACCCGTGCCGCCGGCATTCCGCCGATGAGAACCGTAGGGCACCCGACACTGATGGGGCCACCGACATGCGGAACCATTCCGGTCAACATTGGGCAGACATGCATATCTCCAATACGGGCTGCTGCGGGCATAGTTGTATCCTTCTGCGTTAAATATGTGAATCTCTGTCAGCTGTTTATCTTGACAAGAGTGCCTTTGATGGTAATCCCGGACGGGTCCAGAACAATTGTGTTTCCGCCGCACACGAGTGTGAGTTTTGATTTTGCAGTTATGGTAATATCATCTGCTTCTTCCGAAAGTTTTTTTGAAACCGTAAGCGTTGCATTTCCTCCAATTTTTTCAGTCAGGTCTTCACCCACCGTAATCTGGTTATACCCACCCACTATTTCAGCCCGGTACCCCCCAACTTCCTCCATCTTGGCCCCGCCGACAGTCTCATTCATAACACCGCCAACCGTCACCTGGTACGCCCCGCCAATCGTCAACTCCTTGGCTGCACCAATGGTTTCCGCTTTATTAATTGCAACCGTCTCCGTCGTGTTCAGCCCCACTGTCAACGACATGCTCATACCAATCGATTCGGTATGATTCTCGCCAACAGTGATATTCTGATTTGCTCCGACACTTTTGGTCCTGTTGTTGAGAACACGAAGTACTTCGTCATGACCGATTTTCTGGTTTTTGTCGTTCTTTATTCGGATTTTCCAGTCTTTTTCGCCATGAATATAGATCTCTTCATGCCCCTTCTTATCCTCAAAACGAAGCTCGTTTGACCCTTCGCCCCCCTTGGTTGTATCGGACTTTATCGTGCTTCTGGTTTTGTGATCCGGCAAGGAATATGGCGGTTTATTAGTGCCATGGTAAACCCGTCCGGTAATAATCGGCTGATCCGGATCACCTTCAAGAAAATCGACAATCACCTCGTGACCGATACGGGGAATAAACATTGAACCCCATCCCGCACCGGCCCACAACTGGCTAACCCTGACCCAACATGAGCTATTTTCATCTTTCTTGCCTTTCCGGTCCCAATGAAACTGGACTTTTACCCGGCCATGCTCATCGGGGTAGATTTCCTCCCCGTGCGGACCAACAACGATGGCTGTCTGGGCACCTTGGACAAACGGTTTGGGAGTTATGCGCGATGGGCGGAATGGTACATCGACAGGTATGCAGGTAAAGCGGTTGCCGTACTGAAAATCCCCCCCCGCTTGTACCGTCTGACTTGCGTGGTGCTCTATAGAGGTAAGGACAAATTCCTTCCCGTTCATATCCATTCGGTAAAAATTGTTCAGCGTAAAACGAAAGCCGGTTGAAAAGGCACGGCAGTTACCTGTTCCCGTGATGGTGGTAATCTGTGCCTCTTCTTCTTCCATCCTGATTCTGGCAAAGCGCTCACCTTCGGTTTTGTTGTCAAACTCGCCGGGATAATCATAAATTTCGCGATCTCCAGACCCAAGCGGGTATTTGCTGGGCAAATCAACCTTCAAAGAAGTATTGGGAATTTTGAAATTAAAATCATTAAGAGTATACTTCGCCGGACGCAATTCCTGCGTTTTCTCCAGTGCCGTAATGAAATCCTCATCCTTGTTATCCTGCAAACTGGTCTGGTAACTCGCACTTTTCTGATCCTGACAGGGAATGTTCGCCTGTGAGGAATCAGCGAGCACCATCTTGTGCTTACCGTCGGTATGCTCAAAGAAATAGTGAATTCCTTCGTCTTCGAGTAGCCGTGAAATAAAGTTGAAATGGGTTTCCCGATACTGTACGCAGTAATCGCGTTTGGCATATGTACCCTGCAACTTCAGTGTAAATTCCGAAAAGCCCAGTTCTCTGAAAACTTTTTCGACGATTTCAGGCACGGTCATTTTCTGATATATCCGAGATTCAGCACTCCGTGAAAGAAGCCAGAACCACGGGACCATTGTTAATCTGTAGGTTGAAACCCTTGTATCACCGGTGGATGTGCCGCCGCCACTTGTCTGTGCAAATCTGGATACTATTCCGTTTAAGTAACGTTTCTTCCCCCAAGGGAGATCAATTGATACGGTTACGCTTTCTCCGATGATATCTTCAAAAGCAATCCCACGGCTCTCGGTCACCAGTGAAAGTTCAAAACTGAAAAGGCGCGACATTCCTTCGCTGCCATGAATGGATTCAACCAGCAGGACATCTTTCCCCAAAGGAGTATTGATTTTAATATGCCGTTTTTCCTGACTGAATAGAGCCATAAATCACCTTTCCAGACTGTCAATAAGAGTGTTAAAGAATTCCCGTTATTACGACTTTCTCGCCACTACCAAATGTCCGGTTACCGGATGCTTCCCTTCGTTGCGCAGTGTAGGTGTGGTGAATGTTTCAATTACAAAACCGGCTGCCAGCAATGATTTCTCAACATAATCCCTTGCATGGGAATAACGGCCGGTACTGTTTAACAGAAAACCCGTTTTCCCCTCACCTCCCTCTTCCAACGTGAAGGCAAGCAGTCCCTTTTCTTTAAGAGCTCCTGCAGAACCGGCAAATACAACCTCAAGCGCACCAAAGTAACACAGGGTGTCCGCCGAGATTATCACATCGTAACTGTCTTTGTTTCTCTCCAGAAAATTGGTCAACTCACCCTTGAAGAGATCGTCGTAAGCACACCGGGCAGCTGCTTTATGCAGCATCCCTTCTGATAGATCAACACCAACAAGTTTGAGGGCGTAAGGACGAAGCAACGCCCCGCATAACCCGGTTCCGCAACCGGCGTCCAGAATATCAAGAGCTTTTTCAGGGGGGGAAAGTAGAACCGCAATTGCCTCACTCAACAGCTCAGGTGCCCGGTATTCCAAACCTTCGAGGTGCTTATCGAAATAACCTGACGCATCATCAAATATCTGCTGTACATATGAGTCAGGCGCCCGGTCGGGAGTATTATCACCAATACATGCAGAACGGAGGTAAGAAAATGTCGGATTGCCGGGATTCATGCGGAGAAGATTATCAAAAACGGTAACAGCCTCATCCTGACGCCCGGCAAAGCGTAACATACGGGCAAGTCCCTGCCAGGCGCCGAAGTGGTCAGGACTGATGGCTGTGGCTGCTTTATAGGCGTCTATCGATTCCTCGATAGCGGCATTTCTACGCAGCGCATTCCCAAGATTATAATGGAACTCCGCTGTATCGGGAGCATTCTTGATCGCCTGTCGGTATGCCTCAATAGCCTCGTCAAGCCGGCTCTGTTCCGCCAGGACCACGCCAAGATTATTGTAAGCAGGGGCATGCTCCGGGTTCAGTTCAATCGCTTTGCGGAAATATATTTCCGCCGTACCATCATCCCCAATCCCTTCATACACATTGCCCAAATTATTGTGGGCATCGGCATTGGCCGGATCAAGTGCAATAATCCTCCCGATTAACTCCACCGCTTCTTTCATCCGTTTATCTTGATGACAGAGCATCCCCAGATAGTGCAGTGCGTCCAGTGTCTCCGGTGCAGCGTCAAGGATGCGGCAATAAAGCATCTCGGCCTCAGCCAACGAACCCGTTTTGTGAAGCAGAAAAGCCAAGTGGAGCGCTTCATTTATTTGTATGGATATTGAATCCGGCATATTCATTTCGCTCTCATTGGTCATTATCTGTTTTAATCGCTTTAGGGTAAATTCCCCGCCTCTTGAGGCGTAGTTTTTAAAGGTTTTTGCCTCACAATAGCAATGTCACAATATCGGATGCTGTAACCATACCCCGCCCGCTTGCGGCGGGGTAGTTGATTCAAACATTCTATGTGCCTAAGCCTTTTTACCAGCATCGTTAAGGTTTATGCATAATTCAGATACTTAGAATGCCAATTCCAGACGCTCAGCAGGACTTAAACTCCGACCCAACTCTCTCTGAAGATCTCTGTTTTATTCATGTAGAGAGAAATTATTACAAAAGTTGCGTTCCGGACTTGCATCCGACATAGAAAAATAATTTCAGGATAGAATATTATTTTTGCTGCATAATTTTGTTAATTTCCTCGTCGGACGGGTACCGCACCGGCCAGATAAAGCCGGGATTATTCTTGTTCAATGAAGTGATCGACCCGGATCCCAGACTAATTCCGCCCATTGGACCGGTTGGTCCGGAAACCCAGTACTTGCCCTGATAATAAAAATTCTCAAAGGGTGATCCTTCCGGGAAAGCTTTTTCGATGCCATTGCCCACGGCGCCGATCAGGCTTACCCACTCAGTTTTCGAGGGCAATTGCCAATCACTGTATCCGTCCACACTCAGGGTCGTCACGTACTTTTCGGCGTCGGCAAATATCTTACCACTCAAAGTATAGTTAGCATCTTTGAGCCACATCATTTTTGTCTTGGAGTCGTATACTACCTTGTCCAGCACAATGAATCTGCCGTTGCCGTCACCGGCGGGAACGCGGGCGACGGCGAGTTTATTGATTATATTTGTCAGTCTATTGTTTTCTCTGAGCAGTTCATCGTTCTTCTTGTTTAATTCGGTGATGACAGCATTTTTTTCCTTCATCAAACTGTCGATCTTCATGTTCAGGTCGCTGATGGTTGCGTTCAGCATTTTGGTCTTAACATTGAACTCCGACTCTTTTTGTTCGATGTTCACCTTGTCCAGTTCGATCTTGCTTTTCAAATCTGCCAGCCGTTTGATTTCGTCGTTAAGTTTTGCTTTTTCCTCACTCGACATCTGGTTGACATTTCTGAGTTTGGAATTCAGGAATTTCTCTTCGTCACTGTATTTCTTCTTAGGGATGTGGTAATTACAAATTTACCGTTTTAGGCTGAATTGTTATATCCCACCAGTTTAATACGGGGGATCGTTGCAACCGTTGTTCAAGTTCTGTTTTTTCGTCACCACAAACCTTGACACCTTTCTCATATACTCCATCCAACAGTCGCGTGATTGTGCGCATGCCCTTCCAGAAAAAATTGCCTGCTCGTCTCATCACGGTATCCACTGAATCCAACAAATATCCGTTCCATGACTTCTCAAG
>JBMOEI010000089.1:0-16534 GCA_049318985.1 Desulfuromonadaceae bacterium
TCGCTAAGACAATCTTTTTTCAAATAACTGACTTTTTAAAAGAGCAACCCCAAAAACAAAACTGCCGCCAAAAGGGACTCGCTTTCTAACATAACTAATCTCATGCTGTCAAAGAAAAAATGACCAAAAGCTAGAACGCAGTCCGCAATTTTAGCTACTCCTCAAATACCTCATAAAATCCATGTGTTCCGAGTTTATGGACATTCATAAGGTTTGTTGAACCCCGAGTTTCTATAAGTCCCATGGTAATTACGACCAGATCACCGTTGCGGAATCCTGAGGCCAGCAGCTTTTTCTCTACCTCATGGATTTGCTGATCAGTGTTTTCCATAACTCCAACTGCAATGCACTGTACACCCCAGTAAATTGACAGTCTGCGACGAATTTCCAGTGAAGCGGTAAAAGCGATAATAGGTGTTACCGGGCGGAAAGCAGATATAAGAGTGGCAGTGCTGCCCGACCTGGTGAAAACTGCAATTGCCTTTGCTTTGAGTGTGGCAGCTGTCCTACAGGAGGATTCTGCAACAGCTTGGGCAACTGTCGATGCCGAACCACCGGGCACTGCACCCGAAAGAAAATCTGTATTTTCCACATCTTTGGCAATACGGACCATTGTTTCAACTGATTCAATCGCAAAATCTCCTGAAGCTGTTTCTGCAGAAAGCATAATCGCATCGGTTCCGTCAATAATCGCATTGGCAACATCCGATGTTTCCGCCCGTGTCGGGCGCGGATTGCGGATCATGGAGTCCAGCATCTGGGTCGCAGTTATAACCGGCTTGCCAGCCATGTTGCATGCTTGAATAATTTTCTTCTGGTAGATCGGCACTTTTTCCGGTTCAATTTCGACGCCAAGATCGCCACGCGCTACCATGACGGCATCGGTCGCCTCAAGTATTTTTTTAAAATTCCGCAACGCCTCCGGCTTTTCAATTTTTGCGACAACCGGTGTGTCTTTCCCTTTAGCAGAGATTATTTGTTTAATTTCTTGGATATCCTCGGCAGTGCGCACAAAGGAGAGTGCAATGAAATCGACACCGGCTTCGAGAGCAAAATCAAGATCGATCAAATCCTTTTCTGTCAGGCAGGGAGCTGAAACATTTACCCCCGGCAGATTGATCCCTTTATTGTTTTTGAGGAGGCCGCCCGCTACGACCAGACAGCGTACCCGCTCACCCTCAGACGCGATAACTTTTAATTCAAGCAGTCCATCATCAAGCAATATTCTGGATCCGGGATGAACGTCATGCGGCAATGACTTATATATAGTCGGAATGACGCCATCACCGCCGAGCACGTTATCAGTGGTGATAACAACTTCCTGACCTTTGGCCAGCAGCATACCTTCACCGGCCATCTTACCGGTCCTGATTTTAGGTCCCTGGAGATCGCCTAAAATGCCGACCTGACGACCAAGTTTATCAGAAACCTTTCTTATGATGGTAATCAGTTCCAGTTTTTGAGAATTTTCGCCGTGAGAAAAATTGAGCCTGAAGATATCAACCCCGGCCTGCATTAACTTCTGTATCATCTCAGGCGAAGAACTTACGGGACCAACGGTGGCAACTATTTTGGTTTTACGGGATATTTTAGGCATGTTCGTTCCTTTTTAGATTACGTTATGTCAATACATTGCAGATGATCTCATCCGTGAATTGCTTCTTTATGAACATCGAGCGCCGCCTCGCGGAGCGCTTCAGGGAGAGTCGGGTGAGCGTGGCAGATGAGGGCAATATCACGAGCTGTGCCGCCAAAGCTCATAACGGCTGCTGCTTCAGCAATCAGATCAGACGCCCGGGGACCAACAATATGCACACCAAGAATGCGGTCACTTTCATTGTGGGCGAGAATTTTTACAAACCCTTCCGTCTCGTCCATGCAGCGCGCTCTGCCAAGGGCGGCAAAATTGAAACGCCCACTACGATATGATATGTCGGCTGCTTTTAACTGCTCCTCCGTCATTCCTACGCCTGCAGCCTCAGGCCAGGTGTACACAACCCCGGGAATAAGCTCATATTCGACTTTTGGTGACATGCCAGCAATTTTTTCCACGCAGGCAACACCTTCCTCGGATGCCTTGTGGGCCAGCATCGGCCCACGGACAAGGTCACCTATCGCATAGACTCCCGGAAGTGATGATTGGTATGTGTCATCAACAGTCACCCTGCCCGCCTCATCCAGAGAGACGCCAAGCTCTTCAAGGCCTAAGCCTGCCGTCAATGGCCGCCGCCCGACTGCTACCAGCACATTGTCACAATCAATCTCTTCGCCACCGGTACCGGAATTGAACTGGACGATAGCTTTAGCACCAATGCGGCGCACTCCGGTAATGCGGGTACTCAGCTTAAATTGAATTCCCTGCTTACGCAAAGAGCGGTAGAGCAGATCAGCAGCCTGACGATCCATATTGGGAAGAATATTCGGCAGCATCTCCATCACCGTTACCTGGGCACCGAGGCGTCGCCAGACGGAGCCGAGCTCCAGTCCGATAAAACCACCTCCGGCGACTACCAGATGTTCCGGCACCCGCTCAAAAGAGAGCGCTTCGCGGGCAGAAACAATGACCTGACCGTCAAACGTGATACCGGGCAGACTCGTCGCCTCGCTGCCGGTTGCAAGAATCACTTTCGGAGCAAAGAGAGTAACGGATACCTGGGTAACAGTCTCCGGAAGAGTTTGCTGACCAGCAACTGTGGGAGGCGAGGCCAGGGTTACGGCTACCTGGTGCTGACCTGCAACAGAAACTCCCTTGAGAGTGGCAGTACCGAGGAGAAGTTCAATTTTGTTCTTCTTGAACAGATAGGCGATACCATCAGTCAGTTTTTTGACAACATCACTCTTGCGCTGCATCATGACATCCAGATCAAGGCGCGGTAAATCCACTAATACGCCGTGCAGAGCAAACTTGTCGCGCGCCATGGCAAAGTGTTCACTCGAATCCAGAAGGGCCTTGCTCGGTATACACCCTTCATTAAGACAGACCCCACCAAGTGTGGCCCGTTTATCCACAACGGCGACTTTCATGCCAAGCTGGGATGCTCGAATGGCCGCAACATAGCCGCCCGGACCGGCACCGATGATTATCAGATCAAATATATTATTTTCAGACATGCAGCCCCCTACTCTTCACTCTTCACTCTTCACCCTTCCAGCAGCATCTCTTCCGGTTCTTCGATGTACTCCTTCACCTTTTTCAAAAAATTGACCGCCTCTCGACCATCAATGATCCGGTGATCGTAGGAAAGAGCCAGATACATCATCGGCCTGATGACAATCTGTCCGTCCCGGACGACCGGCCGATCATGAATGGCATGCATTCCTAACACCGCGCTCTGGGGTGGATTAAGGATCGGCGTGGAGAGCATCGAGCCGTAGACACCGCCGTTACTGATGGTGAAGGTACCCCCCTCAAGATCCGAAATGGCGAGATGATTCGATTTGATTTTCTCGGAAAAGGCTGAAATAGCCTGATCAATTTCAAACATTTTAAGATTATCGGCATTGCACAGCACCGGCACCACTAAACCCTTGTCGCCTCCGATGGCAACTCCGATGTCGTAATAGTGGTGATAGACAATATCATCACCGTCGATAGAGGCGTTTACCAGCGGAAACTCTTTCAGCGCTTCAATACACGCCTTGACGAAAAACGGCATCAGACCAAGCGGCATCCCGTGGCGCTGTATAAAATGTTCACGATATTTACTGCGTAGAGACTTGACATGGGTAAGATCAGCCTCGTTGAAAGTGGTCAGCATGGCCGTCTGTTGGCGGGCTGCGACAAGTCGTGCTGCAACCCGTTTGCGAAGAGGTGACATCGGCCGGCGCTCCTCACGGCCGGATGAGTACACCGGTGCGTCCTCAGTCCTCACTGATGATGGTGTGGGCGGTTTGCCAGGGGACGGATGAGGTGGTACCGGCACCGCATTGCGGCTCTCCGGTATAGCCGGTGCAAGTTGTTCAATTGCAACCGGACGGGAGGCAGGGGGTAATTCAGATTTTCCATTAATATGGACTAACATGTCGTCCGGAGTAATACGCCCACCCTTGCCGCTCCCCGCCACCTCATTAGGTGAAATTTTCTTTTCACGCATTTCACGCCTAAGAGACGGTGATGATGGTGGTTCCGTAATATTTTCTGGCAACGGTGTCACATTTTCTGGAGCCGGTTTTTTTTGCGTTGACGCCGATTCTTCAACAGTGCCGATTGTCGTCCCGATCGGCACTGTTGAACCTTCAACGACCGATATAGTTATCACTCCATCAGCATCGGCATTAAGATCGAGTGTAATTTTATCGGTTTCGATCTCACAAATCGGCTCATCCCGTTTAACAGTATCGCCGCTCTTTTTGAACCACTTGGCAAGCAACGCTTCACGTACCGACTCACCGACCTCTGGTATTTTAATTTCCATAAAGCAACTCCATTAAACCGATTGAATTAGTACATGAGTTTTGAACGATTGTGCATTTTACCTCATTTTTCCCAATTCTCCAGTAAAAACGAAGGGCGACCATGTAATGGCCGCCCTTGATGAATCAAAATAAATATCTGCTATGCCTTGCCTTGCAGGTGCTCCCTGCCAAATGGCGACATCTGCCGCAAACGAGCAATGATGGGCGGTAATTCGCGGATAACCGTGTCGATCTCGGCTTCAGTGGTATAGCGTGACAGCGAAAAACGGATCGAACCGTGGGCACAGGTGAACGGCACCCCCATAGCGCGGAGCACATGCGATGGTTCCAGTGAACCTGAGGTGCAGGCACTGCCAGAGGAAGCACAGATACCGAACTCTGACAGCAGCAGCAGAATCGCCTCGCCTTCGACGAATTCAAAGGCGATTGACGTTGTGTTGGGCAGTCGCTCTGCACCGCCGCCATTGATGCGGGCGTGTGGAATTGCCAACATCAATGCATCCTGCAGCCGGTCACGCATTCCTTTGACAACGCTATTTTC
This sequence comes from Desulfuromonadaceae bacterium, assembly GCA_049318985.1. Taxonomy (GTDB): domain Bacteria; phylum Desulfobacterota; class Desulfuromonadia; order Geobacterales; family Pseudopelobacteraceae; genus JACRCG01. Next base: position 4,958 of record JBMOEI010000089.1, read on the forward strand.
AGCGTCCATGTGCTGTCCGGCCAACTGGCATGCCTTTCCGAGAGCAATTATGGCAGCGGCGTTTTCGGTACCGGCCCGGCGGCTCTTCTCCTGATGGCCGCCAACCAGTAATGGCCGGAACGGCGTCCCTTTGCGGAGGTAGAGTACACCAATCCCTTTCGGTGCATGCAGCTTGTGACCGGAAAGCGACAGCATGTCGATGTGCGAGGCAGCCATGTTGATCGGAATCTTGCCAATTGCCTGAACTGCGTCGCTGTGAAAAAGCGCACCCTTCGACTTGGCGATTTTTGCCGCCTCCTCCACCGGGAAAATGACGCCGGTCTCATTGTTGGCCCACATGAGCGACACGATCGCCGTTTCGTCATCAATGACAGTTTTCAACTCTTCAAGATCGAGGCGTCCGGCGCCGTCAACGCCGATCTCGGTAACACGGTACCCTTTCTGGCGCAGATTGCGGCACTGGGTAAGGACGGCAGGGTGTTCAACGCGACTGGTTATTATGTGACGCCGGTCGGGAAACACTTCCAGAGCCGAGCGTATTGCAGCGTTATCACTTTCAGTGCCGCACGCGGTGAAAATAATTTCGTCCGGTGATGCACCAAGAAGTTCCGCAACTCTAACCCTGGCTTCATTAACCTTGCTCTGAACCTGACCACCAAAAAAATGCATTGAACTGGGATTGCCATACAGTTCACAGAAATAGGGGCGCATCTCCTCAAAGACCGCTTCATCAACCTTGGTCGTCGCATTATTGTCGAGATAGATTTCTTTCATGCGGAGACCTCCTCTACGACAATATCCTCGGCGACCAGATCACGCAGTTTGGCTTCGACCATGCGGGCGGTATTACCGGAGGACGCGCACCCGGCACAGGCCTTGCGGAAAGCCACCTGCACTTTAGCGCCGTCGATGTCGATCAGCTCCAGGTCCCCGCCATCAGCCCAGAGAAGTGGACGTATATCGCGCTCCAGCACTTCCTGAATCAGCTGCATCTTTTTCATATTGGAAAGTTTTTCCGGACGGACCCGGGTCTGCGCTGCTGTTTCTCCCAGCACCTGGGCGATAAGATCCTTAATTTTCGGGATACAGCCGCCGCACGCCCCGCCCGCTTTGGTGAAGTTTGTTACCTGCTCGGCGGTTGTCAGGCCGTTGGTCTCAATAACCTTTTTCAGGAACGCATCCGTGATACCAAAACATTTACAGACAATTTCCCCTTCATAATCGGGGTACGCCGGACCATGATCATGCTCACTGTCGTGCTGCGGCATCTCAATGCCGCGATACTTGAAAATGGCAACCTCCAGCGCTTCCTGCCCCATAACAGAACAGTGCATCTTCTCTTCCGGCAGGCCACCGAGAAAATCGGCAATTTCCTGATTGCTGATGGCAAGGGCTTCGTCAAGGTTCTTTCCCTTGACCATCTCTGTCAAGGCTGACGAGGAAGCGATGGCACTGGCACAGCCAAACGTTTGAAATTTGGCATCGACAATCTTGTCTTTATTATCATCGAGCTTGAGATACAGTTTCAGCGCATCACCGCAGGCGAGGCTGCCGACTTCGCCGATTGCATCGGCATTCGGAATCTCTCCGACATTACGCGGGTTCAAAAAATGGTCCTTAACGATTGGCGTATAATCCCACATTGTGTAACTCCTTATGAAATAGATATTTAATTCAGAATAAACTTCCGACCGGCGGCCATGACTTCGGCAAGGCGGGCATCACTGTTTGCCTCACCATACAACCGGACAACCGGCTCCGTACCCGACTTACGAAACAGCATCCAGCTGCCGTCATCGAGTAACAATTTGGTACCGTCAACTTTGACGATCTCTGTAACCTTCGTTCCGGCAATTTCAGCCGGAACAGCGTTGATTTTGTTTTTATAGGCGATTTCCAGCTCCGGTGACAATTTGAGGTTGTCTCGACGAGTGACAAATCTCCCGACCTCACCATAGAGCCGGTCAAGAAGTTCACGAATGCTTTTACCTTCACGGGCGACCATTTCCGCTACCAGAAAACAGGCAAGAATACCGTCCTTCTCTGGGACATGCCCCTTGATAGTCAAACCGGCGCTCTCCTCCCCGCCGATAACCAGTTTATCCTGGCTGATCAGTTCGCCGATATATTTGAAACCGACCGGCGTTTCATAGACAGGGACACCATGCTTCTTCGCGACGGCATCAATAAGGTGCGAGGTCGCAACACTGCGGGCTACGCCGCCTTCAAGCTTACGCACCCGAATGAGATAATCAAGCAGCAGGGCTATAATATAATTCGGCTCGATGTAGCTGCCGTCGGCATCAAGAATTCCAAAGCGGTCGGCATCGCCATCTGTTGCGAGACCAAGCCGGATATTTGGATCATTTTTAACCAGAGAGATAAAATCGGGAATATGTGCTTCAGATGGTTCAGGCGGATGTCCGCCAAAATAGGGGTCAGGGCGGCCATTGATCATTGTGTACGGAATGCCGCGCGAGCGGAGCGGATCGTCCAGATAGCCGCGCCCCGTGCCGTAGAGTGGATTGAGCGCAACCAGGCCGAGTGTACCGATTGCATCAAAGTCAACCTTCTCCTCCAGGGACTTCAGGTAATCATCATGCGGGTTGATTGTCTCCGCCAGACCCTGTTTTTTGGCTTCATCAAGATTCAGTTCCTTATAGCATTCCGTACCAATGGAAGCATTGGCACGACGCTCAATCTCATTCGTCGTTTCCGGCAACGCCGGGCCTCCCGAAGAGGGTGAAAATTTGACGCCATTGTATTCAGGTGGATTGTGGCTGGCGGTAAAGTTGATGCCCCCGGCCGCGCCACGCCGCAAAATTTCATACGAAATGACCGGTGTCGGCGTATCCCGCTCGCAGACAAATGCCTTGATTCCGGCCCCGGCAAGGACACGGGCTGATGCCTCAACGAAGCGCTGACCCATGAAGCGGGTATCGCAGCCGATCACGACGCCTTTATCACCTTCGCCTGATGCTTTAATGGTATCGGCGATGGCCTGAACAACGACCTTTACGTTCTCAAAGGTGAAATCCTCACACAGGATTCCACGCCAACCGGATGTTCCAAAGGTAATTTTCGTCATTGATCCACTCCTAGAGATAACAGGACTTGTTTTGTCGTGTTAGAATAATACACATAGGTTCGCTCGTCAAGCAAAACAGAATTGTTCGTAAAATAAAGATAAAACGGCCCGCCGAAAACACCGACGAGCCGCTTTATTTGAATGATAATAATCAGATATTACTTATATTCCGGCATCTCATCAAATTGGAGATATTTGTAAATCTTGTCCTTATTCGGCTCAATCTTTTCTTTATAGATCTCGAAAAACTCAGCCGGTTTCGGCAGTCTTCCCAACAGCGCAGTGACGGCACCCAATTCGGCTGAACCAAGATACACCTTGGCACCATTGCCGATACGGTCATCGAAGTTACGGGTCGAAGTTGAATACATGTTCACACCATCAGGCACGCGGGCCTGATTTCCCATGCAGAGCGAGCAACCTGCGATTTCAATGCGTGCCCCGAAAGCGCTGTAGACCGAGAAATACGCTTCGTCCTTCAACTGCTGCTGATCCATGCGGGTCGGCGGGCAGATCCAGGTGCGAACAGCCGGATTGAAAGCCTGGCCACGCCAGATCTCTGCAGCAGCGCGGAAGTGACCGATATTGGTCATGCAGGATCCGAGGAACACATCCTGAATTTCTGTGCCGGCTACTTCAGAAAGCAGTTTGACGTCATCCGGATCGTTCGGACAGGCCAGAATAGGCTCGGTGATCTCCTTCAGGTCAATTTCTATCACGGCAGCATACTGGGCACCTTTGTCAGCTTTGAGGAGAGTCGGATTTTTCAGCCATGCGGTTACGTCTTTGATACGATTTTTCAGAGTATTGGCATCTGAATAGCCATCGGCAATCATCTTTTTCATGAGTGCCACATTGGACTTGAGATACTTGGCAACGGATGCCTCGGAAAGCTGGATACATCCGGCGGCGGCAGAACGCTCGGCAGCGGCATCGGTCAGTTCAAATGCCTGCTCGACAGTCAAATCCGGGAGACCTTCCATTTCGAGGATACGGCCATTGAAGATGTTGATCTTGTTTTTCTTCGGCACGGTCAGGTGCCCCTGCTTGATCGCCCAGTAAGGGATGGCATTGACTGCGTCACGCAGGGTAATACCGGTGTTAAACGTTCCTTTGAAGCGTACCAGAACAGATTCCGGCATATCAAGCGGCATGAAACCCATGGCGCCGGCAAACGCCACCAGACCGGAACCGGCCGGGAAGGAGATGCCGATCGGGAAGCGGGTGTGGGAGTCACCGCCAGTGCCAACCGTGTCAGGCAGCAGCAGGCGGTTCAACCAGGAGTGAATAACGCCGTCACCGGGACGAAGCGCGACACCGCCACGCTCAGCGGTAAAACCGGGGAGGTTTTTGTGCATTTTAACATCGGCCGGTTTCGGATACGCAGCGGTGTGGCAGAATGACTGCATATACATCGGAGCCTGGAATTTGAGGCAGGCCAGTTCCTTTAACTCATCAGCGGTCATCGGACCGGTGGTATCCTGTGAGCCAACCGTTGTCATCTTCGGCTCGCAGGCGGTACCGGGCATGATTCCGGTGACACCGCACGCCTGACCGACCATTTTCTGAGCAAGTGAGAAGGCCTGTTTTGCTTTAGCCTTGGGATTGTCAGGCAGGGTAAATACGGTGGTCGGCTTGAGGCCCAACACTTTGCGGGCCTTGTCGGTTACCGCGCGACCGATGATCAGGGGGATACGGCCGCCGGCACGGAATTCATCAGGTACGGTGTTTGGCGAAATAGTGAGCTTGGAAAGTTCTTTTTTCCCCTTCTCGTCGGTGATAACACCTTTTTTGGTATCAATCACGATAACGTCGCCGGTTTTCATGCCGGTTACATCAGCTTTGAGCGGCAGCGCACCGGAATCCTGTGCGGTGTTGAAGAAGATCGGAGCGATGACGCCGCCGATGATCACGCCGGCTGTTTTCTTGTTCGGCACACAGGGGATATCATCACCGATTGCCCAGAGGACACTGTTGCACGCAGATTTACGGGAGGATCCGGTGCCGACAACATCGCCGACAAACGCAACCTGAAAGCCCTCTTCGCGGAATTTAGCAATAGTGGCGAGACCGTCTTTGAAGCGGGTTTTACCCATGGCGAGTGAATGCAGTGGAATATCCGGGCGACTCCAGGCATCGCCTGCAGGAGAGAAGTCGTCGGTGTTTATTTCGCCTTCTACTTTATACACCTTGACTTTGATCGTATCAGGTACCCCTTTACGATGGGTGAACCAGTCGGCATCAGCCCAGGATTTAAGGACTTTTGCTGCAGCGGCATTTTTACCGGTAGTGGCAAGCTTGGCAACCTCGTCGAAGGCATCGTAGACCAGCACGATGCTGGAGAGCGCACATGCAGCTTCATCAGCCAGGTTTTTATCCTTGAGTGCGGCAACCAGCGGAGCCACGTTATAGCCGCCGATCATGGTGCCGAGCATGCGGATGGCGTCAACCGGAGTAACGAGCGGAGATTTAATTTTGCCGGAAACGACACCGGCCAGGAATTCGGCCTTTACTTTGGCGGACGGATCAACGCCGGGGGACACACGGTCCTTGATCAGACCAAGAAGAAACTGCTCTTTTCCTTTTGGTGGCTTAACCAGCAATTTACAAAGACCGGCGGTCTGTTCAGGTGTCAGCGGAAGTGCGGGAATGCCTTGTACCGCCCTCTCATTTTCATGTGCAAGATACGCTTCAATCATCAACTGTTCCTCCTTTTGTGGGATATGGTACGTCTGATAAGACAGCAATTTAACACGGATAAAGAAGATACTGTATACACGTTTCAGAAAAGCCTTGTCAAATCATAATCATGATTAAAGTTACAGAGAAATTGTCATTTCATCCTCTGAAAAAGCAACATCTGCGTAGCATCCTGTGTCGAAATATTTTACACACCAAAATATGAGCAAAATATATTTAACTAAATCAGATAGTTATAAAATGGCATTGTTTATGCTATATCAGTAATCAGACAGAAACAATCAACCGATAGGGCGGAAACCGCGAAGGAGGTGTACAATGGCAACCATTCACTACACCGATAACTGGCAGTTTCAGGTAGTTTTACCTGATGGCAACAAACCAAAGTTCACCAAACTGCTTGATGCCATAGAATTCTGTAATCATTTAAAAATTCAGTACGAACTGAAGCCCTGATCCCCTGGAGAGTCTACTTGAGTTTTGCATGTTTAACAAATCTCTCTTGTACACTCGCCTGTGCTGCATAATCGGGATATTTTCTCAGCTCGGTGCGAAGCCGGGCAATCCGCTCGGAAAGCGGCGGATGGGTAGAGAACCACGATCCCTTCTTATCCTTGCTGGAGGCCTCCAGTTGCTGAAGCTTTTCCAAAACCCTGATCAGCGCTGAAGGATCATACCCGGTACGGTAGGCCGTCTCCATAGCAGCAAGGTCAGCCTCAAACTCCATCTCCTTATCCAATCCCTTGTCAAACAATACTGCCTGCATATCACCGATGGCCGAGGCGAATTTCTTCCCTTTGTCGCCGCGCACACTTGCCGCAGTTATTGTTCCGACCCCCTCAAAGAATTGCGCACGCTGCGTGCTCTTCAGAGCGTGTTTCGCAGAGACATGCCCGACTTCGTGTGCCAGAACGGCAGCCAGTTCGGACTCGTCATTCAAGATTGATACCAGGGCACGACTGACGAATATAACACCCCCCGGAACGGCAAAAGCGTTTTGAACATTGCTGTCAAGAACGGCAAACTGATACAGAATTGTTGCCCGCCGACTGTTTCCGGCAACCGCATTTCCCACCAGATTAAGGTACTGCTGCAGTGACTCGTTTTTTACCGGAATGCCAAATCTCTGTATCCCTTCAAGTGCCAGGCTTTCACCGATAGTACGTTCGGTTTTATAGTCAATATCTCTGGAACTCGATAAAACCTGGGTTGCGCCGGAAAATAGTTTGCCCTCTTTTGAATCAGGGTTGGCAAGGTTCTGCAGTTTGTCCAGGAAACCGGCTGAGGCGATATCAGCCGCCATAGTCAGGGCTATCAATGACAGAATCAGGAAGTATCTCATTTTCTACCCCCTTGAGCCTGGGCATATTCGCCTATTTTTCCCTCTTGCAAAAACGCCTTTAACTCCCTGGGACTGACCTTCCTCTGCAGCACACCATCAAGGGATTTTTTAACCAACTCCGGGGTGCCGCGATCTTTTGCATACTGTGTCGTCTCAGGCGAAAGGCCACGGATACTGCGGGCACTATCGGCCTTGGCGGTATTGATCTGGCTCTTTTGCATACTTTCCCCGAAGAGTCCCCCATCTCCCGAAACCTCCCCGACCGGAGGCGTTTCAGAAACACGGCCTGCATACACCCACCCCTCTTTGCCGACAGCAGTCCTGACTTTCACCCAGCGACCGCCTGACTCGACAACGGTGACTTCCGTGCCGATGACCACATCGGCAACATTCTCTGACGTCGCTGACGCCTCGGATTTCAGTGTCGTTCCCTCGCTGGACACCCAACGTTTCTCTTCTGCCATGGCCGTTGTTGAGGCCAGCAGCAGAGCCAATCCTGCAATTATGCTACGGGTAATTTTCATTTTTGAACCTCCGTTGTGCGTAATTCGTTCCATTTCAAAAACTCCGTTCGTGTGCCGCAGTAAGGCTGGTAGTCATTGTGCCGTACATCGCATTCAAAAATACCTCCGCCATTAATAAATGCTTTACTCAGCAATCGTTATAGCATCATAGCAGTACCATTCAAATAATTTTCCTCGATAAAACTATCAGCAGAAGCTTCACTAGAACAAAACCGATCAACCTCGATTAAAGGATGAACGGTTTTGTCGTGGCAACAATGCAATTATAAAAAAGGTTTTAACCTTGATTAAATATTTGCAACATAATTATAAACAGCTTCACTTGATCAATTTCATCAAAAATGCTATGATGGGAACAGTCTGGAAAAGCCCCGCACCAACTACCAGGCGAACCAATTCCGTGATGCCGCTTTACGGGTGTGTTTGTGTAATTACTGGTAGAATCATGGACCGAAAGACTTAACTTACTGAGGAGGGTTCGGTCATGCGCAAGATCAATGAGTTACTGATTATCGTGTTGTTGGCGACCGCAGTAGGCGGTTGCGCGTCGATGGAAACGAGCTCGAAACAGAGGCAGGTGGCATCGGTGCTCTCCTATCTGTTCCCAGGATCAGAACAGTCGCCTCCGATTCCTGATCAGGTGGCTGTAATCAATGTGCCGTTCCGGATCGGGGTGGCTTTCGTGCCGGACGACGCCGACCCGAAATTTCGCCTTCCCGAGAGCGACCGTTTGAAATTGGCTGGAGAGGTGCGGGATGCCTTCTCGCGCTATCCGTTCATAAGCGAGATTCAAGCTGTTCCGTCAATGTATCTTGAGCCCAGCGGCGGATTCGCGAACCTCGACCGGGTCGCTGCACTGCTCAAGTTCGATGTCATCGCCTTGGTGTCCTTTGACCAGGTGCAGCATAGCGGTGCTACCGGCTGGTCGTTTTTGTACTGGACCGGCATCGGCGCATACGTCATCAATGGCGACAAGTATGACGTGCTCACCGCCGTTGACACCGCAGTGCTTGACATCAAGAGTCGGCGGCTGCTGATGCGTGCGACCGGCATCTCGAATTCCAAGGGCACTGCGACGATGGTAGGCTTCACGGAGAGCGCACGCGAAGCGCGCACTCACAGTTTTGAGGAAGCAATCAAGGAAATGATCGGCAAGCTCCACGGCGAGGTGAAGGCATTCCGTGAACATGCACAGAAGGACCCGACGATCCGGTTAGTGCTGCCACCCGGTTACAACCCCAACGTCAGCAATCCGTCGCCGAAATAGCAGGGACACGGCGCGCAGTGCCCCTACTGCGCTTCGGCGTACCGGTTAAGATCAACGCGAAAAATGCCACCGCACTCTAGTCTCCTTGTGAATTAAAAATATGGAGCTTTTTGACGGCTCTCTTTGGGTAAAAAATTTAAAAAACAGACTGGTGATGACCTGTCCGTATGCTGAACGTGTCCCATAAATTATGCTGGACACCGTAGAGTTTTAGTTGTACTGTTTTGCCATGATCATATGTGGCCAGACATTTTCTTTAGGAACAGTAGAGCATATCCAGCGACTGGTAGACGAAACTCCGGATATAAGTCGACGCACTCTATCCAAACGGGTTTGCGAATTGTTGGCTTGGCGTCACTCTGATGGACGTTTGAAAGATATGAGTTGCCGTAAGGCACTCTCCCGCTTACGTAAAACCGGCGCCCTGCAGATGCCTGATGCGGTTCAGAATATTGCACTTACTCGCCGTACTATTCAGCAGGAATTTGTTCGTTCTCCCGTCTCTTGTTCTTTGCAAGAGTTGGGAAGTGTGACCTTGGTCATGGTTGACAACCGTTTGAGTAAAGAGGCTCAAACCTGGAAATCTCTTATGAAGCTCCATTATCTGGGTGACCGTCTTTTTTGTGCAGGATTACGCTACCTGGTACATAGTTCCGTTCATGGTTGGTTGGGTGCACTCTCATTCAGTCCTGCAGCTTTCCGGGTGTCATCTCGTGATCAGTATATCGGCTGGAATGAGCAAGACCGGCTTGCCAACCTGGACCGAGTAATCGGTAATAGCCGTTTTTTCATTCACCCCAACGTTCGAGTTCTCCATCTGGCCTCCCATGTTTTGGGGAAAGCGCTTCGTCACTTGTCGCATGACTGGCAGAGCCGTTATGGAAAAGAGCCATTGATGGTAGAAACTTTTGTTGAACAAAATCGCTTTACCGGGACCAGCTACCGTGCTGCCAACTGGATTCATGTCGGCACGACTGCAGGTCGGGGTAGACAAGACAGCAATCATACGGAAGCATTGCCACTCAAGGAGATGTATGTATATCCACTCCATCGAAAATGGAGAGAACTTCTTGGTGGCTCAACCAAAGAAGAAATATCCTGCTCCAGCGATTGGGCTGAGAATGAATGGGGCAATGCCTCTTTGGGAGATGCGCGTTTGGTACAACGTTTAATCAGCTTGGGGCGTGATCGATATGCTCATCCCCAGGCGAATATCCCGCAAACCTGCGGCAGTCGGCCTAAGACCAAAGCTGCCTATCGTTTTTTTGATCACGAGAACGCTACGTTGCAGAACCTGCTTGCACCCCATGTTGAAGCAACAACCAAACGTGTAGCCAGAGAGAAGGTAGTACTGGCCATACAGGATACGACCAGTCTCAACTACGGTACTCATCCTGCCACCGAAGGGCTCGGTCCAATTACCAATATTCCAACCGGTGTAGCTGGCCTGATGTTACACGGTACTCTGGTCGTTACTACCGATGGCACCCCTCTGGGGCTTCTAGCTGCCCAATGTTGGGCGCGTGATCCTGCCGAATTAGGTAAAAAAGCCAAACGCCACAAGCTCCCTATAAAGGAGAAGGAAAGTAACAAATGGCTCATCAGCTTTAAAGCGGCAACGGCGACTGCCGCTGCATGTCCCGATACAACAGTCGTCAGTGTAGGAGATCGCGAAGCTGACATCTATGAACTTTTCGCGCTTGCGAACCAAACTCAGAATGCTCCATTACTGTTGGTGCGTGCCCAGCACGACCGCAGACTACTCGAAGAGCAGGGCCGTTTATCTGAATATCTGATGGGTCGTCCTGAAGCAGGCATTCAGGAAATCATGGTTCCCAGAAAGCGAAACTGCCCAGCCCGCACTGCTCAGCTCAGTATTCTCTATAGTAAAGTGGCGTTAGCTCCTCCAACCGGAAAGGAGGACAAACCGCCTCTTTATATATGGACAATTCTTGCCGAAGAGAAGAATCCACCAGAGGGAATTGAAGCACTCCGGTGGATGCTCCTTACGACAGCACCGACCGACAGCTTTGCAGACGCTTGTAAACATTTATCATGGTACACCCAGCGGTGGACCATTGAGGTTTTTCACAAAACTCTAAAAAGCGGATGTCGAATAGAAAACCGACAACTGGGGAGTGCAAATCGCCTGGAAGCGTGTCTGGCCATTGATCTGGTCGTAGCATGGCGAATCCATCATCTTACCAAGTTGGGCAGAGAAACTCCTGATGTCCCCTGCTCGGTATACTTTTAAGAAGCCGAATGGAGAGCCCTAACGACGTTTGTAACCAAAAAACCGATCCTTGGAGATAAGCCACCAACGCTACGAGAGGCTATATTGATGATCGCCGTCCTTGGCGGTTTTCTGGGCCGAAAGAGTGACGGCGTACCGGGTACCCAAACCCTCTGGCTTGGCTTGCAGAGACTTGACGACATAACCGAAATGTGGAAAGTCATGACCGCCATTCTCGGACATCCACCTCCTTCGTCCCATATCTCCGGTGTCCAGCAGAAATATGGGTAAGGATCAGACCAGAGGTGGGGGATTACCTAAAAGAATTTATTTTCTTGTGTAACAAATGCTACCATGCTATACAGTACGTCTTTCGTCGGTGAGTAGCGCAGCCTGGTAGCGCACCTGCCTTGGGAGCAGGGG
>JBMOEI010000090.1:0-16081 GCA_049318985.1 Desulfuromonadaceae bacterium
CAGCTGGATCGGTGAGACGCAGGCCTACGGCCAGCAGAAGGTCTACCGCTTCCGCGTACCGGCCGGCCTGACCAGCATCGAAGTCCGCCTGAAAAACCGGGTCGGCAATCCATCAATGACGCTGCGTCAGGATGCCGCCGGAAGCGGTCTGATCCCCACTCCGATCTACGCCACCTACCGTGCCGATGAGGGCGGACGTTCCCAGATCGGTTACAACGACACCCTGATCACCCTGGCCCAGCCGGTAGCAGGCGACTATACCGTGGTCGTCTCCAACCAGAGTATCTGGGTGAACGGCGTCGGCACAACCTACCCCGATGCCGGATATGACCTGGAGGTTCGGGCACTGACGCCCACACCTCTCGCAATTACCGGCAGTTCAGCCGCCTCCGGTTCGCTCGTCGATCAGCAGGTCGCCTACTACCAGGTGGAGGTGCCGGCAGAGGTCAGCGGCCAGCCGGTACTGGGATGGCTGCTGAAGAGTGCTGTCAGCAGCGGTGCTGTCAGTATCCGGGTGCGCAAGGACCTGGTGCCGGGCGGTACAAATGCCGGCTCGGTCGTCAGCCCCAACTCGGCGATTACAATCGTACCACCGGTGCTGACACCGGGGACCTGGTATGTAGAGGTCAAAGGCACCGGCATCACCGACTACACCCTGAGCAGTGATATAGTCACTGCCGACCCGGCCAAGCATCGCCGCAGCTGGACCATGCCGTCGAAAATCGGCAGTTTCACCCAGGCGGGACTCTCAGCACCGTACTTTGGCGATTCGGGGTTTGATAATCTGGGGAACCCCATTATCAATCCGGACACCCTTGATCAGGGCACCGACCTTGCCAAGGGAGAATGGCACTTCTACCGCGTTACCGTACCGGTTGATAACAGCACATTGTTGCGTACCGTGGTCGAGGCGCTCAGCGGTACTCCGCAGCTCTACCTGCGCGCCGGCAATGTACCGGGTATCGATCACTACGCCAACCCGGCCAACCCGACTCAGGGTCCAACTCTGTCATATGAACGCAGCCAGACCCTGACCGGCACCATGTACGGCAACTGGGTGCCACTGAATGGGAAAACCGCGACGAAGCTGGAATCTGGCGACTGGTGGATCGGTGTCCGGGCGGTGACCACCAATATCCGCTACCGACTCAAGGTTGCTGCCGGAGATGTCCATGATGCCGGAGGAGTGCGTCTGGACAGTGTCGGCTACGTCCAGGACCTGGCCCAGAATGGCGGCATCAGGACCGGGCAGAACCTGGCTGCTGAAGATATGCGCTACTACCGGGTGCAGGTGCCACAGTCGTCTGATGTCCCTGCAAACAGCACACCACTCTCCTGGAGCCTGACCCTGGCCCAGCAGGTCGGTGACGTGGTGATTTTCGTGCGTGACACCATTCCACCGGGGCAGGGCACCAATGGCAACGCCGGCAGCGCCATTGGAAACTCTGCTGCAGCCAGCACCTACTTCCAGGACTGGTACGATGATCACAACAATCAGAACCCCGATCCGTACATCGTCATTGATGTATCCGGGGTAACGACACTGACACTGCCGCCGGTGGAGCCGGGTAAGACCTATTATCTGGGGGTCTATGCCCGCACCGATGCCACCTTCGACCTCTCTTCCACGGTTGGTGCCAGCAATCTGGCTGTTACCGCCGTACTTCCTTTTACCAGTGGAACGGATTCCAGAACCCTGGCGGCCGGAGAGCAGGCACTCTACCGCATTGACGTGCCGACCGATGCCGTACTCTGGCACCATAACAGCACAAACGCGGCCGGGATCCAGCTCTATCTGGCACAGAGTACCGTACCGCCGGAGAACAGCTACGCTCACTGGCGCAGCAACAGCGCTGTCAATACAACATTGAATCAGAGTCTGACGGCGTTCCCCTGGCAGCCGGGACATTCTTACTACCTTCTGGTAAAGAATACCACCGCCGGGGCGCTGCCGTTCAGCATTGTCATGGATGGCCGCACGGCATTTTCTGCCCTGAATGTTACTCTGTCGGGCAATGGCAGCGGTACCATCACCAGTTCACCCAATCTGATCACCTGTTCAAGCGGGACCTGCACCGAGCAGATAACCCCCTATACGGCGATTACACTCTACCGTTCTCCACTGCCAGGCTCGACCTTCACCGGATGGAGCGGCGACTGCAGCGGCACCGGCAACTGCCTGCTCAGCATGACCGGTCCGCACAGTGTAACAGCCACTTTCACCCTTAACAGCTATACCGTCTCAACCAGTCGCTCCGGTACCGGCAGCGGCAGCATCAGCAGCACACCCGCCGGGATTGACTGCCGGGTCGGCGGTACCTGCAGTAGCGGTTTCCTGTACGGCACCAGCGTCACCCTGACCGCCACGCCGGACCCCGGCAACACCTTCACCGGATGGAGCGGCACCACCTGCAGCGGCACCGGGCTGTGTACTTTTACAGTAGATGGCAACAAGAGTGCGACCGCAACCTTCGCCCCGCTCAGGCACCTGACAATCGCATTCAGTGGCAGCGGGAGTGGTACGGTAACCAGCATCAACCACGCGGGTATCTCCTGCATGACCGGCAGCAGTACCGACTGTTCGTATGACTACCCGAACGGAGCGGTGGTGAGTTTGAGTGCTGTTACAGACTGGAAGTCTGTCTTCAACAGTTGGGCAGGTACCACCTCCAGCAGCGGCACCTCCGCCACTGTCACCATGGATGCCGCCAGGACCGTAACGGCAGCCTTTGGAGCCGCTCCCAACGCCAGAATAGGAGCACTCGATTATCCGACGTTCCTGGCAGCCTACACCGCCGCACCTACGGGGGCGACAATTTTAATGAAGGATATTATTTTTGAAGAAGCCGTTGTAATTAATCCTGTAAGCCCCTTAAGCATCTATACCCTGAAGGGCGGGTTTACAGATTTTTCCGTTACTGCGACAGGGCGTTCGACGATCAAAGGTGGTTTGAAAATCCGCAACGGCAAGCTGATTGCCGAGCGGATAATCGTAAAATAACCGGAGTTAGTACCATGCAACGAGTACGGCCTGGAACGCGATATACGTTCCAGGCCGTCCGGTTTTTATCGCTACTATCGCGCAAATATTTAACTTATTTTTGTACCGGATATATGCGTAATTACCTTAAGCAAAAAACCCCGTCTGGTTGCCATTGCATCATACGGGCAAAGCTCGCGGCAGCACCAGCATCGAATACAGCGCGCTTTGTCAACAGACAGTGCGCTGTTTTGTATGGTGATCGCCACCGGAGGACACGCGTCACGGCAGACACCGCACAATACGCACGTTTCCTTATCGGCTTCCGGATATGCGGTAAGATGATTCTTCAGTGCTTTGGCCAAAAAAGGCGGCAGCCCGAACTGGACATCCAGGCCGGACGGCAGCTTGAAGCACATTTCCGGAATGTCCTCAATCGCTTCGCCGCAGAGCTCAATATCTTTTCTCAAGGCTCCGGTCAGCTTCATCTTTGCAGCTTCACGTTCAATCGGTAACAGGTCAGCAGGTATTCCGGCGAGTCCCCCCGCGATCACATCAACCGCTACCGGATTCACTCCGGCAATCAAAAGGCCGCGTTTTACCGGGTCTCCGCTCCCCGGCCCGTTCCCCTCCATTGCAATTATGCCATCAACAATATTCAGGGCCGGCTTCTTTAGCAGATATATCTCCAGAAGGAGCCGTGCAAACAGTTCGCGTGAGCTACCGGCCTTCAGATGCCAACCCGCTTTTCCTGTCCCGATAACCGCCCCAAAAAGGTTTTTAACCGCACACGTCATCGTCATCATTTCATGCGTTTTCAATTTTGGGAGGTTGATGATTTTGTCTGCTTCATAATAAGTGCGCGCAATACTGATGGATCGAAATGTTCCGATCCCCTGAAGATCTATCGCATCACTGAATTCAACAAGAGCGGCACCACTCTCTCTTGCGGCTGAACGTATTCCACTTTTATCAGCAACAGTTGAAAAGCTGCCAATGCCTGGACTGTCTCCAATCAAAACGATCCCGCCGCAATCTCTCACAAGTTCCGCGACGACCCGCACCAGAGCCGGGTGGGTAGTAACGGCCTTTTCCGGTTCTTTTGCAGCCAGCATGTTCGGTTTGAGCAACACCCGATCACCGGGATTAATAAATGCTGATATGCCGCCAAGTGGTTCAAGCAGTTTAAGCAGGGCAAGTCGCAGGGTTGGAATATCATAGTTGTCAGTGCGTATAATTGTAACTTTATCCACAAAAACCTCGAAATAATGATCGGGGATGGTTAAATACACCTGTTGGTATAAAAATGGCAGATTTTATAAAATAATAATTGACATAAGTTAGATAATAAGGTACAAGTTCCTTTCTTTTTGAGCCGCTAGCTCAGTCGGTAGAGCACCTGACTTTTAATCAGGTGGTCGTTGGTTCGACCCCAACGCGGCTCACCAAACATTACAAGGAGTTACGAGACAGTCGTAGCTCCTTTTTTGTTTTCTATGTGCTACTACGGTCCATCTACGGTCCATGTGCAACATACCCTAATTTCTTCCAAAAAAGAAGCCCTTCCACTCGGAAGGACTTTCAAATTCAATTCCTATGCTGCTTGCTTTTGTGCTTCTCCGTAGGTCTGTGCCACCACCTCACTTGCACTGCGGAGTGTATTCTGCTTTCAGTTCATGGATACGGTCAGCTATTGCTGCTGCAGGCGATGGTTTAGACGCCTCTATGCGCCTGTTGATCAAGTTTTGGTGGACGCTAGACACAGAAAAACCCACTATTTCTAGTGGGTTCCTGTATCATATCCGACTGTGTCGGACTTAAATTTGGCCCTGCCGACTTTGTACAGCCACGTAACATTTTAATATTATGCATATTATTACATGGGTACACGTTGGACGCCATTAAAAACACCACCAAAATTTAATCGTTGTTAAAATGCAACAGATACATCCGTAGCAAATCTGCCTGTATAAAACTCTAATAAACGGTGAATTGCAACAAGTAATTACTTGGCAACTTCCTCCACAAATCGGAAAAGTTCAGCCACCCTACAGCAGGTAATGGTGTTCACGTATCCTGTTGCTCTCGACTGGACTTACCCCGGCCTGTCCGGCAAAATCAGGCCAAGCGGCAACGGCATCCTGCACCTGCCTGATAACCTTATGTGCGGTGCCGACGCCGAACCGATCGGCAACCGCCAGCAGATCCGCCTGAAAAATGCCGGTAAATTTACCGTTCACCGCCATGAGATGCTGCCAGGTCCACTCGCCGGATGGATTGAAGGCGTACGTTACATCATATGCCGGTGCCAGTTCCCACTGCCCACCTTCCCGCAGCATGAAGGATATATTCTTGGTGTGGTCGTCGCAGTTTACCGCCATTACGTTGAATGCAATCCGCCGGAATGCTTCTTCGAGTGCAGCATAATCAAGGCCCAAACGGACAACGGTCTGCAAAAATTGGCTGTAATCGTGGGTCGCCTTCTGTTTGTAGTCCAGATGCGCCATGGCGCAGAGTGATTGCAGATGATGCTTGTGGTTCCCGTCACGATCAAAGCGCCGGGTCATGAAGTGAGCCCGGCCATTCTCTTCCAGCAGGCGACAGGGTGACATGGTAATGCCGGCGGCACTAGCCATCCGGTAGTAGGCATACTCGATCCGGCCATAATCCTGTGAACCGCCCAACTCCCGGTCGGCCCCCATACCGTCGAATTTGAGCAGCCAGTGTTCAAAGCCAGGTTCCACATCGAACTGTCCCGGCCTGATTTCGTCAGTCTCCGGATTCCACGCGATAGCCGCCTTGGCCCGTGCGCCGCCCGCCGAGGTGCCGACCTGAATAATCTGCGCAAGAGCTGCTTTGGCCAGGTGGTCCGCTCCCAGTTCACAATGAACAGCCTGACGGGCACTTTCGACCAGGCGGGAGAGCTTGATAGCGGTACTGCTGGCAATGGCCGGTGTGCGGGCCGGCTTGAATTCCAGTGCCCCCATGCCGCGCTTCCCCATATAAGCCAGACGATCAAGAGGCGTCACCAGTTTTTTATCGATACCTTTGCTTGCCATCCAGGCATCAATCAGGGCATTGCCAAAATCGTCCGGCAGGGCATCAGCCACCATCGCGGGCAGTCGCTTGAAACTCAGTTCGGGAAGATCGGCAAAGATGAACGGCTCACGGGCTTCTGCCAGCGGCATGGCAAGAGGCGCCAGTTCAATACCTGACGTTACAAACCTGCTGTCATACTCGAAGGCGTAGTATCCCAGATTCGGAGCCAGGGCGATCGCACCGACAGTTTTGCCCCAGATGCGTACTTCAATGGCTTGAACCGGTTTAAACATTGGCGTTACCTTTGGTTTTTGATGCACGTTGTCGCGGCTGTTTTGCCTTCAGCATCTGCATCGGGCTGATAGCAACTTCCGGAGCCAGGGTTTCCAGCCAGTCGGCCCGCCCCAGGGAGCGCAACACCTTCACCAGTGACGTCATTGTTGCCCCTCTGCCGTTTTCCAGGTTTTTGACGGAATTCAGGGCAACGCCGGCCTGCTCGGCTAGCTGGCGCTGATCAATGTTCCGGCGCAAGCGCAGATCGCGCAACTGATGCCCGAAAGCAGCTTCCATCTCTTCTGGTGTTTTAGAGTTTTGCATAAACATCCTATTTAGGACTCTTGATACAATAAATATAATCAATAGCCTTAAAATAGTCCATTGAATTATATCTTAAACTATTGCCACTATCCACCATGCTTGAGAAGGTACTTGTTGGATATCGTCTTGAACGATATCTTGCCCTGATTAGAGCGTGTCTCATCAATGGAGCGGAAGACGACCCCCTCGCGTTCTACCTGTGGATTCAGAAGGGACTTACCTTCGGCATATTCAAGAAACCGGGCATGGTCGTATCCGACATTCGGAAAATTCTCCGCTACAACCGGAACGCCTTTGAGGGCGAAATCACCCAGTGTTGTTCGGTAGGCAGCAACCGGAAGATAACGTTGCCTCGTAATGTCGAAAATATTGAAGATGAAGATATCCTGCCCTTTTAATCCGTAAATATTCGACTGAATACCGTAGCCGACGACCTCGCCTTGAAAGGCAAGATAACTTCCCGTCCGGGCATGGTAGTCGCGCAGTTTCTCTTCAATATCATAGTGCCGAGCAAGCTTCCAGAAGGTCTGATCAGGAGCTTCGCAAAACTCCCAGTTTCTTCCACAGACATGGAGACCAAACTCGTCGAAAATAAACGAACACGATGTGCCGTCGAGTTTCTCCGTTACAAAGAAAGACATACCGGAAAAAGTTTCAATATCGAGGTTTTGTACCCGTTCCTCGTCGGTTTTAGGCACAGTCCCAGGGTATGCACCGGCTACTTCGCCCGATATTGCTGCCGGGATAGGCGGCTCATAAAGGGTTATGCCCAGAATCCCCGTTACATCTTCTCCCTCGGCATAATCCCCGACTATCAGAACCTCATCAATTTTGAAAACGATCCCCTGCGACAAGGCGCCACGGAACTTTTTGGTACGAAGGCGAAACTTGTCCTGCCGCAAAAACTCGAACTGCTGTTGTTCCGGAAAAACCGAATCTATCTCGCAATACACAACCAGCATTTCAGGTTTTATCTCCTGCGCCTTTTTCACCACAACCTGCCAGCCGCCGAAGACAGCCAGCTCTATCGCATCAGCGTCCTCAATAGACCGTATCTCATCAACCTTCCGGATTGTTGCCAGCTTTCTCATAAATTCACCCATTCCAACCGTAATTACATCATATTTTTTCTCTCATTGCCATACTGAAAATTTCGGCCAGCAAAATTCCCCGTTTAGCCAGTATGGCTTGAACACGAGTCCTTTGAGCCCTTTGTGAGCTTTTATTCTAACAACAACGGACTTGCAACCGCCTGCCTGACAAACTCATACTTCTCGATCATCCTTATTAAATCGAGAGCCGTCATTCCTATATCCTTGTAATACCAGTTCCGTGCCCGTTCGAGAGGTATGTTGAGTTCACTCGCCACCTGTTTTGTCGTAATTCCCTGTTCTTGAAGCAACCTCATAATATATCTCGTTACATCACCATTCTTGAGATCTTTTTTGTGGCAGATCTGCCACAGATTCTTTCTAGACATACGCCCCTTGTTGGTTGAAAGTATTACAGGAATATTTTGAGTTGTAACAAGGAGATATGCAGAAAATGTTGCAAACGGGAACGGCATATACTCCAAGTCAAATAATGAGCCTTCGCCTGAAGGGGGCCATGTATATCCGTATGTCCACTGAATTGCAGGTGGAGTCGCCTGAGAATCAGGAACGCGCAATACGCAAGTATGCCGCTCAATACGGCATTGAAATTATCAAAACCTATGCTGACCTGGGAGTTAGCGGAATAAACACGGAAAAGCGGGAACAGTTTCAGGCCATGATTGATGATGTGGAGCAAGGACGTAGTGCGTTCAATATTGTCTTATATCTGGATGAAAGCCGCTGGGGACGGTTTGTAGACAGTCGCGAGGCGGATTATCATCGCATGAGACTGGAACGTAAAAACGTTTTGTGCCAGTCCTGCGAAAAGCCACTCACGTTAACCAGTAATATTGCCGACCGGATTATGACCCTGCTTCGAGACGAAAGCGCCAGCGACTATTGCCGCCAGCTTTCTCAGAAGGTGTGGGCAGGACAATGCAACCTGGTAGCGAAAGGATTCCGGCAGGGAGGAGTTGCAGGGTTTGGGCTGAGGCGTATGCTATTGGATGAAGCCGGTAGACCCAAGCAGGAACTGGCGATGGGGCAGCGGAAAAGCCTGCTCACCGAACGGGTGATTCTGATGCCGGGACCGGATGACGAACTTCGGATTGTGAGCTGGATTTATGACCAGTTCATTGCCGGGGGAAGTGAAACTGAAATTGCGGTGCAGTTGAACAGACAAGGGGTGAAAACCCATTTTGGGCGTCCATGGTCACGAGGAACTGTGTGCGAAGTGCTCACCAATGAAAAATATGTCGGCAACAACTTATTCAATCGCACATCTGGCAAGATGAAGAGCAAAGCCAAACCCAATCCGGAAAACGAATGGGTGCGTAAGGAACGCGCCTTTGAGCCCATAGTGGACATGGAACGCTTCTGGACCGTCCAAGGGATCTACCGGGAACGGAACAAAAAGACTACTGACGAAGAACTATTGCAAGGGCTGCGGGATTTATATGCCAAGCAAGGACGCCTTTCAGCGCTGATCATTGACGAAGCGGATTATTTGCCACCCAGTAGTCTTTTTAGTACTCGCTTCGGCGGACTTTTGCGGGCCTACCAGATGATCGGTTATGCCCCGAAGCACGACTATAGGTATATTGTCATCAACCAACGGTTGCGCGCCCTTCATGCTGAAATTGTGGCTGACGTTGTTCACAGCATAGAAAGCCTCTGCGGTAGAAAGATTCCCATAGATCAGAAAAACTGCCTGTTGGAATTGAATCACAATCTATCTGTTTCAGTTGTCATCAGCCGTTGCTTTACCACACCAACCGGAACCCGGCGCTGGAAAATCCGTTTTGATAACGGCCTTCATCCCGACATAACCGTAGCGGTACGCATGGACACCAGCAATGAAGCGATCCACGATTACTATATTCTGCCCGCTTTGGAATTTTCGCCTGGGCTGATAAAGCTATCGGAGGACAACGTAGGGTTTCTGGACAGCTTTCGTACTGATACTTTGGATTATTTGCTGAATTTGAGCGTTAACATCTCTCTCGACAAGGCGGTGGAAGATGGTGCAAGGGGCTATAGTACTTATTTCCATTGAAGATATTCACATCTTGAATCCACGGGTACGCAATCAAATTATTGCCGAGGAAATACGGCAAAACATTCGAAGCGTCGGCTTGAAAAGGCCCATAACGGTATCTCCCAGAAATGATGCCAAAAGCGGCAAGAAATACGACCTTGTTTGCGGACAGGGAAGGCTTGAGGCATATATTTCTGCTGGAGAAACGGAAATCCCCTGTGTCGTTCGCAAAGTGAGTGAAGAAGATGCGCATATTATGAGTCTGGTGGAGAATATCGCCCGGCGTAATGGCAATGCACTGGAACTCCTGCAAAGTATCAAGTATCTGAAAAGCCAGGGTTACGAGGATGATGCTATTGCTGCCAAGACCAATCTTGGAAAAGAATATATTCGAGGTATTATCCTTAAAACGGCTGTATTTGTGCTTAAAATGATGTAACCTGCTGATGCGTCTCTATATTTACTGTCAGGAGGACTCACCAAATGGGTGAACACAATATTCAGGCTACTGATGGATTCTCACGTGTGCCAGTTGATACTTTTGCCGGTCGTATTCATGTTGAGTGGGATCATAACGCCGCAGTGACCCCGATGGGGCAGTTACCGTTTTTTATCGAGTTTCTAAAGGCAAGCGGTTTTTTTGAGTCGCTCCTAGCTGACTGTCCGCTTTGCTATACCAGTCCGAACGCCCCGAATGTCCGAGACATTTTAGGAACCCTTATTTTGTCGGTTCTTGCTGGTCACAAGAGGTACTCACATATAACTACGATCCGCACAGACCAGGTAAATCCGGAGCTCCTCGGGATGAAAGCCGTTGTCAGTGAAGATTCCATCCGGAGGGCGCTTGCTCATATGGATGGGGAAGCTGCCCTGAACTGGCTGGATCATCATCTGGCTCAGAGTACCCGCCCTGTAGTGTCACTTGCTCCTTGGATACTGGACACCGACAACACAGTCAAACCGCTATATGGCAAACAGGAGGGAGCGGTTGTAAGTTACAACCCCAAAAAACCGGGGCGTCCTTCCCACTCGTATCACAGTTACTTCATGGCCAATACCCGAATGGCGCTTGGTGTTGAAGTAGAAGCCGGTGACAAACACACTGGCAAGCACGTTTCAGTCGGTCTGTGGAAGCTGCTCGACAACATGCCAAGAGAGCTGTGGCCGGTCTTTATTCGTGGAGATGTTTCTTTCGGCTCTGAAGCAATCATGCACGAAGCTGAAGAACGGAATCTTCATTACCTGACAAAACTTCGTCTGACTAAGAACGTCACAAAGCTCATCAACCGGTTAATTGCCAAAGGCGAGTGGACTGATGCCGGTCAAGGCTTCAGGGGTACCGAGTCCACTCTCTGTCTTACCGGATGGAGCAAAGAACGCCGGGTTATCGTCCTGAAACGACCAATCCGATCAGAAGTCCCCATAACCAACAAGCAACTTGATTTAGCATTCATCGTCACAGAAGATGGCATCAAAAAGTACGAGTATCAGGTTTTGGTAACGTCGCTTCCCGACCAACTGCTAGCCATTGCCCAACATTATCGTGATCGTGGCGACTGTGAAAACTGTTTCGATGAATTGAAGAATCAGTGGGGCTGGGGCGGTTTTACCACTAAAGATCTGCAACGCTGCCGAATCGTCAGTCGGCTGGTTGCCCTGGTTTACAACTGGTGGTCTCTCTATGCCCGACTGGTGAATCCTGACAAACACCATGAAGCGGTCACTAGCAGGCCGCTCATGCTTCAATCTATTGGCAGGAAAACAACGCATGCCGGTCAAACGACCGTAACGATAACAAGTACTCATGCAAAAGCGCCTGTGATACAAGCCGCAATGCAAGAACTGACAAGGTTTTTCAAAGAGCTGACCAACTCTGCGGAGCAGTTGGATGTATCTGGAAGAATCAAGCTGATAGCCCAGAGGGCTTTCAGAAAATTGCTGGCGTCTTTACCACCTCTGCCAACACCAAAATTGCTATCGGCTACTGGCTAATAGGGGCCAACTGCCGTTTTTAGGATTATCCGTCTGCTTGAGCAAGGGGAGGAATACTTGGTCAACGCAGTGGAAAAAGGACGAATCCCTTTATACCAGGCACTGAACATAGCTTCGGAAGATGACACTGCCGTACAGATGGCTTTGACAGAAGCGTATGAATCGGGAGCATTGACCGGCAAAAAGCTTGTTGATGCACAAAAGATTATTTCCCGGCGGAAACATTACGGCAAAAGTCTTTCAGCTCCACACCGTGAACATGCCAAGGTTTCCGCAGAAGTTTTGATTGCGGTCTATGAAAAGGAAGCTAAGGAGAAGAAGCGGTTACTGGCACAATCAAACTATATCAAGGAGGTTTTGGACTACACGTCCACTGCCCTTCGCCAGTTATTGAAGGAAGTCCATTTTACCAATCAACTGAAAGCCGTCGGCATGAATGAAATTCCCCAGCATGTAACTGATCTTCTGAAGAGGTAGCGGCTATGGCAAACAAAATTAAGCAGGGATTCCAGGAAAAACTGATTGAACTTGCCGTGGAGGAACTGTTCCCCACAAAAACCATTTCCATTACTGCAAGAAAATGCAGAAAGTATTCTCAGGTTCTTTCCTCCATACGGGAAGTGGGACTGATTGAAGCCCCTGTGGTCGCTCTGTTTAAGAAAGAAAAAGGATATCTTCTGCTCGATGGGCATGTGCGTATAATGGCTTTAAAGGAATTGGGGGTGGAGCGCGTTTTCTGCCTGATCTCCACTGATGACGAGACCTATACCTACAACAAATACATCAATCGGCTTACTGCAATTCAGGAACATCATATGATTGTGAAAGCCGTGCAGTCAGGAGTCTCTGAAGAAAAGCTTGCCCGGGCCTTGAATCTTGACATCGGCACTATCAGGAACAAGAAGAATTTGCTTGAAGGTATTTGCCCGGAGGCCGTCGATTTGCTGAAAGATAAGGTCGTGCCGGAACCGGTTTTCAAAGTGTTGAGAAAAATGCTAGCGCCTCGGCAAGTTATCGTCGCCATGTTGATGAACGACCAGAATAAGTTCAACTCCAACTATGCCAAGGCGCTGCTGGAAGCAACGCCCTCACATCAGCTCGTCAATAGAGGCAAACCAAAAAAAGAAACGCCCGCAATACTGGCGCGCCAGGCTCGTCTTGAGGAGGAGAGTCTGGCCTTGTCCACGGAAATAGGCTCATTGAAGGAGCAGTATGGTACAGCAATGATCGATGTGACATCCATGCAGGCGTATTTGAAAAGATTGGTCGGTAACGAAGCTGTTGCAAAATATCTGCGTGATTTCAATGAGTCATTTTATGACAAATTCAAGGAAATTGCTGAACTTGACTTTTTCAGATTGAAAAATGTGGAGAGGGAGTAAAAAGCCGTATGCAAATGGGCCCTGGCGGAAGCAAAACGTCACCGCATCAATGCTGATGTATCAACAGCCCCTCCTGCTCTAAGCCAACCCCATATTGATCCATCAAACTAACAACATAACGCACATCAGCGTCGGTACTCTTCCGCAATCTTGCCAACACAGCCACGCTATCCTGTAGCAATTTTGCCTTTCCATAGCGTGCAAATAGCATCTCCAGATCAGGTGGACGGTATAGTTCCGATCTCTCCGGACAGGCACCTTTAATTCTCAAAAACTCGTCCATGCCCACGGGATCATAATCAGGAAAGTGAATAACCCGTGTAGCAATCATACCCGGAGATTTTAGCCAATCGAGAACGTCGGTACCTATTCTCCCCTCAGCATAGATAGCCAGATCGACAACCGGGGCTATTTTCTCGATATGCCAAAAGGTTTCCAAATTCTCCACCAGGCCCAACGTCCCCTGGCATTGCCAACCTTCCATCGAATCCAGGCAAAGAGCTGCAATACCCGCACTCTCGGTCCACTCAGCTACTGGCAACTGTAAACTGTCTTTGTTGAAGGTACACAAATTAAACCCGCGGGTCAGGATCGTTGTCGGAGCTTTGCCAGATGCTCTCTTAGAGTCCTTACGCTCGGCAACGGCCTTACTTCTTGCCGGGAGATCTCCCTTTAACCCTTCCAGTCCCGACGGGTAGAGTGATTGTATAAACGCCTGCAGTACTGCCTGGTTCGTCACAATTAGACGCCGTCCGGCACCCGACCGTACTTCTTCGATAACGCCTGCATCGAAAAGACTCTGCAGTCGCATCCGGTCTCTTCTGGATATGCTGCTTGCAGGCAACGAAGAACTATCAGAAAGGATAGTCAGCTGCTTTGCCAGGGAATCAACCGGGCCAGGCTTCATCGTTCTCCTCCCGGTGTATTCGCACCAAAGCGCTTGAATCAAGGATGAGCCTGCCGCCGTTGTCCTTGAGGAAATAGAGATTATCGGCGGCATCCATTGCCTCGGGGCTGGCGAGGACCGGGGTAAAACCCAGTATACGCGACTGCCGGACAATGGCGCTGGCGTTGTCTTGGTCGAGACTTGATGCCTCGTCGAGGTAGTACGGGATACTGACCTCTTTGCGGTTGTCCAGAAGCCCTCGCAGCAACATCAAATTAATGAGTACCTTGATGGTTATGGTAGTGCCATTGGACTCGATGCTTTCCAGTTTCTGGTACTCACGTTCTTTACCGTCCGCCGTGGTCACGACGAACTTGAGCTCGAAGAGCTGGCGCAATTCGATACGTCCCGATTTTTTCAAAAACTCTCCGATGCAGCCGTACGCCTCGCTCGTGTCCTGAGTAGCGGCGAAGAGTGGAGAATCCTCCTGACGGATGACCTTCTTGAGCCATGGCACCAACTGATCGTTCTCATCAAGCTCCAGGCGCAGTCTCTGGAGATTAGAAACGGAAACCTTGCTCAGCTGGCGGTTGAGGTCTTCGACCTTTCCCCGCAGTCTATCCAGATCGCCGAGTATATTTTTGATGGAGCTCTGCAGTCCGGCAGCAAGTCCGGACCATAGTTTTTCTGCAGCTTCTTCTTTTTGGGCGAGTGCATCCAACTCCTCTCCCAGAATCCGTAACGTCTCCGCCTCACAGTCGCCTTTGCTACGACCGTACGTCCGGCTGTCAATCACCAGCAATCTGTTTCCCAGTTCGACATCAAGGGTCTTCTGCTTGGCGGATAATTCCAGATAGAGTGCGTGCATCTCTTCGAATGAATCAGGGAGTTGCAATGTTGCACGTGCCGTCCAAGCCTGATCAGGCCTCTGCAATGATCTGATATCATTCAGATACTTATCTTCCTTGGCGGCAGATTGTGTTATACGGCCTTTGATATTCCTTTGTTCATTGTCGATTTCCCTTTGCATTTCTCGCAGTTGGTGTAGCCGGTCGACATACTGGGAACTCTTCTTTTCCAGCTGGTCATGTTCCTTTTGCCATTCCCTGGCTTTGGTCAGGTTCTCCTGGAAAACTGAAAAACGGCGGAGTCTTTCTCTGAATTCTTCGTACTCCTGTTCCAATGCCTTTTTCCGGTGAGCAAGTTTTTCAGTCTCTTCCGCGGCCTGCAACGTCTTTCTATCTCGCGTCACCGCTTCTTCGAGCACCTTTATTTTTTCGGCGATCAATGCCGGATCGGTGTAATCTTCGAGGCACGGCGGGTCAAGTGAGCCAAGGGATAATGTAACGGCGCCGTCTTGGTACACATCATCGTATATTTTCTCCGTGATGGCCTTGACCCGCGCTTGCAGACCGGCTTCATCGTCGATCCGTAAACCGTCGGGACCCAACTGCAGACTGAGTACCTTATGGTTCAGGAGTCGAAACGCCTGCTTCAGATCGGTCTCTCCACACAAGCCTTTTAGCTTTGTTGCTACCGTCCGCGAGATCCCTTCCAGAAGACCCCGTTGGGCGGATAGATCCTTTTCTTGCATTCTTATACGTGCAGCTACCCTGGTGGCAGGCTCCTGCACGGCATTTTTCAATAAGTAGCCGATCTCCTCGATCTGTGTCTTAAGATTGGCAATCTTGGCATCCTCTATATCTGCCAGATAATCCCTGAATTCAGTTTTCTCCTGTTCAATATTTTTAAGATCCCTCTTGAGCGCTCCCAATTGCTGGTCGAGCGACCTCATTGACTGCTCGGTTTCCCGGTACTCTTCTTTTGCCTGACTTTCCTTGCCGGCAAGTTGTTCCATTTGTAGATTCAGTTTTTCCCGCGACTCGACAAGCTCGGCCCGGATTACTTCCCAGGCGCTGCCGATATGGGTGAACAGCAGCGGCAGATTCCCCCGGATCTCGTCACGTTCGGCGGCCAAAAGAAGTGCCCGCCGAATATCATCGGCCACCGCCTGCAGCCCACGCACCTCGTCGGCCAGTCGCTTCACTTTTTCAAACTGGCTTGAATAGCCGG
>JBMOEI010000091.1:0-15811 GCA_049318985.1 Desulfuromonadaceae bacterium
ACCACCGACTTGAAGGCATTCCCGCTCATATCATTGGCAAGAACCGGGAAATTGCCGGCGGCGCCGGAAACGACAACATCAAAACAACCGAACCGTTCATGTACTGACTGCAAACCAGCCTCCAGCGCTTCAAGCTCGCGAACGTCCGCCACGAAGCCCATGGCAGCGGCTCCGAGCAGCTGAAGTCGCGCCACTGTATCGTCAACCTTTTCCTTTCTTCGGCTGGCAACAGCCACCTTTGCGCCATGTGCGGCGAACAGCTCTGCTATGCCCCGGTTAATGCCGCTTGTACCGCCGACGACAACGACCACTTTACCACTAAAGTCCAGAGATAGTGCCATGCCTGCCTCCCGTCAGTTCAATTTAAATTGGTGTCATAGTGGATATCACGCGCTGATGTCATAGTGAATTACCTTGGCGTACAGGGATGATTTGCTGATGCCGAGTCTGGCCGCCGCCGCCTGCTTATCCCCTTTTTCCTCACGGATGGCCGTCCGGATCGCCTCCTCTTCGGCCAATCGTGCGATAAACTTCAGGCTGCGCCTGCTTTCCTGCGAAGACGAAGTACCGATCCCTTTGACCACAGCTCCGGGGATATCATTGCGTGAAATAGTCGGGCCGACTTTTACATAGAGAGCCTGCTCCAGAACATTGCGCAGTTCGCGCACATTGCCGGGCCAGTCATACTGCCTCAGTATCTCCAAAACATCCGGCTCGACCCCTTCAACAGGAATCCCGGTCTCCCGTTCCAGCTGGCGGAGGTGAAACTGAATCAGCAGCGGAATGTCATCCCGGCGGCTCCGGAGCGGCGGAATATCGAGCATAACGACATTAAGGCGATAGTAGAGGTCGTGACGGAACGTGCCGCTCTTGACGAGTGTTTCCAGATCGCGATTGGATGCGGCAATAATTCTCACATCCACCGCTTCCGAGACCTCGGAACCGACCGGCTCGATCTCCTTCTCCTGCAGTACCCGGAGCAGCTTGACCTGCATCGTCAGCGGCAGTTC
Source organism: Desulfuromonadaceae bacterium (assembly GCA_049318985.1). GTDB lineage: Bacteria > Desulfobacterota > Desulfuromonadia > Geobacterales > Pseudopelobacteraceae > JACRCG01. The sequence goes on from JBMOEI010000091.1 coordinate 1,011, forward strand.
ACTGATCTCGTCCAGAAAGATCGTCCCCTTGTCGGCCAGCGCAAACTTTCCCTTTTTACCTTTTTTCTGCGCCCCGGTAAAGGCCCCTTCCCGATAGCCGAACAGCTCAGATTCGAAGAGGGCTTCAGGAATTGCCGCGCAATTAACCTTGATAAAAGGGCCGAGTTTCCGGGTGCTCTCGTTATGGATCGAGTGGGCAAACAGCTCCTTGCCGGTGCCGCTCTCTCCCTTCAGCAGCACGGTCGTGGTACTCTTTGCGACCTTCCTGCCGAGCTCTTTGACCCATTCCAGCTCTTTGCTGATGCCGACAATGTGGTTGAATGAATATTTGGCGCTCAGATGATTGCTGAGCTCACTTTTATAAAACTCCAATTCGGTCTTGAGTTTCTTGAAGTTTTCGGTGATGGAGAAGAGATCCTCGATGTTCTGAAACATGACCTTGCCGAGTACCGCCACCACCTTACCGTTTTCAAAGATCGGAATCCGGCTGCAGATCATCTCATGCCCCTTGATCTTCTGTAACTGGGCTATTTCGGCAACACCGCTTTTGCCGACCAGGTGCATGCGGGTATTCTCGATCACCTCGGTGACATGTCTCCCGATCAGCTTATCAATGGTTGTTTCGAGAAAAACGGCATAGGCGCTGTTGATTTTCAGGATATACCCATCGGCATCTGTTATAAGCAGCCCTTCGTAGGCATGCCCGAGGGCATCCTCCAGCATGGTCTGCCCCTTTTCGGCCAACTCTGCTCTCTTTGCAAGGGCCAGCAGCAGGGAGTGAACCCAGCCGTCCTTATGTATGATCATCGGTTCCTCCATCGCCAAAAAAATCAGCCGGTGAATCAAATTAAGCCTAAGTAGACACCGTTATACTTGAAATCAGAGATAAATGGGTATAAATAGATGTTTAGTTCGATTAACCGGTACCGTTAAATAGACCATTCAAGTGGTAAGGAGGTTTACATGCAGACGGCAATTATATTTTCTGAGGATATTGTCCCGTTAGGAGAACTGAAAATTAATCCCGGCCGGATTGTGCATCAGGTTGATGTGACCCATCGTCCGGTTTTACTGACAAACAGGGGACGCGGTGTTGCTGTCGTGCAGTCCCTCAAGGATTTTGAGTCAGGGGCGGAAGAGCGGGCGTTTATGAAGTCCGTTGTAAAAGGCATGTCAGATGTGGAAGAGGGAAGAACCGTGAGCTTTGCAGCTGCAAAAAAGCGTCTTGGAGTGGTGTAACTTTGAGAAACATAGAATTCACCGAATCGGCAGTATCTGATATGGAGGATATTTTAGCCTGGTATGCAGAGCAGCAGGTGCCGGATGTCGGTGAACGGCTGGTCAGAGAACTGTTTGCAAGAACAGAGCAACTGGCCGTTTTTCCTGAAAGTGGCCGCGTTGTTCCCGAATTTGACGAAATATCGATACGAGAACTGATACATCCACCATTTCGTCTTGTCTACCGACTGGATGCATCCGTCATATGGATTATCCGGGTCTGGCGGAGTGAAAGGTTACTGACCCTGCCATGAATCTTCTTACCCATCTCAATCCCCCCCAGAAAGAAGCGGTGCTGCATGGTGAGGGGCCACTGCTTATTCTGGCCGGCGCCGGTTCAGGTAAAACCCGCGTCATCACCAACCGGATCGCCTACCTGATCCGTGAACGGGGCGTGCGGCCCTGGAATATCCTTGCCGTGACCTTCACCAATAAAGCTGCGAAGGAAATGGCCGAGCGGGTTGCCAGACTGCTTGGCGGGGGAGAGGTCCCACAGATATCAACCTTTCATGCCGCCTGCGGCCGCATCCTCCGCCGCGATATCCACCATCTCGGTTTTCAATCATCGTTTGCCATTTATGACGATCGCGACAGTGACCGGTTATTGAAGGATGTCATCGCCGGGCTTGATCTCGATGAGAAGCGCTTTGCGGTCAATGCGGTATCCGGGAAAATCGACTCCTTCAAAAACCGCGGCCTCTTTCCGGAGGATATCGGCTCTATTCCCCCCGGAGATGTCTACAACCGGACGGTTGTGGACATTTATGCTGCCTATCAGGAACGCCTGAAAAAATGCAACGCCCTCGACTTTGGCGACATGATGATACAGGTTGTACGCCTCATGACCCGGTTTCCCGAAGTGTGCAGTTTCTATCAAGAGCGGTTTCAGTGGCTGTTGGTGGACGAATACCAGGATACCAACCCGGTGCAGTACAACCTGGTCCGCCTGTTGGCGGGAGAACGCAAGAACCTCTGCGTGGTTGGCGACGACGACCAGTCGATCTACTCATGGCGCGGCGCCGATATCCGCAATATCCTTGAATTTGAAAAAGATTTCCCCCGGGTCAAAATCATCCGCCTGGAACAGAACTACCGTTCCTCTGCCACCATTCTGGCGGCGGCCGGTGCAGTGGTCAAACAGAATTTCGGCCGCAAGGGAAAAGCGCTCTGGACCGAAAATCCGGCAGGGGAGAAGATCTGCTACGAACGGGTAGAATCCGACCGGGAAGAAGCCCGCTTTGTCAGCCGTGAGATCAGTCAGCTGAGAAACGGTGGGATTCCTCTTGATGAGATGGCGGTATTCTACCGCACCAATGCCCAGTCGCGCCTGATTGAGGAGGCGCTCGTCGGGAGTGCGCTCCCCTATCACATCGTTGGCGGTGTCCGCTTCTATTCCCGAATGGAGGTAAAGGATATTCTCGCCTATCTGCGGGTGTTGGATAATCCGGCTGATGAAGTGTCGCTGAAGCGGATTATCAATGTCCCGGCTCGCGGCATCGGTAACAGTACGGTAGATAAAATATCTCTCCGGGCTTTCCAGCAGGGCGGTACTTTTATTGACTCTTTGCAGAATGCGACCCGTGACGGATTGTTAAGCGCCTCGCCACGCGGCAAGATTACTAACTTTGTGGTCATGTTAGGTGGTTTTTTTGACACCGTCGCCAGCAGCAGCCTCGTGGAACTGACCCGGTCGGTCATGCAGGGTAGCGGCTATCTGGACCGGTTGAAAAACAGCCGCGATCCGGAAGACGCCGACCGACTGGAGAACCTTGAACAGCTTCTGGCTGCGATCGAGGAGTTCAGCGAGAAGAACCCCGGGGCGGGGCTGTCTGAATTTCTCGAACAGGTGTCGCTGGTTTCCGATCTTGAACAGGGCGAGGCCGGTCAGCCATCGGTAACCCTGATGACTCTGCACGCCGCTAAAGGGCTTGAGTTCAAAGCCGTCTTCATGGTCGGCATGGAAGAGCGCCTTTTCCCGCACGCCCGATCACTGGATGATCTTGATGGCATGGAGGAGGAGCGACGCCTCTGTTACGTCGGCATGACCCGGGCCCGCGAGCGGCTCTACCTGCTGAATGCCCGCCGGAGATACCTGTTCGGTCAGGAGCAGCATAACCAGATATCACGGTTTTTACAGGAGATCCCCCCGGAATTGCTTGATGATGGCGGAAACGGGAATTATTTTGTCGGAGGGGCGCTGCCCCGCCCGGATTTCAGGTCCAATATGCCGGCAGAACGGGCGCCCCTGCGGGTCGCCCCTGCGGAGGCTACCACCCACAACCTGGCCTCTGCTCTGTCATTTGCGGATGATATCGAGACGATCCCGGAACCTTCCGAAGAGCAGGGTGATGTCTACGTCGGTATGAAAGTGCGTCACGGTAAGTTCGGTGTCGGGACCATCCGAAAAATCGAGGGGGAAGACGAGGGACAGAAAGTGGTTGTCTGGTTCAGTTCCGTTGGCCCGAAGAAGCTCATGGTACGCTTTGCGGGATTAGAACGGGCATAATACGATAGTGTCAAAATAAAATATACTGTGACAATAGATGCTTAATCTATTTTGTGCAGAAAAACAGAGTATTTTTTAAGTGGGTGTCAAAATTTTGTTTAAATGTTATGAGCAAAATGATATACACCATGTTACAGGATAAAATTAAGTTGTAAAATTGACACCTCGATTATAACAAATCCATCAAACATAGCGGACCCGTCGATGACGCTACACGTTGCTGCAGACAACATTGAAACTTTGCAAAGAGTTGAAGCAGGATCGTCCACTCTGAATGAAGCGGTATCCCTGACACCGCCGGCTGTTGATTCATCACGCTTTATGGCCGGTGGTACTCTTGCGGCATCCCTGCAGGTGGACATGCATGAAAGAAACGCCTTGTTGGGAAATGCCCGTCTGCAGTACTCCTTTCACTTTGCTACGGCAGATTCCGCTCGCCATAATTCACTACACAAAACTTCACGTCAGGTTACAAAGAGAGAAAAGAGGGGACTACTCAATTCGAGCTATAGTCAGTACAGCCTTAATTTTTGTGAGTAGCACTTCATCAGCATTTTTCGCCTACACGACTATAATCCTCGCAAAACGACGCTTACCGATCTGAACGATATATTCACCCACGGCAGTCAATTCCAAATTTGTGTCACTGACCTTTTCTCCATTCAGCTTGACCCCCCCCTGATCAATTGCCCGGCGTCCCTCGCCGTTTGATTTGGTCAATCCGGCTTCGGTCATCGCCCGTGCCAGCAGTACGACGCCGTCGGTCATGGTAAAGCCGACCTGCGGCATATCCTCCGGAATTTCATTTTCCTTGAAGCGTTTGACAAAATTTTCTTCCGCAATTTCACCGGCACCGGCACCATGGAAGCGTGAAACGATCTCTCGTCCCAACTGTTTTTTGGCAGCCATCGGATGCAGTGAATGATCCTTGAGATCACGCTTCAGCAGATCAATATCAGCCAGGGTCATATCGGAAAGGAGTTCGTAATAGCGGAGCATCAGGTCATCAGAGATCGACATGATCTTACCGAAAATATCATCTGCAGGATCGCTGATGCCGATATAGTTGCCGAGCGATTTTGACATCTTGTTGACGCCGTCCAGCCCCTCCAGGAGCGGCATCGTCAGCACACACTGGGGTGATTGGCCCCATTCACGCTGCAGCTCGCGCCCCATCAGCAGATTGAACTTTTGATCGGTGCCTCCAAGCTCCACATCGGCCTTCATGGCGACAGAATCGTATCCCTGGATCAGAGGATAGAGAAATTCGTGAATGGCAATCGGCTGTTGCGTTGTGTAGCGTTTATGAAAGTCGTCCCGCTCCAGCATCCGGGCAACGGTATATTTTGATGCCAGCGCGATCATGCCGCCGCAACCGAGTTCATTCAGCCAGGTAGAGTTGAACACAACCCTGGTTTTTTCCGGATCGAGGATTTTGAAGACCTGCTCTTTGTACGTCTCGGCGTTTCTGAGCACATCTTCGCGGGTCAGCACCTTACGGGTTTCCGATTTGCCGGTCGGATCACCAATCATCCCGGTGAAGTCACCGATCAGGAAATTGACCTCATGGCCGAGCTGTTGGAACTGTCGCAGCTTCTGAATCAGTACGGTATGCCCCAGATGCAGGTCAGGTGCGGTCGGATCGAAGCCGGCCTTGATTACCAACGGGATTCCGGTCGAAAGAGACGTTGTCAACTTTTCTTCCAGCTCTTTTTCAATCAGCACTTCAACGGCGCCGCGCTTGATGACGGCCATCTGTTCAGATACGGACATATTCACAACCTTTCAATTAACAACTCATATTAATACGTTCAATACTCAAAGCCTTGCCGCTTACCTCATTAACGCCAATTACAACAGCGTTTAATCGAATATCCTTCTTACCCACTTCAAACTTTGACGGCAACTGGGTCAGAAACCGGTGGATGGTCTCTTCCTTCCCCATGCCGATGACCGAATCAAAACTGCCGGTCATCCCGGCATCGGTCAAAAATGCTGTGCCCTGCGGAAGAATCCGCTCATCTGCCGTCTGTACATGGGTGTGAGTTCCTACAAGCGCGCTGACCCGGCCATCCAGGTACCATCCAAGAGCTGATTTTTCAGAGGTTGCTTCGGCGTGGAAATCAACAAAAATGATCGGTGTTTCCTGTTTGAGCCGCTTTATTTCACGATCGGCAATCAGAAAAGGGCACTCCAGGCTCTTCATGAAGACCCGACCCTCAAGATTGAGAACAGCAACTTTGACACCACCGGGAGTTGTCAGAATCGCACTCCCGACGCCGGGTGCACCGGCAGGATAATTAGCCGGGCGAATAATTCGTGGATCAGAAAGGATAAATGACACCTGTTCTTTCTTGTCCCAGATATGGTTGCCGCCGGTCAGCAGGTGAATGCCATGACCGAACAGCTCTTTGGCAACCTCGATCGTCAACCCGAACCCGCCTGCAGCATTTTCACCATTGGCGATCACAATATCTATCGTGTGCCGGTCCACCAGGCGGTGCAGCTCACGCGACAACGCCTGACGCCCCGGCTTTCCGACAATATCACCGACAAACAGAATCTTAACGGGCATATTCTACGGCACGTGTTTCGCGAATGACATTTACCTTGATCTGACCGGGATAGGTCATTTCAGCTTCAATTTTTTTGGCAATATCACGGGCCATGACAACAGACTGATCATCAGTAACCTGATCGCTGGAAACCATGACACGAATTTCGCGTCCGGCCTGTATGGCAAAAGACGACTGTACCCCGGTGAACGATGTTGCAATGCGCTCAAGGTCGCCAAGGCGCTTGACATAGGTCTCCATCATTTCACGACGGGCACCGGGACGTGCGCCGGAAAGGGCATCTGCAGCCTGCACCAGAATTGCCAGAATGGAGTTCGGCTTTTCGTCTTCGTGATGAGCCATGATGGCATGCACGATCTTGGGTGTTTCACCGTATTTACGGGCCAACTCGGCTCCGATTACCGCATGTGATCCCTCTACCTCATGGTCAACCGCTTTACCGATGTCATGCAGGAGTCCGGCCCGTTTGGCCTGCTTGACATTGATTCCCAGTTCGGCAGCCATAATACCGCAGAGGAACCCGACTTCCAACGAGTGCAGATAGACATTCTGAGTGTAGGAGGTGCGATATTTGAGGCGTCCGACCAGTTTGAGAATTTCCGGATGGATGCCGTGAACTCCGAGGTCGAAGGCGGCCTGTTCGCCCGCCTCTTTTATTGAAAGCTCTACCTCTTCAGTTGCTTTTGCGACGACCTCTTCGATACGTCCCGGATGAATGCGCCCATCGGCCAGGAGCTTTTCCAGGGAAATACGGGCAACCTCACGACGTACCGGGTTGAATCCGGACAGAATGACCGCTTCCGGGGTATCGTCAATAATCAGGTCAATACCGGTGGCAGCCTCCAGAGCGCGGATATTACGTCCTTCACGGCCGATAATGCGACCCTTCATTTCGTCGGATGGCAGCGGTACCACCGAAACAGTGCGTTCAGCGACATATTCACCGGCATAGCGCTGAATGGCAAGCGCCATGATTTCCTTGGCTTTTTTGTCGCCGTTTTCGCGGGCCTCCTCTTCGATCGCCCTGATTATTTTTGCGGCATCATGCTTGGCTTCTGTCTCCATTGCATCCATCAACTCTTTTTTTGCTTCTGCGGCCGACATGCCGGAAATCTGCTCCAACCGGGCATTCTGAACGTCAGCAGCTTTTTTCAGCTCGGCATCCCGGAGATCGAGAGCCTGCTCTTTTTGAGAAACCGTCTGCTCCTTTTTGAGAACATCCATCTCTTTCTGGTCGATCAAGCCGGCTTTCTTGTCAAGATTCTCTTCCTTCTGGGTCAATCTTTTTTCAAGAGCCAGCAGATCCTTGTTTTTTTCATTTGTTTTACGCTCGTGGTCTTCCTTGGCCTGGATTGCCTCATCCTTGGCTTTAAGCTCAGCCTCCTTGGTGATGGTATCAGCTTCACGACGGGCATCATCAAGCATTTTGCCGGCAAGTTCTTCGGCCTGCTTCAGGATGGATCCGGTGTCCTTCTTGTTGAGCTTGTTGCCGGCATAATAGGCCCCGGCAGCAACGATCAGAGTAATAATAACGCCAATAATCATTTCCATACAACCAACCTCCTCTATATAAAATCCGGGCCGCCTGGCGAACTCCGGTTACTTCTCTGTGTTCACGCTCTTAGTGCGAATAATGCGTATATCTGAAACAATAATTTCCATCGGAATATCATGCGTGTCTGCCGGGATCAGTTCCTCCCTCAGCTGGAAATCATGACACAATCCGACCAGATGTGCCGAGCAATCGGGATGATGCAGGAAACGATCATAGAACCCTTTGCCGTAGCCGACCCGGTGGCCGGCAAGATCAAAAGCGACACCCGGAACCACGATCAGATCAGCTTCATCCGCCTGATGGTCAGCGCCGGTCGGGCAGGGCTCCAAAATTCCAAACGACCCTTTCTGAAGCTCCTCCAGCCGTTCAACTCTGCGAAATACCATCTCGTGCCCGCAGACAGCCGGATACAGAACCCGTTTTCCCGCCTGAAATGCTGCTGTCAGGAGTAGTTCCGTACCGGTCTCGTTGTGAGCCGGGGCATACAGCGCGATGCAGTCAGCTTCTGCATACTCTTCAAGGGAGAGCAGGTTCGTCTGGGCAGCACGGCTTGATGCGCAGAATGAATCATAGCTGAGCGAACGGCGCTGTGCCAGTAATTGAGAACGGAGCGAACGCTTGGGCATACGGATCTTTCGATGAAACACGCACGGAATTGCCCCGAAGAGGAATCGGGAGGGTCGAACAGGGAGGCTGAAAAGGTAAAAAAGGCTTGAATGCTGTCAGGTGACTATGCTGATTACGCTCACGCTACTCAAGCATGCATTTTTCCTTTACAGTGCGGATATATATTCAATGGGCTTTTGATATAAGTTCAATCAAACGGGCCAGGGCGGCGTTTGACGGGCCCGATCGTGCAGAGCGTTTCGTGCGAATATATGATCAAGTCTCCCTGAGAGACCATGTATAAATCAGACAGAATCCAGCGTCGCTATCAGCGAACCTATTCTGCTGTTGACGCCGGCATCCATCTCCCGCTGCGAACGGAGTTCCAGCAATTCTTCCGCAGTATTGAGCAGAGCCAGCGACAGTACCAGTTGGGCATCACCACTTTTAAGAGCGCCGCCAATTTCCCGAAGCTTGCCATTGACAAACGTTTCGACCGCCCTGACCTTCGATTCCGGAGCAGAGCTGCGGACTGAAAGTTCACGTCCGAGAACCGTCACTGCATGGCTTGTTTTCATACAATGACCATTGTCACGTGCTAAATCCCGTCAAGCTTGCCAAGTATGGCATCAACCCGGGACTTGATTCCCTCACGGTCGTTTGTCAAGCGCTGGATTTCATCATGCAGCATGGCGTTTTCTTCTTTAAGATCGTTATACTTCTCGACTAAAGCGCCAATTTTGTTTTCGAGTACATCTATGAGTTCCTGGTTCATGGGTTCCGTTTCCTTTCGAGGTGGCACACTATACGAAGCGGCAGGGACAAAGTCAAGCCCTAATTGACTGATATCGCAGAGTTCAGTGACATCTTTAACTGGCATGCGACGTGATTTATCAGGTTTGGAAGAGGGCATCCGTAAACTCCTGCGGATCAAAATCGCGTAAATCTTCAATCGATTCACCGACGCCGATGTAGCGAACAGGCAGCGCGAATTCATGACTGACCGCCACCACAATTCCCCCCTTGGCGGTGCCGTCCAGTTTTGTCAGAGCCAGGCCGGTAACACCGGCGGCCTCTTTGAACAGCCGGGCCTGAGAAGTTGCGTTCTGGCCGGTTGCAGCATCAAGAACCAGCAACGTTTCATGCGGGGCACCGGGGATCTCCCGATCTATGACCCGGCGAATTTTCTTCATCTCCTCCATGAGGTTGACTTTGGTATGGAGACGACCGGCGGTATCGATGATCAGAAGGTCAACAGTGCGGGCAACGGCAGCCTTACAGGCATCAAACACAACCGCCGACGGGTCGGCGCCCTCTTTGTGACGGATAACATCAACTCCGGAGCGTGTTCCCCAGACGATCAACTGCTCGGCAGCGGCAGCCCGAAAGGTATCGGCCGCTGCGAGCAGAACCTTGTGTCCGGAGGCTGAGAAGCGCGAGGCAAGCTTGCCGATAGTTGTTGTTTTGCCAACGCCATTGACGCCAATCACCAGCAACACGAACGGCTTCCGGCTGTTGAAGTCAAGGGGGCTGTGGTGGGCGTTCAACCGGGCCAAAATTTCCTCTTTCAGCGCCGCCCGTAATGCCTCGCCATCCTTCAGCTCATTACGCCCCAGCCGTTGCTCCAGCGTACGAATCAGTTCAACCGTGGTCTTGACACCGATATCAGATGTGATCAGAATCTCTTCAAGCTCCTCAAAGGTATCTGCATCAATCGTTTTTTTGCCCAGAAGCAGCGTGTCGATCCGCCCCACCAGGCCCTCTTTGGTCTTTTGGAGTCCCACTTTAAGCTTGCCAAAAAGATCCACCACGCCAAAGGGGTTGAGCACCGGTTTCTTCTGGAGCTCCGGTTCTCCGACCGCCTCACCGTCTTGTACCGGTTGCTCAGGTGCCGGTTTGGAGGAAGGAAAAACCTCCATATTAGCTACGGTAACAATCTTGTCCATCATTCCGCGGAAATAGCTTTTTTTCTCCTGCTGCTCCATTATATCTCCTTCTTCAGTTCACCCACCGCCCGGCGGAAATGGTACAGCGCGAGAGCGACCGGGGTGGTGCGTTCAACATTCATTACCAGCGAATAATCCTGATCAATACAGCCGATAATAAGGTGGCCTTTGCTGGAAGTAACAACAACATCTTCGACTTCGCCGACCTGGGCGGCACTCTGCATCTCTTTGAGACGCGCCAGAATAATGCCCTTGTGCGCGGCGATAAAACGGATATCATACGGATCACAGTGGCAATGCTCCATGACCGCCTCACCTTCCCAGTCCACCAGAATTGCGCCGATCGCCTGCGGAACTCTGTCCACAAGCTCTTTCAAAATTATTTCGAATGACATTATTCTGCTCCCGCCCGACAACAACCGTTTTCTCTAATCGTCTGACTTCCGCAGTTTCAATAACCGGTGTGGTCAGAATATAGACTACTAAAAAAACCATTGCAAGATGAGAACGTCATACATGGCCAAGTCTACTTTGGTAAGCCGGTTAGCTGAAATATTCCTGATAACCGGAATATATTCCATAAATATGGAATATATTCCAGTCCTGCCACAATGACTCTTTAAATTAGCACGTTATGGCCTCCGTGCCTTTCTCCCCACGGAAGATTCCGTAGAATGGCCGGAGAAGTATTCCATTTTTCTGGAATAACAGTTCCGCTCTGCCCGCAACATTACTCTGTTATTTTTTAAAAACCGGATATTAAATAATAAAAACAGTGACTTTAAAGTGCAGCAGATAAAATATACAATCTCGGCACGGCAATTGCTAATTATTATATAAATCCGTTTTATTTGGGGTGAAAAATGAGCATCAAAGACATTCTCCTCTATCTCGACAATTCTTCCGCCTGTGAGCAGAGGATTGAAACCGCCGTATATCTTGCCAAACAACAAGGTGCACGGCTGACGGGGCTTTCTCTGGTTACCTTTGATTACTATCAGCCCCATTATCTGCATACCGAAGAGAACGTTGCTGCAGCCGGAGCAGTGCTGGCGGCAAAAGCCTCAGCAGCAGGCGTTGAGGCGAAACATCGATGTATTGAATCATGTGTTGCGGGAGTGGGAGTACGTGAGCTGCTTGCCAGTGCAGCGCACTGCTGCGATCTGGTTGTTGTTGGACAGGAATCGCGCCGGGCCGGGCGTGCTGACGGCTTCATCGGGCGTCTCGTGGCAGGTGGCGGTCGACCGGTGCTGATCATTCCTGCCGCAGGATCTTTCAATGCTGTCGGTACACACGTACTGGTCGCCTGGAGGAATGGCCGGGAGGCAGCCCGTGCGCTGCATGATGCACTGCCGATTCTGGAGCGGGCAGAACTGGTGACGTTGCTGGCGGTCTCCTCCGGGGATGAGACCGGTCAGGACCGGTGGGAAGGGGTGCTTGAACATCTGCTGAGCCATGGAATTCAGGCCCGCCTGGAGCAGCAGCCGGTAACCTCTGCCTCTCTCGCAGAAAGCCTTTTGAACCGGGCATGCGATGGCGGGTATGACCTGCTGGTTATGGGGGCCCATTCTCCCGGGCTACGCAGAGGTTCGCAGCTTGGCGCAGTTGCCGGGCAGATTCTCCGGGAGATGACCATTCCCGTTTTGATGTCTCATTAGTACAGGAGCAGAACAGATGACGGATCACATTCTTGAAACAAGGAATCTTTCCAAAGAATTTAAAGGATTCACCGCTGTTGCTGCCGTTAATCTGCAGATCCGGCGCGGTCATATTCATGCCCTGATCGGGCCGAACGGTGCCGGGAAGACTACGGTTTTCAATCTTCTCACCAAGTTTCTCACGCCGACTTCCGGCAGCATTCATTTCAACGGCACCGATATTACCAGCGAAAAATCCGCTGATATCGCCCTGCGCGGGATTATCCGCTCATTTCAGATCTCTGCGGTCTTTCCCAATCTGACCCCCCGTGAGAATGTGCGCCTGGCACTGCAACGGAAGCTCGGAGTCTCCTATCACTTCTGGAAATCGGATGCAGTCCTGCAGCAGCTTGATGGCCGCGTCATGGAACTGCTGGAGGATGTCGGCCTGGCTGACTATGCCGATGAAATCACCGGCGAACTGGCGTACGGGCGCAAACGGGCACTGGAAATAGCAACCACGCTGGCACTGGCCCCCGAGCTGATGCTTCTTGACGAACCGACTCAGGGGATGGGGGTTGAGGATGTCGACAAAATTACCGCACTGGTTAAGAAAGTCTCCGCTAACCGCACCATTTTAATGGTTGAACACAACCTGAAAGTAGTGGCAACGCTGGCGGACCGGATAACCGTGCTGCAGCGGGGTGCCATTCTGGCAGAAGGGTCGTACGCGGAGGTTTCACAGGATCCGCTGGTGCTGGAAGCATATATGGGGAGTGCTCATGCCTGAAACAGTACAGAAAGAGATGCTGCGCATAAGCGACCTGCACGCCTATTATGGTGAATCCCACATTCTGCACGGCATCAATCTTACCGTCGGAGAGGGGGAAGTTGTTACCCTGCTTGGGCGTAACGGTGCCGGACGCACCACGATCCTCAAGTCGATCGTCGGCCTGGTCGGACGGCGCAGCGGTTCTATTACGGTTAATGGTGTTGAAACCATCAAGATGGCAACTCATAAGATCGCCCACCTCGGCCTCGGCTACTGCCCGGAGGAACGGGGTATTTTTTCCAGCCTGACCGTTGAAGAAAATCTGCTCCTGCCGCCGGTGGTAAAAGAGGGCGGCATGTCTCTGCCGGAAATTTACGCCATGTTCCCCAATCTGCTGGAGCGGCGCGGTAGCATGGGAACCCGGCTTTCGGGGGGCGAACAGCAGATGCTGGCGATGGCGCGCATCCTGCGCACCGGAGCGAAACTGCTGCTGCTTGATGAAATCACCGAAGGGTTGGCGCCGATCATTGTCCAGGCCCTGGGGCAGCTCATCGGGCAGTTGAAGGAAAAAGGCTTTACCATCATTCTGGTCGAGCAGAATTTTCATTTTGCCGCCGACCTGGCCGACCGACATTATGTGATCGATCATGGCGCGATTGCCGAAATGATTACAAGAAAAGAACTTGGTGCCAGCAGAGAGAAACTTAACCGATACCTGGGCGTATGACCGGTATACAAACTGAAAGGAGTATCACTATGAAGAATTTGTTTTCAAAAGCAGCACTGTCAATCGCTATTGTGGCGATGGCAAGCGGCATGGCCGGCGCAGCAGCAAAGGGGGCTTCGGACAATGTCGTAAAAATCGGGGTTCTGACCGATATGTCGGGAGTTTACTCGACCCTTGGCGGCAAAGGTACGCAGGTGGGTGTGGAGATGGCGGTCAAGGATTTTGGCGGCACGGTTCTTGGCAAGCCAATCCAGGTTATCGGTGCCGATCATCAGAACAAGGCCGATATCGCTTCAGCCAAGGCGCGCGAGTGGTTTGACAATGAAAAAGTTGACATGATCACCGGCCTGTTAAACTCCGGCTGCGCACTGGCAGTCCAGAAACTCGGCGGAGAAAAGAAGCGGATTACCATGAACACCGGTGCTGCCAGTACCGAGCTGACCAACAAGGCCTGCACCCCGTACAGTATTCACTATGTGTATGATACTTACGCGCTCGGCAAGGTTACCGGACAGGCCGTTGTTCAGAACGGCGGCAAGAGCTGGTTCTTCCTAACCGCCGACTACGCCTTTGGTCATTCTCTGGAAGAGAATACTACTAAATTCGTCAAAGCGGGCGGGGGCAGGATACTCGGCTCAGTGCGTCACCCACTCTCCACGGCAGATTTTTCATCCTATCTGCTCCAGGCTCAGTCATCCGGTGCGCAGATCATCGGTCTGGCCAATGCCGGCGGCGACACCACCAATGCGATCAAGCAGGCACGTGAGTTCGGCATTGATAAAAAGGGGCAGACGCTGGTCGGGCTGTTGATATTCGATACCGACATTAAGAGTCTCGGCCTGAGTGTGGCGCAGGGGATGCAGTTCACCTCAGGCTTCTACTGGGATCGGGATAAGGCGACCCGCGATTTTGCCAAGCGCTACTTCGCAATCCACAAGGCGATGCCGACCATGGATCAGGCAGGTGCTTATTCAGCAACCATGAACTACCTGAAAGCAATCAAAGCGGCCGGAACTGATGATCCTGATGCGGTTATGGCAAAGCTCAAATCAATGGATATCACAGACTTCTTTGCCGTGAACGGCAAAATAAGGGCTGACGGACGTATGGTGCACGACATGTACCTGATGGAAGTGAAGAAGCCTGCCGAGTCAAAGGGTGAGTGGGATCTGCTCAAGATTGTCAAGACCGTTCCCGC
>JBMOEI010000092.1:0-15164 GCA_049318985.1 Desulfuromonadaceae bacterium
GCGCAGACGACTCCCCTGCCGTGGCCTACGTCCGTTCCCATGACATAGAAATTGACCGCAGTCACATTGACAGCAGCTCTATCAAGGCAGAAATAAAGACCATTCTCAAACTGGGCCCTACCGTACGCATTTCCCTGCTCATTGAAGGGAACAGTGAGTATGTCGAAGCTGAATTGACACGAGACAAGTTCCAGCACCTTGATTTGAAGCATGGCGAACATGTCTACGTTCGTCCGCGCCAGGTCAGGGTATTTGTCGATGATTTTCAGATTTAGCAAGTATGGCAGGGTAAGGAGTGTACATGTCGTGCAGCATCCTGAATATTGAGTCCGATAGCAGTCCGGAAGCGATCCTCACGGCCGGTATTCAGGCTGCCGGAGGCCCGGTCTCATTGGCCTGCTCATTCTCCATGGAGGATGTGGCCATCATCGATATCGCCCATAACGCAGGTCTCACGCTGGGGGTGTTTGCCCTCGATACCGGGCGGCTCCATGAAGAAACCTATGAAGTCGCAGAAGCGCTCGTTGAGCGCTATCGTCTCACCATAGATTGGTACTTCCCCCGTCACGGCGACATGGAAACGCTTGAGCGCACGAAGGGACTGTTCTCCTTCCGCGAATCTCTGGATAACCGTCTCGAATGCTGCCGCATCCGCAAAGTGGAGCCGCTCTCGCGGGCCTTGCAAGGGCTGAATGGCTGGGTCACCGGCATGCGCCGCGAACAGAGCGTCACCCGCAGCGAACTGAAAGCAATCGAACGGGATGAATTGAACGGCGGAATCCTGAAAATCAACCCGCTCGTTGACTGGAGTGAGCGCCAGGTTCTGGATTACACAACTGAGCACAATCTGCCGAAGAACCATCTCTACAATCAGGGATTTCGTTCTATCGGCTGTGCCCCCTGTACTCGTGCTATCGGTCCATCGGATCAGGAGAGGGAAGGGCGCTGGTGGTGGGAGAATCCCGGGAATAAAGAGTGCGGGCTCCATAGAAGATGAATGAGGGAAAACAGCTTGAGCCATAAGTCTGTTGTTATCGCCATGAGTGGTGGTGTAGACTCCTCGGTCAGCGCGGCTCTCTTGAAAGAGCAGGGTTATGACGTCATCGGGGTGTCACTGCAGCTGTATGATCCGATCCCGAAGGAACCGGGCTGCAGGGTGAAAACCTGCTGCTCGCTGGACGATGTTCTGGATGCCGGCAGGGTGGCAAAGAAGCTTGGCATCCCCTTTGAAGTTATCGATATGCGGGCCGAGTTCAAGGAACAGGTGATTGATTACTTCATTGCCGAATATGCGGCCGGCCGTACCCCCAACCCCTGTATCCGCTGCAACGAGTTGATCAAATTCGACCAGCTGCTGAAGAAGGCACAAGAAATGGGGGCAGAGCTGCTGGCAACCGGCCATTATGCACGCATCGCCGAGGAGGATGACGGAAGAAAACGGCTTCTGACCGGCCTTGATCCCTTGAAAGACCAGTCCTATTTTCTTTTTACGCTCACTCAGGAGCAACTGCGGCGGGTTATCTTCCCGGTCGGAATGCTCGAAAAGCCGGAGGTCAGGAGGCTTGCGGCAAAGTTCAATCTCCCGGTGGCACAAAAGCACGAGAGTCAGGAGATCTGCTTTATTCCTGACAATGACTATGTAAAGTTTCTGGAGAGTCACGGCGTCGAGCAGCAATCGGGAGATATCGTCACCGGGGACGGTACTGTGATCGGACGTCATTCCGGATTACACCGCTATACCGTCGGTCAGCGCAAGGGACTGGGCATCGCCTGGAAACAGCCGCTGCACGTGAGTGCCATTGATACGGAACAAAACCGGGTCGTGGTAGGCGAACGACACAAACTGGAACGATCACGATTGACTGCGGAGCGGGCAACCTGGAGCATTGCTCCTGTAGCAACGGAGTTTCGCGCCGCATGCCGGATTCGCTATCGGCATACACCGGCGCCATGCCGGGTGGTCATCCTGGAGGAAAACCGTTTTGAAGTGTATTTCGACACACCACAAATATCTGTTACCCCCGGTCAGGCTGCCGTGCTCTATGATAGAGAAGTTGTCCTTGGTGGCGGCTGGATAGAATAAACCGTTCCAAAATAATCAGGAGCAGACTTTATGAGCAAAAACCTCACTCACCTGCAGCAGCTTGAAGCCGAAAGCATTCATATCATCCGTGAAGTAGCCGCTGAATTCGGCAACCCGGTGATGCTCTACTCCATCGGCAAGGATTCGGCGGTCATGCTGCACCTCGCCCGTAAAGCCTTCTATCCGGCACCGCCCCCTTTTCCGTTGATGCATGTGGATACCACCTGGAAGTTCCGCGAGATGATCGAATTCCGGGACAAGATGGCCGCCGAATGCGGCCTCGACCTGATCGTGCATGTCAATGACGAGGGTGTCCGCCAGGGGATCTCACCCTTCACCCATGGCTCATCACTCTATACCGATATCATGAAAACCGAAGGGCTGAAGCAGGCGCTCGACCGCTACAAATTCGATGCCGCCTTCGGCGGAGCCCGCCGTGATGAAGAGAAATCGCGGGCCAAGGAGCGGATCTTCTCCTTCCGCAGCGCCAACCACCGCTGGGACCCGAAGCTGCAGCGACCAGAGTTGTGGAACCTCTACAATACCCGCATCAAGCCGGGGGAAAGCATCCGGGTCTTTCCGATCTCCAACTGGACCGAACTCGATGTCTGGCAGTATATCCATTTGGAGAACATTCCGATTGTGCCGCTCTATTTTGCAGCGGTCAGGCCGGTAGTCGAGCGGGACGGCATGCTGATAATGGTCGACGACCATCGAATGAAGCTCAAACCGGGGGAAACGGTGCAGTACAAATCGGTCCGTTTCCGCACCCTCGGCTGCTACCCGCTCACCGCCGCCGTAGAATCGGAAGCGACCACGCTGCCGCAGATTATTCAGGAGATGCTGCTCACCCGCACGTCGGAGCGGCAGGGACGCCTGATCGACCATGACTCGGCCGGTTCCATGGAAAAGAAAAAACAGGAGGGGTACTTCTAATGGCACATCAATCAGAACTGATCGAAGAAGATATCCTCGCCTATCTCAAAAGCCATGAAGAAAAAACCATGCTCCGCTTCATCACCTGCGGCAGTGTCGATGACGGCAAAAGTACCCTGATCGGACGACTGCTCTGGGATTCGAAGATGGTCTTTGAAGATCAGCTGGAGTCGCTCGAAGCGGACAGCAAAAAGGTCGGCACCCAGGGGGGCGCCATCGACTATGCCCTGCTGCTCGACGGACTGCAGGCGGAGCGGGAACAGGGGATCACCATCGACGTCGCCTACCGCTACTTCTCCACCGAAAAACGCAAATTCATCGTTGCCGACACCCCCGGCCACGAACAGTACACCCGCAACATGATCACCGGTGCCTCCACCGCCCAGGTTGCCATTATCCTCGTTGATGCCCGCAAGGGACTGCTGACCCAGACCCGGCGTCACAGCTACCTGGTCTCCCTCGTCGGCATCAAACATATCGTACTGGCCGTCAACAAGATGGATCTCATTGATTTCGATCAGGAGAAGTTTACCGCGATCCGGAACGATTACGAACAGTTTGCCGCCTCACTCGGCTTTGGCGATATCGCCGCCATCCCGCTCTCGGCCCTCGGCGGTGACAACATGATCGAGCTGAGCGCCAATACCCCGTGGTACGAAGGCCCGACCTTGATGCACTACCTCGAAAATGTGCCGGTCGCCGACGATAGCCGGGCAGAGTCATTCCGTATGCCGGTGCAGTGGGTAAACCGTCCCCACCTCGACTTTCGTGGTTTCTGCGGCACAATCGCTTCGGGTACCATCAGGCAGGGAGACGAACTGCGGGTAACCGCCTCCGGACAGACAAGCAGAGTGGCCCGGATCGTTACTATGAATGGTGATCTGCCGGAAGCGACTGCCGGCCAGGCGATAACGCTGACCCTTGAGGACGAAATCGACATCAGCCGGGGGGACATGCTCTCGTCTCCTGAGGCACAGCCAACATACGCCCGGCACCCGGAAGCACACCTCGTCTGGATGCACGACGAACCGTTGCAGCCGGGGCAGATCTATCTGGTTAAAACTTCGACGGCGGTGACTCCCGGTCGCGTCACCGCCGTGCAGTACGCAGTGGATGTCAATACCCTTGAACAGAAGCAGGTGCCGACACTGAAGCTGAACGAAATCGGCGTTGCCCGCTTGGAACTTGACCGCCCGATCTCATTTGATCCCTACCGGCAGAACCGGCATACCGGCAGCTTCATCCTGATTGACCGAATCAGCAATGCTACCGTGGCAGCAGGGATGATCATCGGGACAACGCCAATGGAGCAGCCTCTGTCTGAGAAGAGAGCGGAGCGATCAGGCCTGGGCAATGACCATCTCAAACGGATCAACCTCAGTGAAGCCGCCGCCGGCAGCGCTGGCGTAAGCGTCGTTGACCTGAGCGGGGAGTGGGGAGCACTGGAATTCGATGTATCGAACAGCTTCCTTGATTATCTCGGCAAAGGGAACCGTATTCTCTTTCGCTTGAGGGATGTGGAACAGCTGCAGGCTGTGGCTCTGCTGGCGTACGAACAGACCCTGTCATTTGAGTTTGATCGTACGGCAGATGGGGTAAGCATCCTGCTCTTTATGCGCGGAATTCGCTCCGGAAACAGGCTGACCGGTGATGACGGGATCGGGATATGAACGTTAATAACTGACGAACTGATTATTCAAATATTGAAAGTATTGAGTTCAACTGGAGTCTATTATATGTCCTTTAAAATTGATAAAAAATTTAATGTAGAAGCTGATGTATTGAAAGTGCTTGGCCACCCAACCCGCCTGAAGATTGTTGCAGGACTCTGTACTCAAGAGTGTAATGTTAAACATATCTGGGAATGCCTTGGACTGCCACAAGCGACGGTTTCACAGCATCTGGCACTACTTAAACACAAGGGCATTATCGAAGGTAGGCGTGAAGGGGCGGAAGTACACTACAGCGTTGTCAATGAATTTGCCAAACAAATCATTAAATTACTCTAAAGACGGGGGCAATACCAGCACTGGAGAAAAAATACAGAATAAAAAGTAATTGAAAATATATACATTGTTTGTAGGTATTATATAAAATATGCTTGACAAGGTTTAAATGATTTGCTACATTGCGGGAAAGCTGACCAGAAAAACTGGAGGCCGAACAAAAATAGGGTGATGCTCTATTTTTGTTCGGCCTTTTTTTATGTCGTAACCACACTCAAAAAGGAGAAGAACATGAGAAACAGACTGAAACAACTGGCTGTAATTGGAACATTGGCGCTGGCAACG
Source organism: Desulfuromonadaceae bacterium (assembly GCA_049318985.1). Classification (GTDB taxonomy): domain Bacteria; phylum Desulfobacterota; class Desulfuromonadia; order Geobacterales; family Pseudopelobacteraceae; genus JACRCG01. Next base: position 5,311 of record JBMOEI010000092.1, read on the forward strand.
ATGGCAGTAACACTGCCTGCAGTGGCGGAAAAAGATGTCAGGGAAATTAAAGTCGGTGTCGCACCAGGTCCGTACGGCGATCTCTTTAAAAAAGCGATCAAGCCGGGTCTGGAGAAAAAAGGGTACAAGGTGGAAATCAAGGAATTCAGCGATTACGTCCAACCGAACCTGGCACTCTCCAACAGTTCGATCACTGTAAACCTGTTCCAGCATCTTCCCTATCTGGAAAAATTTTCCAAAGACAAGGGGCTGAAAATATCACCGATCCCGTTCTCGAAGGGGAGCAAGGAGGCGATAACCGTTCCGACAGCAGGTCTTGGCCTCTACTCCCGTAAAATTAAAACTATCAGCCAGTTGAAAAGCGGTGATGAAGTGACTATTGCCAATGATCCGACCAATCTTGCCCGCGCCCTGCGCCTGCTGCAGAAAGAGGGTTTGATCAAGTTGAAAGCGGAGATAGACCCGGCAAAGGCATCCGAGAAGGATATTGCTGAAAATCCCAAGGGGATCAAGATTCGTCCCATTGAAGCGGCCCAGATTCCCCGGTCGCTGGATAGCGTGACGATTGCCGTCATTAACGGCAACTACGCCATTGCCGCCGGTATTCCTCTCGATTCTGCCCTGATCAAGGAAGAGCTTGATGAAAACCTGAAGCTAGTCGTTGCCGTGCGTACCGAAGATCTGGACAAACCGTTTGCCAAAGATATTCAGGCGGTGCTTGAGTCCGCAGATTTCAAAAAGGCGGTGACGAACAAAAACGATATATTCAAAGATTTCCAGTTCCCGGCATGGCTGAAAGCTAAAAAATAACGACTACAGGCAGCGAATTATGATTCAGTTGACAGATATAAGCGTGCGCTTCGGCGGGGCTACCAGCCCTGTCGAGGCGGTCAGGAAAGTTTCTCTCCATATCGGACGAGGTGAAATTTTTGGCATCGTCGGTACGAGCGGAGCCGGGAAAAGTACTCTCGTACGCACTATAAACCTGCTGGAGCGACCTACATCCGGGTCTGTCAGCATCGACGGTACGGATGTCACCAATTACAAGGGTGAAGATCTGCGTAAACTCAGGCTGCGTACCGGGATGATTTTTCAGCAGTTCAACCTGATCAACACCAGGACCGTGTTTAACAACGTGGCTTTCGCACTGAAGGTTGCCGGTCGCTCCAAAGGCGAGATTGCCGAACGGGTACCGGAGTTGCTCGCATTGGTCGGCTTGAGTGACAAGTCAGAAGCCTATCCTGCCCAGTTATCAGGCGGCCAGAAGCAGCGGGTCGGTATCGCCCGGGCACTTGCCAATTCACCCCGGGTCCTGCTCTGTGATGAACCGACTTCCGCCCTGGACCTTGAGACAACCGCATCAATTCTTGAACTGCTGAAGGAAATCAACCGCACCCTCGGCATCACCATAGTCATTATTACTCATGAAATGACGGTAGTGAAAGCTATCTGTGACCGGGTGGCGGTAATGGATGCCGGCGAAGTAGTGGAAGAGGGGACCGTATATAATCTGTTCGCTAATCCGAATCATGAATTTACCCGGCAGCTCGTTTCCCGGACACTCAACCTGGAACTTCCGGCGCGTCTTCTTGAAACGGCAGCAGGAAAAATACTGAAACTGCTCTATCGGGGTGAGCGTGCCGAAGAACCGATCATTTCTGAAACAATCCGCCTCTTTGGCGTGCAGGTAAATATTCTGCACGGTCAGATCGAATATATAGGCGGACAACCGTTGGGGGCGCTGGTCGTTGCACTTGAAGGGGCGTATGAGGCGGTGGAGCAGGCTACTGCCTACATCGTCAGCAAAACTGCCGGAGTGGAGGTGTTGCAATGACGGATACAATGCGGGAATTGTTACAGGACCTGCTGAAAGCTTTTGGTGAAACTTTTCAGATGGTCGGAATTTCCCTGACCCTTTCGATACTGATCGGTATTCCGCTCGGGCTGCTGCTGTTTGTCACCAGTCGCGGGCTGTTTCTGCACAACCGCTTCATCAACTCCGTGGGCGGTCTGCTGGTAAACGTCATCCGTTCGGTGCCGTTTGTCATTCTGCTGGTGCTGGTGCTGCCGCTCACCCAGCGTCTCGTCGGTTCAACTATCGGTCCCGGCGCTGCCTCCGTACCGCTCACTATCGCTTCAGTTGCTTTTTATGCCCGACTGGTTCAGGTGGCGCTTTGCGAGGTAAACCGCGGCATTATTGAGGCTGCCACCGCAACCGGCGCGACTCCGCTGCAGATTATCATTCACGTGCTGCTGCCGGAAGCGCTTCCCGGACTGCTGCGCGGCCTCACGGTCACGGCGGTAAGCCTCATCGGCTATTCGGCCATGGCCGGAATCGTTGGCGGGGGAGGGGTCGGCGACCTGGCGATCCGCTTCGGCTACTATCGCTATGAAACGAATATCATGATCGTTACGGTAGTCATCCTGATTGTGCTCGTGCAGGCAGTTCAGGTCATCGGAGATCGGATCGCAGAGCGGGCTGACAAAGGATAAACCGCGTTTTCAAAAAAAATATATACAAGGAGTGACCATGAAAAATGGAGCCCAATACCGCAAAAGTCTGCAAAAACTTCAGCCCAACCTGTTCAAATGGGGTAAACCGATCAAGGATGTTACCCGTAACCTGGCGACCAAACTCCATGTAAATGCCATAGCTGCCTGCTATGACGCCTCTTTTGATCCGGATCAGCAGGCGCTTTTTACGGCGACCTCACATCTGAGCGGCAAACCGGCACATCGCTGGAACACCCTGATGCGTACCCCGGAGGATGTTCTTGCCAATGCCCGCATGAAACGCGCCCAGTTTCACAACACCGGTGCCTGCCACGGTGCTACCTGCGCCGGTTGGACCATGCTTAATACCTTATGGGCGGTCACCTGGGAGATAGATCAGGCCAAGGGGACAGAGTATCACCAGAGGCTTGCGCGCTATTTCAGCTTTCTGGAGGAGCATTCCCTGGCGACAGCCGGTGCGTTGACTGATGCCAAGGGAAATCGCAGTCAGGGACCTGCCGCGCAGCAATCGATCGATAGCTACCTGCATATAAAGGAAGTTCGTGAAGACGGAGTTATTGTGCGTGGCGTCAAGGCACAGATCTGCGGAGTGGCAGCTGCCAACGAGATTGTCTGTGTGCCGGGAAGCGGACTCAAGGAGGATGAAAAGGAATTTGCCATCGCCTTTGCCATTCCGCGCGATGTCGCCGGCCTGACAATCGTCGAGACCCGCCGGCCGAGTGATACCAGAGACGAGGAGGAGGGGTGGGATGCTCCCAAGGTGGGGGGGATTTCTCAGGCATTCCTGCTCTTCGACGATGTGTTTGTCCCGAATGAGCGCATTTTTCTTAATGGTGAACATGAGTATGCCGCCCTGTTTGTCAGCATCTTTACCGCTCTCTACCGGGCTCCCATCGGCGCCTGTGTCGCCGGGCAGGGGGATGTCATGATCGGCACAGCCATTGAGCTTGCCAATGCCGCCGGACTCTCCCAGAAGGTCTTTCAGGACCGGCTTACCCGTATGGCGATCAATAATGAAACCACCTTTGGTCTCGGTATCGGCGCCATCTACAACGGTGCGCAGCACCCGTCCGGTCTCTGGATACCGGATGCACTGCTCTCCCATGTGAACAAAATTCTGGTGGCGACACTCCCCTATGATACCAAACGCATCGCCCAGGAACTGGGCGGTGGTATCGTAGAAACCGGCTGCTTCCCCTCATACAAGGATCTGACCTCTCCACTTTATGGAGATAAACTGCTTGAATCTCTGGCAGCGGCCTCTGACGGTGAAACACGCGCTCGCCTGGCACGACTGCTGGAATGGCTGACCGTCGGCGGCGGTATCCCCGGATGCCTCAATGGTGGCGGTGCCCCGGATGGCGCCCGCATTATGGTGCGGGCTCTTGAACCGTGGAAAAAATTTGCTGCTCAGGCCCGGGTTATTGCCGGGGTCAAGTAAAGGATAAGAACATGTCCGCTTCAGAAATGAACAAAAACAGAACAGATCAGTTTTGGGATGCCGAACTGGAAACAATGCCACGACCAGAACTTGAGCACCTTCAGCTGCGCTTGTTAAAAGATCATCTCTGCTTTGCTGCAGACAATTCTCCCTATTATAAACGGGCGTTTGCTGATGCTGGCGTCTCTCCACGTGATCTGGACACCCTTGATGATTTGGGGCGGTATCCGTTTATCAATAAACAGATTATGCGGGAACGGCAATCCCAGACCCCTCTTCTCGGAGATATCGTGGCAGTGCCGGAGCGTGACGTCGTGTATGTCTCCGCATCCAGCGGTTCGACCGGAGTCCCTACACTGTCTCCGTTTTCAGCACAGGATTTCGATGATTGGCAGGATGTCCAGGCGCGGCTCTTTTATGCTGCTGGAATAAGGAATCATGACCGTTATCTCCACGCCCTCAATTTTTCCATGTTTGTTGGCGGCCCCGATGTGATTGGTGCCCAGCGTCTGGGAGCCCTTTGTCTCTGGGCCGGCACGGTACCGGCAGACCGACTCCTGTTTTTTGCCAAGGAGTTCCAGCCGACCGTCACCTGGACGACGCCATCATACGCCTGGCACCTCGGTGAGACAGCCCGTGCAGAAGGTATCGATCCGGTGCGTGACCTGGCAATTCGCAAAATTATAGTTGCCGGTGAACCGGGCGGGTCAATACCGGCAACCCGTCAGGCGATAGAAGCCATCTGGAACGCCGAGTTGTACGACTTCTACGGCATATCAGATATATTTGGTGCGTGCGCCGGTATGTGCTCTGAGCGTGATGGGCTGCATATTGCCGAAGATCATCTGCTGGTGGAAGTCCTTGACCCGGGCACTGGAGAGCATGTTGCCGATGGGGAAAAGGGTGAGATGGTATTGACGACCCTGCAGAAACAGGCAAGACCGATGATCCGTTTCCGCACCGGTGACATTATTACCCGCGATGCGTCCCCCTGCCGCTGTGGCAGAAGTCACGCCCGCATCTGGATTCATGGCCGTACCGACGACATGTTTATCGTCAATGGCGTCAATCTTTTTCCGTCAGATGTCGAAGTTGCCGTGCGCAGTGTCCCGGAAACAACCGGAGAATACCGGATCACTCTCGGCAGAGAGCAGCATCTGACCCGCTTTCACCTGGAGGTTGAACGCCGTAATGGTTCAGCGGTTTCAGATGGGACTCTGTCAGAGCAAATCCGCCAACTGCTGCGCAACCGGCACGGCATCGCACCTCATTCCGTCTCTGTACTGCAAGATGGGGATCTGCCACGGGCAGTTCACAAGGCTAAGCGCGTGGTGGATAATCGCTGATTCATATCAGTGATTACTCCCGATCCTCTGTTTGTCCCCCTGATACCACTCTTTGCAGCATGAGTTTCCCTTGAACGCAGAATGCAATTTTATTGTATTTTCATCAGTACCATATTTGAAGCTGGGTCCAGTTCGCGTTTGATATCCACGTCCAGTATCTCAGTTATTACCACTTCAAGAACAAGGAACGCCTCGCTGCCTTCGCGCAGACATCCAGCTTTTACGGAGTCCCGCTTACCATAGGCTCCATGAAAATGTACTTTCGGTTGTAGTTTATCCCAGAATACGGTACCGAAACCAACAGCCTCATGACTTTCATGAAGCTCCCGCCAGACCGGTATTGGCGGCATTTCTTCCGTCTCCGGGCCGACAACATAGCGGCCACCTTTTATGCCACCCACGACATTAAAGCATGCGGCTCGGATATCTTCTGAGCGACATATCTGTGCAATCCCGCCAAGCACATCATCACCATCACTAAAGCGCACAACCACAATTCTACCCGGTTTTCCTATCTGATATTGCATCTGGTTATCCTTTTTTATCTCAAGTATGCAAGCCGTTTGTCCTGCGGGTGCTTCTCTATTGCGTAGCGAAGCATTGTTCGCGGCATCTGCCGGTAATGAGTATCCAAGAAAGAATCTTCACATTGAATATCTCTCTTACCTACCTCTCGCAGCATCCATCCGACGGCTTTGTGTATGAGGTCTTCTTTGTCTGCAAGTAATATTTCCGCTATTTTTAGAGTTTCATCAAAGTATCCACGTTTAATGAAGTGAAATGTTGCAAGGACTGCAATTCTCCTCTCCCACATACTGCATGAATTGGCCAGTTGATAGAGTGGCTCCCTGCTATTGCTGCTCACATAAGCCCCAACTATGTGCTCAGCAGAAGCGTCAACCAAATCCCAGTTGTTGATAAAGGCGGTGTTACCCATGTACAGCGAGTAAATATTCCCCCTCAGATCCTCAGTGGCTTTTGCGTACTTCAGTACCAGAATAAAAAGTGCAAGTAGTCTGTCTTCGTGATAGGCGCTCTGCAGCAGAGAGGCTACATGTTCCAGAGGAATTAGCTGGTATTCCTTGGAAAGCCTGCGAAGCACGGGTACACGAATACCTCTGAAAATGTCACCTTCGCCGTACTGTCCAGTCCCTGTTTTGAAAAACCTTTGAAGAAACATGGCTTCTTCAGGGTTTGTGAGGGCTATTAATTTGTTTTGAATTTCCGTGAGCATATGTTCGTAGCTATCCATAATTTGTGTCAAAAGGGAGAAATCCGTAACTCAAATGAGGTACTGACAGGCTCATTCCCGCCCTAATGACAATTACTAAATATCTGACCAGACGTGTATCCACCTGTTATTACGGGCAATTACTTACATTTACTGATTGGCATACCTGATGCTCATATGGTTACCAAGTAATTAAATTCAGCCGGAGGTAGACTACAATGAAAAAAATGATTTTCACCCTCGTCGCAATAGGCTTTATTTCTACGCTGCTCGTCAACACCAGCTATGCCGGTGGTCGTAATGAATCCGGCATCAGCCCACTATGGATTCCAGTAGCAATCATTTCCACCATCGTAGCAGTAGCAATCTCCCAACCGCAACCGGTCGTATATGAACAGAGAGTTCACTACGAACCTCGTCAGGTTGTCATACATGAGTATCCCCGACATTATCGGTACGCCCGTTATTATGAATCTGATCGTGCGTATGAAGCACCACGGCATCGCGACTACCGTTGATTTAGTTGGTGGGTGACTCGCCAGAAACCGGAAATGATGTACGTAAAACTGCACATTACAAAAATATACCAGCGATATGAATGACTTTTTGCGCGATTCATACGTGCTGCTTAGCCTCTACCAGCAAATTAGCGGCGACTGTTTCCTCCGCAAAGCAGCGTACTAACGGCAAGAATCCTCGAAAATCGGAACGCAAGTCATCAAAGTGCCGTTCCAACTCAACCTCACCACCCGCAAGCGGATTTTTCCGCGACACCCTTCGCGACATCCTCTCAAATGCTGTACCAATGCCGCTCACTTCGCCATATGATGGCAGAAGTTCCCCAAAAATGTACGGTACAAGTTTTTGCATACGTTCAGGCAACTCTTCATAATGCTTTGTGATGATCGCTCTCGTCCTGACCAGATAATCGCTGAGCGGTTCATCCGACCAGCTATTCCACTCTTTAACAAGGAAATGATCATAAAAAAGATCGATCATTACTCCGCGATACAGTCCGTAGTGTGGATCTATGCGCCGTCTGCTCTGCTGAAAAAGCTCAGATCGACTGGAGAAGGAATCAATCCTGCGGTGCAGGTGAATTCCTTGTCGGATGCGCTCAGGAAATCTTTCATTAAGCGGTCCTTTGACAAAGTCTCCCATAAAGTTGCCGACCAGAATCTGCTCATCGTCACCGGAAAGCAGCATGTGAAAGAGGAAGTTCATGGGATGGTCTTCTGTTGGAAGGTGAAGTTTTGTGTTGAGGATGTACCAGATGAATTGTCAAAGACTCGCTCGATGAATGTCGTAGACCCTTTTCGGTCCACCAATATGACGGTTGACGAACGGGTACCGTATTCTTTGTTTTCAATGAAGAGCGGTGAGAGCATCCGCTCCCTTTCTAGGCCAACTCCGGTGTCGGGCAGCAGGTTATCGGCAAACGGAACATGGTCGGACAGCGCTGCAAAAATGTGTTCCGAATCACCTATACTGTTTTTTACTATGGGCTCCATACGAGATTTGGCAGTTGTTACCTTGGCCCACTTGGTGTCGAGCAGATGGTTCGATAACCCGTGGATACCGGAAGAGATAGGTCCCGACGAGCCACCCCGGTTGGTGAAGTAATATAACTTGTCGAGTGTACCGTAGAGGAAATTGAAGCCATCGTACTGCTGACCATCCCGGTTTAGCATCGCTTGATACTCTTCCGGAGTCAAACTCGCATTCAGCAAATAGTCGGACACCAACTTCCCACGTGATGGTGGATCTATTACCTGCTGATGTGGATCGCGGTAATTGGTGATGGCCGCAAGCTTGCCAGTGGTCGTGACGCCAATCCAGGTTCCACCTGCCTGCACGTCACGTCCCGCTAAAAGGTATGGTGCGCTCATCCAGAATCCAGCCGGTTCGGTAGGTCGATCACGAAACTTATCGCGGTTTGCTCCGAGGATCAGTTGGTAGTCCGGATGGCAGCTATATGCAATGACGATAAGACACATTCTTTATGGTAGTTTGTAAAGCTCGACAAACTTCGGGGTATTTTCATTTTCTACAACCCGCCATTCATTTTCTTCATGGTCAAGATCAGCTGTTTTTGATAGTGGTGCTTTCATATAGCGACCTTTCGCAACAACAGCAATTTCAGCGCTATCAAGTACAATCTCGCAGGTACCTTCTAAAAAACGGCTATTTTGATTGGATAACGCCGACAACAAGTCATTCTCTGCCATGATCTCATACAATCGCCATTGCGCCGTAATCAAAATCGTCAAGCTTGTAAATGGCCTGCCAACTCATCTCACATCTTGTGCAGGAACATGTCTGTGTCATTATTCCAGCACTTGCTGCAATATGACCGACACTGATATCCTTAGTCTGGCACTTCGGACACCGGGTGCCGCTCTGCCGTACAAAGGTCTCACGGGACACATATTCTGGTTTTGCTGCACCGGCTGATTTAACTGCCGCAGCCCCAGCCGCCACGCCTTCAATCAATGCCTCAGCCTCAGAAGCCGAAACGTCTTTGCCCAATAGTTGTGGAGGAGTTGCATCTCGGTATTTTAGAATAACTTCGTATCCGGCGGGATAGCGCTCAAATGTCACTCCGAAAGTGGTGTCTTTCAGTTCCCGGAGGTTTAATGCGCTACAGCGGGCCTTTAAGCTTTTTTCCGTGACTTTTGCCATTATTCACCACCTGTCAGAGTTTTCAGCCGTTTTTCGATTTCGCCACTCTTTAAAAACGCCTCAAACGCCAAATCAAGAAAGAATGCGATCATTTCCGGCTCTTTCGAGTCAAGAGGCAGCTCATCGCAGAAAAGAGAAGATATTTTATTCATCTTCTGGATAGTATTATTCCTCAACGACTATCTGTCTGATCGTGAAAATCGCGCTAAAAACTTCAGTGCGTCATCAAAAAAGTTATACTTCACAGTATAAAAGACATTTTTTACGTATATCACAGAAAATAATGATACCAACGTGGACTATCAGAAATGTTTAGAAAAATGAAGATAAAAGTAGAGGCTGAAGAAAAACCTTGTCTACTTCCGCCAGCGTAACTTTGGCAAGGCGGCGGTTCTGTTCAGTGAAAACCTGCAACTACAGCCCTCAGCCGAGACATATTACTATCCGGGTCTCTGCCATCAAGAGATGAAGGAGTCCGACAAGGCCACGACTCTTCTGCGTGACGGGACTGCTAAATTCGCTCAGGATGCTCTGCTATGGAAATCCATCGTTATGCAGGCGTACGAAAAAGGTAACGAAACCGCCGCACGAGAGGCTCTGGCCGAAGCACTCAGGCTTTCACCCGATGACAGTCAGGCAC
>JBMOEI010000093.1:0-13901 GCA_049318985.1 Desulfuromonadaceae bacterium
CAACGGAGCAGTTGATGCGAAGTCGGTAGGCGGCACCGCCACCCTTGACATCACGCCTGTCAATGATGCCGCTGTTATCACCGGTTCCAGCGCAGTCAGTCTGACTGAAACCAACGCAGCCCTCACTGCCAGCGGTACTCTGAGCGCCACTGATATTGACAGCTCAGCATTATTTGCTGTCCAGTCCGCTACAGCCGGTTCCAATGGGTATGGTACCTTCAGCATCAATGCTGCCGGTGCATGGACGTACGCGATGAACAACGCCCACAATGAATTTGTCGGCGGCACCACCTATACTGACAGCATCACCGTAGCCACTGCCGACGGTACACAGCTGGTCATCACATTCAGCATCCTCGGCACCAACGACGCCGCAGTTATCACCGGCACCAGCGTCGCCAGTCTGACTGAAACAAACGCTGCCCTCACCACCGGCGGTACTCTGAGCGCCACTGATGTCGACAGTTCCGCTTTGTTTGCCGTTCAGATAGCCGCAGCCGGTTCCAACGGTTTCGGCACCTTCAGCATCAATACTGCCGGCGCCTGGACATACGCGATGAACAACGCCCACAATGAATTTGTCGGCGGCACCACCTACACGGACAGCATCACCGTAGCCACTGCCGACGGAACACAGCAGGTCATCACCGTCAGTATTCTCGGCACTAACGACGCTGCTGTTATTTCCGGCAGCAGCACTGCCAGTCTGACCGAAACCGACGCTCCCCTTACCGCCAGCGGCACACTTGTCTCAACCGATGTTGACACGGTTCCGGCACCCTCCTTTGTTGTTCAGGCCGACGTAGCCGGTTCCAACGGTTTCGGCACCTTCAGCATCAATACTGCCGGCGCCTGGACATACACGATGAACAACGCCCACAATGAATTTGTCGGTGGCACCACCTATACTGACAGCCTCACCGTAGCCACTACTGACGGCACACAGCAGGTCATCACTGTCAGCATCCTCGGCAGCAACGACGTACCGATAATCACCGGTATTGCCATTGGAGCCGTCACAGAAGACGACACCACCCCGAACCTGACCGCTGGCGGCGCACTGACTATCAGTGATGCAGACGCCGGTCAGTCTGCCTTTACCGCACAAGCGGGCACAGCTGGTAACTTCGGCTCCTTCACCCTGACTACAGACGGTGTCTGGACCTACACCGCCCTCAACGCTCAGGCAGCCATTCAGCAGCTGGGAGCCGGCCAGTCGATCACCGACAGTTTCACCGCCGTCTCCAGTGATGGCAGCGCCAGCCAGCCTGTCACTGTCACCATCACCGGCACCAATGATGTTCCTGTTGTTGACACTGTTGACGTCACCGGTGCTGTTACCGAGATGATCTTCCCGGTTGGTAATCTTACAGACACCGGCACGATCAGCTTTACCGACGTTGACCTTGTCGACATCCACAGTATCAGCGCCGTCACCCCGGGCGGTACTCCGCTGGGCACACTTACTGCGAATGTCTCCACCGACACTACCGGCACCGGTCTTGGCGGCGTTGTCACCTGGAACTACACCGTAGCCGCCTCAGCTGTTGAATATCTTGACGCCGGTCAGACAGTGGTCGAAACCTTCAACTTTGATCTCCTTGACGGCCAGGGTGGTGTTGTTACCCGCACTGTCAGTGTCACCATTACCGGCACCAGCGACAACTTCCCTCCTGTCGTTGCCACTACTGACGTCACCGGTGCCGTAACGGAACAGTTTAACCCTGCAGGTAATTTAACCAATTCCGGTACGATCAGCTTCACCGACGCAAACCTGACTGATATTCACCGTCTCAGCGTCGTCACACCGTCTTTCGGTGCCCTCGGGACACTGTCCGCCATAAAAACTGCTGATACCACCGGTACCGGTATCGGCGGTCTCATCACCTGGAGATACACGGTAGCGGCATCTGCGGTTGAATACCTCGCCGCCGGTCAAACAAAAGTCGAGACCTTCAGCTTCGATCTGCTCGACGGTAATGGTGGCGTTGTCAACCGCACCGTCACCGTCACCATCACCGGTACCAACGACGCCCCGGTAGTTGCTGTCACCGACGTAACCGGAGCAATTTCGGAACTGGATACTCCTGCCGGTACGCTGACCGATTCCGGCACAATCAGCTTTACCGATGCTGACCTGAGCGATACCCACAGCCTCAGTGTCGTTACACCGTCTGCCGGTGCCCTTGGTACCCTGGCCGCTGTTATGACTTCCGATACCACCGGGACGGGCAGCGGCGGTATGGTCTCCTGGAATTACTCCGTAGCTTCAGCAGCAGTTGAGTACCTCTCCGCCGGCCAGACAAAAGTTGAGACTTTCAGCTTCAACGTACTCGACAACCATGGCGGCAGAACTACCCGCATTGTCACTATCACCATAACCGGCACCAACGATGTACCAATCTTAAATGATATCGCAACAACTGTTATTGCCGAGCAGCCTGCTCCGACGCCGTTGACATCTGATATCGCAGTCAGTTTCAGTGACATCGATCTGGCTGACACCCATATTGCATCAATATCGGCAGTCACACTTAGTGGAACACAGGAAGGCCTCTATCTTGATGCAAACGCTTTGATGTCACTCGTCACCGTTGGTGCTATTTCCACGGGAGCAGGTACCGGTACCAGAAGTTTCAATGCGTTGTTCTCTGCTGATCCAAACGTCTTTAATTATCTGGTTGCAGGTGAACAGATAAGTCTGACCTATACTTTAACAATTGATGATTTACATGGCGGTATCACCTCCAAAAATTTTATCGTCACCGTAACCGGTGCCGATGGCATTGTTACACTGACAGATGGCAATAACACATATACAGGAACGGCAGCTCCAAACACGATAGTCGCGTTGGCAGGAGATGACATTATTTATGCCGGTGGCGGTGACGATGTGATTGACGGCGGAGCAGGCGACGACTCTCTCTACGGCCAGGACGGTAATGACCGACTTATTGGCGGGAGCGGTAACGACATTATAGATGGTGGAACCGGGATTGATACTATTGATTACAGTGCCGCCACCGATAGCGTAACAGTTGCTCTCCTCACTCTCACGGGACAAAACGTAGGCACCGAATCCGGTATTGATACGATTACCGGCATTGAGAATGTTATCGGCAGTGCTGTTTCTGACAACTTCCTCTATGGCAATTCAGTTGCCAACACGTTTACCGGCGGTTCAGGTAATGACACCCTGGTTGGCAACGGTGGCAACGATATTCTCAACGGCGGTGCCGGAAACGACACCCTGAACGGAGGCTCAGGAAATGACATGATCTATGGAGGTGACGGTGATGACGCCTTCAGAGGCCTTATGACCGGCGATGATTATATTGATGGAGGGGCAGGCATAGATACACTCGATTACAGTACAGTGGCTAACAGTGTCACGGTAACACTTGCCATCCAGACTCAGCCGGTTGGTGGAACTGCCGGTAATGATACGATCATCAGTGTTGAAAATGTTACCGGCAGCACTCTCTATGCCAATTACCTCTATGGCAATTCAGTTGCCAATACATTAACGGGAGGTGTTGGTAATGACATTCTGGTAGGCAACGGTGGTAGCGATCTTCTCACCGGTAGTACCGGAGACGACATCCTGAACGGTGGCTCCGGTAATGACATGATGTATGGTGGTGACGGCAATGATACCTTCAGCGGCCTTATGACGGGAGATGATTATATTGATGGAGGGGCGGGAATAGATACACTTGATTACAGTTCTGTGGCCAACAGTGTCACGGTAACACTTGCCATCCAAACTCAGCCGGTTGGCGGAACTGCCGGTAATGATACGATCATTGGTGTTGAAAATGTTACCGGAAGTGCTCTCTATGCAAATTTCCTCTACGGTAATTCAGTGGCCAACACGCTTACCGGTGGATCGGGTAATGACACCATGGTCGGCAACGGTGGTGACGATCTTCTCAACGGCGGTGCCGGAAACGACATCCTGAACGGAGGCTCCGGAAGTGACCAGATTATCGGTGGTGACGGCGCTGATACCATTAACGGCGGAACAGGGAGTGACATCCTCACCGGTGGGGCAGGAAACGATATTTTTATTTTCAGTTCAGCTTTGAATCCTGCTGACGTTGATACGCTGTCCGACTTTGTGAGCGGTCAGGACGTTATTTCACTTTCAACGGCAATTTTTACCGGATTGGGATCTGCTGAGAGTGCTGTTGACTTGAACGCTACCGATAAACTGATCTATGATTCAACTACCGGTGCGCTTTCTTATGACGCTGATGGTGCCGCCGGGAGTGGTGCTGCGGTTGAATTTGCTATCATTGGTACATCGGCAAATCATCCTGCTTCGCTCCAGAGTACAGATCTTCTGCTCGTGTAAGTACACTTTTTCCTCTTGGGCGCCTGTTTTTTGTGGCGCTCAAGAGGACTCTTCTGCTAAACATCGTATAAAATTATTCTATCAAATAAAATATTCAGAGGTATCAACTCCACTCATGCGTTCATTTCTCAAGCGGTTCCGTATTTTTTTCATTTTTGCCGGTTTGTTCAGTTTTGTCATCAATATGCTGCTTCTGACGCCTTCGCTTTATATGCTTCAGGTGTATGACCGTGTTCTGGCAAGCCGGAGTGAAGAAACCCTGCTGATGCTGACCCTGATTCTCGGTGGTGCCATGCTGGTCATGGGCTCTCTGGAATTTGTCCGTTCACGCCTGTTGGTCACGGCAAACAATGCCATTGACGGCATGATGGCCCCCTTCCTGATGAAAAAAATGATTGCGGGTGCCACTGATCCGGAAGGGAAGCAGTACGCTACCGGTTTGAGAGATTTAAGCGCCATCAAGACGTTTCTCTCCGGGAGCGGTATTCTTGCCCTGTTTGACGCTCCGTGGCTGCCGGTCTACCTGGTGATTCTCTGGCTGATGCATCCCCTCATGTTCTGGATCGCTTTCGTCGGGGCACTCATCATGATCACGTTCACGGTAATGAACGAAATGGTTACCAGAAGACCGATGGAAGAAGCTAACGCTGCAGGAAGGCAGGCGGGGAATTTTGTCACTGCCGGCATGCGCAACGCCGAAGCGGTTAACGCCATGGGCATGCAGAGCGGCCTGATGCTCCGCTGGAATGTCCTGAACAGTAAAGCACTTGAACTGCAGAGCCAGGCAAGCAACCGTGCCGGAAAGATCTCCGGCATTACTAAATTCGTCCGTCAATTCATTCAATCGGTCATGCTCGGTGCCGGTGCCTGGCTGGTTATAAAATCCCAGGGATTCACTCCCGGCCTCATGATTGCCGGGACCATTATTCTGGGCCGGGCCCTTGCCCCCATCGAACATGTTATCGCCAGTTGGAAGGGACTGTTGGAAGCACGTACCGCTTACGGACGGCTGGACGTTTTCATTAAGGGCCTGGCAAAAGAGCTTCCCCACATGGAACTCCCCCCGCCAACCGGGCGCATCTCCCTTGAACGGGTGACCTTCGGTTTTCGCACCTCCAACAAGGTTGTCATTAAAGACGTTTCCTTTGCTCTGATGCCTGGAGAATCGTTAGGCATTGTCGGCCCGAGTGCAGCGGGAAAATCCTCCCTGGCCCGCCTGATAACCGGCGTCTGGAGCCCGATTACCGGCACGGTACGCCTGGATGGTGCCGACATGTCCGGTTGGGATAAAGAGGTACTGGGTAAATATATCGGCTATCTGCCGCAGGACGTGGAGCTGTTTGCCGGCTCAATTGCCGAAAATATCGGGCGACTTGATACGCCTGATACGGAACAGGTTATTTCCGCAGCCAAACTGGCCGGAGTCCATGAAATGATCCTCAAGATGGCGGACGGCTATGACACCCAGATTGGCGAAGGGGGCGCGGTGCTTTCGGGGGGACAGCGTCAGCGGATTGCCCTTGCCCGGGCATTGTTCGGCACTCCGAAGCTTGTGGTGCTTGATGAACCGAACGCCAGCCTTGATGACAGCGGAGAAGCGGCTCTGATTGGTGCAATCAACTATATGAAACAGAATGGCACCACAGCACTGGTCATTACCCACAAACTGTCGTTGCTGGCTAATATCGACAAACTACTTGTCCTGCAGGATGGTGCGATAGTTCTTTTCGGCCCACGGGAAGCGGTCATTGCCGAGTTGCAAAAACGGCAGCAGGGGCAGCAACCGGCTCAGTCTGCATCCTATACCGTTGCGGTTGCCAGGGAGGCCGGTAATGTCTGATTTCCCGCTCTCGAAAGACGTCGTGATCAATCCGTCCCACACCCCCCGTCCGATAATTATTACCGGAATGGCCATAATCATACTGTTTATCGGCGGTTTTGCCCTCTGGGCATATCTGGCACCTCTGGGAGCAGCCGTGCAGGCAGAGGGGGATTTTGTTTTTGATACCAAACGGAAAACCGTCCAGCACCTTGAAGGGGGAATCGTCAAAAAAATTATGGTGCGTGAAGGGGAAACTGTTAAAGAGGGGCAGGTTTTGATAGTTCTTGAAGATGAACAGGTTCGCCCGACCGTAGATCTGCTTGAGGAACAATATCTTGCCGAATCGGCGGCAATCTCCCGACTGGATGCAGAACGCAATGATTTACCGTCCATTAAGCTGCCTGCGACGATAATGAGCCGTTCAAAGGAACCTGCCGTTGCCCGCATTATTCAGACGGAGACGCAGCTGTTCCGGGCCAAGCGGGATGCGTACCGGAGCCAGGTAGAAGTGCTCAGAAAACAGATTGAGCAGACTAAAGCGGAAACAGCCGGGCTCAAAGATCAGCTTATGCAGAAGAAACAGGAAATTGCATCTCTTGATGAGCAACTGACTGCAAACCGGCATCTGCTGAAAAAAGATTATGTTCCCAAAACCGTGGTACTAGAATTGGAGCGTCTGCAGGCGGAAAAAAGCGGTGAGCGGGACATGGCTGTGGCATCAATCGCCCGCAATTCACAGCGGGTTGCCGAATATGAGTCACGCATTAACAGCTTGAAGGATACGCGAATTCAGGAATCGGCTGCCGAGATGAAGCAGTCATCAGTGAAACGGATCGAACTTGAAGAACGGGTACGCCCGTCGCGTAACGCACTGGAGCGGCAATTTATTCGCGCACCGGTCGGTGGCAAAGTTGTTGACCTGAAGGTGACCACCATCGGTGGTGTCATTGCCGGTAAGGAGCCTTTGATGGACATCGTTCCCGGCTCGGAGAGTCTGGTGCTGAATGCAAAAATCGGTGTCAACGATATTAATGATGTCCGGGTCGGCTTACCGGCGGAAATTACCTTGACTGCGTATAAAGCCAGCACTACCCCGAGGGTTAAGGCGACTGTTACCTATGTTTCGGCTGACCGTCTGACAAATCGGACACCTCAGGGAGAAATACCCTATTATGAGGTGCGCCTTGATTTGGACCAGCAATCTCTCAATGAGGCTGGAAATCTGAAGTTGTACCCCGGCATGGCAGCGCATGTGTCCATAAGCACCAAGCCTCGCACCGCGTTTGATTACTTTATCGGTCCATTCAGGGAGCGCACAGGGAAGGCATTTCATGAACGTTAAAGGGTCTCTGTATTTTCTTGTCCTGTTTCTCATTCTGTCCCTCATGCCGGTTGGAGCATCTGCGGAAAGTGAAGACCTGATGTCGCTCTATGCGCGTGCCAGGCAGAGAGACCCGGCAATAGGCAAAGCACAGGCGCGACTGGATGCCAGCAAAGCCGATACCGGAATATCGCTTTCCCAGATGCTGCCACGCATTGCAGCCACTGCAGCCATTAACCGGATTTCCAGCGAAACGGTAAACTACACTCCCGACAAGATTACCGCATCGTACACCGGCAGCAGTTATGGATTCAACACACGCTTACCGTTGTTTCAAGCTCCCAGCATATTCAATCTGTCTGCGTCACGGGCCGGCGTCAGAGGTGCTGACGCTGCACTCACCGGAAGCCGGCAGGATCTTGTTGTTACTCTGGCTGAAGCATATTTTGGTCTTTTGAAAGCCCAGGTAGACGAAGTTTTATATCGCGATGAAATGAAGCGATTAGGGCTGATATATGAGCAGGTTACCGAGTTTCAAAAGAGCGGCACCGGTTCCGGAATTTCTGTTCTTGAGGCAAAGGCAAAACTGGATAGCGCCGCTTCAGACCATATCAAGGCAACGATGATGAGTAAGCTGGCAACCCAGCAGCTGGAGAGTATTGCCGGATACCGGATTAATGATATCATGGATCTGGGCTCATATACCCCTCACGGTCCTGAAACTGCCGATTATGAGTGGTGGTACGATACCATGCTGAAAAATCGCCCCTCCCTGGTGCAGGCGCGGGAGGCATTAACTCAAACTGAACTGCAGCGTAAAGCAATATATGCAGGCCATCTGCCGACGATTTCTGCAAGCGGCGGATATTCGTTCAACAAAGGAAGTACCTTTATACCGCGTGTTGAAACGAGCCAATGGCTTGTCGGGGTCGACATATCTGTACCGATCTACTCCGGTGGTGAAACAGCGGCCCGGACACAAAAAGCGTTGGCATTGGAATCCGAGCAGAGTTTCGCGTTAAGCGAGACACGCGAGGTCGGCATTCAAAAGCTGAAACAGGCTTTCCTGAATATGGAATTCAGCAGTGCAATAATCCCCTCTCTCCAGCAGAAACGAGCTTCCGCCCTCATGCAGCTTGAGGCGACCAGGGAAGGGCGCCGTGTCGGCACTCGAACCGGCATTGATCTACTCAACGCCGAGCAGGGTTTTGCCATCGCTCAGCGTGACCTGGCCGGCGCATGTTATGACAATGCATTGCGGCATCTTCAACTAAGGGCTGCGGCAGGAATTCTTACCGAAACCGACCTGACAGAACTGAACCAACTTTTGGTAAAGGCTCCCGCAAAGGAGCACTTTCTGTTGAGGAAGCTTGAAGTCGGTACTGCAACAAATGGAAAAAGTGACTAAACTATAAATTGGCAATATAAGGAGTAATACCGATGGCTAAACCGAATTATTCGTTTGAAAAGCGTAAAAAAGAGTTGGATCGTCAGAAAAAAAAGGATGAAAAAAAGGCCCGCAAGGGCGGGCAGAATGCTGACGGAACCGAACAGGAAGAGGGTACTGAAGAGGTTGAAGCGGCACCGGAAGCGGAGTAGCCGGGAGAATGACATGACAAAAAATACCACTATAGTAATTCTGGACGGGTATACGATTAATCCCGGAGATAACCCCTGGGATTCAGTCAAGGTTTTGGGAAATTGTACGATCTACGACCGTACATCACCCGGGCTTAAGCTGGAGCGGGCCGGCGATGCGGAAATAATTCTGCTCAGCAAGGTCAAGCTGGATGAAGCTGCCCTGAATGCGTTACCGAAACTGAAATATATCTCAATGCTGGCAACCGGTTATAATAATGTTGATGTCGCTGCTGCGGGACGGCGTGGCATCCCGGTATCAAACGTCCCGGCGTATTCAACTGAATCGGTAGCCCAGACAACCTTTGCCCTGCTGCTGGAACTGGCCCAGCATGTCGGTCTGCACGATGCCTCTGTGAAAGCGGGCGAGTGGATTCGTTGCCCGGATCATAGCTACTGGAAAACGCCGCTGCTGGAACTTGACGGCCTGACTCTGGGGATAGTCGGGTATGGGACGATCGGACAGGCAGTAGCACGGGTTGGAGCGGCATTCGGCATGAAGATCATCGCATATGCTCCCCGTATACCACAGGATACCGGGCCGGTCCCGGTACGCTTTGTGCCGCTTGAAGAGTTGTTCTCAACAGCTGATGCTATCAGCCTGAACTGCCCCCAGACGCCTGAAAATAGTGGGTTTGTCAACGCCAGCCTGCTTGGCCTGATGAAGTCGAGCGCTTTTCTCCTTAATCTGGCCCGTGGCGGACTGGTAAATGAAGCGGATCTGGCGCAGGCACTCCACACCGGGCAGATTGCCGGTGCAGGGCTGGATGTTGTTGCTCACGAGCCGATGGTGGCTGATAACCCGTTGCTGAATGCTCCCAACTGTATCTTTACGCCTCATATTGCCTGGGCTTCATTGGCTGCCCGAAAACGTTTGATGGTGATCGTAGCCGCCAACGTCGCGTCGTATCTGGCTGGTGCACCGGTAAATGTGGTTAATGGACAATTTTTGAAATAACCATAAAAAAAGGGGGGCGATATGCCCCCCTGACAAAATGACTAATCCTGCCCTGACTGTTCTGCCGGTTTCTCACCTGCCGGTTTCTTTTTCCTGCGTTTGCGCTTTTTCTTTTCGCCGGGTCCCTCTCCGGTTTCTGCAACAGTTTTTACGGCTGCCGGTTTTGCCGGTACCGGTTTTGGGCGGGGTACCGGTTTTTTCGTTCCCCGGTCACTCCCTCCGGCACTGCCCGGTTTGTCCCGTTTGAGGTCCTGTACCCGTTTCGGGCGTGCTGTCCTGACAAAATCAAGAACGTACAGATCATCATCAGCCCATTCGGTTGGAATTTTTGCTTTGATATACTCTTCAATTGATTCAAGAAAAAAAGCGCCATCCTCATCGGCAAGAGAAATTGCTTTTCCTTCTGCACCTGCCCGGGCAGTACGTCCGATACGGTGGACGTAGTCCTCACAGTCCTGCGGCAGATCATAATTAATGACGTGAGAAACACCATCGATGTGCAATCCGCGTGATGCGACGTCAGTTGCTATAAGGATCGGCAGAGAGCCATCCTTGAAGTCGTTGAGAATTTTCATCCGCTTGCGCTGCTCAACGTCTCCCGAAATAACTTTACAGGGAAAATTGTTCGCGTTGAGTAGATTATGGAGATGTTCCGCTTCCCGTTTCGTGTTGATGAAGATCATGGTTCGTGCCATGCCATCGCGACGTAACAGCCCTAACAGCAGGGAAAACTTTTCTTTGCGGGAACAGTGAAACAGAAGCTGTTCCACCCGTTCCGCTGTCATGCTTTCAGGAGTGACCGATATTTTTGTCGGCGTATTCATGAACTCGTATGCCAACTCCATAACCCGGGGGTTAAGGGTCGCTGAAAACATCATGTTCTGACGTTTTTCGAACGGCGGCAGTTTGCGAAGAATAAAGCGCAGATCGGCAATGAAGCCAAGGTCAAACATGCGGTCGGCCTCATCAATGACAAGCACTTCAATATCTTTCAGGCTGTAAATCTTCTGCTTGAGATAATCGATCAAACGTCCAGGAGTTCCCACAATAATATCGGCACCATCCAGAAGGGCATTCTTCTGTTTCATATAATCAACGCCGCCATAAATTGCCTGAACGGCGAAACCGCAATGGGCACCCAGCTGTTTGGCATCAGCTTCGATTTGAACAACCAGTTCACGGGTCGGCGCGAGAATTAACGCCCGGGGCCTTCCTGCGGGGCGTTCATTGGCCAGCAGTCGGGTAAAAAGAGATATCAGAAAAGCGGCCGTTTTGCCTGTTCCGGTTTGAGCCTGACCGGCAATGTCTGTTCCGGTCAGGGTAATCGGGAGCGTCTGCTCTTGAATGGGGGTGCATATGCTGAAGCCGGCTTCTGAAATGCCACGCAGCACAGGAGCAGGAATCGGGAGTTTGTCAAATCGCATACAGGTTCCTTTTATAAAACTTCAATAATCTGTTTCGATGACACCATATACTGTGGAGTAGCGTCTGGCAATCGAAAGATGTGGCTGCTCTGTGACAAAACAACGGTAAACCCTGCCAGAAATGCTTTGACAAAATAGAAGTCATTCCTTTAGTATGGCCCGAATTTACTACAAGGACACCATCTCATGCAGGCTGCGCTCAACATAATAGGTGATGACCTTAAACTGGTAGAACTACAGTTCCGAAAAGATCTGCAATCAGACGTTCCTCTGATTCGCAAAGTCGGAGAGTACGTTCTTTCCAGTGGCGGCAAACGAGTCCGTCCGGCGCTGCTGCTGCTTGCCGCCCGTTTGTGCGGCTATGCCGCTGACAAGGCCGTGCCGCTTGCAAGTGTTGTGGAGTTTATTCACACAGCCACTCTGCTGCATGATGATGTCGTCGATAGTGCAACGCTGCGTCGCGGTCTGGCGTCGGCTAATACACTCTGGGGTAATGAAGCGTCAGTTCTTGTCGGCGATTTTTTGTTTTCAAAATCATTCTCACTGATGGTCGGCGTCGGCAGCCTCGATATTCTGCGGGTGCTTTCCGATGCAACGACGGTAATTGCCGAAGGTGAGGTCATGCAGCTTCTCTGTACAGGTGAACTTGATCTGACAGAGGAGCAGTATACCGATGTCATTCGTTCCAAAACCGCGATTTTGATGTCAGCCGCCTGTGAAGCAGGAGCGATACTGGGAAAATCAGCGCAAACACAGCAACAGGCACTGGCTGATTTCGGTATGGATCTTGGCATTGCGTTCCAGTTGATGGATGATATCCTGGATTACGTTGCGACCGAGGAAGAGTTTGGCAAGAGTATTGGTCATGACCTCGAAGAGGGTAAAATTACCCTGCCGCTGATCCACACGCTGCTGAACTGCACCGCTTCAGAGCGTTCGGTAATCGCTTCCGTTGTGGAGCTGGATGAAATGTCGCTGGATGACTTCCGGGCAGTATCAAGCCTTGTCAGGCAATACGGCGGAATCGACTATACCATTAAAAAGGCCCGTCACTATGTAGACCGATGCCAGAGCCATCTCGATCAGTTTGCTCACTCGCCTGTCCGTGAAGCGCTGATCAGTCTGTCAGAATATGTGGTAACTCGCAGCAAATAACGTTTTTCTTCTGTTGGCACGCCCTGTTTATCAATTACCGCTCAACTGTCATATCATCGGAGGTCTCATGCAGAGAAGTACTTATATTTTAATTATGTGCCTGATTATGTCCCTGACTGCGTGTACCAGGTCAGAATCTCCCAAGAAAAACGTTACTGCCGGTTCGGTTGCCGCTGAAAAAAATCCGGCACCTGACGTCTCTGTCGTTTCAATTGCAGATGGAAGTACTCTGAAGTTGTCAGATCTTAAGGGAAAGGTAGTACTACTTAATTTCTGGGCAACCTGGTGTCCCCCCTGCCGTGAAGAAATGCCTTCCATGATGAAACTTAACAAATTTATGGCTGGAAAACCGTTTCAGTTGGTGACAATTTCAATTGATGAAGGGGGAAAACCTGATATAGACGCTTTTTTTAAAGAGTCCGGTTTCTTTCTTCCAACCTACCTTGATGCAAGTGGAACATCGTCCAAGTCTTATGGAGTTACCGGTGTCCCTGAATCATTCATTATTGACAAACAGGGTGTGCTGGCCAAAAAAATCATCGGCGGGTTCGCCTGGGATTCCCCTGAAGCGGTTTCATTTATTGAAGGGTTGATGAAATAGGAATCCTATGATCAGTCAGGAAGTAACCTATCTCGGGGCATTTGTTGCCGGCCTTCTGTCGTTTCTGTCGCCATGTGTGCTGCCGCTGATTCCCTCCTATATTACGTACATAACCGGCATCTCGTTTGCGGATCTGCAGGCAGAGCACCCTTCGCATATCATCCGGCAAAAATCACTCCTTCATTCATTCTGCTTTATTTTAGGTTTCACAACAGTATTCGTTTTTCTCGGTGCCTCAGCGACATTCATCGGTTCTTTTTTGAATGAGCATGCCGCTGTCATCAGGAAAATTGGCGGCATTCTCCTGGTGTTACTCGGAATCCATGTAACCGGTCTTATACCGCTTAGATTTCTTTTAGGTGAAAAGCGGGTTTCAATTAAACACAAGCCGGCCGGGTATGTCGGCAGTTATCTGGTCGGAATTGCCTTTGCCGCCGGATGGACACCCTGTATCGGGCCGATACTTGCGGCAATACTTGCGGTGGCAGCCACTGAAGAAAGAGTCTATCAGGGAGTCCTGCTGCTGCTGTTGTACTCTTTCGGCCTGGGGGTGCCGTTTTTTCTGTCAGCGCTTGCGCTGCATCGCTTTATGATATTATTCCACCGCTTTAAAAAATATATCCAT
>JBMOEI010000094.1:0-13516 GCA_049318985.1 Desulfuromonadaceae bacterium
CAACCTTGCCAAGGTTGAAGTCGCGGGTCCGAATCCCGTTTCCCGCTCCAAAAAAATACCGGGCCAGGTCGAGTACCTGGCCCTTATTTTATGCGGGTTTGCAGTAATTACGCCCCCCGTTTTTTTCATCAGTAATAATTGATTCCACACTAACTCAGTCAAGTCTGTGACAAATCTGTGACAAATCTGTGCCTTAACTATTTTACGTCATTTTATATTTTGGCAATAAATGACTGTAACCTTGATTGCCAATAGCAACCTACGATATATGCACTGTTACTTAAACGGCGATTCTCTGAAATATGGAGGTCGCCTTTTTCTTTAAAATCCCATCAAAAATTTTCACAACATTTACCAACCTGCCATACGTACGTAACCTGACAATGCTAGATGTCCCCCAATTAAGTAAACGGGAGGACGTATGAGCGACAAGGCGACAAAACTTCAGGTTGTAAAGAACAATCGTTCGATGGTCACTGCATTTACAGCAGCAGCCAGTTTCATGCGTGGCATCGCCATAAAACGCTACGCTCCCAAAGTTCGCCGTCGTGAATTTGCGCTGCTCGAACAGGCCCGTGACTCCCACCGCACACGCTGTCAGATTTTTCGGGAAAAAGGTGCCGGAAATGTGCCGACGATAGTCCTTGGTGGTTTTGTCCCTGATGCACCAGAAACGGTTGGATTCCAGCGGGCCCAGCTCCGTCAGCATGGTTCAATCTACTACGTGAACTATGCCCGTACCGGTTTTTGCAAGGAGATGTTTGCCGCCCAGTTGACTGATCTACTCGAAGACTTGGAGTGCAAAGGACAAAAACCATTGATTATGGCCATCAGTTTTGGCTGTGGTCTTCTTGCCAACTTCCTGAAATCGGCCAACGAGCGGATGCTCGGAAGTATCCGCGGTCTTATTCTGGTCGGTCCCGTTATCACCACCGACAATCTGGTCAGGCCACCGGAGCAGAAACGTGACGGCATACGGATCCTCGAAAACACTCTCAAAAAGATTGTCGCCGCTGATCCCGCTGATGACGTTGATATCGCCAAGCAGATAGAACGATCACGGCGTTGTTTCCAGGCGCTTTTCAATGCCGGGGCTGGCAATCGTACCTTCGGCGTGCGTCACCTTGCCATCCGCAAGTAAATCAACGACGTCATTGAAATACACCACCTCGCGAGGCTGATATATTGGTGCCGTCGTCACCGACCTTGAAAATGTTCAGCGAACCTTCGCTCTACATCAGGATTTTTCCTGACTGTCAGGTCAAGACGGTAAAATCTTACGTTGCACCTCTGCTGTTTTGCGGAGATTACGGACATGCCTTCTGAGCCTTTTCAAATAAGGAGCCTGAAGAAGAATAATCTTTTGAAATGAGCATACATGCTGCCGATTCATACTGATTCTTTTCTAACTCCCGATATTGATCGTCAGCTACCACAAATTCCAAAGCTTTAATTGCTTCCTTCTTTAGTACTCCGTCAGTTAAAGCCTTGCCTGATACGGTAATTGCTGCAGCAAGACCATAAGCACTCTGTGAGGTTAGAGGATCGCCGATTGAGCGTCTGAGTTCGAAGGCTTTGCGATAGGCTTCAATTGCGCTCGTGGACTGCCCCAAGACTGTCCGAGCCCAGCCAATGTTGTTTAATCGAATAGCTAACTCGCCTACTGGAACTGAAATGCCTTTTAATATATCGAGTGACAACGTGAACTCTTTTTCGGCTCGTACTGCATCGTTACCCTTGGTCATCCAGCAGTATCCTATCTGGTTGAGTAGCAAGCTTTGAAGCCGAGCTTTATCACTCTTACTCACATTAACTTCAAAGTTAGTAATTTGGCTTAATGTATCGCAGCTGCCAAGTGCATGGGCGAATCGTATTGTCTCGTCAAGAACTACCTCACCCTCAGAGATGCTGGCGTTGAGCGCCTCTCCCAGTAGTTTACGGGCGACTTCAGGGTCACCGTTTTTAATTGCAGCAACCGACGCTTTCCCGAGCAGAATTCCATGCATATAGTAAGGGTCCGTGAACCTGACACGGCGCAGTAACTCTTCATAATTGCGTAATCCGGAGTACACTGGACACCTAATCCGGAAATTATTGGACACCCAATCCGGTTTTCATTGGACACTCAATCCGGAAATGACTGGACAGTGAATCCGGTTTTCACTGGACACTTTTTTGGAAGTTCCGGATTTAGTGTCCAGTTAGTTTCGGACTAATATTTTTTCATTTCTTTCTGCCAAATTTCATATCCTTCCAGGAAAATATTCCTGGAGATAATCATGAAGAAAGGCAGGCAGAAAACGATGCGAACAATAAGAGAAGTATTACGGTTACACTTTGAACATGCGCTCAGCCAGCGTGCGATATCTCGGGCATGCGCCGTTTCACCCTCCACCGTGGGTGAGTATATGGCCCTTGCCGGCAAAGCCGGACTTGATGGCTCGGCGCTTATTGCTCTGGATGACACCGCCCTTAAAGGGTTGCTTTTCCCTGAGGATACGCCTCCTCGCCCCTCCAAGCGACCACTCCCCGATTTTACGTTGCTTCAGAAGGAGATGAAGCGCAAAGGGGTAACCCTGCAACTGCTCTGGGAAGAATATCGAGCTATTCACTCCGATGGTTACGGTCGCACCCAGTTCTTTGACCTTTATCGTGCCCACACCAAGACAGCAGATCCAGTGATGCGCTTTACTCACAAGGCTGGAGAGAAACTCTTTGTAGACTTCTCGGGAGACCGCCCCAGTTATGTTGATCGGAGTACCGGAGAAATAATTGTCGCTGAACTGTTCGTAGCTGTGATGGGGGCCAGTGATTTTACTTACGCGGTCGCTGTTCCCAATCAACAGATTCCGAATTGGCTCAAGTGCCATGTAAATGCTTTTGAATATATCAAGGGTTGTCCCGTCTGCGTGGTGCCGGACAATTTGAAGTCAGGGATTAAAACGGCATGCCGTTACGATCCTGAAACCAATCCGGCATACGCTGCACTGGCGGTGCACTACGGAGTGGCGGTAATCCCGGCCCGCGCCGGCAAACCTCGCGACAAAGCTAAAGTTGAAAATGGGGTACTTAACGCCCAGCGCCGGATTCTGGCGGTACTACGGAACAGAACATTCTTCTCTCTGTGCGAGCTCAATGCCGGTATTGATGAGGCTCTGGATAAGCTCAATGACCGTCCTATGCAGGGTATCGGTCGTTCTCGGCGGGAACTGTTTGCAGAGGTCGATCATCCGGTTCTTCGCCCTTTACCGGAACAGCGCTTTGAGTTACGTGAATGGCGACAGGCAACCGTCAACATCGATTACCATATTGCCGTTCAAGGCAATTTTTACAGCGTACATTATTCCCTCATCGGTCGGGAAGTCGGAGTATGGCTCTCATCCGGCACAGTGGAAATCTGTCTTGATGGTGCCAGGATTGCCTCTCATGTCAGATCCTACGGAGTCAGGGTATTCGTCACTAACGATGCTCATCGCCCTCCTCAGCATCAGCGCTATCTGGAGTGGACTCCGGAGCGGATGCGAAGATGGGGAGAAAGTGTTGGCCCCAAAACAGGAGAGATGGTTGCCGCGATAATTGCGATTAGTGTTCATTCGGAACAGTCCTACAGGCGGTGCCTCGGATTGCTACGGCTCGCGAAAACGCACGGCCCGGAGCGACTTGAGTTGGCCTGCATCCGATCATTACGCCTTGGAGCAATTGATTATCAGAGTGTCAAGAACACCCTGAACAAGCACCTGGAAACCACGGAGCTCAGTGATGATCCGGAGCCACAGTTGCCACTGGAACATGGCAACATCCGTGGAGAGACCTACTACGAAACCTGTGGAGGTGCATCATGATGATCTCCCAGACAATTGACAAGCTGCACCGGCTTAAACTCTCGGCGATGGCCCAGGCCTTCGAGGAGCAATCCCGTCAGACCGTCTATGGTGAACTTGCCTTCGAAGAACGCTTTGGACTGCTTGTGGATCGGGAGATGGCTGAACGTGATAATCGGAAACTGGCTACATTGCTTAAAGGGGCGAAACTACGCTTCCCCCAGGCATGTCCCGAAGATATAGACTTTCGCACAGCACGCGGGCTCTCCCGAGAGGCGATACTCTCGTTGTGTCAAAACGGCTGGGTGACCAACCGGCAGAACGTTATCATTACTGGCCCCACTGGGGCCGGTAAAACCTTCGTAGCGTGTGCGTTAGCCGCCAGCGCCTGCCGTGCCGGACTCAGTGGTCATTATCTTCGACTGCCTCGACTGCTCCAGGAACTGCATGTTGCCAAAGCAGATGGCAGCTACGGGAAAGTGCTGACTCGCCTCGCCAAGTATGCTGTACTGGTAATTGATGACTGGGGGTTGGCAAAACTGACTGAGCGCGAGCGCCGAGACCTTCTTGAAATATTGGAGGATCGATACGACCTCAAGTCAACCATTGTCTCCAGTCAGATTCCCATTGAAAAATGGCATGACCTTATCGGTGACCCGACAATAGCAGACGCTGTGCTTGATCGACTGGTCCACAATGCACATCAAATAACATTCTCAATGAAAGGAGATTCTATGCGGAAACTGCTGTCAAAGAAGACCTGAATTGGACACCTGAAACCACGGCACACGGCAGGAAGAATTGGAGAAAAACAGTGTCCAGTAATTTCCGGATTCACTGTCCAGTCAAAACCGGATTCACTGTCCAGAAAAAACGGATTGCGCACATAATCACCCGGGGTTACTTTCTTTACCCTTGCATCCACTTCTGCAGTATGCCGGAACATATAGTATGCATTTTTCCAGTCACTTCGCTGAGAAAGTACGTTGCCTGCAATGTATTTTTGCATAATAACCACGCTTGCCCAGGGTTCTCGCTCCAGATCTTCAGTTTTCAGGTTTTTAAGGTTCTTGTTTGACAGGACGAGATTCTGCATTGCTATGTCAAGGCTTTTAGGTTTTTGGAAAAGATTCGAGGCACCGATAGCCTGCAGTATAAGGGCAGTTGATGAAGCTGGATGTGGCGCGGTAAATGCTATCGCTGTAGAGGCAACAGCCTGATTTGCGTTTGTATACATAGACATCATATCGCCAAGCCTCAGGAATAGCTGGGATCTTAAGATCGTCAGTCGGGCATAATCTGGTGATTCGAGCTTCCAACCCAAACCCAAAGCAATGTTAGTAGCTTCCAGTGCTTCCTTTGGCCTTTTAAGTTCATACAACGAAAGAGCCCGCATATACTGACGCTGAAAGCTCTGACCTCGATCCTCTGCTAGGCGCGTTGCTAATTCAGGTGCATTCAACTTGGCAAGACATGCCTCTGCACTCCCATTAAGGAATATTTCGCGGGCTTCAACCAGGACGCTATTTTTTACTTCAGACATGTACCAGTAACGTTCATCAAGAGCAACCGCTGACACAGGCATTAAAAAAATAATAACGATACAGATCAATAAACAGGTGCGGTAATACATTGACCAATTCATTACTAGACCTCCTTATCATTGCGATTATTTCGCCCAACTCATGATTGACCGTTCAGCTCAAAGCATATACCCATAGATACAAGCATCTGTATTTATATGCATGCATACCTGTAGATGACGATTTTGCATCTATACGTATATGCTTGCCCCAGATTCAGAAGAAAGGCAGCCTGCCTTGAAACATTATGCTAAATTGATTTAGTGCAGACTTCCCAGTCTCTGGCCGGCATTGTCCACTTTTTAGCTATGTTTTTCAAGCCAGATTGAGTAGCTTGAACATCGCATAATTAAGCGAACAGTAGCACAAAGCCGCCAAGAAGCGCCGCAGAAGGGACTGATCCTGCGCTTTCTTACTCTGGACGATCAACTCCCTGGGATGAACCGGATCCTCGAATTCACGGATTGCGTTTAAAAGGAGCGGTTACCCGATTCAAACTCAATTTTTGTTCACCATTTTTAAATTTTCTACAGATGGAGATGCATAGGGCTGGTCAAAAACATATTCGATTTATGTAGTGCCTGACAGAAAAAGCCTGTTCTCAAAAATAAGCTCTTCGGTTTTTGACGGCGGAGCCGTCTAAAATTAATATACTATAATAAATATTCTTGTTTTTCCGGCGTGCCAGGAATTCAGGCTCATTATGACAGATTTTGAGCGCACAACTCCCGGTGTATTGCCGTTCCCAACAGGCGATTAGTCGCTAAGCAGCCAGTTTATAAGGGTCGAGCTTTTTGTAGGGGCCTCGCTTATTTGCGGCGAGGCTCCTGACGATTGCGCCCAAACGCTGGATGTTGCGGGCAACCACTGCGAGGGCAACATATCGTTTGAATCCGTTAATTCCGTGATCCGGGCACATATCCAGGCCGTGAACACCAAGTGCGTTGATTGCAGATTCAACGCCTGAATGTTGCTGCCGTGCCTCGGTAAACTCAGGAGCAGATTCCCGCTCTTTGTCGGTTACTGACAGGCGACCTTTTTTCGGTAAGACTACGGCGGTCAGTTCTTTCTTTAACTCTATTTGGTTTTGAGGACTATGGAAGCCCTTGTCAAAACTGCATAACGTCAGACGTGGAAACCGCTCTTTTGCCTGAGCTATCATTGTTACAGCAATTTTGTCATCGGTCTCATTTTCCATGACACGGTGGTGCAGAATGAAACCGTCGCGGTCTTCGAGTACGCATACACGCAGTCCCAATTCTACCGGCACACCAGATTTGCCTTTGCTGATCCATTCGGTGTGTGGCTGAAAGATGGAAAATACTTTTTCTGAATGCGGGATGACAATGCCGTTGATGACCCGGCGTCGGATCTGATCGATTTGGCGCTCGGCGTGAGCGATATAACCATCAAGGTTTTTCACGGATACTACAAGTTCCGTGGACTGAGTGAGCACAGCCTGACGTGTTACTGCAGCCCGCTTCAGAAAGGCTTCAGCCTGGTTGATATAGCTCTCGTGAGATTTCTTGACAATCTCTTCGTACGCCAACTTCTTTGTCTCATCTTTGGATGTAGAGTGTTTCTGCTTTTGAATGATCCGGTATTGCTTTTTGAATGTTTTAATATTGTGCTGACCTTGGCGCCAACCGGTAAGGTCGTGGGTTTCACTTAATTGTGCCGACTCTTCAATAGTTTTACGGATAGCATCAAAGAGCAGACTGATGTCGGTGGGAAAGTGGACATCCGTTTTGACAACAAAGGAGTCACA
The DNA here is from genome assembly GCA_049318985.1 of Desulfuromonadaceae bacterium. Classification (GTDB taxonomy): domain Bacteria; phylum Desulfobacterota; class Desulfuromonadia; order Geobacterales; family Pseudopelobacteraceae; genus JACRCG01. Next base: position 7,173 of record JBMOEI010000094.1, read on the forward strand.
GCGCCCGCTTAAGTTTGCGTCGTTTTTTTTTAACAGGATGTGCCCTGAGCGGATCACTTCCTGATTGATACGATCAAGCAACTCCGGTGTGAACAGACTCAGATTGTCCTTAATGGTTTGCAGATGGTACTGATCTTTATAATCCGCAAAACCATGGCCCAGCATCTGCCGTACCGTGCAGTGCTGATTGGCCAGTTCGTGGATACGATCATAGTCGGCATCCAAACCAAGGCGCAGCGTCCCCAGAACCAGAATCCGCCATTGTTCCATACCGGGGCGACCCCTATCGGTACTGGCTTTGCCGCTATTTTCAGAACCGGCGCGACAAGGAACTACTTCCGCCAGTATGTTAAAAACAGCCTGGCGCACCTCTGCATGTGTGTAAATGTATTGTAATCCCGCGAGCAGTTGTGGAATGTCATCACGTGACTTGGGATCCAGCTTTATCTTGGCAATATCCTCTTCACCGAGGTTCAGCTGGGAATGAAAAACAGACCTCATACTACCCCCTGACAATTTTCAAAATACGAAGATTTGGAGTGGTAGACGGCTTAACTGATACCGGGCTAATGATTAAATCAAAAAACACGCTAATCCAGGCTGTTACGGCATCAGGTTCGGCTTCTACAACCTTGAGGAGTATACTCTTCATTCGCTAAAAAGTCGATAACTATTCGTAATTATTGTAGTTAATTTAATTTCGGCCAGGCACTATGTAATAGAACAGTGTAACTATTTTTTTCTTGAAATTGTTTAGAAATTTAGTCATTGTTGCGCACAAGCTAAATTTATTATTGACGGAATAAAATATTTTTGTTAGCTTCTTTCCAATTTCTTGTTAAATCTAATTAAAATTATTTATTTAATAAGGCATTTAAGTTCAGCATGTGTCGTTTTGACTTCCATCGTATAGCTATTAAATAAGATCTTTTTACGTATAGATGCTCCTTATGCCATACATCATGCAAGGATGGAACATGAGGTTTGTCCTTGCACAAGTAATCTCAAAACTCATTAGGCATCGTTATTATTACTAAATTTGTGGTACTCAAGCAACCAAGTAGTGTGAAGGCTTTACTAAATGAAGCAGGAATATAATGGCGTCACTTTCTTTAGGAGGACTGAACCTATCGCCGGAAAAGTAGTTGTCCGAATCCTCGGTTAGCTCGAAAAATAGGCAATAGACTGTCGAATAATTATACACATTGATTAGTGAATGAAATTAAACAGCTGTTATTTTTAGGCTATTTTTTGGGCACATAATATGCAATTCACGGCGCTTAATTTTTTAAGCTTTCCGCTAGATGTGGTGGCTTTCCATTAAGAGGAAATAGTATATAAAAATTTAAAAAAATGACTTATGCAGTTTTTCAATTGTCATGAACTATATTTTTTCGATTATCCAAATCAGGAGGTGTTAAATGTTTCAATTTAAATCGGCTTGGCCATTAAAAAGTGTGCTAGCTGTATCAGCTTTTTTGACGGCGTTTACTTGCGCAAGTGACCTTTACGCAGATGGTGGGCCTGGGAGTGGATTGAAAATTCTTGAGAAGGCCCCGCAAGAACCTGTCATTAAACAGGAGAATAAGCCCCCAATTGATAGTAACCTCCTCACCCACAAGCGCAAAATTCTTGTCAAAAAATTTCGTATCACCGGTAATACTCTTTTGTCGAACTCTGAACTAGCCACGGTTGTTGCTCCGGGCGAAGGGAAAGAGTTGACCGTTGAGGACATACGCACCATCGCCGATCTGATAACGGCAAAATATCGTGATGCCGGGTACCTTATCGCCAATGCGTATGTTCCTGTACAAAGCATCATTGATGGTACCGTCCTGATAAAAGTAGTTGAAGGAAAGATAGGTGATATTTCTGTTACAGGTAACAAAAGCTACAGTACACCTTTCATAATGAGGCATTTGAGCGTTCTTAAAGAGAATGATACTACTCTCCAGGAAGATACTGCTGAAAGGCAGTTGTTATTGTTGAACGACTATCCTTCACTTTCAGTAAAGGCCTCCCTGAAGGCCGGTAAGGACCCAGGAACTACAGACATTATTGCTACAGTTGATGATAGCTTTCCCATATCAGGCAGTCTTATGTACGACAACTATGGAGTGAAAACCACCAGTAAAAACCGCTTAGTGGGTGCTCTGAATCTAGGAAATCTCTTGTTTAGTGGCGATCAGGTAATGCTTCGTGGTCTTATTGGATTGGATACGATTGATCTCAACAAGCTTTCCTACGGTCGTGCAGAATACTCTGTGCCATTGGGAGGAGGAGGTACGCGCATAGGTGGCTATTACACAAATTCTGTCTATGCTGCCGGTGAAGTCCTTTCTCCACTTGAAATCGATGGTGACGCCAAGATCGCTGGAGTTTATGTTTCTTATCCAATCATAAAAAAACGGGATGAAACTCTCACTTTGCAACTAAGTGGAGACTATGCGTCGGTGAAAAATAATGTTCTTGGTGAGCTTGATAATAATGATGAAATTAGAAAGGTAAGTTTCAACGCTTCGTATGACCTAACTGATCGCTGGTTGGGGCGCAACTTCTTTGGTTTTAATTACTCGCGGGGACTAGGTGAACTTTTTGGTGGCACCAAGAAGGAAGATTTTAAATCAACGAGCACTAAAGATGGCAACACATTCAACAAAATAACCATAGACGCCATGAGGATCCAAAAACTCCCCGGCTATAATCAGTTAAATGCTCGAATAAGTGGCCAGTATTCCCCGGAGAAGCTCTTCTTGGCTGAACAGTTTATCTTGGGAGGAGTTGGCACTGTTCGTGGTTTTGACCCTTCAAAAATCGGTGGAGATAGCGGATTTTTGACAACCCTTGAATTACTTTCCTCACCACTCTTTCCTGAATCATACATTTTGAAACAAAAGGTTGGTAACTCTTTTAAATTGGCATTTTTCGCTGATTATGGGTACGTGTTCAGAAATAATCCCGATAAAAGTACGGGACTTAAAAACAGTGATTACCTTCTAAGTTTAGGCTCCGGGATCAGGTTGTTCGGCTGGAATATCTTTTCCGCCAAACTTGATTGGGCGGTTCCCTATGAGAATAGTAAATTCGATATAAAAAACAGTATGACCAACATCCAAGCTGGATTTTCCTTTTGATCCTTTTTTGCAAAACAACTTATGTAGGTGAAGGATTAATATCAATGGAGAATCGAAATGTATAAGGATTTGGTTATTCTCAGTTCAACAACTCATAAAGATTTCAGGTTCAAGCCGGTGACAAACTACGGTTTTGTCAAGCACCTGAATTCATCAGTGATTGTCGGGCAGGAATTTATGGAGTCTGCAAGTCATTATCCGATTGTTTTTTCTACGTCCAAAGATGGACTCATCAATCCGGTGGTGATTATGGGCTTGAGTGATAACCTTTTTGTCGATGAGGATGGAACTTGGGAAGTAGAGCGGTATGTACCGGCATTCCTGCGCAGATACCCGTTTATTCTAGCTGAAGGTATTGCCGAAGATGGTTCTCTGACGGTTTGTGTTGATACTAGTTACCAAGGGTTTGGAGTAGACTCGGGAGAACCGCTTTTCACAGAGCAGGGTGAACCTTCACCGTTGCTATCTGGTTCTATCGATTTTTTGCGTCTGTTTCATGATCACAACGGTATAACCAGAGATTTTATCAATCACCTAACAGGCCTCAACCTTTTTAAATTAGTAGATGCCACAGTATCTCTCGCAGAAAATGCGGGTCACTTTACAATACGTGATTTGAATATGGTTGATGAAGAGTTGTTGTTTAAGCTTTCAGATGAGCATTTAGCTGCTCTCGTTCGGCGTGGTTACTTGCCCTGGATATACGCACATCTTCATTCAATGAAAAATTTCAGCCGCATTATCAACAAGGCCAACCATGTGGTTTTGCAGAAAAAAGATTGACGAGCAACAGTGGGAAGAGATGAACCGGGAAGTCATGCAGCTAATAAAGGAAAATAGAAACGATGAAGCACTTGAATTAGGGTTGAAGCTTTTACAGCTGGGCAAAGACTCTTTTGGTAAATATCATGATAATACAGTAACAGCACTTAATAACCTGGGAATCGTTCATACCATGCGCAAAGATTTTTCCGACGCAGAGTCTTATCTGCTATCGGCCCTGCAAATTGGAGAAAAGGTCAACGGTCAGATCAGCAGTCAAGTGGCATTAATAAATATGAATCTGGCCCGGCTTTATACCCATAAAGCCAATCAAATAAATCAGAAATTGGGAAATAAGCCAAATTAATCATATCAACGGATTGTTATTTTGTTCAGAGGAGGTTTCTTATGAAAAAAACCCGTAAGAAAAACAATGTGCAGGCCCAAAGGAGTAAAAGGATCGCCCAGTGCCACCCAATCCACCTGGATTTTGGTGATCAACTGAACTCCCGGCTTTCCCACGTCATGGCTGCCGTTGGAACAACTGCCGGTGCCATAACGGTGGTTTCTGCACTCAGTGCTGCACCGGCATTTGCTCTGCCGCAGAACGGTACTGTTGTTAGTGGTTCAGCCGCCATCACGCAGGCAAGTCCTTCCAGCATGACAGTCAACCAGAATTCCATTAAGACTATTATCAATTGGAAGGGATACGATATTTCAGCCGGAGAAGCGGTCAAATATGTGCAGCCGAACAGCAGTTCCATAGCACTGAACAGAGTTAACAGTCAGGACCCTTCATACATTTATGGACAGCTTTCAGGTAACGGTCAGGTATGGGTGATTAACTCCAGTGGGCTTGTGGTAGGACCGGGAGCCAAAGTTCAAACTGGAGGCTTTCTTGCTTCGACTCTCAACATCAAAGATAGCGATTTCCTGGCAGGAAATTATGTTTTCAGTAATACCAGCGGATCGCTTGCTTCCATTATTAATCAGGGTAACATTCAGGCAGATAACGGCGGCTATGTTGTATTAGCGGCCCCTTCCGTAACCAACTCTGGCACAATACTAGCTAATATGGGCAAGGTGCATCTCGCCTCAGGAGATGAAGTCACCCTTAATTTTGCCGGCAATGACCTGATAAATCTGGTGGTCAACAAGCCGACTGCATCGGATGCCTTGGGAGTAGAAAACAGTGGTGCTATAACCGCTGACGGTGGTCAGGTAGTGCTCACTGCCAAAGTTGCGGGCAACCTGCTAAAGAATGTAGTCAATAACAGCGGGATTATTGAGGCTCGATCCATCAGTGAGAAGAACGGTGTCATTGTTCTGGATGGTGGTGACAGTGGCATTACTGCAAACAGCGGGACTTTGGATGCTTCGGGTAAAGGTGCCGGCGAAGTCGGTGGAGCCGTCAAGGTGTTAGGCGACAAGGTCGGCCTCTTTGCTGGATCGAAGATTGATGCCTCCGGCGATACCGGTGGTGGCGAAGTGTTGGTAGGCGGAAATTACCAAGGCAAAGGACCGGAGGCCAATGCCTCCATGGCCTATGTGAATAAGGATGCCAGCATTGCGGCGGATGCCATCACCAATGGAAATGGTGGCAAGGTGGTGGTGTGGTCGGATGATACAACACGTTTTTACGGGAATATTTCCGCCAAAGGTGGGACCGTTGGCGGTGATGGTGGTTTTGTTGAGGTTTCAGGGAAAAACAACCTAACGTTTGCCGGGAACGCGGAGCTGAGTGCCCCAGTCGGTCACACTGGCACGCTGCTCCTCGACCCTAATGACCTCTACGTTGGGGTTGCGCAAGCAGGGGCGGCAGAGGATATAGCTAATCCATTCCAAGCAACAGGTGGCAATGATTTTTATGTACTGGCTTCAAGTCTTTCAGGTAATGCTGATTATTTATTATCTGCTGATAACAATATAATTTTTAATGCAAATATTACGTCCGGTTCAGGTTCATTAACAATAGAAGCAATTAATAACATTACATCTACAGGTTTCACAATTACCACAACTGGTGGTGCATTAAATTTGAATGCCAAAGCAATGACACTTGGTGAACTCAATACTGGTAGTGGTCAAACAAGTTTGACTACAACTACAAGCGGTTTAGCGCTACCGAAAATCACAGCAGGAACATTACAAATTACTTCCGCGGGTACAGTAACTCAGGCCGGCGCTCTGACAGTAACCGGTACCACTACAATAACCGCAGACACGAATGCGATCAGCGCTGACCTCTCTACTTCACCCAACAACTTCGGCACCGTTACCTTTGGCGCACCGAGCAACGGCGGCAGTCTTACGACCGTGAGTCTCAACGACAGCAACGCCATCGTTCTTGGCGGCGGTACCGCTGGCGCCCTGGACGTCACCGCTGGTGGCACCATCACCCAGAGTGGTGCGTTGACGGTAGCGGGTACCACAACAATAACCGCAGAT
>JBMOEI010000095.1:0-13506 GCA_049318985.1 Desulfuromonadaceae bacterium
CGGGCGATGGCAACCCGCTGCTGCTGACCGCCGGAGAGTTTGGCCGGTTTGAAATCGAGGCGATCAGACAAACCAACTCGCGTAAGCAGTGCCGTCGCCCGCTCGCGCTGTGCCGGTGTCGGTCGCCCCGCTTCCAGCATCAGCGGCATCATGACGTTTTCGAGGGCTGAGAATGCCGGAATCAGGTGATGGAACTGGAAGACAAAGCCGATACTCCTGCCGCGTAGCGTGGTAAGCTCTTCATCCGGTAGCGTTCCGGTTTCACGCCCCTGCACCCGGATTACACCACTCGACGGCTGTTCCAGCAGCCCGATGATATTCAGCAGGGTACTTTTACCTGACCCGGACGGTCCGATCAGGGCGGTAAACTCCCCCTGCTGCAGTGTGAGATCTATGCCGTGCAGCACTTCAGTCGTAATGCCGTCGTTGCCGTACACTTTGCGGACATCGGTCAATTGCAATATGTTATTCATATCAGACATTCCGTATCGCCACCACCGGATCAAGTTTCGCCGCCCGCACCGCCGGGGCAGCGGCAGCCAGAATACCGGTGACTGTTGCCACCCCTGCCGCAATCAGAAACATTCGCGGTTCAAGCACCACCGGGAAGATCGGTGTACCGTCAGGATTTTTAGCCGTGCTGGCAAAGAAGGTCACCAGCAGGGCACCCAGGCCGCAGCCGAACAGGGACCCGCCCAAACCGACAACTCCCCCCTGGAGGAGAAAAATATGCCGTATTCTTCTCCTTGAGCAGCCCATCGCCCTTAGAATGCCGACTTCCCGGGATTTTTGAATTACCGATACGACCAACACGCTCGTTATGCCGAAGGCCACCGAGATGATGACAAAAAACTGAATCATATAGCTGGAGGCACTCTGCGATTTAAGAGCAACCATCAACTGGGCGTTGGTTTTCATCCAGCTTTCGGCGGTCAGCCCGGTCTGTTGGGCGAGCTGTTGGCCAATAACCTCCGCCTTGAAAAGATCACGTACCGTGACGTCAATACTCGATACGCCGCCGACAAGATCCAGCAGGTTCTGGGCCGAGCGGAGCGTGATGAACACCCAGCGCCGGTTGAGATCGCGGATACCGACGTCGAAAATTCCGGCCACGGTAATCGTTTCACTACGACCGCTTGCGGTCTGCAGGCGGATTTTATCTCCCAGGGTCACCCCCAGTTCACGCGCTAGATCGGTACCGACGGCGGCATCATTGGCAGAGATGCGAAACTCCCCCTCTTTCATGAATGACGCCATCGGCACTATTCTGGTGTATTTTTCCTGATCAATCCCCATCAGGGCGACCGATTTGGTGGCGTTCCCCCGAATGGCAAACGAGGGACCGGCGACCAGAGGCGAGACGGCTGTCACTTCAGGGCGCTTCTCCAGCTCCCGCATAACCTGCTGCCACTGGAGAATGGAACTGAGTCGCTGTGCGCGACGCTCGATGTTGGCGGAAACCGCCCGCAGGCTATCCGGCTTGATAATGCGCCGGGCTTCATCATCGGGCGATCTCATTACCACATGGGCCTGGGTTCCCAGGGTTTTGTCAATAATACTGCGCTGCAGCCCGGTAATCAGCGAGGTCAGAAACACAATCACCCCGACCCCCATCGTGACTCCCCCCAGCATGAAAAATGATTGCGCCCTCCCCTCTCTCAGAAAGCGGAGTGCCAGGAGCCATTCAATGCGCATTGTTTTTATCACCGGATGTTTTTTCGGTCATCACGACCTGCGGACGAACCCTGCTGTTAACTGAAATTTTCTCGGCTCCGGAAAGTACGATTTCCCCCTCTTTGAGTCCGCTGATAACTTCGCTGGCGCCACTGCCACGAATTCCGAGCGTGACATTCTGGCGTACTGCCCGTCCGTCGCGGGCCACCAGCACCCAGGGGGTTGACGCGGCGTCCCGCACCGCCTCCGATGGCACCGTCAACACCTTTGCATGCCGGGCAACTTCTATTTCCAGGGAGACCGTCATATCAGGGACAAGATAGGCAGGTGGTTCAGCTACGTCACAGCGCGCCTCAACCGTACCCCGTTGCGGGTCAACTGCCGGCACAACGGTAGCAAGCCGGGCCGGAAACGATTTTTCGGGATAGGCGTCAGCAGAGCCGACAGCAGTCTGCCCTACCCTCAATAAGCCGAGGTTTTTCTCGTCAATCTGGGCTGTAATCTGAGTACGCCCGTTCCGGGAGAGCACCAGCAACGGCACCCCCGGCTGGGCAACATCGCCGACTTCAACTTTCCGGATAATCACGGTACCATCACCCGGTGCGGTAATGACAGTACGGGCAAGACGCTCCCGGGCACCATCAACCGCCGCCCGTGCCTGGGCCAGTCTCGACTCGGCCAGTTTTACGTCGCTCCCCTGCGGCCGACTGTTGCTCCTCTGCAGTTTTTCCCGTTCAACCAGACCGGCTGCCACATCGCGTACCCGCACCGCGTCGTCCAGATCGGCACGGCTGGAGATGCCGTCATCATACAATTTCCGGACACGATCATACGTGGCCACCGCCTGACGCAATGTTGCTTCAGCTTCCGCGACCCGTTGCTGGCTGACCGGTCCGTCTATGGAACCGATCTGCTTCAGTCGTTCTTCAAGCTCACGGACAACAGCCTGAGACTGTTCGAGTGCCGCCCGCGCCTCATCATCACGGAGCTGCAGCAGAACCTGTCCAGCCTTCACCCGGTCTCCGGCCTCAACACGCACCGCAGCTATTGAACCAATGATCTGAGTGCCAACCTCGACCCGTGCAAGCGATGTTACCCGCCCGGTGGTAACCACCGTCTGCAGCAGATCCCGACGCTCTATCGGGATACCGACAACGCGCTTTCCCCTCAGCATCACCAGAATAGCGGCGACGACTACCAGTAATAAGACCGCACCGATTAAAATGCGGCGGGTTGAAAAAAAACGCACTGTCATGCAATTCACCTCATGCTATAGCTGTGTACAAAAACAGACAGGTACACTGTTGCACTGTTTCGTATTAGTGTTGCAAAGTTTGATACATTTTGACCACTTATACAGTATGAGCGGCAATATAACAACCACTCGAACAGTGACTTGAATTGTCCATACCGCTCCGTTTCCGGTCAATCATCGTCCAGCATGCGATGTTTCGGCTTTTCGACATCCTCAAATTCACCCTTTTTCACCGCCCAGATGAAAATCAGCCAACAGCCTGCGCCGAGGCAGAGTGACAGAACGATCAGAATAATCAGGCTTTCATCCATGGTGTTTGAACCTCATCAGGCGCAGTGAATTAAGGGAAACCAGCAGCGAGCTGGCGGTCATGGCGACGGCGGCGTACACCGGGGTCAGGAGTCCGGTCATCGCCAGCGGAATGCCGATAAGATTATACACGAACGCCCAGGCAAGGTTCTGCCTGATTATCGTCATGGTGGCGCGGCTGATACGATACGCTGTGGCGATGCGGGAAAGATCGTCGCCGGTAATGATCACATCGGCATTTTCGAGGGCAATATCACTTGATCCGGAGAGTGAGCAACTGACCGTGGCAGCGGCCAGCGCCGGTGCATCGTTGACGCCGTCGCCGACCATCAGCACCTGGCGCCCCTGCTGTAGAAGGGTGGTGACATGCTCAAGCTTCTGATCAGGCGTCATCTCCCCGAGAGCGGATACCAGACCGACATCTGCGGCAATGCGGTCAACCGTGTTCTGGTGGTCACCGCTGATAAGAGCGAGTTCCATCCGCTCCGCACGAAGCTCTGAAACTACTCTCTGTGCCCCTTCCCGCAGTTGGTCTACGAGCAGAAAGCGTCCCGCAAATAGAGCATCGATAGCCAGCAGAACTGCGGTAGCAGAGCTATCCGGCTGATAATTGATAGTTACCGGCACGCCACTTTCCCGCAGGAACGACTCGCTGCCGCAGAGCACTCGTTTCCCATCCGGTAACACGCCCGAGATGCCACGACCCGGCACAGAGCGGAAATTTTGGCATAGTTCAGGCTGATAGCCTTTATCTGCTGCATACTGAACAATCGCCCGGGCAAGCGGATGAGCCGCCTGTTCTTCGACCGTTGCCGCCGCCTGGAGAACGGTTGCCGCATCATACCCGGTATATGTATCGAATTGCATGACGCCGGGCAGCCCGCGGGTTACCGTGCCGGTTTTATCAAACAGTGCGCTGTTTATCGATGCGAGCCGTTCAATGACGTCCCCTCCCCGCAAAATGATGCCGAGTGACGCCGAGCGACTGCAGGCAGCCAGGACCGCCGCCGGAACCGCCAGCCCCATGGCGCAGGGGCAGGCGATGAGAATAACCGACAGGGCTGACATGACCGCCGCACCGACACTGTCCCCGGAATGGTAAAGACGCACGGCACAAACGAACAGCGCCAGCAGAATTACCGCCGGCACAAACCAGCCGGAGACCCGGTCGGCCAGCTGCTGCAGCTTCGGTTTGCCGGCCTGCGCCATCTGCACCAGTGCGGCGACCCGCATCAGATAACTCTGTCCGGCCGGCCTGAGCGCCTGTACCGTCACCGGCGCCGCCACATTGACGCAGCCGGAGCGCACTTCAGCGCCGCAGACCAGCAGCACCGGTTGACTCTCTCCGGTGGCCAGTGATTGATCAACCTCTGTTTCACCGTCGACAATCAGACAGTCGACCGGAAAACGCTCCCCCTGCCTCACCAGCAGCAGATCCCCCGGTCGAATGTCATCGACATTTACCGTCCGGTGTACCTCATCCTCAATCACCGTTGCCCGCTGCGGTGCTGCAGCGTAGAGAGAGCTGATCCCGGACATGGCACGGCGACGCACGGAAAGTTCCAGCAGACGGCCGATCAGCACAAAGGTAACAATGAACGCAGCACTCTCATAGTACGTTTCATCTCCGGTGAACGTAGCCCAGACGCTGTAGGACCAGGCTGAGAGCGCCCCCATGGCAATGAGCAGATCCATTCCGGGAGCAGCGGTTTTGAGCGAGCGCCAGGCACCGACGATAAACGGCCAGCCGGAATAAAAAACCACCGGGGTGGTCACCAGCAACGAAACATACTGGAGAAACTGTTTCATCGCTCCCCCGATACCCTGAAAATACCCGGCGTACAGAGCATAGGAATACGCCATCAACTGCATGGTCAAGAACAGTGCGGTACCGAAGCGGAGCAGCAGATCATCACGTTCGCGGCGTGCTTCCTTTTCGGATTGATCGGCAGAATAGGGGCGGGGAGAATAGCCGAGGCTGGTTATCACAGAGAATATTTCCAGTGGAGCAACGGCCTCCGGATTAAAGCGCAGCGAGGCGATGCCGCCACTATAGGAGATACTGACATATTCGACACCAGGTACGCGAACCATCATGCGCTCCAGCAGCCAGACACAGGAGGGACAGGTAATGCCGCTCACCAGAATATCAATTCTGCAGAGATCACCTTCCGGGACAATGTGGTGCGACAGGTCTGTTTCAGAATAGTGTGCAGCTTCGCCTTCCGTTACCGTCGGTACTGTCCGGTCGGAGCGGAGGTAAAAGTTCCCCAGTCCCGCTGCACAGATCATGCGATAGGCACCCTGACATCCCCGGCAGCAGAACATGGTCTGACTGCCATCATCACCGCTCTCTTTGAGCGCTTTCCAGCGAAAGTTGATGCCGCAGTGACTGCAGCTCTGTTCCGGCAGTATGCTCATGGTGAAAGCGACACCGATCCTGCCGGACGATCACCGCGCAGCAGCTGCAGAACTATTTTTTCGGGGGAACGGTATTTGGTCGTAACGTGAAGCATAAAAATGACCTCGCGATGCTGATTCGCTCCCACCCTGATATCGCCTGTTTGGCCAAGCAGTTCAACACCGTGTGGCGGTGCTCCGTCAATCCGTATCGAATAGACCTGATCCGTTTCAGAGCGATTACCGATTATCGCCCGCCAGGCGAACGCCTGCGAACCGTCGGGCAGAATACGCGACTCTGCCGTGGCAACGCGCTGCACGGCAAAAGCATGCTGCTCTCTGCCGACAACTCCCCGGACAAGTCCGGCGGCAAGAAGCAGTGCCACAAGCAGCAGCGCGGCTGTCGTTTTCCCCAAACGGAAACCGGTTCCTTTCACTGTGCCAAAACGATAATCAATCAGTCCGATCCCTTCAGATCTTTTCTCCATGACCCCGCGGCAGGCATCAATACAGCGCCCGCAGCCGATACATTCGACCTGGAATCCTTCACGGATATCAATAGCCATCGGGCAGGTCCGGACACAGGCGTTGCAGTGGAGACAGCGATCACGGGTTTCCTCTAAAAAAGAGAGGTTCAGCGTACCCGCATCCATTAAAGCGGTCTGAAACCGGCCATACGGACAGTAGCTGCGACAAAAGCTCCGCTTGATCAGGGTAAGGTTAATATATCCGAACAGCGTCAGAAGCAGAAAGGTGACAAACATGACCGGATGGGCATGAATGCCGAGAAGGTGACTGGCAACCTGTGAAGGTGGCATAAACCAGCAGAACAGGTTAAACGCAATCAGCAGTGAAATAATCAATGCGACACCATGTTCAATCGGTCGTGCGAGGCTTTGAACCTTTCGCAAGAGGGTTTTCCCGGACAGCAGTTCCACGACATCATTAAAAACTGTCTGAGGACAGAGCCAGCCGCACCAGACCCGCCCCAGCACGGCCGTAATGAGGAGAAAAGAAGCGACGGCCAGCAGGATGACCAGCAGCACAAGATAAAACTGGTCAATCCTGAGCGGTATTCCGGCAAGAAAGAGCGTCATCTTCGCGATATCCATACGCAGGAACGGATTGCCGGAGATCGTTGCAAAAGGGAGCAGCAGCGCGGCAGCGATCAGCAGACCTTGAACGAACTGGCGTTTAATAGTGATACGGGGAAGCGGCATGACTTATGTTCCTTGGGATAGGGCGGATGGCATTAGATATACTCTCTTAAAAAGAAGTTGGTACATTAAATATCAAATGAACTCATCTGGTTCGTTTATCGCCCTGTTGACATCCATTAGAATCAATGAAATAGTGCCCACAGAAATGCACAGACACTTTATTGTCCTGCTTCATACGCAATCTGGCCGTGATTAAGCACTTTATTATACCACTGATGTTGGCCACTACGAGTTCAACATGACTCAGGACTCCCACTTGATCTATCGCCCCATTGGCTTCATGCGATCCCCCTATTCTCACCGCATTGATGCACCACATCAGAGCACGGTGGTGGAGGGCACGGAATCCGGCGCTTTCGCACGTGCCACTCTGGAACTTCAGGATTGGCTTGACGAGAAGGTTATTCAAGATTTGACCGGATTCGATAGAATTTGGCTCATCTTCGCCTTTCATCTCAGTGAAGGCTGGAAAAGCTGTGTCAAGCCGCCCCGGGGTGGACCAAAGCGAGGGGTTTTAGCCACCCGGTCCCCTCATCGTCCCAATTCTATCGGCCTGTCGGCTGTAGAATTAGTAACGATTGACAGCAGAACGCTCCACCTTCGAGGTGTTGACCTCCTGGATGGCACACCGGTTCTCGATATCAAACCCTACGTGCCCTACGCGGATGCCTTTCCGGATTCCAAGGCCGGTTGGATCGACGAACTGGATGCGAAGCTGGGACGTTACTTTGCGCCAGGTCCTCGAAAACCGAGATAATTATGACTGTTCATCTGCTGGCCATATCTGCTGTTTTGATGGTAGTGCTTTCAAATAGTTCCCCCGCACGCGCATCGTGCAGTAATCCGCCGTTAGCGGATGTTGACTGGAGCCATTGCGATAAACGCAGTGCATACCTGACTGCGGTCAATCTCATGATGGCAAACCTGAGTCATGCTGATCTATCCGGAGCCGGCTTGAATGGTGCAAATCTGGAGGTGGCAAATCTGAGTCATGCCAATTTGTCCGGTGCCAATCTGTCCGGAGCCGATCTGGAAGGAGCAGATTTCCGAGGCACCATCCTGGCCAATGCGAATCTTACCGGAGTGATCGGCCTGACAGATTCACACCTGCTTCAGGCTGCAAATCTGCAGGGGGTCAATCTTTCAAACTTCAATCTCAGCGGATTTGACCTGAGTTCCGTTAATTTGACTAAAGCCAACCTCGCAAATACCAATCTCTCCAACACAAACCTTACCAATACCGACCTGACAGGAGCGAACCTGAACGGTGCCAACCTGAAAGACGCCAAACTGCACGGAGCTATCCTGAATAAATCTGTCCTCGTGGGAGCTCAAAACGTTACAAGCGATCAATTGCGCAGTGCCGACAATCTGCGGGGTGTGAATCTTTCAGGGCTCAACCTGAACAGATTTGATTTCAGTTCCCGCGACATGGCCGGGGCTGATCTGTCCAGAACTAATCTCGATTCAGCCGATCTGGGCTTCCTGGCAAATCTGACCGGAGCAAACCTGACCGATGCAAATTTAACTCTTGCCAACCTGGCTTACGCCAACCTCACCGCTGCACTACTTATCAAGACAAACATTACGGAATACCAGCTCCGCAGTGCAGCCATCTTGAAGCAGATAAATCTTTCCGGTCTCAACTTGAGCAATTTTGATCTGAGCTCATTGAATCTGTCCGAAGCCACTCTTGAAAACAGTAATCTTTCCGGTGCCAACCTTTCCGGAGCCGACCTGAGCAGAGCCAACCTGGCCAACGCCAACCTTTTCAAGGTAAATTTTGACAGAACGGTGCTGACCGGAGTGACTAATTTAAAAAGTGATCAACTACACAGAGTCTCAAGCCTGCAAGGAGTGAATCTTTCCGGTATGGATCTCAAAAAATTTGATTTGAGATCCCATAATCTGACAAAAGCTAATCTCACCAGAGCCAATCTGGCCTCAGCCAACCTCTCCAGGGCTAACCTTACCAATGCAGACATGACGGAAGCGGACTTGACCAAAGCAAATTTGACAGACACAGATCTGACTAATGCAAATCTGACAGATGTAATACTGACCGGAGCAATCGGCGTACCAGCTGAACTCATTTTTCGGGAAAAACGGGAAAAATCTCCGCCAACTCTTTCATTTCCTTCTCCGTAAGTTCGACAGGCTGCATTCGTGTCATTAATCTGATGTTACGTGGATTTTTCAGCCAGTCGCCGAGGTTTCCAGCGGTCCAACCCTCACTGCTTTTGAACGTTCTCGGATAATAGGGAGAAAACAGCCCGGACAGGTTGGGGCCGGCATCACCCGCTCCCAGGGCGCCGAGACGGCCGGTGAGAGTCCGATGGCAACTGCCGCACTTCTTTGAGAAGATATCTTCGTTCTTGTTACCGGAGTTATTGAAGTGAACCTTCAATGGAACTGCTTTATCCATTTCACGCCCCTCTGATCCGGCAAAAATGATATTTACCAACATGGTTATCCGCTCTTCATCCAGACCGAAATCCGGCATGGACGCCACCGGTTGCCGGATCGAGAGGACTAACTCTCCGGCTGTTTTCCGGACAGCAGATCCATCAATGTTGGTAGCGAGGCCGTTACCCCGACCGGCACTGACATGACAGCGTCGGCAGGCAAGCTGATTCATAAGATGCTCGCCTTCTCTTTTCTGCGCCACATTTCCAAGGGTAAAACGGACATACTTCCCCGCACGCAGTCCGGCATGGGCAATGTTCTTACGCTCTGAAGCCGGATTACCACGATGGCAGTCACTGCATGAGCCACTCCCGACGTAATGGGTAGGGTGGCACGACAGGCAGTGCTGACGCTGTTGACTGCTCCAGGCCGGTACGGCAGCCAGAAACATGGCGGAGACTATCAGCCGAGTGACCAATTGATCCCCCTGAAAAACAGCGCCACGATGGTAAGCGCCACGATAGCGGTAACCAGTAAGACCGTTATGACTGAAACGCTCTTCAGCTCGCGTGGAAACCAGCTGGCCCGGTGAATACGGGTGCCGACAGGCAACCAGGGGAGCAGCAGAAACAGACCTGCCAGCAGTATGACCGGGTAGATCATCAGGCGCGACCAACTGACCAGCTCCTGAATCCAGAGCAGAAACCAGGCTGATTTTGCCGGGTTAGGGGTGACTGCAGGATTGGCCTGTTCCTGGAGAGGCGCCGGAATAAGCGCTGCAAACAGCAGCAGTGAAGCGGCACACGCATACATCGAGCGGATAATAAGCCTGAAAAAGAGCGGGGAGCTTTTAACGAATCCGTTTTTCATAGATACGGCAGCACTCCCTTGTTCTTTCTGACACGATAGAAATGCAGAGCCGACAGTAGCAGCAGCGACAAAGGTATAATGGTGATATGCAGAGCATAAAACCGGAGCAGCGACAGGGCTTGCCCGACTCCGTCAGGTACCAGCAGGGAGCGGAAAAAGGTTCCGAACGGAAGCGTGGTTAAAAGCTCCATGCCGGTCTGGGTTGCCCAGAAAGCGAGTTGGTCAAACGGCAGCAGATATCCGGTATACGCCTCAAACAACGCAAGAAATAAGAGCAGGCAGCCGATTACCCAGTTCAGCTGCCGGGGTCGCTGATACGCCCCGGTCAGGACCACCCGCAGAGTATGCAGCAGAATCAGGACGAGCAGGGCATGGGATGTAAGGCGGTGCAGGCTGCGCAGGTATTTGCCTCCCCGGACGGAAGACTCTAAAAATAACACCGATTTAAAAGCCTGCTCCGGCGTCGGTTGATAGTAGACCAGCAGTAGCATGCCGCTTACCAGCATGATTAAAAATGCGGTGAACGCCAGTCCCCCCAGGCAGAAGGTGTAGCTGAAACTCAGGTTCCGCGCCGGCACGACGCGGGGAAAGAGATGTTTGAGGAAGTCTGTGATCATAGCCTATGTATATACTCTCATTTAAAGAGGCCGTAACTTTAAAACCGATTAAAATTCTTTTTGCCGACTGCCTGGCCTTGAGTAATATTTCAGATACGTGTATATTAATCGCCCTATGAATCGGCACCCAAAAAAACCGGATATCATACCGGTATCAACATCTCTAAATTTTGCCTATATCCATTATAATGAATTAGTTGGGTACTTTTATGCTACTGATGATCGATAACTAGCATTACCGTCCAACCACATCCAACCACATCCATTAATACGATAATTATTAGATAGTTACTGGCATTATCGTCCAACAGCGTCCTTCAAAATTCTTTGACATTGCAGCAAATAGTGTATATGGTGGTGTATATGAATTCGGTATAATTGACATTGAAAGGCGGGCGCAACATGCCTCTCAACGACAAGAGCATTCTAAACGCCAAACCTAAAGATAAAGCCTATCGACTATCAGATGGCAGTGCATTATATATTGAAATTCGTCCTACAGGGAAAAAGGTATGGTTATATCGTTACAAGATTGCGGGAAAAGGCGAGATATTCACTATCGGTGAGTTCATAGATAATGCTCGCAATCGCCCCTACCCTAATCATATCAGCCTTGTTGAAGCCAGAATTAAGCGTGACGAAGCTAAGCAGTTAGTTAAACAAGGTATCCACCCCCTGCACCACAAACAATCCGCCTTAAAAATGCAGATTTCTGAAAACGCTAACACGTTCAAAGTTATTGCTGAGGAATGGAAAGAAGCAACAGAAGCAGAGAAAGCATGGAGCACCTATTACTCTAAGCAGGTAACGCACATATTAGAAACTGACATATTTCCAAGTATCGGCAAAATTCCGATACGAAATATAACCTCTGCTCAAATTCTTGAAATTATCAGCTCAATAAAAAAACGGGGAGCATATACAGTTGCTCTACTGGCTCGGCAGATTTGCTCAACTATCTTTGACTATGCCATTTCTCACCTAAAAGCGGAAAACAACCCCGTCTCTGCTCTAAAAAATACTATTAAGCGTCCACCAGTTCAGCATCACAAACCATTACCTCAAAATGAGATTCCCATATTCCTTAAGAGACTAGATGAGTATGGCTGCAATCGACCGACATTTATTGCCATTCGCTTAATGCTGCTAACTTTCGTTAGAACTAAAGAATTACGCATGGCAACTTGGGACGAATTTGATTTTGATAATGCTGAATGGCGTATTCCTGCCAATCGAATGAAGATGAAACAACCTCATATAATACCGCTACCGAAACAAGCCTATGAACTCCTGATAAGACTGAAGAGCCTTACTGGACACCAGAAATGGCTATTTCCAAATGTCCGCCGACCTCTTGATTGCATGACCAACACGACATTAAACAGAGTAATAGAACGTATAGGTTATGGCGGAAAATTCTCTGCACATGGATTTAGAGGTACGGCATCAACTATCCTCAACGAAAAGGGTTATCCTTCAGACTATATTGAGAAACAACTTGCTCACGCCCCGAAAGACCAAGTACGAGCCAGCTATAATCACGCTCAGCACTTAACACAGCGAAAAGCAATGCTCCAAGATTGGGCCGATTTTATCGATGATTTATGCAAAAGGTCATTTACTAATTCCATCAGCAGTCAAGCAACCTGATATAGTTCTTATCTGTTTATTTAAGATTTAGTTTTGCCGTATTAAAATATTCAAGGGGTTCCAGATGACACTGTAACCGCTCATTTGTATGCTGATCTTGACTACGCTTTCAGAATCGCTGCAACTATCCATAATTATTATATCAATACTCATCAGAAAACAGAATGGTAGTTACCGTCCGGCCACATTCCGTGATGATCCATGCTGGCCACGGTCACGGCATAAAACTCGGCAGCAAACAGCATTACCTGTAACTTTTTTTTAAAAATTTTATTCTCATTATTTCAGTGAGTTATGCAATAAAAATCATAAAACTGGGCAGTGAAGCTTGATTGCCCCTTCCCCCCCCCTACAGATATTCCAAGTAGGATAATATGTTCCGAACAAGTCCAGGCATGTCCGTTATCTTAAATCTGCACCATGGAGGTATTATGCACAGTAAGTTTCTTCCCGAGACGGGTTTTGTACGACTGCCAAACATCATCGGCAACGCCAAAGCCGATCCACCAATTCCTCCTATATACCCGGTAAGTCGCTCTAGCTGGTGGGCAGGCGTGAAATCTGGACGCTATCCCCAACCAGTAAAGCTCGGTCCCCGGATAACTGCCTGGCGGGTTGAGGATATTCGAGCCCTAATCGAAAGGCATTCAAGGGGGTAAGAGATCACTTTTATCAGAAGCAGTCTGGGTTTAGTCGAAACCATCACGAATCTGGAAGCAAATTGCGGACATCAAGAGGTTGTTACAGATAAAAATGTTACTGGTGGCACTGGCAGTAAAAAGCAGAATATTTCAAGCAATAGAAGATCTATTCAGAAATGTAATCCTAAAAGCATGTTGTGATTGAATAATGTACAATCATATTTTATACCAGCAACATGAATGCATCCCCATACATGCGGTACTCTTTGCATACTTTTTGACGTTCCTAATAGACATCTTTTCACAATCATAATCCCTCTTCCAAAACTACCAGTTCCCGGTTATCCAGAGCATCCAATCACCGTCGGTGAACACATCCGCAAGAAACGAATGGACCTCGGTCTCCTCCAGATGCCACCACCGGTAATGTGTTGACCCACCCAGCGCCGTTTAGTTGACCCACC
>JBMOEI010000096.1:0-13425 GCA_049318985.1 Desulfuromonadaceae bacterium
AATTACAGGAAAAGGAGCGATATATTCATGTCAAGATATGAACTCAGGTTTTCCGGTTCAGGTGGGCAGGGTCTGATCACCGCCGGGATTATTATGGCCAAAGCCGCTTCTATTTATGAAGGGAAGCAGGCCGTTCAGTCGCAAAGTTATGGTCCTGAAGCTCGCGGTGGCGCATCAAAATCGGAAGTAATTATTTCTGACGGTCCGATTGACTATCCGAAAGTCACAGAATGTGACGCGCTGCTGGCAATGACCCAGGAAGCTGCCAACAAATACTCGCATGACCTCAAAGAGGGCGGCGTACTCCTTATTGACTCTGACCTGGTTATAAATGTGCCGCCAGGCAATTTCAAGACGATTTCTTTCCCGATCATCAATACAGCCAAGAATGACGTTGGCCGTGAGATCGTCGCCAACATTGTTGCTCTTGGAGCGATGGTGGCGTTGACCGGCCAGGTAAGCCGGGAAAATGCTGAAAAAGCAGTGCTTTCAAGTGTTCCGGAGGCATTTATAGAGCTGAACAGGAAAGCTTTCAGTATCGGTTATGAAAAGGCTCTGGCTGCCAGCGCCCAGTAACTTGACCTGTTAGCAGTGAGATACGAAAGGCCCGGTGTACACCATCGGGCCTTTCGTGTTTATTTTTGACAGGTGGCGGTCATTTTTGTTCATACTTGCCGACATTAGTGAACTAATGTTACAGTGCCGATAGTGAACAGTACGTTTTTAACGTAGCACTGATCTGACAGATCAAAGGAATCGCTCATGTTTCTATGTATGGCACCATTAGCAGGTTCGGTTAAATATCTATGAAAACACCGGAATGTTTTGAAATACTTGTCCGTAACGGCTTAGTGGATGAAGTCGTCTCCCGTTTAATGAGCGGTAAAGAGGCAGATGTGTATGTTGTCAGATCCAAGGGAGAGCTCTGCTGTGCCAAAGTGTACAAAGACGTTCGAACCCGCAGCTTCAGTCAGATGGCTCAATATCAGGAAGGGCGCAAGGGACGTAACAGTCGTCAGGCCCGGGCGATGCAGAAAAGCACCAGGTACGGGCGTAAAGAGACTGAGGATGCCTGGAAAAATGCTGAAGTGGATGCGCTGAGAACTCTGGCAGATGCTGGTGTGCGGGTTCCGGAGGTGTATGACTACGCTGATGGTATTCTATTAATGAAATACGTTGTAGATACTGACGGAAATGCTGCTCCCCGTCTTAATGACATCAGGTTGACTGCGGCGAAGGCGCGCGAATACCATCGAGAAATGATCAGAAATATTGTGGTCATGCTCTGTGCCGGAATTATTCATGGCGACCTGTCCGAGTACAATGTGCTTGTTGATTCTGACGGCCTGGTAATAATTGATCTGCCTCAGGCGGTAAATGCTGCGGGAAATAACAATGCCCGCAGTATGCTTGAGCGGGATGTTGCAAATATCACCGCCTATTTTGGCCGCTTTGCTTCTGAACTGCTCTCAACAGATTACGGGCGTGAAATATGGAAACTGTATGCAAGCGGAAAACTGATCGCAACCTCCGAATTGACCGGACTCTTTGAACAGAGCGATGTTCCTGCTGATGTAATGGGAGTCATGCGCGAAATAGACTATGCCCGAATTTTACATGAACGCTCACTGCTCAGAGCGGCACAGTCCGCATGAGCATATGATAACGTTAATTCATCATTACTGACCTCTTTTATCTTGCCGTAATCCCTTTAGTAGTGCTATTTTGCCTCCACTTTGAATCATCTGTGGAGGTTTTTTTTATGCGTAAATTCCGATATTTGACTGCCGGTGAGTCTCACGGACCTCAATTAAGCGCTATCATTGAGGGCCTGCCGGCGGGAATGCACCTTTCTGTTGATTCATTGAATCATGATCTGGAGCTTCGCCAAATGGGGTATGGTCGTGGCGACCGGATGAAAATTGAAAAGGATACCGCGCAAATTCTTTCCGGTGTTCGCTGGGGTGAGACGATCGGGTCTCCGGTAACTCTGGTGGTCAGAAATCGTGACTGGGAGAACTGGTGCGAAAAGATGTCCTCCCTTCCGGAGTTTCGCGATGATACTACTGCTGTGACCCGTCCACGTCCGGGACACGCCGATTTATCGGGTGCTATGAAGTACCACCATAGTGATGTTCGTAACGTGCTTGAGCGTTCCAGCGGGCGTGAGACGGCAGCTCGCGTTGCCGTTGGGGGGGTGGCCAAAGCGCTCCTGGCTGAGTTCGGCATCAAAGTGGGAGGATATGTCACTGAACTGGGTGGTATCAGTGCTACTACTCCGAATGAACCGCTCGAAACTCTCTGGCTCATGGCGGCGGACTCTGAAACTTCCTGCTGTGACCCGATAGCGGAAGTTGATATGAAGCGTGCTGTTGATGCCGCTCAGTCTGGCGGCGATACGTTGGGTGGTGTTGTCGAAGTCCAGGTCATCGGCGTTCCTCCCGGGCTTGGCAGTTATGTGCAGTGGGATCGGAAACTTGATGCACGCCTGGCTATGGCTTTGATGAGCGTTCAGGCAATTAAAGGGGTCGAAGTCGGTATCGGTTTCGAAGCCTCTCGCAGACCCGGATCACGGGTGCATGACGAAATTTTCTACAAGAATGGTTATTATCGCAGCAGCAACAATGCCGGTGGTATCGAGGGGGGAATGTCAAACGGTGAACCGATTGTCGTTCGCGCTGCCATGAAGCCGATTCCCACACTTTATTCACCGCTCCGCTCGGTTGATATGGTTACTCATGAGCCGTTTGAAGCGACAGTCGAGCGTTCAGATACCTGCGCTGTACCGGCCGCGCTGGTCGTTGCCAGGGCTGTGGTGGCAATTGAAATTGCCAATGCCCTGCTGGAAAAATTCGGTGGCGATTCTATTGTTGAAATCCGGCGCAATCTCGAAGGGTATCGGGAGCAGATACGATCTTAATGTTGAAATAGTTGCCTATGTTGATATTAGAATTGACACGGATGGGAATTCCGTGGAAGATGTCGCGTTAGAGATTCTGCGCCGTATGAAGGGGTTTTTCGCGTGAGTGTACTGAACGTAAGTCTTGCCGAAAACAGCTATGATATAGTCATTGAACGTGGCGTTCTTGCTTCGCTTGGTGAAAGGTGCCGCGCAGTCGGTCTGAAGGGAGTGGCTGCGGTTATCACAAATTCGACTGTTGCTGCATTGTATGGTTCACGTGTAATCAAATCTCTGGAGACCTCCGGTTACGTGGCTGCTCAGATTGAAATGCCTGATGGTGAAGAATTTAAGAACAGTTCGACACTGAACCGGATTTATGACCAACTTCTTGCTGCAGGAGTAGATCGAAGCTCATTTGTGATTGCACTTGGCGGTGGTGTCGTGGGAGATGTGGCAGGCTATGCCGCCGCTACCTGGATGCGTGGCATCCCGTTTGTTCAGGTACCGACCACGCTGTTGGCTCAGGTAGACAGCAGTGTCGGCGGCAAGACCGGTATTGATCACCCGAAGGGCAAAAATCTGATTGGTGCTTTTTATCAACCGAGACTTGTACTGATTGATGTTGACACTCTGGTTACTCTCGATCAGCGTCAGTTCCGGGCCGGACTTGGTGAAGTCATTAAATACGGTGTGGCTGTTAACCGTTCCTTTTTTGAATATTTGGAAGCTAACATTGACGCTGTTCTGGCGATGGATCCGGACCTCCTGATTGAAATCATCCAACGCTGCTGTCAATTAAAGGCCGAGGTGGTCGAATTGGACGAGAGAGAAGCCGGTTTGAGAGCCATCCTCAATTATGGCCACACCCTTGGACATGCGTTTGAAGCCATCTCCGGTTACCAGGGTCTGGTGCATGGCGAAGCGGTTGCAATTGGAATGGTGCTGGCTGCAAGAATTTCGTTTGCTCTCGGGCACTGCAGCCAGAATGATGTTATACGGATTACATCGTTACTCACCCGATGTGGATTGCCGGTTGATATTCCGCAGTATGACCGTCAACAGCTTTTGCACGCAGTTGCTGCTGATAAAAAATCCAGGGGCGGCCATATCACCTTTATTTGTAACCAGGGCATTGGCATGTATACAATGTCGCAGCATACTCCTGAGGAACTGCTCATTATGAGCGGGTTGGAGGCGTGACCATGCAGGATTCACCTTCATTCTGGACAGATATTAAAGCCCTTGAAGAGCGACTTTCCAACGCACCTGATTCGTTCTGTTTTGCCGGACTGTCCTCTGTCTATCTTAAGGCTGGCTTGATTGACGATGCACTTCATGTTGCACGGGAGGGCGTCGCAAAACATCCCCGCTATCTGGCCGGACAAAGAGCGCTCTCCCTGGCGTGTCATGCCAAAGGTCTGAACGAAGAAGCCCTGACCACGTTAAAGCAAATTGTAGTTGCGGTCCCTGAGGATGTGCCGTCACAAAAATTGCTGGGGCGTCTCCTTCTTGAGGCAGGTGAACAGGACTCTGCAATTCAGGTGTATCGAATTGCCCTTGAGTTTGCTCCGGAAGATGTGGAATGCCGTCTCCAGCTTGAATCTCTTGAAAAATCTGCGGGAGTAGCCGGATCCTCCTTCATGAATGACGATGGTAGTGAAGATGACGATGAAGAGATTATTGAAGATCTGGAAATACTGGATGAATTTGATGAAGAGTATTCTGAGGCGAAACCTCTGTCATCAGAAGCTGCACACGACCCTCTCACAACGGTCACCCTTGCTGAACTCTATGTGACACAGGGATATCTTGCAAAGGCACTCGAGATTTATCGTGCCATCCTGAATGACAATCCGACAGATCGATCCATTAAAGAGCGAATAACTGAGCTTGAGGCAATAGGTGCCGGTTTAACAGATTCTGTTGCAAAATGTGATGATGATTTTGAAGATGAAACTGATGATGTGACTGAATTTTCCACACCTGCAGATGAACTTTTTCAGGCTACCTCACCGATAGCGGCAGTACCTTTGCACGGAGTAGCGGATAATGCGCGCGCTACTCTTGACGGGTGGCTCGAAAATATCAGGAGGATTAAATCATGTCGCTAAGAGATGCACTGAACTGTATTGTCCAGAGCGTGGACGGAACCCTTTCTGCATTGATCATGGCGTACGATGGCATTCCAATCGATGAAGTCACGGTTGAGCACTCTGAATTTGATATGCAACTCTTGTCTGTTGAATACGCAACAGTGCTTAAAGAAATCAAGCGTGCGGTTACTGTTATCAAAATGGGTGATCTTGAAGAGGTTTCGATAGCTACTTCTCGAACCTGCGTTCTTGTCAGGATTTTGAATGATGATATTTTTGCTGCACTTATCATGAACCTTGATGGCAATATCGGTAAAGGGCGCTATATGCTCAAGCTCAAATCGTTTGAAATACTTCAGGAGCTTTCTTAATAATGAAATTCAAGATACTGCACGGACCAAATTTAAATATGCTTGGTAAGCGTGAACCGGCTATTTATGGCAGTCAGACCCTTGAGGATATTAACTCTTCGCTGGTGGAGCTGGCTGCTGAATTGGGGTGTGAGCTTTCAATTTTTCAGTCGAATGGCGAGGGTGCGCTGATAGATGCTATTCAGGGCTCTGTAGAGGGATTCAAGGGCATTCTGATTAATCCGGCTGCGTACACTCACACCAGTATTGCTATCCGTGATGCCCTGTCTTCTGCCGGGCTTCCTGTTGTTGAGGTACACCTTTCCAATATCCACCGGCGGGAAACATTCCGCCATATCAGCATGGTTGCCCCTGTTGCAATCGGTCAGATCTGCGGTTTCGGACAAGACAGTTATCTGCTCGGTTTACGGGCATTATTTAATTACGTTAAAAATTCGTAAAAATACGTTTACCTGATGTACTCTTTTTTCGCGCTTTCGTAAAAACAGTTTGTAGCCAGGGTTTCATTTATGCTAAAAAACAGGCGCTCCGGTCTTAATACGTTTTTTGAAGAATATGCGCTTAACGCGATATTGTTTACCGATCTCAAAAATATCCGCTTTCTGTGCGGCTTCAGCGGTAGTGAGGGAGCCCTGCTGATATCGACTGATCATGCCTGGTTTTTGTGTGACTCGCGATACACCGCTCAGGCTGCTGAAGAAGTCCAGGGTGCCGAAGTCAGAGAGTGCGGTGCAGTGCGTGTTGAAACTATTGCTGCTTTAGCGGAAGAATCCGGCCTTCAGCGGATCGGATTTGAGGCGGCCCATACGACCGTTACCTCCTTCCGGCGTTTATCAGAAAAGCTGAGCGGCATTGAGTTGATTGAAGTAGGCTCAAGCCTTGATGAAATTCGTATCCGTAAAGACAGTGCCGAAATCAGTCTGCTTTCTGCTGTTGCCACTCTTTCGTCACACTCTCTATCAGCGATTCTTGCTGTTATCAAGCCTGGTGCTCGGGAGCTGGATATTGCCCTGGCACTTGAGCTGGAAATGCGGCGCCGTGGTGCAGAGGGCAAGGCGTTTGATTTTATTGTAGCGTCAGGCGTTCGCGGATCCATGCCGCATGGTGTTGCCAGCAACAAAATTATTCAATCCGGTGAACTGGTGACCATTGATTTCGGTGCATTAAAAGACGGCTATCACTCTGATGAGACAGTCACTGTCGCTTGTGGAAAACCTGTACTCCGGGCAGAAGAGATTCACTCGATCGTCAGGACGGCGCATGACCTGGCAATCAATGCAGTAAGACCCGGCATCAGCTGTAAGGATCTCGATGAGGTTGCCCGTGGATATATCCGCGAAAAGGGGTATGGTGACTATTTCGGTCACGGTTTGGGGCATGGTGTCGGCTTGGAAATTCACGAAATGCCAACGCTTTCACCGCGCAGTACTGCTGTGCTTGACGAGGGAATGGTCATCACTATTGAGCCGGGAATATATATACCCGGTTTTGGCGGAGTCAGAATTGAGGATACCGTCGTTGTGACCGGCAGCGGGTGCGATGTTCTTACCAGCGCCGACAAACAATTGCTTGTTTTGTAACTATTTATATGGCAGAGCGCACCGTTGAGTGTTCAAAACTGTTAAGACCGATAGCAAAAGGAGATACACTGAAATGGATATCAAAGACCTGAGACTGCTGATAAAGCTTGTGACTGAAACAGACATCACAGAATTTGAAATGGATAACTCGGAAGAAAAGATTATTATCAAGCGCGGCCATAAACCGGAATATATTACGGTTGCTGCTCCTGCGGCCCAGCAGTATGCTCCAGCCGGTTATCAGGCGGCTCCAGTTGCCGCACCGGTCGCTGCAGCAACTTCGGCCGCTGCTCCCGCTGCTGATGCCGGCGACACACTTAATTCACCGATTGTCGGTACCTTCTACGCAGCCCCGGGTCCGGAATCGGATCCATACGTAGCCGTTGGCCAGGTCGTTGAAAAAGGTCAGGTGCTCTGCATTGTGGAAGCAATGAAATTAATGAACGAAATTGAAGCTGAGTGTAAGTGCAAGATTCTAAAGATTTGTAAAGAGAACGCTCAGGCTGTAGAATATGGCGATGCTTTGTTTGTCATTCAGAAACTCTAATTTATTTTCATAGCGGGGTTCGCCTTCATGTTTCATAAAGTACTTATTGCCAATCGCGGCGAGATTGCCGTCAGAATTATTCGGGCCTGCAAGGAGTTGGGCATAAAGACGGTTGCTGTCTATTCCCAGGCGGACATTCACTCTCTCCATGTCAAGCTTGCAGACGAGAGCGTCTGTATCGGCCCAGCTCCCAGCGCCCTTAGTTATCTCAACATCAATGCCATCATCAGCGCCGCAGAATTAACCGATGCCGAGGCTATTCACCCCGGCTACGGGTTTCTGTCTGAAAACGCCAAATTTGCTGAGGTTTGCGAAAAGTGCGGTATTACTTTTATCGGCCCGACGGCTGAAAGCATGCGTATTATGGGCGATAAAATCAGTGCCCGTCAGGCGGTAATTAAACAGGGTGTGCCGATTCTGCCCGGGACCAAAGAGGGTGTCCATTCTGTTGAGGAAGCCGTCAAGGTTGCAAAGGAAATCGGGTTCCCTGTTATCATCAAAGCCACTGCCGGCGGTGGTGGACGCGGCATGAAAATTGTTCATTCTCAGGCAGCCCTTCCGAATGCGTTTGCCACTGCCCGTGCCGAGGCACAGTCCGGGTTTGGTAATCCGGAGGTTTATATTGAACGCTATTGCGAAAAGCCCCGGCACGTTGAGATTCAGATTCTGGGCGATAAGCATGGCAATGTGATCCATCTGGGTGAGCGCGATTGTTCAATTCAGCGTCGCCATCAAAAGTTGATCGAAGAAGCCCCCTCTACTGTCGTTACGCCTGAAATACGCAAGGCGATGGGAGATGCTGCCGTAAGGGCTGCAGCTGCAGTAGGGTATAACAGTGCCGGCACGGTTGAATTTCTGGTTGACAAACAGAATAATTTCTTCTTTATGGAGATGAATACCCGTATTCAGGTTGAGCATCCGGTGACGGAAATGATTACCGGTGTGGATCTGGTTCGTGAGCAGATTCGTTCCGCTGCCGGAATACCGCTTCGATATAGACAGGAAGATATTCAAATCAGAGGTCATGCCATCGAGTGTCGAATTAATGCTGAAGATCCGTTTAAATTTACTCCCTGCCCCGGAAAGATCACCGCATATCATCCGCCGGGCGGTTTTGGAGTTCGCGTTGATTCGTTTGTGTATGACCAGTATTCCGTTGTGCCGAATTATGACTCACTTATAGGGAAGTTGATTGTTCACGCAGATACCCGTGAAGAGGCTATCAAGCGGATGGCTCGTGCCCTTGATGAATACCGGATTGAAGGGATTAAAACGACAATTTTTTTCCATAAACGCATCATGGCCCATAAGGATTTTATCGAAGGCGACATAGACACATCTTTCCTTGAAAGAATTGTGCTGGAGTAACTATCATGGACTTCCCTGAAGAGCTGAAATATTCGAAGGAACATATCTGGGTCAGGATTGAAAACGGTTCTGCCGTTATTGGAATCACTGATTATGCTCAGGAAGAGCTTGGAACAATAAGGGGCGTTGAGTTACCTGATGAAGGAGATGAAATAGAACAGGATGATCCGATAGGTTCTATTGAAGCTCAAAAAACAGTCACTTCGATTTATGCCCCTTTCAGCGGCACAGTTCGGAGCATCAACCACGAGGCTATTGATAATCCTGAACTGCTTAACGATGATCCGTATGATGGCGCCTGGTTGGCTGAAGTTTCGCTTGACGATCCTGAAGAGCTGAAAAACCTCCTGTCTGCAGACGATTATGCTGAATATATCGAAAATAGTGATTAAGTAGTCAATGGATTACCTGAATACAGGCGAGATCATACGGTGATTTCGCCTGTTTTATTTCAAAGGAGCTAAACTGTGTACTTGCTAATATTGCTGTTACTTTCGATGTTAATTCTTCCTGTTACGGCATTTTCTGCTGAAAATCCTACCGCTCTCTCTCTGACCGATGCCATTCGTATGGCTGTCGAAAAGAACCTTGATGTGCGGGCTGAACTGTATAATTCCGCAGCGTATGAGGCGGACATCAAGCGAAACCGGGCCATCTATGACCCGCTGTTTACGGCCCTGACAAACTATACTGATTCAACGATACCTTCAGTCAATGTTGGTACTCCGGTTTCTTTAGCGGGAAAGTCCTTTGAGCTCAACGCCGGCCTCAGTCAGTTACTCTGGACAGGAGCCACTGTTTCGGCAGGTTTTAATAACTCTCATAGCAGCACGAACAAGGATAGCTACGATTACTGGCAGTCGAGTCTGGGAGTTTCTATCGTTCAGCCACTTTTGAAAAACGTAGGCAGGGAAGCAACGGAAGTTAATATAAATGTGTCTCGATTGAACAAATTTGCCTCTCTCGAACACTTCAATGTGCGATTATTGTCAACAGTGGCACAGGTTCGAACTGAGTACTATAAACTTCACAGTCTGCGGGAAGAGCGTGACGTAAAAAAGATTTCTCTGGATCTGGCGCGGAAGATCCTTTCAGATACCGAGGCACGAGTCAAAGCCGGAGTCCTGCCTGCTATGGAGATCCTCAACGCAGAATTTGGCGCGGTATCTCGTGAGAAAGAGCTTATCGATGCCGAAAGGGCAGTGAGTGACCAGGTTGATGTTCTCCGCCTGCTTCTCCAGATGAATGCTGAAACCGTCGATTTGAAGACGGTCGATTTACCGCCGCGCGACCTGCTTGATGTCAATGAGAGCGATTCAATCCAGAAAGCGTTAAATCGGCCTGACATCCGGGAGCAAAAACGGAATCTTGAGTTGTATGAACTGCAAACCAAAAATTTCAGCCAGAAGACGCGCCCCGATTTGATTCTGTCAGCTTCAACCCAGTCAGCAGGCCTGAATAATGCCTATCACAGGAACATGGACAGTGTTCTGTCTATAGACAATCCAGGCTGGAGCGTGGGGTTGGAATTCAAATATCCGCTTGGCAATGGTGTCGCTGTAAACGACTATCGTAGAAGCAGGTTGAAAACAGAACAGACTTCTCTACTGGTGCGCAGTCTGGAGGAAAGCTCGACAAAAGAGGTCAAAGCCGCTATTCGTGGGATTGCCGTCGGCTTCAAGCAGATTGATGTTGCCGACCGTGGAGCAAAATTTGCGGAGGAGCGGCTACGGGCATTTATCCGTAAAAACGAAGTCGGTTTGGCAACAACCAAGGATGTGCTGGATGTTGAAAATGATCTTGCCATTGCCAGGAGTAATCAGATTAAAGCCGTGGTTGGCTATGCCAATGCTTTGACCACCTACTGGCAGGTGACCGGAGAGTTACTTGAAAAAGAAGGGATCAGAGTAGTTGAGGGAGATGCCGATAAGCTGTACTCTGCCGTTAAATAATGCTTAAAATCGGTCAAATTGAGTACGCTAATTGTACTCCACTCTTCCATGTTTTACGCGAGCAATTCAACTGCTCAGAGTATGAATTTATCTCAGGCGTTCCTGCTGATTTGAACAGCATGCTACTGACAAATAAAATTGATGTCTGTCCTTCGTCCTCTATTGAGTATGCCTATCATCCTGATCGCTATTCAATTCTTCCCCAGCTTTCAATCTCAAGCATCGGAGCAGTCGCAAGTGTACTGCTCTTTTCCCGGGTACCGATAGCAGACCTTGATGGGCGGCTGATTAGACTCAGCTCCGAGTCCGCGACATCCGTAAATCTTCTTAAAATATTGATCCGTCAACGATATGGATTATCATGTACCTACGAAATCGCTCCGTCGGCTTCAACTGACTCCGAGGATAGTTCTTCGGCACTTCTTCTTATTGGTGATTCCGCTCTGAGGAGGTCTTTCGAAAAGTCAGCACCATTTGTGTATGATCTCGGAGAATTGTGGCACTCATGGACAGGGTACCCGTTTGTCTTCGCTCTCTGGCTTTGTCGGATAGAAATTGCCGAAGAGGGGGAACTTAAAAAACTGTCACACGTATTGCTAGAGGCGAAAGAATGTGTTTCAGGGCAACTTGAACAGATAGCGACTGTGGCGAAAGAAACCAGCTGGATGGGCAGAACTCAATTGCTGGCATATTGGAGAGATAACATTTCGTATCATCTTGATGAACAGGCCAAAGTCGGCCTAATGCTGTATTATACGAAATGTTTCGAGTGCGGTTTGATTGATACCATCCCGTCACTCAGATTTGTTGCCTGAAAAATTACCAACTGTTCTTGATGGTTGTGGTGCTATCTCAGAAAAGTTTTCGCATAGTCTGCCAGAATCCGTGCATGGTCAAAACAGAGCCGCTCCGGCAGAGAATCAAGATTAAAAACAGCAATGTTAATTGCATCATCAGCAGCGCAGGGAGTGCCGCACGCTTTTGCAATATATACCGATGATATGGTATGCATCCGTTGGTCCCGCCCCGGATCTGAATAACACCCCAGCAACCGCAGGTCTGAAATTTCCAGCGATGTCTCTTCAAGCGCTTCCCGAACCGCAGCCACCTCAAGTGACTCCCCGTAATCGACAAATCCTCCCGGCAGAGCCCAGCCAAAAGGTTCGTTTTTTCGTTCAATCAAAACGATGCCATTGTTCATCTCTATAATTATGTCAACCGTTGGGAAAGGATTGCGATACTGTTTAACATTTGAACCGCACGAAGGGCAGGAGAGGGTGGTGAATGACATGAGGCACCTTTGTCAATAAAA
Organism: Desulfuromonadaceae bacterium; assembly: GCA_049318985.1. Taxonomy (GTDB): domain Bacteria; phylum Desulfobacterota; class Desulfuromonadia; order Geobacterales; family Pseudopelobacteraceae; genus JACRCG01. The sequence goes on from JBMOEI010000096.1 coordinate 12,126, forward strand.
AGGGGGGAATAGAAATTCCCCCCTTGATCGTTCCGATTATAAAGCCGTAAACTATTTCTTCTTCTTGGCACCAGCAGCTTTTTTGGAAGCTTTGAGCGGGTTGACCTTAAGTTCAGCAATTGAAAGATCCACTTTTACGTGTGAGGCAAAATTACAGATTCCGCCAATCCATTTTTTTGCAGGAGCAGGATACGCGCTGCAAACCTGACCAATACTTCCTGTCACAATACGCTCACATCCTTCGCAGTTTTCAGCAATAGTCTGGCAAGAACCCTCAGGGAATATACATCCCTGTTTCCCCCAAAAAGTACACTCGGTACCCGCAAGTACGGTCTGACACTTCATACATCTTCCTCCTGAATTTGTTCTTCAATGAATGGCCACTCTAGCAATTTATAAAGAGAAAAGTCAATGGAAAAATGGCCATAGAACCTGACTGCTAAATAGTTTTCAGGGGAAATCAAGAACCGCTGATGGAGATAAAGTTCTTCAGCAAATCCATGCCGGCTTCAGTCAGAATAGATTCAGGGTGGAACTGTACACCCCAGAGAGGAAGTGTTTTATGTCGTAATCCCATAATCTCGCCATTTTCAACCCAGGCGGTAATTTCAAGACAATCCGGTAGAGTGGGGCGATCGACAATGAGAGAATGGTACCGGGTTGCTTGAAAAGGGTTGGGCAGGTCCTTGAAAAGCTCTTTGCCGTCGTGATGGATCGGGGATGTTTTTCCATGCATGAGTGAAGAACTGCGCATGACAGTACCTCCAAAGGCCGCTCCTATCGACTGGTGGCCCAGGCATACACCCAGAATGGGGATTTTACCGGCAAAATATTTGATTGCCGCAACAGAAATGCCGGCCTCCTCTGGTGAACAGGGTCCTGGAGAAATAACAAGGCGGGCCGGTTGAAGAGATTCTATATCAGCCAGAGTGATCCTGTCGTTGCGATGTACGTGCACATCTTCACCAAGTTGACTGAAATATTGAACAATGTTATAGGTAAAAGAGTCATAATTGTCGATCATTAAAAGCATATGGTATGTAACCTACTTATATTATATGATTTATAAAACAACATACTGCTATTTATACACCATCATATACACTTATTGCTGTTTGATACATCTATGTATCGATGCACTCGCAAATTCTCTTTTTCCAGTTTTAGCACTTCAAAAATTGTATATCACAAGGCTAAAACAGACCATTTTGAGATTTTGCGAACGCATCATGTATAGCGTAAACTTAATTGATAAATATACAAAAAACAGTCATACAAATCAATAGCCGAACTGCGTCAT
>JBMOEI010000097.1:0-13372 GCA_049318985.1 Desulfuromonadaceae bacterium
GGTAAACCTGAATTCAGAAAAACGGGTCAACACATTACTGGTGGTGGCACCTTGACCGTGAAGCCGATGCTTTGGCCGGTTTCGCTCAACTGCTGCTCCAGTTGGGTGCGATCGGTGACAAAGACCACCTTCCAGGTACAGAGCTGGGGATGGCGATACATCTCCCGCACCATGAACATCATGGTCAGCGATTTCCCCGACCCCTGGGTGTGCCAGATAATGCCGCTTCGCTCCCGGCGGGTTGTGCCGGTAATAAGCCGCTGCACCGCCAGTTTCACCGCTCGGAACTGCTGATAGCGACCGACGATCTTGATCAGCTCTCCCTTGTCGGAGGTGGAGAAGAGTGTAAATGTACGGATGATATCCAGCAGGTTCTGGCGGTCGAGCATCCCCGCCACCAGCCGCTGCTGATCGTTGGGGCTGCTGCCGCCGTGGGTCAGCTCGTCCACTGTGCGCGGGTACGGGTCTGACCAGCGGTAGAAGTGCCGCTCGTGGTGGGTAGTGATGGTACCGAATTTGGCTTCGTTGCGGCAGGTGGCAATAATGATCTGATTGTAGAAGAAGAGAGGCGGACTTCCTTCTCCCTTGGCGCCGCGCTGTTCGCCGTAGCGGAGCATCTGGTCGATGGCTTCGGGGATCGGTTCTTTCGTCTTGGGCGACTTGCACTCGATCACTACCACCGGCAGACCGTTCAGGAACAGAACGATATCCGGAATGATGTGGCGGTCGGTTCCCAAAATGCGGATCTTGAACTGGCAGACGGCGATGAAACGGTTGTTTTTCAGATGGGTAAAGTCGATGAAATGGACGGTCGGGCTTTTATCACCCGTCTTGCGGTTTTCCGAAACGCTGGTGTTCTCCATCAACATACTGAATACATGACGGTTATTTTCCAGCAAGCTGGTGCCGGGGAAGGTCGCGGTGAGCTGCTTGACCACCTCCTCGACTTGATCATCCTCCAGCCAGGGGTTAATGATCTTCAGCTGTTCTCGAAGTACTGGCAGCATGACCACTTCCGTGAAGTTATCCCGGAAGGTCTGCTGAGGCGTCTGGATCTTGTCCAGATCCAGAATATCCCACTGCAAGCCGGCTAACTGCTCCAGCAACGGCTTCTCCACATGATTACGTTCATCGATGCGGATATGTTCCGGCGTTTTGCCTCTATCCATGTATCACCCTGGTGAACGAGAATTTACAAAGGTCGGTTGAACTCCTCTTCAAACTGATGCACCACTGCCAAAACTGTATCGAAACCGGGGGGATCATCGAAAAACATCTCCTCGCGCATTGCGACATAATCTCTGCGCCATTCGTCCAGTTGCTCTGGTAATGGAATCAGCCGCAGACTCCCCTGATGCAAGGTGCCGTAGTCCACCCAGCTTTGTTTGAAAAAGAGCTGCCGGTGTCGGGCACAATGATCAAACAGGTCGTGATCCGCTACAGCCTGAGCAGCGATGCCCTTCGTGATCAGACACCAGAGGTCGTAATAATGACGAGAGAGTCTGGGCTTACGCCTCTTTTCAGGTGGGCGGAACGTCTCTTCATGTAGCAGCATCGCCTTTTCCCAGAAGGTCCGACGGGCTGCCACGGTTCTGATGGGAAAGGTGCTTTCCCCAAATATGTCGGGAAAAGCATCGGCCAGATATGGTCGTAAAATGGGATCTTCTACGGGTTCTGTATCCGATCTAGCGCCCAATTCGATTTTGACCCATGGATTCATGTAAGTAATGCTATCTCTAAATAGAGACGGATACCGAAACAGTAAAGTCTGTTGATCTGGATCTTCCGCCTCGGTGGCTGGTACCAGTTCCCACGTCATACCGCCGGGAATCACTTCTCCCAGTCGCCTGGCCAGAATCGGTTGCAGCTCTTCCAAGACGCGACGACTGCATTCCTTCAGCAATCGTTTTTGCTGTTTATTACTGAGAGTCTCCCCGCCAAAACCTAGAAATTCACGGTTAATGACCACGTCAATATCTTCCGAAAACCGGGAGATCAACTGCCAACCCTTGGACAGGGAGGTGCCTCCCTTGAAGGTTAGCTGTTCTCCCCACTCCGGCAGACTGAACAGTTCTCGCAAAGTCCAGCAGACCCAGAAATCCTTTTCAATACTCGCCGGGACCAGCCCAAGCCGCCCCTGGGCCTCTTCACACAACCGTCTTTGACGGTCGGCTGAAAACGAGAGAAATTTGTCCATGTCGTCAGTGTCCTTACAAGTGAGCTACCCGTCGCATAATCGCCGCAATCCAGGCCGGGGCGTAGCGGATATCCTTCAGCAGATGTTTTTTGTCGTCCTCGGAGAGCCTGTTCCGCAAACGCTCCACCATGGTGTCATCCATGTTCTTCTGGCCGAGATAGCGTAATGCCTGGATAAGCAGCCCGCTGATCTTGCCTGCGGTGGCCATGGCCTTTGGAGTTGTGTGCTTGAGGATGATGACCTGTTTCCCCAACTGGACCCGGCGGGCCGGACCGTCCGTGAGGAGAACGATCTTCATCGGCACCTGCTCCGACAGTCCCAGCAGATTGGCGGCATAGGCGCCGGAGGGCTGAAGGAGGATGTTGTCACGCCCCTTGAGCGCTTTGACAATGGCGTCCGTTGTGGGCGAGAGGATTCCGAGATCCGGGTCGGTGCGTGGGTAATCGTACAGGCCACGGGCCAGGCTGCGAAGAGTCCCTTTTTTCACCAGACGATGCAGTGCAACCCCGACCGCCTGCCGGCTTCCCAAATCGAGGAAATCACCTGGGGTAAACACGCAACCCCTACCATGTCCATAAATACGATTTAGTATTTTATCGTCAATACTTTGCATGTCGTAAGGCTATCATATTTTGTAATAAAAAATAGTGTTTTTTTGTTACAAAAATATTTGCGGTAATGGCCAGCCATACCAGTACCCCCCTTATACGTAGTATAAGGGGGGTACTGGTGCATCAATTCGATTGCGGTCTCTATTCGCCCAACTAATGTAAGTTGACCCGCACCGTGCCGGTGAGCAGGTCGTGCATGAGGCCGGCCTTCTGTCGCCGGAGTTTATCAACCCGCTTCTTGTCAATAGTGATCTGGCTATCAACACCGTCCAGGATATCAACAATCTTCTGCTGTTCTGAATATGTAGGTCTGAATATCTTCAGATTCTCTATTGTTGGCAGGTTTAGTCCGGCTTTTGCTCCTGATTCGTTGAGCTTCTCGATCTGCGTCTGCCCAACGCCACTGTTAAGCAAATGACCAATGAATCGTGGGTAAACCTCATCCTTATTCAAACGCACCAAAGCAATGTGTTGATTTACATAGGCTTCAGGAAATCCTTCTGGAACAACTGCGATGATTCCCAAGTCAGCGGTGATCGATATCAGGAGGTCACCTTCTTGGACAGCAGTACGCTTGCCTTCAGATGACTCTGGAACATTTACATACATCACATCATCAAAGCGAAAATTGATGTGTTCTCTTGTAAGGTTTCCGATTCTCAAAAACACAGCACCTTCAGTGCTGTAGAAACGTGCCCACCCCCTCGAACCGCTGGTAACGAGGATTGCAACTTTCCCCAAGGGCTCAATTTCCCACTCTACCGGAATCCGCCCCAGCTGCGAATCCTTGAACTGGTGGGTAGCTTCGGAGCGAATAACGCCGTGCTCGTCGATCCCCTTGGTTAGCAGATCCTGCATCAAACCGGCCTTGATCCGCTGCTGCTTGGCAATGATCGCCTCGGTCTGCTCGATGGCCCGGTCGAGGGTGGACAGGATCGAGGCAATATGGGTTTGAACTTCTCGTGAAACCGGATATTGGAATTCGATTTGTTTCAGCTTTTCCTTATTGAGTGTCGCTCCTTTGATTGCCTGATCCACATTCTGTAGCAAATCCCATTGCTGAAGGCCGTAAAAGAGAAATTCAGAATCCAACTCTTCAGAACACAAACCAGCAATGGCTTCATTGGTGTACAGATCACATCCAGCAAAGGCAACGCGGCCGATAGAAAGTTTGAAACTCAGAAGAACAGTTCCTGTTTTTTGCAGCTTCACGTTTGAATGGCGAGCACCAAAATTTGTGATGTGCTCAGCAGTGTCAGAGACTACACGTTTATTCAAGTCCCTGATCGAAACCCAGCGGTTCGTGGTCTCTTTGGCACTGTCCCAGTAGTCTGGGTTACTTCGAGATGGAGTGCCTCCGATTTCGATAGAACAGAGACCTCCAAGTTTGCCTGCTTTCCACCCTTCCATAGCCGTCATCCCAGATACCCCAATCCCGCCAGAAACCCGTTCAACGCAGAAAGGGTCTTCTCCCGCTCCGTCTCCAACGTCTGCGATGAAACGGCATACTTGTCCCACAGGTTCTCAACAATCCCCACCAGCGCCCGTTTCTCGGCATTCAGGTAACGGTGCAGTTCACTGGTGGCCAAATCATACAGCTTCTTCAGGATCAGGAGCTTGGCTTCTTCCTCGCTCATCTGGCCTCCGATGGCCGCCAGCACCCCGTCGATGCGGGACAGCCGCAACTCCAGAACAGCCTTGTCCTTGGTAAGGGCGGTGATCTTTTTCTTATCTTCCTTCACCTGCGGATTCAGTCCGACCATCAATGCCTTGACCTGTTCGATAAGCTCATTGGTCTCGGCCTTGGCCTCATCGCCGCCGATCCGCTTGAGGGTCAGCTTCAGCTCCAACTCAATCTGCTTCTGCCGGAGTTCATCCTTGCTCGACTTGATCCGCTTCTCAATGGCGGCAATCCCGTCAAACAGCTCTTTGTACTGCTTTCGCTCTTTGAGTGCCGATTCTCCGGCGGTGTCAGCCAGGTCGTCGATCAATTCCTTCAGGTACTTCTTGATACCGGCGGTGGTGATCTTGTCTTCACCTTCTTCCGCCTCGTCCGGCTCAAAGTTGGCCGCCTCGGCGGCATTCTCCACTGCTTCGGCCAGCTCACTCTGGGCGTCGCTGATTTTCGCCTCCAGCGTTTCTATCTCGTCAGCCTCGGCCTGAAAATATGCGGCTATCAGGTAGTCGTCGGGAATCAACGTGTGGTGCCAGCCGGTGGAGATAACCGTCTTCAGGTCATAGCGAATCGTCTGCCACCAGTTGACGAACACCCCGGCGCTCTTGAATTCGTCCAGAACCGCCAACGGCACGAGTTTATTCTTGAGGGTGGTGAGCAGTTCATGGCGCACCTCGGGGAGCTTCTTCCCCTCCCGCAGTTGGGCAAAGTCATCACGGGCAACCTGCCACCAGGCTTCCAGAACATCATGATGACCGGTCAGAGTCTGCTGGAGCTGGGGATCAGCTTCCAGACGGGTCTTGATGGCTGACTTGCCGTCGATGTCAGACATGAAGGCAAGATAGCCGGTCCGCTCAGGAGCAAAGAACGTGGTGGTCGCCACGCCGAACCGGGCAAAATCTGCCTGCCGGTCGTTGACCTCCTTTTCCGGGATGCCGCCGATCAGATGGGCCTGCACATCCTCCGGTTCCGGGTCAGGTGTGTTGTCCACATAGCGGCGGATGTTCAGGTTGTAGTCATGCTTCTCCACAATCTCGGTCTTTGCCACCAGTCGGCTGTACTTGTGCAGTTCTCGCTTGTGGGTGAAAACGTAGTCGATCTTCTCAATGTCCTCGGGCCGTAGTTTGTTCTGATTCTTCCCTTCGACAAACTCCCGGTCGGCATTGATGAAGAGGATCTTGTCCCGCAGGGCATCCGGTTTGCTCTTGTTGACCACCAGCACGCAGGCCGGAATGCCGGTGCCGTAGAAGAGCCCCGGCGGCAGACTGATGATCGCCTCGATGATGTCGTCATTGATGAACAGCTCACGAATCAGCTTTTCCTTGCCGCCGCGGAACAGAACGCCGTGGGGCATGATGGTCGCCATATGGCCGTCCGGCTTGAGGCTGGCGATCATGTGCTGCACGAACATCAGGTCGGCCTTCTTGCCGCTCTCCGGACAGTATTCACGGAACCGGCTGGTAAATTTCATGGTGGCCCGGCTGTAGTTCTGGGAAAACGGCGGATTGGCCAGTACCCGGTCGAACTTGCGTACCTGATTGCCCTCCAGAATCAGCGGATCTTCCAGGGTGTCACCGTTTTCGATGGTGAAACGGGTGATGTTGTGGAGGATCATGTTCATGTTGCAGATTGACCAGACGGTGCCGTTGGAATCCTGACCATAGAGGGCGAGATCATTCGGGTCTTGTCCCTGGTCTTCCACATACTGGCGAGCCTGGATGAGAAAGCCGCCGGAACCGGCAGTGGGGTCATAGATGGTGTTGCCTGCCTCCGGTTTGGTGAGCTGCACCAGAAGGCGCACAACTTCGGCGGGGGTGTAGAATTCGCCCCCTTTCTTGCCGGCGCTGTCGGCGAAGAACTTGATCAGATATTCGTAAGCCGCTCCGAGCAGGTCGGGAAACTCAAAGTTGTCGTTAACCAGCACGAACTGAGGCTGGTTGAAATGATCCAGCAGGTCTTTCCACTTCTGGTCCGGGATCTTTGTCTTCCCTTTGACGGCATTGAAGTCGATGTTGTTTTTCAGCACGCCGGCCAGGGCATCGTTTTCCTCTTCGATAGCAGCGATAGCCTTGTTGAGCATGCTGCCGATATCGGCCTTGAGGTGCTTCAGCGGCGGCACCTGGTTCCCTTCCTCGTCGGTCCACCCCTGATGCCAGCGGGCACGAGGCGGAACAAAGAAGGTTTCGCCGAAGGAAGTCTTGTCGTTCAGCAATTCTTCCAGCTGTTCCGGACGATCCTTCAGGTGGGCATAGGTGGTTTTGCGCAGCTGCTCGCGCTTGAGGTCGAACTCGTCCGACAGCCGCTTGATGAACAGCATACCAAAGATGAATTCCTTGAACTCCGAGGCATCCATCTTGCCGCGCAGAATGTCGGCGGACTTGAAGAGGAAGTTTTCCAGTTGGGACAGGGTGATTTTATCTTGCTTCATTAAGGATTGACTCCGATGGTTATTGTCATGTCAGTATTGCCGGTCTCTGTAGCAGGGTTACGACGGCCGGGGCACTATATCAATAAATGCGCCAACATGGTACTCTCCATTACAAAAGCACATTATGTCAGACATGCGGTAATCTACCCGAAATTGACCGGGTTTTGGATAATTATTCCAGAATGGGTATGTCAGTAAATAGGCAATACCGCATCGAAGGTACCATTTTGTACCCAACAATGCGGCATTGACAGATGGTGGCAAAAAGCTCCCCATTTTAGGTGCCAAATTAGTATCCAAAACAGCCACCATAATATCATCCAACTTGGTATCCGAAACAGGCACCCATTTGGGATACCAATAAGCCTCCTACCATCAGTAGTACCAGCGCCAATACCACCATGGAACGTAACAGGGGCGGTAATCCGTGCTGGAGTAGGCATATTTGATCAGCGTCCAGAATGGTTTCCCCTTCACGTAGCCATGATAGAGCCGCACTTGCACCCGGTCCATCAGGATGTACGGCAACGAAATACAGGCGATGCCGATGGACCAGTACCAGAATGTTCCGAGGAAACAGAGTCCGACCAGCAGACCGGCAACCGCGCTGGTGAGCAGGGTAACAAATATGGCGACCAGTACTGCCGGGAATTTTGCCCGTTTCGGCTGAGTTTCCCTGAGCCATTTTTGAGCGTCATAGTATTTGATCATCGGTGAACCTCCCTATACGGATCAGACGGTCATATCCGCACGAATCCTGGCTTGCACAGGCAGGTGAGCTTAGCCCCGCTGTTCAGATAATTTGTGATTTTTCCCTGCAGCTGTCCAATTTCTTCGGGGGTGACTTTGACAGGATCTGCGACGTGCCACTCCGGGAGCATCTTCAATTCAAAAACAGTCAGGTCGAACTTCTCCAGAGCCCTTTTCTTGAAGAACTTCATCCACCAGATCGGATGAGTCACCTCTATGCCGATTCGGCCCGTAGTCTCTTTGTAAAGTTCCGACCAGGTATTCAGAAACATATGACAGTCGACTACGCAGGTCTTGCCGGTAAAAGCATCAGTGAGGAAGAATTCATCAATTGCTGCGTGGATCTTCAGTAAATATTCTTTACCATTCAGTTCTACCGGCCATATCTGATTGTTGCAGATGTAATTGAGCACCAGTTCGTGGGCAATCCCTTTGGAGTGCAAGCCATACCCCACCCAGCAGTCCTTGGGGTAGGCAAAGGTTGAGGCTGCTCCGCGGTCAATCGGCAGCAAGTACCTCAGCACGGTAAGATCGTAAAAATATCGTCCGCCCCATTCTTCCGGGTAATTGCGCTGTAACCTCAGGGCTTCATGCACCGTTATAATCGGACTGGAATGATCAGGATACAGGTGTGCTAACAGTCTCATAGACTCCCCTTGATAATTCTGTAGTCAGGCGACAGCAGATTGATGGCCTTGCCGATGGCAATATCCAGCATGATCACTTCCTGGGCGCTCAGATAAACCTCTCCGGCTGGCCTGCCGTCGTCAGTCACACTGACCTCCAGGGACTGAATGTTATTTTTCTGCCGCGCAATCATATTAAGTGCCTGCGAATTGAAGTCATCATCATGGAAAAGTGCCGTTGCCAGTTCGATCTTGCTGCCCGCCTTGCTGCTCCGCTTCCAGTAGGCCTGCATAAAGTAGTTCAGGGTGGACTTCACCATGGCCAGCTCATACAGATCATTGACGATAACAAAATCCCAGAATCCAACGGTAACCACCATGTTCCGGTTGAACCGTGTCTGACCGCGATTACCGGCATCCTTGTAGTCATACCGTTCCAACTCGCCCGTGGCGTTCACGCGTATTCCCTTGAATTCGAAATCAACCATTTGTTTCCATCTCCTTCCAGATCTTGCTGAGATACGTTGCCGATACCTTCAGTTTCCGTTTCCTGTTCAGATAATCGGCAATGGGGCGGAATCCCATGCCATCACCCTGCAACTCCTTGACTTCGCCCCAGTAGGCAAGAATTTTTTGCCGCAAGAGCGGTTTCCTCCCTCTGCTGATCATGATGGCGGCACTGGCCTTGCGCAGATGGGTGAAGTCGTCGTACTGCTCTTTCTCCGCCACCCGGTACCCTTTGCCCTTCACGGTGTCCCAGCCACCTTTTCGGGCAGCCATGACAAAGGCGCAGTACTTATTGATCCTGCCGTGGAGATCGGGACGTTCCTCCTTGAGCTGAAACGACTTCTTCACTCCCTCCTGGAAAATCTCGATGATATTTTCCTCCGGCAGCGACGCCACCCAGGAAAAAAGCTTTTTCCGCTCATGTTCCGTCAGACCGGTTATCAGGCTCAGTTGTTCGGTCATGTCATCCTCTCGTGTAGGTCAGGGTTTCCCGTAGCCGGAAGTGGGATGTTTCAAGGGAGGTCTGCTGCATGGCCTGTTCGTGGCTCATGCCCTGTTTGATGCACTCCAGGTAACGCTCCTGGGCGAAGTTGTGTTTCAGACCATGGCTGCCGCGACCCTTGGCATACTGACCGGTAGCCTTGGCTGCCGTGTTGATTGCCTCTACATAGGCGAAGTAGTCGCTCTCCAGCTTTCCGTGACGGGAAATATGTTCTTCCAGTCTCCGGTATGTTGCGATGGAGACGTAATGCTCAGTTTCCTTCCCACCTTTCTCCACCGAGGTGACAACACCCACGGGAGATGCGGTGACCGGATCGGTGCCGATACCGCGCAGCCCGTTACTGGTGAGCGGATTTTTCAGGCGTCGATTGCTGGGAGCACCGACACCTTCAGTACGCAGACCGCCATCGTATTGTAGTGATGCCTGGAGTTGGAAGGCCCCGTCGCTGATAGCGGCAATAAGTCGAATCGGATCAGGATAGGCCCGGTTGTCAAAGATCTTGCTCGATTTCCGGAGCAGTTTCCGGCTGCGGGCGTAGAAATCCATGCGCAATTTTTCTGTCTCCAGTCTGGAAATGTTCAGAGTGTGGATCTCGATAAAGTGATTGATGGCGTACTCGAACTTCCCCAGTGCGGAAAGAATGGTCTCCATGGTCTGGAGCGACCGTTTCTTTTCGACGTAGTGCAACAGTCTCTCTTCGAGGTACTCGGCCATGTCGTCCCGTACCGACAGGGTATCGAGGATGCTGGTTCGCCCTTTCTTGTGCATGAATTTGGCTAAACGCTGTGTCTCTCTCTTGTAGACTTCCCATGATCCGAATGAACGGATTCCCTTATCGGTGTCCATCTTTGACTTTTCGATGGAACGGACCGAGTGAAAAACCGCTTCGATCTGTGAGTATATTGATGTTGGCCATCTGTGTTTCATTGATTACCTCTGACCGTTCCCGGCCCGCGTGTTGAGATGACATGCTCTTTTTCTGGCATCGCTATGCCGACGGTAGCAGCTCCGTCTTCCTACTTTTTGGAGTGTCCCTTATATGTGGGCCTGACAAGGATTCCTGCCAATAGCCTGCTGTCTGCCGTGAACCGGGACTCTACCGGTGGATCACGTTTGACAGGTCCTCGATTGTGCCTGCCAGAAAATGCCTTTCCAGGGCGCCGGACTTCGGGGGTATTCCCGGTCCTTCCTCAGATTCCGGATCAACAGTTACATATCGTTGAGCGGAAACGCCTTTCCAGGGGCGCCGATACCGGGGGTATATTCCGGTCGTCTTCGGATTTCTGACTGCGTACGGTCATGCGAGGGGGAGGTGCGTGTACCTCGACATGAAAGGGCTCTGCTTAGGTTGGCCAATCCCGTGGGTGGTGTCCGGCCGGGCCAATAGGCTCGACGGCTCTGGGTACACCGGGCAATGATGCTGCGAAAAATTTCTCCTATCTGAAAGTTGTAACTGTTTTGTTTGTTTCCTATATAGCTGCAACATATCGATTTACTTTAGTTCTATCCGACTCATCTATGCGCTGCTGACAACATTTGTACTCATTTGTGGACACAAATCGTAGTCGTGTGGGCTGTCCAGGAGACCAGTATTGAGCAACTCCTGTCGCTGCTGATTGAGCCGTTCTCTCTGGAGCCGTTCACGCGACTCCCGGTCTTTTTCCGACAGCATCGATTCCGGCAGCGGCTTGAACAAGTGCAGAAACTGTCTGCCTTCTTCGCTGGCGCACCACTCCCGGGCCTCTTGTGATTGTTCCTCTTCCTCGACAGTACGCTGGTGCTCAATGGCCTTTTTATTGGCGAGATTTTTCTGCTTGATTGCATCCTGGTCACTCACCTGTTTCCGTTGGTCAGCCGCATAATCCCGGCGCACTGCACTGCGCAACAACCCGCCAGTGAGATCCTTTCGTGAGGCCATCAACAGAAAGTTGCTGACAATTACCTCATCACCGGCCTCTGCCTCCTCATGGGCAATCTGGCAGGCGTCCCGCTGAAGGGCTGGGGGAAGGGCTGTGATTGCTTCCCGGACGGCCTGTGAAATTATCTGTTTTGCAGAAAATCGAGATTTCCCGGCAGCAGCCCTGCTTCTGTTTTTCTGGGTTATCTTCTGGGTAATCTCTGTATTTGTATCCCTCTGTAGACCCATAGCTATAGTACTGGAGTCAGATAGCTCTCCCTCTGCAGAGGTATAGCTATGGGTCTGCAGTACCATAGGGGTCGATATTTCACGTAATATCATAGTGTTAAGACCGATATACATGGTGTTGGACATGCGCTGCCCCTTGACGACGATGGTTCTCAATTCTGTCCAGATCACTCCAATACGTTTCAATGCCTCCAGAGCTGCGTCCACATCATTCATGGACATTCCAAAATAGGCGGCCAGTGATCTTCGGCTCTGTTGCCACAAATCCGCTTCGAATTTCTGGGCGCGTCCGACTACCAACTGGTTTCTCGGGTCAAGGACATCAACCGGTCGGTACATGTAGGTGATCCGTCCCAGGAGCAGTATGGCTTGATAGTAAGGTTTGTTCTTGCGCCGGACGTGGCGGAACCAGCTGTGATCGATCAGATCTCCCGTGGGGGCCCATCCTGCCAGGTCCATAACGGCCTGACTTTTGATCTGGTAACTCATACCGCGAAACTATTGGGCATCAGCCGGCTCTGCCGTGACCATCTCATCAAACCAGGCTTCGATATCCGAGCGTCGATAGAAGCGCCGACGGCCAATGGTGAGTGACTTCGGCAGTTTCCCTTGTTTGCGCCAGTGCCACCAGGTCACGTTAGAGACCCCAAAGATCTTTTCCCGTAACGTCTTGTCTGCAATCAGTGGATCAACGATGCATCCTTGTAGTTTGTTCTTGGAAATGTGTTCAAATGCCTGCTCAGCGGCTACCAGATACATAAAATACCTCCGTTAAAATAACTTGCTATCAATATATATCCTAACGTTAGAAAATCAAGCAAAAAAGTAATGCATCAAAAATAATTTTAGTGTATGAAATAAGACACTATGGAACGAAATGAACGACTGACAACAATCAGGATACTGAATGGCCTTACACAGGATCTGCTTTCGACCAAGAGCGGACTGCCCCGTGGGTCGATCAGTATCTGGGAGAAGGGCAACAACGCCCCTTCCCATGATGCAGTTCCGAAGCTTTCTGCCGCGCTGAACGTGCCGTCCGGCTATTTGATGTATGGCAGCCCGCCACTGGAGGCGGCGGTCTGGCAACCTATGGTACCGGCGCCTCGGCATTTACCTACGCTTGCCAAAGAGTTGGCCAACAACATGGCAGGCTTTTGCGAGGAAAATCAGATTACCCGGTTCGCCTGGTACCAAGGGGATGATGGGCGGGTTATTTTTCTGGGGAAAGCGGACAGGCCCTATAGTTTTCTGTTGCTACAGAAACCGGAATTGGATCGATGCATATCAAAGGCCTTAGAGTCGCTGGAAGGTCACGAAATAAAGGGTCTTGATTTTTATCCACCTTTTGATATTGGCTTTTTGGAGGAGATGGATGTTGAGCATCTGAAGCTCTTTTTACGGATGGCACAGAACAGTAACCTTGAGGTCGATGGCGAAGGTATTACGACTGAGTTTATGAAGACCAAGCAGAACCTGGGTCTTATCTCTGATTCAGAGTATAAAAGCTTTGCGAGTAATGTGTACATTCATATGCGTGCAGTACTTGATAAACTGGAAAAACCTGTAGATTGGCATCCGGGCACACTTAATCCCCGGTATCACACACTTATTGAAAATGAATCAGCCATATTCGAGAGCCTTTTCGAGGTGTGTGAACAGAAATCACTTATCTGGACAGGTGAGTTGAATGAAGAGTTAACTGATATTACTAGGAAGTTTTTGATGGCTCATGGGTACAAAGAGAAGAAGTAAATGTTACAGATAAATCAACAGAGGTTCCACGAGAGGTTCCATGAAGCAAAAAAGGGGTTACAGAATGAACTGTAACCCCTTGAATTTGCTGGTCGGTGAGACTGGAATCGAACCAGCGACCCCCTGCTCCCAAGGCAGGTGCGCTACCAGGCTGCGCTACTCACCGACGAAAGAC
>JBMOEI010000098.1:0-13311 GCA_049318985.1 Desulfuromonadaceae bacterium
CAGAGTTTTGGCACAGTGTAAAGAACCGTGGGCCAGAGAGGCGATTGAAGAAAGCCTTATTGATGACGCGGTTAAAATTGAACTACTTCAATAGAACGGGGGGCCTCTAATGTCATAAAAGACCTGAAAGTCAAGGGATCATCATTGGTGGTCAAGGTAGGCACCAAGGTGAAGAACATTCGAATCGTGTCGGGTGACCATGACATCGACTGCAAGATCGACGGTATCGGTGCCATGCAGCTGAAATCTGAATTCGTCAAGAAGGTGTGAGTGACGCTGATATCCGGCTGGCAGGTTACTCATTTGAACTGTTCAGAGTTGAAGTATGGTATAATACTCTACAAAAAAAGGAGGGGTTATGAAGGTTCAACTAAAGTATGGAATGGAAGGGCTTGACCTTGAATTTCCCCAGTCGCCAAACTTCAAAGGGGTGCTGTATCCGGAAGAGGCGGAACCGCTCGATGACCCAACAGGTGATATTCTGCGTGCTCTTCGTGAACCAGTGGCTTCCCTTCCCCTGCGGGAACTGGCCGCGGGGAAAACAAATGTAGTTATTGTCATCAGTGATATTACCCGACCGGTACCCAATACAATCATTCTTCCACCCCTTATCGCTGAGCTGGAACTTTCCGGAGTTCAACCGGAAAACATCACCATCCTGATCGCCACCGGCATGCATCGGCCGAACGAGGGTGCGGAACTGGAGCGTCTGGTGGGTGCCGATATCGCTGCAAGGTACAGGGTCATCAATCATTTCTCCAAGAACGACGAGGATATGGTTCTCGTCGGCCAAATCGGAGACGGCGTTCCAGCCTACGTCAATCGAACCTATGTCCAGGCCGATCTGAAGATACTCACCGGGTTCATCGAACCCCACATGTGGGCTGGTTTTTCCGGCGGCCGGAAGTCTATTCTGCCGGGTATTTCCTCCATCCGTACCCTGGAATTCATGCACAGCCCCGAGATGGTGGCCCATCAGAACACCCGCTATGGTGTTCTGGAGGGGAATCCGTTTCACGAAGCGGCTCTGGCGATTATGGAGCAGGCCGGGGCGGACTTTATTGTCAACGTCACCCTGGATACGGCAAAACGAATATCCGGGATATTTGCCGGGCATCCGGTCGAAGCACATCTGCAAGGGGTTGCGTTTCTTTCCCGTCATTGCGTGCGAACTCTCGATGAACCGCTTGATTTTGTTGTCACTACCAACGCAGGGTATCCCCTCGACTGTAACTTGTACCAGACTTCCAAAGGGCTTTCCGGCGTTTCGGGCGCAACCCGCGAAGGTGGAGTCATCCTGATTGCTACAGAGTGTCTGGAAGGGTTCGGCAGTGAAGAGTACCGCGAGGTATTTGAACTCGTTACCACACCTGCAGAATTCATTGATAAGCTGATGAAAAAGGAGTTTTTCATTCCCGACCAATGGTGCGCCCAGGAAACCTACCAGGTCATGCTGAAGAACGAGATCTGGATATATACCCATGGGATTGATGCTGAGACCCTGCGCCGTTTTCATTTCCAGCCGGTTGACTCTGTTAGCGAAGCGGTCACGGAACTTCTGCAGCGCTTCGGTCAGGATGCCCACTGGGCCATCGTCCCGGATGGCCCGATGGTTATTCTTCAAGTAAAATGTAATCAGGATGGAAGAAATGCATGAAGCATTTGAGAAGTCTTGATATTCGCCGGATTGTAACAGGGATACTGCTCCTGTTTGGGCTGTTTGCGGTATTCTCCTGTAGTAAAACTCCAGCATTAGCTAAATTGCCGTCAGATGGAGTGGTGCTGGCTTTTGGCGATAATCTCACCTTTGGAACCGGAGTTGTCTCCGCTGTTGCGTGATTCCGGTGCCTTATAGAGGATAGATCTATTCCCCAGGCAAACGACTATCGACGCTTTCTGGAGCAGACAAACATGGGTGGTCGTGCTCACTCAGTAAAGATGGGTGGAAAAATATCTTTGGTTGCCAATGACATGAGCAAATGGTTCTCTAGTTTATGGCAGGGGCAACAACTTGCCTTCACCGTTGTTATTATTACTGTTGCTATTGCGGCAGCTTATTATCTGATCGCATCTGGTATAGAAAACAACAGGGATGAAGTTCGGCTTGATGCTATTAACAAGGCCGGTCGTTAGGAGAGGAAATAGATGAAAGTTCTTGTTGATCTTTGTGTCGTGCCGATTGGCGTCGGTGTATCACTATCTGCGTACATAGCAGAATGTGAAAAGGTACTGGCAGAAGCGGGTCTTAAAACCTCACTGCACTCTTATGGCACCAACATTGAGGGAGAGTGGGACGTTGTCTTTGCCGCTATCAAGCGTTGCCATGAAAAAGTTCATGCGATGGGAGCACCGCGTATTACGACTACCATCAAGGCGGGAACTCGTACTGACAGAGACCAGACCATGGAAGACAAGATCAATAGCGTGAAAAACAAGCTGGCCGCTCACTTGCGACCTCCCGACTCAAACACGCAATAAGCTTGCCTCATTTGGTGCCCATGGGATTATCTTTTTGGCTTGCTGCTGTGACTCTTTTGTTCACTCTTTTGGTGATGATCGAACTACTAATCGGAAATCGCTCGGTTGAAGCCCTCCGTGATATGCCATCAGTTCCGGGTACGTCTCCACAAAAAGTCTCAATCATCGTTGCGGCACGTAATGAACAACGTAATATCCGCTCCGCACTCCAGTCACTGCTTGATCTCGAATATCCGAACTATGAATTGATAGTTGTTGATGACCGGTCTGAAGATGCAACCGGAGAGATACTCGACGCTATAGCTGTCTCCACGCCTCGATTGAGCGTAATCCACATTGACACCCTCCCTGATGGCTGGCTGGGCAAAAACCACGCACTCTGGGTCGGCAGTCGGCAAGCTGCCGGTAATTATCTGCTGTTTACTGACGCCGACATTATCATGGAATCAACTGTATTGACCCGTGCAGTGGCGTATTTTGAACGCAATCACCTCGACCATCTGGCAGTTACCCCTTCCATGCAGATGCCGACGACATTCCTCGGCATGTTTGGCGTCTCTTTTATGGTTATTTTTGCGCTCTTTTCCCGCCCCTGGAAGGCAAAAGACCCCAAGAGCCGCTTTCACATCGGGATCGGTGCCTTCAATATGGTACGAGCCGAAGCCTATCGGCACGTTGGTGGCCATGAGACTATCCGACTTCGTCCGGATGATGATATAAAACTGGGCAAGATTATCAAACAAAGTGGTTTTCGGCAGAGTGTCGCATACGCACCGGAGTATTTAGCGGTAGAGTGGTACTCCTCAATCAGCGAGGCGATCAGAGGGCTTGAAAAGAACACCTTTTCAGGAGCCGACTACAACATTCTGATGGTAATGAGCGGGGCAGCGAGTCAAATTCTCTTTAGCATCTGGCCGTTTGCCGCACTCTTTCTCACCGGTGGTGTAACGTGGTACATGAATCTCGCTGTGATACTGCTCAGCTTGATACTGTATGCCGACTGTGCCCGGTTTCATCATTCAAGAGTCTGGTATGCGATCGGTTACCCCGTGGCAACCACACTTTTTGCCGTGATTATGATAAGAACCATGATATTGAACCTCGTACAGGGAGGCATCTACTGGCGGGGAACGTTCTATGCCCTGAAAGAGTTGAAGGCAAACAAGGTGTAGAGATACCTTTAAAGAGGTGAGCAGATGACCGGTATAAACGGCGTAATGATGCAGTATTTTCACTGGTATTCACCAGCGGATGGCACTTTATGGGAAGCTGTCGCTACAAAATCAAAAGAGCTCGCGGAAGCCGGCATTACCGCGCTCTGGCTTCCACCCGCCTACAAAGGGATTGGTGGTGGAGCGGAAGTCGGTTATGGCGTGTACGATCTCTACGATCTGGGTGAGTTTGACCAAAAGGGATCGATACGAACAAAATACGGAACGCGACAGCAATACCTCAATGCGATTGCTGCACTTAAAGCGACCGGCCTGCACGTGTATGCAGACGGAGTGCTGAACCACCGCATGGGAGCAGACAATGCGGAACCCTGCCGAGCAACTCCTTACTCCAAAGGGGATCGGATCAACCCCAAAGGCCCACTGCAAGATATCAGATCATGGACTCACTTCACTTTTCCGGGAAGAAACGGCAAGCACTCAGCATTTGAATGGCACTGGCAGCACTTTGACGCAGTCGATTATGAAGCAGGTAATCCGACAGATTACAACACAATTTACCTCTTTGAAGGCAAACGCTTTGACGACGAAGTATCGGAAGAATTCGGTAACTTTGCCTACCTGATGGGCTGCGACCTGGATTGCCAGAACCAAGACGTTCGGGATGAACTAATCCGCTGGGGGAAATGGTATCTCGACACTACGGGGGTTGACGGCTTCCGCCTCGATGCGATCAAACACATCGCGGCCTGGTTCTTCCCGGAATGGCATGATGCCTTGGAAAAACATGCCGGTAAAGAGCTGTTCATGGTCGGAGAATACTGGGCCAACAGCCTTCCTGCCCTGCATTGGTACATTGATGATGTTGGTGGCCGACTCACTGCCTTTGACGTACCGCTTCATTTCAACTTTTATAGCGCCGGTCGCTTAGGAAACAACTACGACTTACGCAGTATCCTTGACGGTACACTTGTTAAAGACCGACCGACACATGCTGTGACGTTTGTAGACAACCACGACTCACAGCCGCTGCAAGCCCTGGAATCATGTATCGAACCATGGTTCAAGCCGCTTGCCTACGCCATAATCCTGTTGCGGCAGGAGGGTTATCCCTGCATCTTCTACCCTGACTACTATGGAGCCGAGTACAATGACAATGGGAAAGACGGAAATACTTACCATGTCTCAATGCCGTCGCATCGATTCCTGATCGACACGTTTCTCCATGCCCGTCAACAATATGCCTACGGCCCCCAATTTGATTACTTTGATCACCCGAACACTATTGGCTGGACTCGCTTTGGAGATGAGGAACATTCAGGCGGCATGGCAGTATTGATGAGCAACGGCGGTGACGGGTGGAAATGGATGGAAACAGGACATCCCTACGCAATATATTCCGATAGTACCGGTCATATTACGATCCCTGTTGTCACCAATAACGATGGATGGGGAGAATTTATGTGCATCGGCGGAAAAGTTTCGGTATGGTTGCCAGATACTAAATGAAAAAATACTAGAAAAATAGCCACTTACATTGGAGGGTAGCGTGACCAAATCTGACTTAATCAACGAAGTAGCAGTTAGAACACATACACCATTTAAGGCCTCGGAATCTGTTGTCAACGTCATATTTGATAGTATGGCAGAGACAATGATTGCTGGTGGTAGAATAGAGATCCGGGGTTTTGGCAGCTTCATTATAAAGGAATATGCGGGATATTCAGGCCGCAATCCCAAATCAGGACTCGCCGTAGAAGTTAAACCGAAGAAGTTGCCCTTCTTCAAGGTGGGTAAGGAACTGAAGGTGAGAGTGGATAATCTGTGAACAGATCCATATTGATTGTATGGACTTCTGCTGGATTTGAGCAAGATAATAACTTATGGGAGAATCAACATGGCAATGAACGTTGAAATCAAAGGCAACAAGCTCTGCATCGAGATCGATCTGGAAACACCAACACCATCCTCATCCGGCAAGACGCTAGTGGTTGCCAGCTCGCGGGGGAATGCTGCTACTACCGCAATGGTGGACGGCAAGCCGATAACTATCGGCTTGAATGCATATATCAAAAAATGATGCAGGCAGTAATCTATTCGGTAACATACAGAATCGCTTTGACCGATGCCCAGCAGGCCAGACTTGACCGAAAGTGGCCTAATGGAGACCCGTTTATCTCTTATGAGAAAATAGCATTTATACTGGAGCCGCTGCCAGTGGAAGATGTCTACTGGTCACATCACACGGGACAATTTCTCTATTTTACCGTTCGTGGCGATGATATTGAAGGTACGGTTGCCGAAGTAGTTGACAGACTCGAAACAAAATTAGGTACGGCGTAATCGATCCATTCTGAAAGGCAAATAACGTGTGCGGACGCTTTACATCCTTACTTTCACCTGAACTGTTGGCAGCGATCTACGAGGTGTTTCCACCGGAGCAGATCATAGCTCGATACAACATTGCGCCGACGCAAGAGGTTCTCGTTATCCGGGAGGCCGGCAATGGAAGCCGGTATCTCTCAGCAGTACGGTGGGGCCTTGTGCCGCATTGGTCAAAGGACACCTCTATAGGTAGTAAAATGATCAACGCCCGGAGCGAAACGGTCCATGAGAAAGCATCCTTTCGGCAGGCGATCCGCCACAGACGGTGCATTGTACCTATCAGCGGGTTCTATGAATGGATTGCAACTCCTGGCGGCAAACATCCCCATTACATTACGACGCGGAACGGCTCGCCATTGTCATTTGCGGGCATCTGGGATACCAACGAAACACCTGACGGGCACATTCTGGAAACCTGCTCAATCCTCACGACAGCGGCCAACAGTCTCATGGCACCACTACACGACCGCATGCCGGTGATACTCCATCAGGGCGAGTTTGACCGGTGGCTTGACCCAGCAGATACTGTCCCTCAAGCCCTTCAGCACTTCTATCAGCCGTACCCGTCAGAACTTATGCAGGAGTGGCTGGTATCTTCGCTGGTGAATTCACCACGCAACGATAGCCCTGCCTGTATTGCACCTGCTTGAATGAGGATTTGCTATGCTCAAATGTGAAGATTCACCGCCGGGACAGTTGCTACTGGCCATACGTCAGTTTAATAACCGTGAGTGGTACGACTGCCATGAGACCATTGAAGAATTGTGGCTTGGTGAAACAGGAGAGATGCGGAACTTCCTGCAGGGAACCCTCCAGATTTCGGTAGCCCTGCTTCATTGGCGTAACGGCAACCATGGAGGTGCGGTAAGTCTCCTTGCAAGTGGTGTTAAATATCTGAAGTGTGTATCTGATGTATGCCTTTGGGTAGACGTTTCAGCTCTCATAGCTGATTCAGAACGAGTACGCATATCTTTGGAAGAGCTTGGCAAAGAACGCATGGGATCACTCGATTCAACACGTATACCCCTGATAAAGACGGTTTCAACGATTCGACATTCAAGTACATCCGAGGAATAATGATTGATCAATCAATAATGCTTTGGATCATCGGGGCAATCCTGACCTTGACCGGACTGGCAGGGCTGTTACTGCCGCTCGTACCCGGAGCGCCGCTGTTGTTTCTGGGCTTACTCCTTGGCGCCTGGGCAGAAAACTTCCGCTATATTGGACTCTGGACACTACTGCTCCTGGCTGGAATGGCCGCATTGACGTATGTGGTGGAGTTTGTTGCCTCAATCCTTGGTGTTAAAAAGTATGGTGGGTCGCGGCGAGCCATGGTGGGAGCGGCTCTAGGTGGGATAGTAGGGATGTTTCTCGGGATCCCCGGAATTCTGCTCGGCCCGTTTGTGGGTGCAGTGATCGGAGAACTGTCGTTACAGCGCAGTTTGGATGAGGCAAGCCGAGCCGGCTTTGGGACTGTAGTAGGTCTGGCAATAGGAGTGGCCGGGAAGCTTGCCATTGGTATCGCAATGATCGGAATATTCTTGCTGATTCGCTTGATCTGAGATTAACCTGCAATATTCAAAAAAGGACTCTTCGTGGGAAACTATACCACCATCGTTATCGACTTTGAAACCACCGGCCTTTCTCCCGGATACGGAGACAGGACGATTGAGGTCGGAGCAGTACTGATCTCCAACCGCCAGATTGTGGACCGGTTTCAGAGCCTTATGAATCCTGAGATGAGAGTATCCGGCTTCATCGAAGAGTATACAGGAATCACGAATCGCATGCTGTCCTCGGCACCGAGTATCACAGAAGTGATGCATAAGCTGAAAACCTTTCTTGCCCACCACCATCTGGTCGCTCATAACGCATCCTTTGACTCACGCTTTCTTGATGCGGAACTTGCTCGAATCAACCACAAGCGTCAGAACGAGTTTGCCTGCTCCATGCTGTCCTCCCGGCGATTGTACCCTGATGCTCCCAATCATAAGCTTGAAACTCTGGTACGCTACAAGAACCTGAAAACTGATGGCGTCCATCATAGGGCGCTCGCTGATGCCGAGATGACTGCTCACTTGTGGATCCGAATGATAGATGATATCCGCACCAACTATGGATTACAGACCGTTCCATTTGTCTTGATGCAGCAATTGGGAAAGACCCCGAAGAAGAAAGTTCCTGATTTTATGCAGAAGATGCGGTTGAAGGAATAATTCCGGTGAGAATTTTTATAACAGGCGTGAGTGATGTCGGAAAATCGACCATCGGCAAAATAGTAGCGGAACGAATTGGAGTTACATTTTTTGATCTTGACGATGAAATTGAGGCCTTCTTTGGGATGACCATTGAGCGGCTACAAAACAAGTATCTCACGATGTATTCCTATCGTGAGGAGGCAGCGAAAGCTCTGACTCATCTGATAAAACGCCCGGAGAGCAAGGACTGTGTGATTGCCCTGCCGCCGAGTGGACTGATGGGAGGGTTTCTACGGATCGTAAAGAAATCTTCTGGTACAATAATCGCGTTGATCGATAAACCTGAGAACCTTTTGAAGAGGATCACGTTCTACGACATTGACTCAAATCTGATCGAGAAAAATCTGACCAATGACGAGAAGAAGTGGTACCGAAGTGAAATCAAAAAGGACATCACCTATTTTGGTAAAACGTACGATCGAGCCCATTTGAAAATTGATATTTCCGGACTTACAATTGAACAATCAGTTGGCAAGGTGCTTGAAACCTTAAAATGATCAATTAGGACGCTGGGTAACATATAAAGACCGACTTGAGGGTATCATGCTCAAAGAGAAGCAACAGATGGTCGAAGATTATTTTATTGCACACGGAATCCCTGTCCTTACTCGATTTATCAGAGGAGGGCTTTCTGTGTACTTGCAGCCATGCAAAACTCCTATTTCCCGCTTTGTTCAAAATGCGGAGCGTGGTTGTGTCGAGGTCATGTGGTATAGCCATCGAGACAAATGGGATTATATCGGTGACTTTGGAGGAATGGTTATGCCTCTGGAAGAGGCTCTTGAATATGTGGTCAGTGATGCTCCAGGTTTTTTCGGAATTGACTTTCTGATATTGAAAACGAGTCGGATATGAACCCATCTCTTACGCTCTCAACCATGCGTCGGCTATTACAACTCACTCTGCTGCTTCTGAGTCTGGTTGGTTGCGCCTCAAAAGACTATCGCACGGCAAGTCGGGAATCAGCGGGAATCGCCCCAAACCCCGCAACAAACAGGGAGGCAGTTCTTCAGATATACTGTGCTCCAACATGGGGGTGGCGTGGCTGGTTCGCCATTCATACCTGGGTTGCCACAAAACCTCAAAATGCTGATTCTTACACGGTCTACGAAGTCATCGGCTGGCGGCAACGACGAGGTTTACCAGCCATACGTATCGAAAAAGATCTCCCTGACCGCTACTGGTTTGGTGAACGCCCTCGACTCCTCAAAGACTTTCGGGGTGAACCAGCGGGTAAATTGATCGAAGCGGTAGATCGCGCTGCTAAAAGTTATCCCTGGCCCGACACCTATAAAGCATTCCCCGGTCCCAACAGCAACACCTTTACAGCCTGGATAGTAAAACAGGTGCCTGAGCTCGGACTGAATCTTCCGTTTTCAGCCATTGGAAGTGGCTATACAGAAACAAAAGTTCAATGAAACTCGCGATGCTTCAGGCTTTCGAGTGGGAGGCAGGCAATTTGTGATTAATGAGAGCCTTTTGACCGGATCAGCAGTAGAGACCTGCCTTGAGGAACTTGCATTGCTCCGCTTAAACATCTTTCACGAGTATCCATACCTGTACGACGGCTGTTTCCGATTCAGGCTTCACTGCTGGTAATCTTTACCTGCCTGACCATGTCAGCCCTTGCTTCGTGTATTATAGGAAAGAAAAAAGTGCGAACAGTTGTTCCACTTCGAATCAACTGATTTTGCAGCACACTAAAGTCAAGCGGGGACACAACGAACCACAATAAAAGGAGAATCGTATGAAAAAGCCACTGGTCGTAATTTTGATGTGAAGCGACAGTGATCTGCCGGCAATGAGGAAGGCGGCTGAGGTGCTGAAAGAGATGGGAGTCGCCTGTTAGATGGATATCTGCTGAGCTCATCGACTGCAGGACAAAACGTCCGAATACTCCCGTAGTGCCAGGGAACGCGCGATCGAGGTGCTTATTGCCGGGGCTGGCATGGCAGCCCATCTGGCTTGATCTATCCTTTCAATAAAATATCCGGAGATTGCGGAGCGGCTTGATATGTTCCGCCAGGATACGCGAGGAGCTCTACTTGCCAAGTCTGCGGCACTACAAGAACAAACTGGAGAGATGCCGTGAAAGATATTGCCCATTTCATAGCTGGTTTCAAAAAATTCCAGCAAAAGTATTTCGACCCTCATGGTCAGAAGTTTGCTCCACTCATAGAAGGGCAAAATCCCAAAGTCCTGGTAATCGGCTGCAGCGACTCGCGGGTTGACCCGGCTATACTTACCGGATGCGCTCCCGGTGACTTGTTTGTGGTTCGCAATGTGGCCAATCTGGTACCACCATGCAAGTACGATGGCCTCCACCATGGGGTCAGTGCCGCTCTGGAGTACTCGGTCTGCCATCTGGAGATTGAGCACATCATCATTCTTGGTCATTCAGGGTGTGGTGGTATAAACGCCCTTATGCATGGCATCTCAAATGGTCAACCGACAGAGTTTATCGGCCCATGGGTAAAAATAGCCGAACGTGCCAAGGAACTGGTACTCAAGGAACTTCCTGGCAAGGATCAGGCCGCGCAAAGTCGTGCGTGCGAACAGGCTGCGATTCTGATATCTCTGGAGAACCTGCTCTCCTTTCCCTGGGTTAACGAACGGGTTGAGTCAGGCTCTTTACTTTTGCATGGTTGGTACTTCGATATCAGCGTCGGACAGTTGTATAGTTATGTGCCAGAGAAGGCTGGTTTCGAACCGCTTGGGTAAAGACGAACCAACGATATTCTCCCGGTCTTCTTGAACGGATTATGTCTTCGGCTTAACCAGTCTGATTAAATATATCATTATGATGCAGTATAGTTCTTGCAATCAGGGTATTAATTATGCATTATGATGCCATGTTCTGCACTATACAAATAAACTATTCTGGTCAGTGGCTTTCCATTGCTCGCTTCACTCCGTACCCGGGCAAGCTCACTCTTGGCTATGCCGGATGCGGTGGAGTTCTCGAATATGATACCCAGTATGTAACTGATTTCCTCATGCGTGGCGACAAGCTACCATTCCCCCGTGTTTCACTGCCATTCCCCATTGATTTTCTTGCTGTCAGACATGACCGCTGGCCAGCCTTTCTGCTTGATCTTGTACCAACTGGTGCTGGCCGTAGGGATTGGCTTGACCGTCTTGGCCTGAAAGAGAACCCTGGTGCCGACTGGACACTTCTTACTTCCGGTGCCAGGCACCCGGTCGGTTGGTTGCGTGTTGTTCCAGGAGATGGCGAACAGGACCAGCTGAACACCGGAAATTCCGTCGGCTTCACTAAGGCAGATGTGGCCGCCAGAGAACAGAATTTTCTTGAGTATATGATTGAGCAGGGAGCTTCAGTCGCCGGTTCTTCTGATGTTCAAGGTGAGTCTCCCAAACTTCTCCTCACAGAAGATCCAGATGGCTTGTTGCACGCTGACGGTGCTCTTGCTGATAGTCATGCTCAAAAACACTGGCTGGTTAAATTTGCTCGCAGGTCAACGTCCCTAGAACGACAGATACTCCGAAATGAGTATGCGTACCTCCGTTTGGCTGGTGCGTTCCACATCAATGTCCATGGCGTTGAAGGTGTGGAATTGATTGATGGCAAGGCTCTCTTCATTCCCCGTTTTGACCGGTGCAGTGTTGAAACAGGGGTTATTCGTTTCGGACTTGAATCATTTGCATCTGCTGCCGGCGTTGCTGAATTCGGTGTGCGAGCGCACCATGAAGAACACTGCAGGTTGATCGCGTCATATTCTGCCTCTCCCGCTGAAGACATGTTGGAATATCTCCGCAGGGACATTCTCAATATTTGTATGGGAAACACGGACAATCATGCCCGTAACCATGCCTTTATCAAAAAGGGAGCTGTAGTCCGTTTATCCCCACTCTACGATTTTGCTCCCATGTTCCTGTCGGATGAAGGTTACGCCCGCGTGGTCAGGTGGGAAAAGGACAAGGAACGGCTCGGACAGCCAGATTGGTCTGCTGTTGGCACATCAGTAGCCACAATGGTTGCGGGGCCTAAGCCGGAGCAGGTAGCCGCTCTGCTTGATTCTATGGCAATAAGCTTGAGTGATATTGATGCCATTGCCAAAGAGTCCGGCATTGATGATGAAGTAATCGAGCGGAGACGTTTGACGATCAATGAAAACGTAAAACTACTCAAAAAGGCAGCAGACAGCCTATGAAAACAGAAACACCTCGGAATATCAGAAAACTGTCCGATGAGGATAAGCGTAATGTCCGCGAGACAATAGCCGACCGTCTGGCCGCTGGCGAAGTGACCCTTGGCGAAGCTGTCAGGTTGATGAGGCTTGCAGTGGGGATGACGCAGGCTAATTATGCGAAAATGGTCGGCGTAGATATCCGCGTATTGATCGACGTTGAGAAGGGTCAGGGGAATCCACGCCTTGACAGCCTGGAGAAAATAGCTAGGCCATACGGGTTGGCGGTGTCTCTGGTAAAACTGGCTCCTCGCAACACAGGGGGGCCGTCGCATGAGAATTAAAAGGCTGTTCCTATGTGTGTGTTCCGAACCAGGCAACAATGCATTTCCTGATCGGGAAATAATAGGGGATATAGTATAGACACAGCGATATCTTTACCGAACGGGAATTTTGTTTACCGGATGCAAAGATTAAAATGGGAATTCAGGAATGTTTCATAAGCCCCTGCAGCTCCAAAAACAGATCTATCTTCTCCCGATTCCTGCTGAAAGGTTGGTGCCTCCCGCTTGACCAGTCTGAAATCTGTTCCGGATTCCTCCCCATTACTTCGCCAAGACAATCCAAATTCATCCCCATAGTTCTCTTGTACCACGCAAGCCGCCCCACAGTGTCATCCGGACAGTCGAACGGAATATAACCTAGAAATTTGATAATACTTAGATTATATTGCAGTTCCGGTTCGGTGCCATGTTCCCAGTTCCAGATAGAGGATTCGGTGACGCCGATGATCTCGGCAACTTCTCTCTGGAGGTTTCAGCGCCGGTAATATATTGACCCTTATTTTGGTTTTAGCTTGACCCACCA
>JBMOEI010000099.1:0-13065 GCA_049318985.1 Desulfuromonadaceae bacterium
TGCCGCAGCCGAAGCGGCGGTGCGGGTTGCGGAGTCGTCACTGCAGGGTGCGCGGGTATCCTATGACTATTCACTGATTCGTGCACCTTTCGATGCAGTCGTCCTGTCCAAAAATGCCGACGTCGGGGACATCATCACCCCGCTCGGTTCAGCTGCCAATGCCAAGGCCGCCGTGGTAACAATTGCCGATCTCGCCTCGTTGCAGGTAGAGGCGGATGTCTCCGAATCAAACCTGGAAAAGGTCAAGGCGGGTCAACCGTGCGAGATTACCCTCGATGCCCTGCCGCACTCCCGCTTCAGAGGGGTTTTGCAGACCATTGTACCGACCGCCGACCGGACAAAGGCATCTGTGATGGTTAAGGTCCGGTTTTTAGAGAATGACGGACGAATTCTGCCCGAAATGAGCGCCAAGGTCGCGATCCTGTCCCGCCCGGCAACCGCAGCGGATCAGCAGGCAAAGACGGTTGTAAACCCTGCGGCACTGATCAAAATAAACGGCAGGGACTCGGTATACCTCCTCGACAAAAATCGTGTCCGGATTGCACCGGTAACGCCCGGCGCACGCTTTGGCGATCTTGTTGA
This sequence comes from Desulfuromonadaceae bacterium, assembly GCA_049318985.1. GTDB lineage: Bacteria > Desulfobacterota > Desulfuromonadia > Geobacterales > Pseudopelobacteraceae > JACRCG01. The sequence continues at coordinate 583 of JBMOEI010000099.1, forward strand.
GGTAAGCGGCGTTAAAGCGGGAGAAAAGGTAGCATTACGCCCTCTGGACAAGTTAAAGGACGACAGAACCATCAGCGTAGCGGAGAAATAGATGACCGTGAATCCTGACATCGTCACCATAAGAAACGTAACCAAATCGTACCGGCGCGGCAATCAGCTTGTACCGGTGCTGGAGGATATCAGTTTTGCCATTCAATCCGGCGAGTTCCTCGCACTGATGGGGCCGTCAGGATCGGGCAAGAGTACACTGCTTAACCTGATCGCCGGGATCGACAAGGTTGACAGCGGCAGTATCATCATCGGCGGGCGCGAGATTACGACCCTGAACGAGACGGAATTAGCCGGGTGGCGGGCCGTACATGTCGGTTTCGTCTTCCAGTTTTACAACCTTATCCCGGTTCTTACGGCGTACGAAAATGTCGAACTGCCGTTGCTGCTCACGAGGCTTTCCCGCCGGGAACGACGCGAGCATGTTGAAGCAGCTCTGGAAGTAGTGAGTCTGGCCGACCGGATGGACCACCGCCCCTCACAGCTTTCCGGCGGCCAGCAGCAGCGGGTGGCCATAGCGCGGGCTATTGTCACCGACCCCGCCATCCTGGTGGCAGACGAACCGACCGGCGACCTCGACCGGGTCTCTGCAGGAGAAATTTTATCCCTGATGGATCACCTCGTGCAGGATTTCCACAAGACCATCATTATGGTCACCCATGATCCGCGTGCCGCTGAAAAGGCCCATAGTATCAGGCACCTGGAAAAAGGGCTCCTGACGGACGGCTGATATGTTCATGGTGAAATACATCCTGCGCAACGCCTTCCGCCACAAACTCCGCGCCCTGCTGACGATAACCGGGGTGGCGATCGCCATTCTGGCCTTCGGACTTCTGCGCACTCTGGTCGGACTCTGGAATCTCGGCGTAGAGTCGTCCTCGTCGACTCGCCTGGTTTCCCGCAATGCCATTTCACTGGTTTTCTCCCTGCCGATTTCATACAAAGAGCGCATCCGCCAGATTCCCGGGGTCACCAGAGTCGGCGCTATGAACTGGTTCGGCGGCATCTACATTTCGGAGAAAAACTTCTTTCCCAATTTTGCCATTGAACCGCAGGCATTTCTCGATCTGTATCCGGAATTTCTCCTCTCTCCGGGAGAGCAGAAGGGTTTCCTGCTCGACCGGCAGGGCGCTGTTGTCGGCCGGAAACTGGCAGCCAAGCAGGGGTGGAAGCCTGGCGACCGGGTCATTTTAAAGGGCACCGTTTTCCCGGGACAGTGGGAATTCGTTATCCGGGGCATTTATCGCGGCGCCCGGCGCAGCACCGACGAAACCCAGTTTTTCTTCAGCTGGGAATACCTCAATGAAACCCTTCGGCGCACCATTCCACGGCGCGCCGACCAGGCCGGAATCTACATAATCGGCGTATCCAACCCGGAAAAAGCCGCCGAAGTTGCGCAGGCCATCGATACCTCATTCAAAAACTCCCTCGCCGAGACCATGACCGAGACGGAGAAAGCCTTCCAGCTCAGTTTTGTCACCATGACCGAAGCGATCATGATCGCCATCAAGATCGTGTCATACGTGGTCATTGTCATCATCATGGTCGTGGCGGCCAATACCATGGCCATGACCGCCCGCGAGCGGATCCCGGAGTATGCCACCCTGAAAACGCTCGGTTTCCAGTGGTATCATATCGCCGGAGCAGTGTTCGGTGAGTCACTGTTCATCGCCATCCTGGGCGGAATCGTAGGAATTCTGGGCACCTTTCCCGCTGCCGGCATGATCGAAACAGAGCTCTCACAATTTTTCCCCTCTTTCCATGTGACCACGACCACCGTACTTCTGCAACTGTCTGCCGCCCTTCTGGTAGGCGCCACAGCCTCGATCTTCCCGACGTGGCGTGCTGCAACAATCAGGATCGCCGACGGACTGCGTCGCATCGGATGACAGCATGAAAATTCCCCTTTCATACAGCATGCGCAACCTGTTGACGAGGCGGATGACCACGGTGCTGACCGCATCCGGTATGGCGCTTGTGGTCATGGTTTTTGCGGCGACGCTGATGCTGACTGATGGCTTGCAGAAAACGCTGGTGGCGACCGGATCGCCGGACAATGCCATTGTGATTCGCAAGGGGGCTCAAACTGAGGTACAGAGCGGGGTAGAGCGACAGCAGGCAAATCTTGTCGAGAGCCTGCCCGGAATCGCCATCGGTCCCGACGGCAGTCGCCTTCTGGCCAAGGAACTGGTGGTACTGATCAACCTCCCCAAACGGGGGAGCAATAAACCCTCAAACGTGGTCATTCGCGGGATATCTCCCGCCTCGCTGGCTTTGCGGCCGCAAGTGCAGCTCGTCGAAGGGAGGATGCCGCGCCCCGGCTCTTCCGAAATCATGACCGGCTCCGGTATTGCCCGCCGCTTCCAAGGGACCGGCATCGGGGAACATCTCCGTTTCGGCATGCGCGACTGGACTGTTGTCGGAATTTTTGACGGGGGAACGACCGGCTTCAACTCGGAGGTCTGGGGGGACGTGAACCAGCTGATGCAGGCGTTCCGGAGACCGGTTTACTCTTCAATGCTGTTCAGACTGGTTGACAGCACTACCTTTGAAACCCTCAAAGAACGGATCGAGAGCGATCCACGCCTGACGCTGGAGGCAAAGCGCGAGCCGCGCTACTATCTGGACCAGTCCGAGGCGATGGCCAAATTCCTCAACATCCTCGGCATGACGTTGACCATGATATTTTCTCTCGGTGCGATCATCGGCGCCATGATTACCATGTATGCCTCCGTAGCGAACCGCGTCGCGGAGATCGGCACCCTCCGGGCACTCGGTTTCCGGCGTTCCAGCATACTGGCCGCCTTCCTCGCTGAAGCACTGATACTCGGCCTGATAGGCGGAATGGCCGGAGTGTTCTGCGCCTCATTCCTGCAGCTGATCACCATTTCCACCATGAACTGGCAGACCTTTTCCGAGCTCTCTTTTTCATTCACCCTCACCTCTGCCACCGCTCTCGAATCAATCGCTTTCTCCCTGTTCATGGGGCTTGCCGGTGGCCTTATCCCGGCGCTGCGGGCCGGCAGGATCAGCATTGTGGATGCACTGAGGGAGAGTTGATTTTTTTGGTGCAGTGAGAATAAAGCAAGCAAAAGAGGGCGACCCGTAGACGCCTTGACTGTCGGAAATCTTTACAGTCATAAAATTGTTCGCTACGGAGACATGAAGAAAAGCATAAGTGGCATGTAAAACACCATGCTTTTGCCAAAAGAAAAGGCGCTGCAAATGCAGCGCCTTTTCTTGTCAAGCTAATTGGTGAAACCGTTTTTCAGGCTTCTTTGTTCATGCGGCGTTTACCGTAGACGGCAAGGCCGAGTATGCCGAAACCGAGCAGCATCATTGTGCCGGGTTCTGGGACAGGAGCGGTGCCCTGACCGATCAAGTTGTCATTGCCGCATCCCATGGTAAAGTGGGTATAAAAATCTTTGCCATAGAGATCGGCGGCAGCTATGACGCTACTTAAATCGAACGAAACCGCATAATGATTATTGTCGGTGCCCCAACCTGAAAGGCCATACTCTGAAGCAACTAAGCTACCCACCTGTCCACCACCTGTACCAAACCCAGAGCCCACTAATGTTCCCCCGGCATTGTATTTCCAAGGATTTGACGTAGCAGTGCCGGTCTGGTTCTGGTTGTACCAGACTGTTGTTGTCGTGTCAGTTGGGTCAAGATTGTAAACATTAAATGCAAGAGTTGACCAGTTAACCGAAAGCGCGTATTCGTATCCATAATTATTGTTCACGTTCTGTAGACCGTCACCAGCCACGGGATCCCCGATTGGTGCGCCGTAAGTTGAGTCCTTGCTGATAAATATGTCACCGGACTTATAGTTAGGGTATCCTGAAACACCATTTTTGAAGTCAAACCCCCCGATCATTGTAAGCACGTTCCCTTTGAGGAAAAAACCTTCAAGGTCCCATTTCTGAGTTGCCTCCATCCCGATTTCAACTTCGTTATCTTCATTGGTTACACCTTCACCATCCCATTTTGTGATGTTATTTCCATAGGTGAGGGCAAAAGCACTTGGCACACATGCGATGGAAGCGGCAACAATCAAAGCAAGTAGTGTTGTTTTATTCAAAGTTTTCATAACCAGATCTCCTCAATTTTTCTTATTTAAAATTCTATAATTTTATAGTGCTAATTACATGCCAAATTCAGTAAAAGCCTGATATTAAGGGCATTTTAAAAATTGAGCAGATTAGTTTTTGTTACAAGCACATGATTTATGTAAAATAATCCGACAACAGGCAGATTATTTATTGTTACAGCACATCACTTATGTAAAGAAAACCGACAACAGCACGAGTCAGCCACAGACACCCGTCACATATCCATGGCTTTTCCGCCCGATTTCTTGACATTCCGGCTTTATCTCTGTAGTTTGGTGCAGTTTTAACGACTCACTTCTCGGAGACAGCACCCCATGGAATATAAAGACACCCTCAATCTGCCGCAAACCGCTTTCGCCATGAAGGCCAACCTGAATCAGCGCGAACCGGAAATGCTCGCCAAATGGGAACAAACCGGTCTCTATGCCAAACTGGAAGCAGGCGCCACCGATAAACCGCTGTACATCCTCCATGACGGCCCCCCCTACGCCAACGGCCATATTCACATCGGCCACGCACTTAACAAAACCCTCAAAGACATTGTGCTTAAAGTTAAACGTATGGAGGGGTTCCACGCACCCTACGTTCCGGGGTGGGACTGTCACGGCCTTCCTATCGAACTGCAGGTGGAAAAGAACCTCGGATCAAAGAAGCACACCATGAGCAAACTGGAGATGCGCCGCGAATGCCGCACGTATGCCGCCAAGTTTGTTGCAATTCAGAAAGAGGAATTCAAGCGCCTCGGCATCCTTGGGGACTGGGAGAATCCCTACCTGACGATGAATTTCGAATATGAAGGGCTGACCGCTGCCGAGCTGGCGCGCTTTGCCCACAACGGCGGACTCTATCGCGGCCGTAAACCGGTACACTGGTGTTCGTCGTGCGTCACCGCGCTGGCCGAGGCTGAAGTCGAGCATGCCGACCACACCTCCCCTTCCATTTATGTCCGCTTCGCCCTGCAGGGGGACCTGTCGGCAGCAATCCCCGCTCTCGCTGGCAAACAGGCGTACGTTGTCATCTGGACTACAACGCCCTGGACGATTCCGGCCAATCTTGCCGTCGCGCTTCATCCGGAGTTTGACTATGTGGCGCTGGAAACGGAAAAAGGCGTCCTTATCGTCGCTGAAGGGCTGAAAGATTCGTTCCTGGCAACTGTCGGTCTGACCGGCGCTGTTATCGCAACATTCAAGGCCGGAGTACTGGAGCGGAAGCTCTGCAAACACCCGTTTTATGATCGTGATTCAATCGTACTGCTCGGTGAGCATGTCACGCTGGAAGCCGGTACCGGCTGCGTTCACACTGCTCCCGGCCATGGCCAGGACGATTATGAACTGGGACTGAAAGAGGGGCTGCAGATCTACAACCCGGTTGACAACCATGGCAAATATCTGGCTGATGTCGAGTTTTTCGGCGGCCAGCAGGTATTTCCGGCTAACAAGAGCGTTATCGAAAAACTGACCGAAGTCGGGGCGCTGCTTTATTCCGCGCCGATTGTCCACTCCTACCCGCACTGCTGGCGCTGTAAAAAGCCGATTATCTTCCGCGCTACCGAGCAGTGGTTTATCAGCATGAAAACGAATGACCTGCGTGACAAGGCGCTGAAAGCCATAGATCAGGTGCAGTGGATTCCAAAATGGGGGCGCGAACGGATCTATGGCATGATCGAAAACCGTCCCGACTGGTGTGTTTCCCGCCAGCGTTCCTGGGGAGTGCCGATTACCGCATTTTCCTGTACCGCCTGTGGTGAATACGTCGCCGATGGCGCCATCATGGACCATATAGCGGCCATTTTTAAAAAGGAGAGTTCCGATGTCTGGTTCGACTGGAGCCCGGAGCAGTTGCTCCCCGCCGGTACTGTCTGTCCGAAATGTGGTGCTGCTTCCTTCGAGAAGGAAAATGATATTCTCGATGTCTGGTTCGATTCAGGCGTTTCCCACGCTGCCGTGCTGGAACCGAACCCCGGTCTCCGCTCACCTGCCGATATGTATCTGGAGGGGAGTGATCAGCATCGCGGCTGGTTCCACTCATCCCTGCTGGAGAGCGTCGGCACCCGGGGAGTTGCACCCTATAAAAGTGTCTTGACGCACGGTTTCGTGCTGGATGGCAAAGGGCACAAGATGAGTAAATCGATGGGTAACGTCGTTGCGCCCGAGGATGTCATCAAAAAATTTGGTGCCGACGTCCTGCGCCTCTGGGTTTCCGCCCAGGACTACCGCGACGATAACCGTATCTCCGAAGAAATTTTGACCCGCGTCGCCGAAGCGTATCGCCGTATTCGCAACACCTGCCGCTACATTCTCGGCAATATTCACGACTTTGACCCAAAGACGGAAACCATTGCTTTTTCGGATATGCCGGAAATAGACCGGTGGGCACTGCACCAGCTGGAACTGCTGAAAGAGAAGGTCCTTGCGGCGTATCAGAATCTTGAATTCCACGTCATCTATCAGGACATCAACGCCTTCTGTACGGTAGAGATGAGTTCCTTTTACCTCGATATCCTCAAGGACCGCATGTACACCAGCAAGGCCGACGGCCTGGAGCGGTGGAGCGCACAGACGGTCATGTATCAGATCCTTGAAACCCTGGTGCGGACACTCGCTCCGGTGCTCTCGTTCACCGCAGATGAAGTCTGGCAGTTTATGCCGGGAAAACGCGAGGAGTGTGTGCACCTGGCTGAATTCCCCGGGCGTAACCCGGAATGGCGCGATGATGTTCTCGCCGCCCGCTGGGAACAGATCATCAAAGTGCGCTCCGATGTGTCAAAGGCACTGGAACTGGCACGCGTTGCCAAGATCATCGGCCATTCTCTTGACGCCGCTGTCGCCATAGCTGCTCCACCGGAACTGTTCACCTTCCTTCAGGGGTATGAAGCCGAACTGAACAGCATTTTTATCGTCTCGAAAGCGATCCTGGTAGATACGCTGGAGGGTGAATACTGGGCATCGGAAAACCTGGAAGGTCTAAAAGTTCAGGTGACTGCAGCTCCGGGCGTAAAATGCGAGCGCTGCTGGTATTACAGTGAAGAACTCGGTACGGATGCAGAGCATCCGACTATCTGTCCGAAATGTACGACAGCCGTCATATAGGATTATATTAATGAAACCTCGATACACCCTGTTTGCTGCCATCGCCATCGCAGGCATACTCATCGATCAGGCAACCAAAATAGCTGTTGATCGCAGCATGCAGTTGTATGACTCGATTCCGATTATTGAACACTTTTTCCACCTTACGTACGTCAGAAACAGAGGCGCCGCCTTCAGCTTCCTCTCCAACGCGTCGTGGCGACTGCCGTTTTTTATAATCGTATCTATAATTGCCGCGATTGTTATCCTGGTTGCTTTTCAAAAAATGCGCGACGATCAGAAACTGGCGCACACGTCGCTGGCACTGATTTTTTCAGGTGCAGTCGGCAATCTGATCGACCGGATTCGTTTGGGGGAAGTCATTGATTTTCTTGACGCTCATTGGTACCGGCATCACTGGCCGGCCTTTAACGTGGCTGATTCTCTGATCTGCGTTGGAGTATTTCTGTTGGCGATTGATATGCTGCTGGAGGAAAAAAGAGTAAAGGCTCAAACCGGGAAGGGGTGATACAGAGCAACATTTTATGAATAAATAATTTTTGAGGAGGTTTACATGAAAAGAAGGATATTTTGTGGAGTTGCGGCTGCGGTACTCGCTTTTGCCGTATCACCGGCAGTTGCAGCAGACATCAATTTTACCAGCCCGATAAGCCAGGATGAATTCAAAAGCCTCACCAGGGAGGCGGGTGCCGCTCTTGGTTACAGGAATCTGGCCCCTGCGGAACCGCTCGGTCTTACCGGTTTCGATATCGGGGTTGAAGTATCGGCAATGGGTATTGACGAAAACAGCACGTACTGGAAAGCTGCTTTTGGCGACAACGCACCTGCGTATCTTTTTGTGCCAAAAATTCGCGCCCGCAAGGGGTTACCATTCGGCATCGATGTCGGTGCCATGTATTCCTATGTGCCGGACAGCAATGTCAAGCTGTACGGCTTTGAGGTGAGTAAAGCCCTTCTGGAGGGCGGTGTCGCACTGCCGGCAGTCGGAGTTCGGGCCACCTACACGAAAATGACCGGTGTCGATGATCTGGGACTGCAGACCTACGGAGTTGATGCTTCCATCAGCAAGGGTTTTCTGTTTATCACTCCCTACGCCGGTGCCGGAATGCTCCGGATTAAAAGCGAGGCAAAGGGATATCTCAAAACAATCGGGCTGTCTGATGTATCCACCACCGTTCCGCGCTACTTCGGTGGACTTAAAATCACCCCGTTTCCACTTTTCTCTGTGACTGCTGAAGCGGAATATGCTGAACAGCCGGTTTACTCTTTGAAGGCTGCGTTCAATTTCTGATTTCCGGACTTTCCAGCTACGCAAAAGGAGGGTGCATGAAAGTGCACCCTCCTTTTGCGTAACGTAAGAAAGACTGTTCACTGAACCACTTACATAATCCCGGGAATTATCAAACCAAACAGTAACGAGACACATAAGCGGTAACATGAGTCATATAAAAAAACCTCCGAGGATTTGAATACCCCGGAGGTTGAATTGGAACCGATTCTCTTTCCTGCCCTACCCCGCTAATTGCACCTTTTCAAATTAAGCCCTATCTCCCCACGACACTCAAAACAGTGATACTTACATTTGAAAGGTTAATGGTGCCGATATTTGGTAATAAATCCGACACTTTATAACCTGTTGATATCGAGAAACTGCCCGATGCTGGCGTGGTAACATTATCAGCAACATCACATAACAAAGTTGCAAATTCGCCTGTTGCAAAACCGCCGGAAGTGACATTAATTACTACCTTGCTACCGGTCACATTCCCTAAAATATACTTATCAGTAGCCGATAAAGCAACTCCGGAAAGACTCAATGAATCCGGATAGACACCATTAGCGTTGGACTTAACCGAAACACCAGTTGGCAGATTAACCTCGAATTGCATACCTTTAATGCTATTTCCGCTTGGGATGGTACCCGCTGTCGCCAACTTGACCACAACCTGTTTACCGACGATTTTGACTATGTTGGTAGTAGTCGGATCGGTGACTCCGGTCTTGTTGTTTCTATTTGTTGAGTTGAAAAATGATGACGCAGCGGTTTGTATTTCTGTCGCCGCCGAAGTAGTAATGGTCGAACTTATGTTATTTTTCAAATAGCTGACAGTTTCGGCAACAGTTGCACCTTGATCAAGCGCAAGTTGTGAAAACGTCGCCAGAAAAAGAGTATAATCACGCTGATCTTGACCCTGAGCGGCAATTGGCAGAGCGGCAAGCGAACTCTCATCAGGATTTACCGGTTGTGTCTTTATGATGTCGTACACTTTAAAGATATTTGCTACCTGCTTGTTTGCACTTTCAATGGCTGAAGTTGTAAGTGCTGCCTTTGCTAATTGGTACGCCAGCTCTGTAAGCGGGGTAATGGCAACTGACACGACTCCGGACGCGTTTGAGACAATCGCATGCAACGGTGCTGATTCCGGGATGGTCATATTTGGGTTGCCGGTAGCCTCATCAGTATATGTGCCACCAGTTATTTTAAATAACACCGGTCCTGTATATGTTCCTAAATTCAGTGAGTAGGATCCACCGGCAGTTGTTGTCGTCGTATCAATCAACTCACCTTCGGCATTATTTACAATTTTATAGGCTGTTACTGTACCGCCGGTAATTGGTGATTTGGAAGCGACTCCGTTAACTTTAGTTGTCTGGCCGACAACTACAGGACCGTCAACCACAGGGGCAGGAGAGCTTCCACCGCCACCACCACATCCGACAAGGGATACCAACAGAAGAACCATTCCAGCTGTTACAATTTCGATATGTCTCATAACATCTCCATTTTTGTTTCGGAAATAATCTACCACGCCGGAATATTGCCGACCGCACGCTGTAAAAGCACCACTACATCATCAATGTCAATTTTCCCATCAGGAACCGGTTTATTCAGATTATTCATCGGTCCTACATCACCGTGTAATTTTTCAGCTGCTGTCGGAGTGATAATTCCAACTGACATTTTAAGGGCCAGTAGAGCATCAGCAATATCTGTTTTCTTATCGTCATTGATATCACCATCGGGATATGCAACTGTTCCGGCGGCAATGAAATTGGCAACAATTGTATGAGCTGCAGTAACATTACTGAAAGTATATGCTCCAGTAGCATCTACCTGCCCCTTATTGGAAACACCATCAACCAGCAGATCATCTAATACCGCACCCGCTGTCGCAGTAATCTGGTACTTCTGACTCGCTCCATAATTGACTCTGGTTGTGCCGGATGGGGTAATTGATCCAAACGCTGCATTGTTTACTGAAGAGGTGATCGTTGAGGATACGCCAGTAAATGTTGCTAAAACAATATGATCCGCCGTGATGTTGTTTAATTCGTACTTGTTGTTAACAAGTCGTGATTTAACGGATGCGCCATTATCAGTCAGATCAAGCAGATTATAGCCACTGTCCGGTGATATGGTAAATATAACTGAGCCATTGTACTCCGGAGTTGTAGTTGATGCCGTGATCGTTCCACCAGTCGCTAGAGGTGTCGTCGATATAATGAATGTCTTTTTTTCAAAAACAGCTGATATTTCGTAATTATTACGAATATCAGACAACTTTAACGTACGATCCCCGGATACTGTCAACTGAGTCATCTCTAAAACTGAAGAAGCGGTGCCACTTGCCGGATCTGTTATAATTTTTTTCAAGATATCTTTGATGTAGTAACCGGGTAAAGGGGTAATAGTAACATCTACTGATCCGCCAAACTGAACCACAGTTGAAAGGGGCAAAATTGAACCGTTGGCGGTCCCGGGGGCAGCCGCTACGGTGAATTGCTTGCTGCCGAAAGTTACCGCAATTGTATGGTCTATAGCCAAATTAGTGAACGTGTAGCTGCTGGCAATTGGAGTCACAGCAATTCCGTCTACCAGTACGGAAGCAACCTGATACTGATCACTTGCCGGAGTAAAGGTATAGGCAGGGCTTGTACCTGGCAAATAGTCCTGAGTGCCTGATGGTGAAATAGATCCGTTAGTACCTGAAGTAGCAGAGATAGTGTATTTAGCTTCAAATGTTGCATCAACAGTAATATCAGTTGTTATGCCTGTTAAAATATAGCTGTAGGTATACTGGTACTTACCTGTTACTGCGTCTTTAACTTGACTGATTAATGTAGTTGCTACTGGCACTCCGGATATCATCATCGTTTTAAGCACAAAACCCGGCTTTGATTGAACGGTAAAGGTAGCGGAGCCGTTATAGTTTACAAACGTTTTGCCGGTAGCGGAATCAATCTGAGCATATGGTGAAGAGATGGAACCATTTCCATCCGTGGTCATGGTCATAAAGTACTTAACTAATTTAAATGCAACTTTAAGAGTGGAATCGGTTGAAACCGAAGTAACTGAATAAACGTACTTACCACTAGTAAGAGTTGGCACCGGTGATACAGCTGCACCGTTATAAGTAATTGAACTAAGGACATACCCATTGGCAGGAATAATATCAAAAGTCTGAGAACCTCCGTATAAAATATAAACTGTTCCGACAGGAATAGTAGTTCCGCTGAGAGCAACGGTACCTGTTCCCGATTCAGGTTGAGTAACAACAAGGTTGAGTTTACGGAATGATGCAACGACCGTTCTATTCTGTGAAATAGAGCTAATGGTGTAGACATTTGAAATAACGCTACCAGACACATCCACACCGTTATCGGTTAAAATATCAAGGATGTAACCAGTCGCAGGGATTATTGAGACAGACGGACTATCGCCAAAGCTTGGGGTAGAATTTGATGTTATCACTGTTCCATTTTCACCTATGACACTGCTTGCGAGTGTGTACGTGTTGATCGCAAATGTTACCGTAACGGTGTGATTGATTATAACGTTGTTCAAAATGTAGCTGTTCCCGGTAACCACCTGAGTAGTACCATCCAGCTTTACATCGACAAGATGGTGTCCGGTAGACGGGGTGATTGTGAAAATGACGTCTGTACCATCTGTTACTTTAGCTAGATCAGCTGCATTGCTGGTGACTGTACCATTACCCACTGATGTCAGAGTTACGGTGTGAGTCGCAGCACGTGTGGTTATGAGTAGCGGTAACCCGGAAGTGTTAAGTCCGTTGCCAGAAGCATCTTTAGCACCGGATGTAACATACAGTTTGTACGTGTTACTGTAGGCGTACGGCACGCTGGCGGTAAAGGTGAACGCTGATGCGTCACTGGTCGGGGCAAGTGTGCCGACTACGTTGTTGCCGGACGGATCCTGAATGTAGACG
>JBMOEI010000100.1:0-12805 GCA_049318985.1 Desulfuromonadaceae bacterium
GGTGGGTAAACCTGAATTCAGAAAAACGGGTCAACACATTACTGGTGGTGGCACAGTATTGCAAGTGCTGTGATATTTTCCAATGGTGATTCAAGCAATTAGGTGCGAATCAAGTTAATGGTTGTTATGGACATTCTTTGTCTGAGGTACAAAAATTTGATAGGTCCACTGTGCGATTGTCTCAGTGGTGGCGAGGAAGCATTGTTATATTCGGTCATTCACGAATCGCCTGCAAAAACCCGCAGGCCATTCATGAATGATCCGAGCTGTTTAAAGCGTAATGTGCTTTGTTCTACTACAGAATATTATGACGACATACCAAGCTGACATTCTGCATTATGATACAATAGTGATACAACAAAAAAGCAGAAGGCCCCTGATCGGTATCAGGAGCCTTCAATTATGCTTGTGTTTCTAAATATTTAAGTGGTGCAGGGAAGGAATCGAACCGAATATGTAACTAACTGTTATTAAACACATATAGTGTACTGTAATTAGTCATGCATACCTAAATGCATACCTACGTGAATCTGGTATTTGTGTTTAACGATAGAAACATCCTAAAAAAAACTATAAAATACAGTGTATTAACTCGCAAGAGTATTCTGGACTCAGAAGTTCCTTGCATCAAAATTTTCTCCCCCATAGAGAGCATATCACGAACCAACTCCCCAATGAATCTAATCATGGTTGGCAGCGAGTTGGCGTGATTACCGTGCCAAGGCGTTCTTCACTGCTGTTGGTGTCCAAGCTCCAGCTTTGCCCCTACGGGTAAGAATATCTTGTGTGTTCAGTTCCCTGGCGATACCGTTCAGGCTCATGCCCTTGTCTGCCAGTTCCTTGATTTTAGGTACTACCTTGGAAGCGAACTCATCAGCTTTGGCTTGACGTGCCTTTACTCCCAGGGAACGGCCCTTCTCAGCTGCTACACTATTCAGGTTCTGGGGGTTGCCTAACACCTTCCCCCGTGCCTTGGCAGCTTGTAGGGCTGATTTGGTACGCTGGGAAATCATCTCCCGCTCATGTTCTGCTACTGCTGCCAGAATATGGATGGTGAACTTGTTGGCTGCTGGCATATCAACTGCTACGAACTCAATACCACTCTTCATGATGGAACCAATGAAATGAGAGTCACGGGAAAGGCGGTCTAGCTTGGCTATGACCAAAGTTGCACCTGTCATCTGGCAATGCTTCATTGCTTCCTGGAGCTTTACCCGTTCATTCACCTTGCCAGATTCTACTTCTTCAAATATCGCTATAAGCTCCCAGTTACCGCCGTTCAGGTAATCGGTAATGGCTTTTATTTGTGCATCGTTGCCAAGGCCACTTTTACCCTGCATAGCGGTTGATACCCTGGTGTATCCTACGAATTTCCCGTTTGCCATGACTGATTGCCTCCTATATAAAAACACTGTACGAACGTTGACTGTATTTATACGCAAGAATAAGAAGACTGTCAACATAAATTTTATGGGCTATAAATAAAAAAAGCATACCCTGTTATGGATATGCTCTGTCTGAAAATAATTCATTCAATAGCTCAATGAGTAAAAACCAAATTTGTTGGCTATACTGCTACCTTTTTGCAAAAGAGAATTTGGTGTCTTGTCCAAATATGGAGACTTCGAGGTATCCAAACTTATTTATACTAAAATTTGCTGGATTAGGTGTTTTGTCCCCCATGAAATATACGCCTTTTTTGTCTTCTGAATTGAATGACAACTTTATTGCATCTGTTTTCCATAGCTCTAGCTCAGTGTCTTTGACTTTCGATATAAAACCAACTGTTTTATCACCTGATTTACAGATAGATAATTCGTATCTTTCATTAAGGCTCTCAAAATGCTTACGGCATACCTTTAGCGGTGGCAGTTCATAATGGTTAACTCTCTTGTGCAGAAACCCGTATGCAGGCTTTTGCAGTTTATTCTTTGGCCAACCCTCAGGTACAAGTTTTCTTAAGTTTATACCAAATGTGGTTTCACTTGCTTTTCGTAGTTGCGAACTAATCTTGTTTGTAGTTTCGCAGTAGTTGCCGTGTGCCTGTTCACTTGGTACAGACTTCCATGGGTATCCTGAAACTATTACTCCGTCTTGCAACTTCTGATACCACCACACCTGCATGGGTTCCATCGTCTGTAACTTCTGCTCTAGCAACCCAGCAGTCTTTGGAAAATCTCTGACGTTGAAATCGGATATGTCCCAATTTTGTAGGTCATAGAGCATGGCCCCAAGCCCGCCGTTATCAGTTTCATGTATAAGGTCGGCAAAATACTTGTGGTTACCAGCCTGAGCGTCAGAAACCTTCAAGACGCAATACCGACGCTCATCCATTCCAGCAGGAACAACCCAGTCGTTGTTGCTGGCCATAAGAATGTGGAGCATGTTCGGCACCTGCTTGAGGTCTACAAATTTTTTCTCAATGGGTGTGATGGCTTCGGTATCCCCTGGTTCTTTGCACATGGTCGGCTTTCTGCCAGTTGCAACCATGTAAACTGCTGCTAAATCAATGTCGTTTGTCTGTATTTCTGGCTGTCTGGTCATGGTCTAGCCCTCCCTTTCCATCAGGGCGTTGATGTCAGACTCACGCCAGCATGTTACCCGTGGCCCCAGGTGGATGGGCTGAGGAAACCTACCAGTTGCACAACCTGCCCACCACGTTGATTTTGAAACAGGAACTCTATCCAGTACCTGCTTCAGCCGCAACAACCTCTCCTGCTCCCTCTTCCGAATCTCTACTGCCATGACGGCCTCCTTCTGGCAGCAACAAAAAAAGGCCTGTGCCGATACGTCGCTATAACACTAATGGTCATAGTTGCGTAACAGCACAGGCCATATCGAGGATTCCGTAAAGGGGTCGATTCCTGTCGCTATATTTTAATTGTCAAACCCCATTGGCCCGCCATTGGAAGGGTGAGGTTTGCTTGACCCTCAATGGGTCAATACGTAAAAGTTTCTAAGCGTCCCTCTCGAAAATGAAGTTTCATCCTACCCGTGTATTTGCTGTCCAACCCAGGAAAATTCTCTGTCAGTAATGGCATAACCTCATTCTTAAAAAGCTCTTTCGCTGCTGGAGTAGCCTTTTTATTTGTTAGACCACCGTGGTTAACTAACAATTCGACTAATCCACTGTATTCATCCAACGGCAAAGTTGCCTTTCCACCAAAAAGCATTTTCTGATTACCTGCACGCAGACCTTCAGCCTTCAGTCCGACATATTGAAGGTCAGCCCAACAGCTACGATGCTTATCTTTGAATGTTTCAGCGGTCATTCACTCACCTAATCTACGTTATTGATGTGGCGGATACTAGCATGGATTACGTTGGATGTCAATAAAATTCTTTTTATTACAGGTAGTTGCTAAGGTTAAGCGGATTGTCAATAATCAACTACCCCGCCGCAAGCGGACGGGGTATGGTTATAGTATCCGATATTGTGACATCGCTATTGTGAGGCAAAAAACTTTAAAAGCTTCGCCTCAAGAGGCGGGGAATTTACCCTAAACACCTATTAAATAACGTTTTTCTTCTTGAGCGGGATTATCTTTGCCATCACTTTCAGACTGTCGAGATAGTCAGCCCAATCCTGCATCATTTTTATACGCTCAGGAAGAAATGATGTTCTGTCGTAAGCAGTCCCGTTTGGTGCTTTTGTAGAATGGGAAAGCTGAATCTCAATCCACTTTTCTGGAAACTTTAGTTGCTCTTGAAGCATGGTGTCTGCTGTTGCCCGAAATCCATGAGCCGTCATCTCTTCCTTTGTGTATGCGTGCATGCCACGGTCGAGGTGACACGGAGTGAATTCAAGGATTCCGGCGGGCATCGCCTCAATCGTTTCGACAGGAATACCCGCGTCAAAGTCAGTTTCTGGGATTTTGTAATCTTCAATAACCTGTATGAACTGGCCATGGTGAAATCAACCCTAAACTACTTCATGCAGTCCTACTGGAAGCGGAGCAACAAGGCGGGCGGCAAGATCGAACTGGCAACGGCGCTATTTCATGATGACTATTACAATTCACAGGCACTCAATCTGATTGCCCGGCAGAAGAACGGCATTCAATCCCTTGAAGTCAGTTTGACTGAAGACGGCAGGCCTGCCGGAGAAGTCTATCTGGGCGGCCAGGAGGTGATAATGCTGGATATTGCCATCGGCAAGGCGATCGGCCTGCTGACACCGGAAATTGTGCATCTGGAAAATTAACCAACAACAAAAGGAGAGAACCGTATGAACCACCATGAATTAGTCGAAGCCGTAGGCACAAATATTGATATGTGTCAGACCCTGGATGAAACAACTGTGCGCGAGATTTTGAAAGATCAGAACTTTTCGTCGTACAAAGAAAAGCTTATCTATCTGAACCGTTATCTGCGACCGAATGTATCTCTGACGACGATTGAACTTCACGATTTGAAACCCGATCAGATGGAGAGGCTGCTCAACAGACCGTTCGAAGCTGATGATTCGGTAGTTTTCCCGTCAGGCCTTGACATGCAACCACAGGCGCTGGTTCTGGAAATATTCAGCCTTTATATAGACGCGATTGGCGGCAAAGGACTACCGTTAACCAAAAACGGCAATCTGCCATCAAAATTCTATCGTGATGCTGCCACTCATCTTGATTCTATCCCCTATTGCCGCCAACAGATGAATACGCAACTCTATGTGAATACATATGATACAGCAGTCCATGTTACTGGCGTTATTGCCGAATTGGCAGGGTTGATGGATTCCGATGGCGGAGAATATGTTCTGACCGATAAATTTCTGAAATTGATGGCAGATCAAGGGCAAGCAGGAGTTTACAGGCATCTGTTCAGAACTTTTGTAGAGGATCTAAGTTGGCACTATAGCGATGGTTGGCAGGATATTCCTTTGCTGCAACACACATTTTTGTTTACGCTCTACCTGCTGAAGAAATTCGGGAATGAATGGCGAACTACGGCATTTTACCAGGATTGTTTCCTGAAGACTTTCCCAACTTTATTGCTGGAGATAAAACCTGTCGAACACTTTTTTACGCCGGAAGATGTCCTGCGTTACACCTATTCTGTACGTTGCCTGGAACGGTTTGCCCATTTCTTCGGTCTGATAGAGGTCGAACGAGACTGCTGGTTGAAAAGCCTACCCCTGATCGATCAAGTCGTTCAGTTCAGTTTCGAGAACAGATGACCCAGGACAGTCAGGGAGATTCTTATGTCGGATACCATCAAATACTATGACGCTCAGCAATGGTTACGAGAGCGGCAGCCGAAACGGGCAAAATTCCCGGCAGTACTGGTCGCCATATTTGTTACCCTGCTCACCAGCGCGCTTGCCGGTCTGCTGGTCGGACTCTGTTTCCTTGGGACATTCTGGTACTGGGCCATCGGCATTGCCTGTATCTCGTTGCCGTACATCCTGATGGACCGGGTGCAGGTGCGGCTCTATCATGGCTACGTGAAGGGGAAACCGTTCTGGACGCTGCTCAAATATGCCTACTCCAGCACTGATTACCGACCCTGTTACGTCCCATGGTGGTACTGGCGCTGGTACTACTGGTGGTAGGGGAATAATTGATATCCCAGGATGGAACCTGTTTGGGAGACCGAATGGGATGATATTATGGTGGCTGTTTTGGATACTAATTTGGTACCAAAAATGGCGCCGTTTTCGCCACCTTCCGTCAATGCCGCATTTTTGGGTACTAATATGGTACCTTCAATGCGGCATTGTTGCTTCGGTGGCTTTTTAGTATCCAAAACAGGCACCAAAAATGCCGCAACGCTTACACTGCCGGTCTTTGCTTTGCCCATCGGCACCGTAATCGGCAAATATATTCGGGTACAGGTGAGTTTTCTTGCAATTTATTCAATACAGTTGTACTGTTGCGCACAGTAGTGACCGGCAGATAAATCGGCAATAAGGAACGCGCCATGCCCGACTCAATCAGTCAGATGACCCCGCTGTTTCCGGAACGGGCCGACGATCTTCAGGATCTGGCCCTGGAGGTCGTCCAACGCTCGGCATCGCTCGGCACCAGGCAGCACCCGGTTACCCTGCGGACCCTGCGTGAATTGCTGCGCATCATCAACAGCTACTACTCCAATCTCATCGAAGGGCACAACACCCACCCCTGCGATATCGTCAGAGCCATGCAGCAGCAGTACGACGCCGAACCGGCCAAGCGCAACCTGCAACTGGAAAGCGTCGCCCACATCACCGTACAGCGGCAGATGGAAGCGTGGTTACAGGGGGAAGCGCCGACCAACATTGCCGAACAGGAGTTTCTCTGTTCGCTGCATCGGGAGTTTTTCAAGCTTCTGCCTGAAGAATTCCAGATCATGACAAATCCGGATACTGGCCGTGAAAGCCGGGTGATACCAGGTGAGCTGCGCACACAACCTGTCAAGGCCGGACAGCACCAACCACCAGGGCATGACAGCCTGGACGCATTCATGGTAAGGTTCGGCGAATCGTATGCTCCCGAAAAGCATCACGGCGCTGCCAAGCTGGTGGCGGCAGCAGCTGCCCATCACCGGCTGATGTGGATTCATCCGTTCCTGGACGGCAACGGCAGGGTGGCACGCCTGTTCACAGAAGCGTATCTCCACCGGATTCCTGTGCATGGTTTCGGTCTCTGGTCGGTCAGCCGGGGGCTGGCCCGTCGGAATACGGACTACAAGTCGGCGCTCACCTGGGCCGATGCGCCGCGGCGAAATGATCTGGACGGCAGGGGAAATCTGTCCAACGAAGGGCTGGTGAAGTTCTGCCGGTTTTTCCTGGAGGTCTGCCTCGATCAGGTGGAGTACATGAATACCCTGTTGCAACTGGACGGCCTGGTGGAGCGGGTCAGAAGCTATGTGCAGTTGCGCGGCACCGCCATAATCCCCAATCCGCCCGGCATGGACAATCTCCGCCCGGAAGCTGGCAGAATGCTGCAAGAGGTTCTTCTACGGGGCGAAGCGCCACGGGGATCAGTCATCGAAGAATCTGGACTGAAAGAGCGGACCGGCAGAAACCTGCTGGCCCAACTGGTGGCCGAGGGGTTGCTGGTATCCGACACCCCCAAGGGTGAAGTCAGGATTGGCTTTCCGATTCATGCTGCCGGCTGGTTTTTTCCGGAGCTGTATCCGGTGCTGTCGCGGTAGAAGTAATCTGGAGGTTTGTCGTAAAAACCGTTTATACGACAGATAGAACCACCAATCTGTCCGATAAAAATTTATCGCTTCATACATCAGGTGCCTACACATTAACTATAGTAGCAGCCATTACAGTAGCAATCGTTATATTAAAAATACGACGGCTGTTACTGGGAGCGTGGTAACAGGAACAAGATCAACCTGGTGGCAGTGAATGACCTGCGCAAAGCACTGGTAATAGCCGAGATCAAACGGAACAAGTCCAGGATCAGCCTATCGGCCCTGCAGCATAAGGCAGAGCGACTACTACAGGAATATCAGGGGTACCAGGTGGAGTATCGTGCCCTGGAGCTGGAAGATATGATGGAGTTTCTGACGTCGAAACAGAACATCTAACGTAGAAATGACGTAGTCTGTCACATGAGTGCGGTACAATTGCCGGCAATCGATATCCAGAAAAACTCAAAGAAATTCTTGAAATAACGTAGAAGGAAACGCATGCCAACCCTGCACTGGGATTACAAAATGGGAGGATTACGACATGGCTAGATGCACAGCACCAGTTAATGGACATCGCACAGCGAGCGGGGCAGCGGCCTGCCCCGCATGTAGTAGCCGCTCTCGCGGCTACGGGTCGTATTCGTCCTACTCCGCACCCTACTCCTCGTCGGGGAGCAGCGTGAGCAGCGGGGGCGGCCGGAGCAGCATCGGCGGGTCCGGCAGCAGCGTAAGGCCGCGCTGGTCGCGAGCAGGTTCGTCCGTGGTGTACACGTCTGCCGAGGTGCGGACGCTCACGCCGGTCCGCGAAAACTTCGAGAAACGAGCGTCCGTGCCTGACCTTCGAGACGTTTTTCTTTGCCACGCGTGGGACGACCGGAAAGGGGTCGCCCAGGAGCTGCACGATCTGCTCGAGTCGCGCGGTGTCTCGGTTTGGTTCAGCGAGAAGGACGTCCTCCTCGGTACGTCTTTGCTCCGCGAAATCGATAAGGGATTGGCGAAGTCGCGAGTCGGTATCGTGCTGGTAACTCCTGCACTGCTGCGCCGCCTCGAAGGAGAAGGCATCGCCGACAAGGAGCTTTCGGCGCTCTTGGCGCGTGATCAGCTCGTTCCTATCATGCACGGCACGACGTATGAAGCTCTCCGAGAAGTCAGTCCCTTGCTCGGCTCGCGAAGTGGCCTGAGCACTGCAGAAGAGCCGATGGCAAACGTCGCGGCCAAGCTTGCGGAGCTGGTCACCCTCTAGCTTTGTTAGCCCTGAGGTCCAACCCATCATTCCAAGAAAACATAAGGAAGACAATTGCACCATGAAAATCAAATCGATGAACCAGGGCCTGGGCGCCGCGAAAGCGGCCAAACAGGACGAGTTCTACACCCAGTACGTTGACATCCAGAAAGAGGTCGAGGCCTACCTTGAGTTCGATCCCGACACTTTCCGCGACAAGGTCGTCTACTGTAATTGCGACGACCCTTTTGAAAGCAACTTCTTCAAATACTTCGCCGCCAATTTCAACAAGCTCGGGCTGAAAAAGCTCGTCACCACCAGCTACGACGGCTCCCCTATCGCCGGCGCACAACTCACGTTCGACGAGTACGCCGCAGGCAATGGCAAGCGCCAAAAGCCCAAGGCGATCACTGTCGAGATCGAGGAAGTGACGGATCTCAACGGAGACGGCGCGACCGGCATCGATGACGTAATGCTCTTCCTGGAACGGAACCCCCATACCCGCACACCCCTCGCGGGAGGCGGCGACTTTCGCAGTGCCGAGTGCGTCGAGTTGCTCAAGCAGGCGGACATTGTGGTCACCAACCCGCCCTTCTCCCTGTTCAAGGAGCATGTTGCCCAGCTCGTGGAGCACGGGAAGAAGTTCCTGATCATCGGTAACTTGCAGGCGATCACTTACCTAGAGATCTTCCCGTTGATCAAGGACAACAAGTTGTGGCTGGGGCCCACGATCCACAGCGGCGACCGAGAGTTCCGTGTTCCTGCCCATTACCCGCTGAAGGCGTCCGGTTGGCGCGTCGACGAAAATGGCGTCAAGTACATCCGGGTAAAGGGCGTCCGCTGGTACACAAACCTGGACCATGGACGCCGCCACCAGCGGCTGGAGTGCATGACCATGGCGGACAACTTGCGGTTCAGCAAGCACAAGGAGATCAAGGGCAAGGCGGAGTACGACCGGTACGACAACTTCAACGCCGTCGAAGTGCCGTTCAGCGACGCGATTCCCAGCGACTTCGAGGGCGTTATGGGCGTCCCTGTCTCGTTCCTTGACAAGTACAATCCCGACCAGTTCGAGATTGTCGGAAACAGTGACGACGGAAACATGATGAGTGAGATTGGAGTCCGCACCCTCGGACGCGAGTTCATCGACGCATATCGAGCCCGCGGCGGTACTGGACACTACAGCCCAGGGATGCGGATGCTTGGCCTGCTTGAACCTCAGCCGCGAGTCATTTATAAGCGCATTCTGATTCGCTACCGCCGTCATGACCAGCCTGCAAGAGGGGGAAAAAAGTGAATACTACTCTGAGAACCGACATCACCGTGGCCGACATATGCGATGGGTTTGTGTACAACCAATTGGAGGGCAAGGGTCTGTACGGGCTGCGCGGACAGCTCACCATTCAGCCAGAGTACCAGCGGAACTATATCTATGCGGATGGCGGTGGCGAGAAAGAGCAAGCGGTCATTCACTCTCTTCTCAAGGGATATCCGCTCGGGTTGATCTACTTCAACAATGTCGGCGAGAACAAGTTTGAGGTATTAGACGGCCAGCAACGGATTACAAGTATCGGACGGTTCGTTACGAACAAGTTCGCGATCATGGATAATGGCAATCCGAAGAACTTTGACAGCCTGCCCGCCGACCAACAAGTCAAAATTCGGGACTCAAAATTGCTGATCTACGAGTGCGAGGGCACGGAGACCGAGATCAAGCAATGGTTTGAGACTATCAACATCGCAGGCGTGCCTCTCAAACCTCAAGAGCTCTTGAACGCCATCTACTCTGGACCGTTCGTGACGCTTGCCAAGGCCGAGTTCAGCAACAGCCAGAACGCGAACATTCAGAAATGGAGCGCGTACATCAAGGGCAGCGTAAACCGGCAGGACTTCCTTGAGCGGGCGCTGGACTGGGCTAGCAAGGGCAATATCGGCGGCTACATGAGCAGCCATCGCACCAAAGACAACATTAATGAGCTGAAGACCTACTTCAACAGCGTAATCGACTGGGTGTCAAGCGTGTTCAGGGATGTTGAGAAGGAGATGCAGGGGCTGGAGTGGGGAAGGCTCTATGAGCAATACCACTCCAAGTCATATGACCCGGCCAAAGTTTCTGCCGAGGTCAAGCGGCTTTATGGCGACCCGTACGTCAACAACCGTCGCGGCGTCTTCGAATACATTCTCGGCGGCCTTCAAGATTCGAAGCTCATTGATGTACGGGTGTTCGACGAAGCGACCAAGAAGTCCGTCTACGCCAAGCAGACCACAGCTGCCGAAGCCAGCAGCTCATCAAATTGTCCGCTCTGCGCAGTCGGCCATGCTGCCAATAAGAGCAAGATATGGAAGTTCACCGAAATGGACGCGGACCACGTTTCCGCATGGAGCAAGGGCGGCGGAAGCTTGGCCAAGAACTGCCAGATGCTCTGCGCTACCCACAACCGGGCTAAAGGTAATCGATAAGGTGAGTATAGGCGCAGCATATACCTTGTTGTCTTTAAGTGAACTATAAACCATGGCTATTAACCCACAATCATTCTTCAACTTCGCCGCGCAGAATTACTCTCTTCTGCATGACATCTTCCGCAGAAGCGGCGGGATGAATGATGCTGAGCTGTCTGAACTGATACGGCGGCACCGCATTGGTCTGGAGTCCCCCGCTGCTCTTATCGATAAACTTATCAGCCTCAAGATAATCGAACCGCTGCCCGATGCCACTGCAAGCTACGAAATGACCAGAACACTTTCTGTTCTGTTTCGTTTCCTGCTGCAGGAACAGCGTCTCACCTCGACCTCCGTAATCCAGGCTTACCTGGATGAACTGGAGCGTTCACAGGCAGACCTTGAGCACGCTATTCACGATGACAAGCACAGCCTGATCGAACGGGCGCTTGACGAGATAACCGAAACAATGGAGCGGATTCGCCAGGATTCGCGGGCTAACCGCGAGGCGATCATTAACGAGGTGATGACCGTCAAATCGAACCGGGACAAGCGGACTGTCTCCGAGAGATTCGAGAAAATCAATTATCTCTGGAACCATTACCTCGAACCCCTCAAAGACCTGATAGATGTCCGCAAAACAATGGATGCCTCGCTCGACGGCCTTGAGCGGCTGCTGAAGCAGGGAATGGAACAGTTTCTGCTGGATGGCGCTCTGCACCGGGAATTTATCCGTTGCTCGGTTCGCCTTGTCAGGCTTCGTCGCGACATGACAGCTGATTTCATGGAGTCCATGCACGAAGTAGAGCCGCTCTATGTTTCCTTGAAACAGGATAGTTCACTCGCCAGGGGGGTAGCACGGGCTCTGGAACGGATTGGCCGTGAAGGAATCAGGAGCCTCAATCTGCCAGCGACACTGGCGATCCCGTCGGGGTGGCTGCGTGAAGGGTTGTTCAACAACACAGACATTGAGTCCTTTCTGCATAATGTCCGTGGCTACCAACCACAAGAGCCACCAGTGATAGGTATTGGGGGAGAGACTCTTTCTCCACGGTTCATACCCCCCGATGAGCTCATCGATACGTTGCGGCACGTGCTCCCTGTCGGTGATGTTCTGCAGTGGCTTCTGGATCGCTATGATGGTTATCCATTCCCTGAGCTGCTGCGGGCGTATGGTCGTATCTTTGGTAGCGATGTATTTAAGGCCGGTTTTTCCAAAGAGGAAAAGTGTTACCAATTACCCGGGATAACGGTGCTCGCACGCCCGTTGGCAGTGGAGGCAATTGTATGATCGAAAATCCGTGCGATCTCCCATACCTGGATGAGATTTTCCAGCGGCTCTGCCGTGGCAGGCATATCTGTGCGGAGGATGGCAATTACTACCACGCCTTGTATGACAACTACGACCTTTACCAGCAACTGTTTGACCGCTTGGGATTCAGGCTTGAGTCGCACCCCCGGGATTTCTATTTTTTTCGGGGGGAAAAGAGCCTAAGTGACGCCAGTTCGCGGATGGCGCTGTTCATCTTCATTCTGATGGAATTTCTCGAAGGCCAGGGGGAACCGGTAGCCGAAAGTATCCTCACCAAGGAGTTCTCGGTTGCCGATATGCCCCACTTTTCCACCGAAAGATATCGGCTCTACATGAAGGAAAGCGGTATAGCCGATCATGATGGCCTCGAAGGGGTGGTAAACAATTTGGAGAAATTCGGTTTTGCAGTGCGCAAAGGCGGCTCGTTTCGGTTCCGTTCCCCGGTGTACCGGTTTTTCGACATTTGCCATACGATCCTGCAGGCTGATCAAAGACCGTCTGAGAGCGAGGTCCCTTTATGAGCGTTGTGGGGCCCACCAGACTGATCATCCTGAACTCAGGCAAATACGATTACGGCGAAGTTGAACTGGTTCGGCCGCTCCACCTGGTCGGGCCGAACAACGTGGGGAAAACCTCCCTTATTGCAGCCTTGCAATTTCTCTATATCGATGATCAGCGCTACATGCATTTCTCCCGGGATATGGATGACA
>JBMOEI010000101.1:0-12795 GCA_049318985.1 Desulfuromonadaceae bacterium
GATGACCCCGATGGTGCTTTTGCCTGCGCCCGGCATGCCGATTAAGATTAGATTTGAGGGTGTTTTATTAAAAGTCATGGCATTATGTCAGTTACTGTGTGCTGGATAGATAAACCGGCGAATGATACACGCGGCGGCGAAAAAGAGCAGATTGACCAAAACAATGGTGGCGCTGGCAGGGAGGTTGGCCATGATTGAAATAATAATACCGATAATCACCGAACTGCACCCCTGTAAGGCGGCCAGCATGATACAGACTTTGAAACCACGCGCCAGCTGCAGGGCTCCGGCCGCCGGGACAATCAGCAGCGACGAAATCAGCATGATACCGACCAGCTTCATCGCCAGAACTACCGAAAGCGCGGTCAGAAGCACCAGTATTGAGTTGATGAATGATGTGTGGATACCGGATACTTTGGCAAGTTCATCGCTGAATGAAATAGCGAACAGCTCGTGATAATAGAGTGTCAGCATCAGCATGACTCCAAGGCAGAGCAGTGCCGCGATCACCACCTCTTCACTCCGGATCGACAGAATATTGCCGAACAGGTAGCTCAACAGATCAACATTATACCCCCCCCCGACACTGGCCAGAATAATACCGGCCGAAATTCCGAGGGCTGAAACCAGACCGATGGCGGCATCGCCGCTTAAACGACCCTTTTCGGTTAGCTTGAGAATACCGAGAGAGGCGAGGAGGACAATCGGCATCGTTACCAGCAGCGACATGACCGAATAGAATTTCAGCGCAAGAGCAATGGCAGTACTGCCAAACGTTACGTGCGCCAGTCCGTCGCCGATCAGTGACAAACGGCGCAAGACAAGAAACACCCCGAGTACCGAGCAGAGAAGAGCTATCAGGGTACCGGCCAGCAATGCCCGTTGGATGAAGCCGTATGAGAGAATTTCAAGGAGATTCATAGTCAATGCCGATGGCACATCAAGTGCTGGGAATGTTCGCCGAACAGCGAAGACATTTCTGGTGAGCAGCAGAATTGGTCGAAGCTACCGTAAAAAAGCACCTTTTTATCAAGATAAAGCATTTTTGAGGCATGCTCCCCGATTGCCCCGCTGTCGTGAGTCACCAGCAAGACAGTTACACCCCGCGAGCGGTTGATATCGGCAATCATGGCGTAAAAACGGCCCCTCGTTTCCGGATCAAGGGCAGCAGTCGGCTCATCCAGTACCAGCAGTTCAGGGTCATTTACGATGGCTCGGGCAAGAAGAACACGCTGTAACTGCCCCCCGGAAAGTTCACCGATCAGTTTATTCCTGAGATCTGAAATACCTAGTTCATTAAGGATACTATCAATTTTACCGGTATCATCCCGATTCAACCGTTTCGGGAAGCGTTTGAGGCTTAACAAGCCGAGACCGACTGTTTCGTGTACCGTAGCAGGGAATACCGGATTGACCAGATGGAGGCTCTGGGGAAGATATCCGACCTTATGCCAGTCGCGAAATCCTGATTGAGGGGTCCCAAAGAGAGTGGCAGAACCGGAGCCGATGGTCACCAGGCCAAGCAGCGCCTTGATCAGCGTGCTCTTGCCGGAACCATTCGGTCCGACAATACCGACATAATCGCCGCGCTCAACCCGAAAGGAAATATCCTCAAGCACCCTCCCCTCGCGGTAACTGCATGACAGTAAATCGGTTGCCACTATTTCGGTCGGCATGAAAGTCCCTTCTGCAACTGTTCAAGATTACGTTCCATCAGATCAAAAAAGCTGACACCGCGGGAGAGATCGTCCCGGGAGACGTTATGAGCGCCATGGAGCATTAATACCCCGACGCCCGCTTCCTTTGCCAGCGTCTCGGTCAGGCGTGGCGACAACAACTCTTCGGCAAACAGGTATGTGGTACCTGACGATTTGATCTCCCGAACAAGGGTAATCATACGCTCTGCCGACGGTTCCGAATCTGATGAAATTCCGCTGAGAGCAAGATAATCAAACTTATAGCGTGCTGCCAGATAGCCGAAAGTATAATGTCCGCCATGGAGAAGTTTTCTGGTCGAACAGTTCTTGAGCCGGTCCCGGTAACTCTGGTCAAGCGCATTTAGGCGGGTCTTCAAGCTTTCGGCATTCTGCCGGTACAGTGCGCTGTTACCCGGATCGGCGGCAACAAACCCGTCCAGAATTTCATCGACCATCAGTGCAGCGTTGGTAAAATCAAGCCAGATATGCGGATCCATTCCTTTACGGTCGTGGTCATGCACATTGCCATGTTCAACGCCATGCTCGCCGCCCCGTTTGCCGTCTTCATGCTCGTCTTTTCCCACCACTGCGCGGTAATTTACCCGCTCTCCGGCATTGACTACCCGTAGCGTCTTACTCTCTATTCCGCTGATAATTTTTTCCGCCCACGGTTCCATATACTTACTGGTGTAAATAAACAGACCGGCCCGACCGACCCGGATCATCTCTTCCGGTTTTGGTTCAAACGTATGCGGCTCGACGCCGGGCGGCAGCAGCATGGTAACCTTCGCCTTGTCACCGGCAATTGTACGGGCAAAGTCATAGAGCGGGAACAGGGTGGTAACCACCTGTAAACCGACTGCAGGTTTTACCTCGGCTTTTTTACAGCCGACAAGAAGCAGGGCGCAATACACAATAACTATGACGGCTGTACTGATTCTTATTTTCACAACGTATCCTTTGTTTGTACGGCTCTCATCCGGACGCCATCGGGCAGCAAAGTTACAGCCCCCTCTTTATACAATCCACCGAGCGCTTTTTTAAAGCTCTTCTTACTCAAGCGAAGCAGCGTGGCAATCGTTTCCGGAGCGCTTTTATCAGTCAGCGGCAGAAAACCATTACCTGCCGCCAAGGCTTCCAGAATAGTCTTACGATCTTTTTCCGCCTCCTGCGCGCCACCCTGACGCAGCGTGACGTCAACCTTGCCATCCTCCCTGATCTTCTTCACATAGCCGCGTAGCCGTTCACCGCAGGTCGGCTTGACAACAAGTTCGGCATGAAAGATCAATCCACCAAAGCGGTCATTGATAATTACCTTTGTACCGAGATCTGTGTGAGCGTAAACCAGCAAGGCAACCTCGTCACCTTCAGCCAGTGTGTCATCCACCGGGACAATAAATTTATCCATCCTGGCCGACGCCGCAATCCGCCCGCTGGAGTGCAGATAAATACGCACCAGAACCTGATTGCCGCGCCTGACCGGCTCCAACTGTTCGCCAAACGGCAGCAGCAGATCCTTCTCCAACCCCCAGTCAAGAAATGATCCAACCGTGGTTGACTCAATGACCTTCAGCAGGGCAAATTCCCCCACAACGGCGCGGGGCCGTTTCGTGGTGGCTGTCAGACGCTCTTCAGAATCGACGTAGACAAACACATCGAGAAGAGTACCCGCATTCGCTCCTTTCGGAACGAGGCGCAGCGGCAGCAGCACATCGCCCTCTTCTGCCTTAAAAACAGCTCCGGAGGTGGTAATACGGGCAATTTCGAGTTTGTTGTAATTACCGATTTTGAGCATTTTCTGTCCCCTTATTCACTCTATTCACCGTTATCAATTCATTAATACCGCCACTTGAAATCGGGGTGTACCGCTTTTGCCACACCTACTATGGAGTGATTTGAGTGTAAGGTTGGCAGCATAACCTTGGCCAACCGCTGATACTTGTGCTCCAGTTCGATTTCTTCAGGAGTTTTCAGCCTGTTTTTAAAAGGAGTCATAGCTGATGGCCTGCCAGGGTCTGTTCACGCACCTCCCGGGCAAGCGGCAGCGTTATGCGCCGTTTTTCAGCCATCGAAAAGCGATACAGCTGATGAAAACAGGTAATCAGCGCACGAACCTCACGACTGGTAGTTGCCAGAATATATTCAACAACATCATCCGGAATCCTGATTTGGTGATCTTCAGCAACTTTTTTGATTATCATTCTCCGCGAATTGTCATCAGATGTATCAAGACGCGCTACCAACCCCCAGAGCAGCCGCGACGTCAGATGTTCATCCATTCGTGCCAGATCGCGCGGCGGGACTGCGCCTGCCATGGCGATTGTGCGCCCGGAGGTATGAAATTCGTTGAACAGTTGCCATAATGCCCGCCGCATATCGGCATCATCCGGCATATCCTGCAGATCATCCACTATCAGTCCGTCGGCAGAATAAAAAGTATCAACGAGCTGTTCCCGTGATATCGACTCACGGAGCGACAGATAGGGGAACCTGGTCCCTGCTATTGACTGCAACAGATGGGTTTTACCTGAACCTGAAGGACCATAGAGGTAGAGAAGGCATTCGGAATCGGATGGGTCGGCAATCCGCAGGGCAAATTTCACAGCAGCGGAGTTTCCTTCACACATCACAAAACTGTCAAAGCTGAAGCTCGGGGTAACTGGAAAATCGAAGAACTGCTGCATGGCTAAAAAAGATGCGCCTGAGGAGTTTCCGGGGCGATACGCCCAAAATGGAGATAGGCGGCACGGGTAGCCACTCTGCCACGCGGAGTGCGGTTGATGAAACCGTTCTGAATCAGAAACGGCTCGTAGACATCTTCGATAGTATCACTCTCTTCGCTGATGGCAGCGGCAATAGTATCCAGCCCAACCGGGCCTCCGTTAAACTTGTCGATAATCGTCAGCAAAATCATGCGGTCCATCTGGTCAAACCCCATGTCGTCTATTTCAAGCAGCTTGAGTGTTGCGCGGACGACATCAAGGGTTATGACGCCATCAGCACGTACCTGGGCATAGTCGCGGACACGGCGCAGCAGGCGGTTGGCTATCCGGGGAGTGCCACGACTGCGCCTCGCCAGTTCATCAGCTCCTTTGGGGTCTATTTCCATCCCTAAAATACCGGACGACCGACAGATAATGGTCGCAAGTTCTGCGTAGGTATAAAACTCAAGACGCGATATAACCCCGAATCTATCACGAAGCGGCGAAGAGAGTAGTCCGGCACGGGTTGTCGCTCCGACCAGCGTAAATTTAGGCAGATCAATTTTAATAGAGCGGGCACTCGGTCCCTGACCGATAATGATATCGAGCTGATAATCCTCCATTGCCGGATAGAGAATCTCTTCAACAATATGGGAAATGCGGTGAATTTCGTCAATAAAGAGGACGTCATGCGGCTCAAGGTTGGTAAGAATGGCAGCCAGGTCGCCCGGTCTTTCAATGACAGGCCCTGATGTAGACTTGATACTGACCCCCATTTCACAGGCAATGATATTGGCCAGCGTCGTTTTGCCGAGCCCGGGAGGGCCGTAGAGGAGAACATGATCAAGCGCTTCCCCCCTCCCCTTGGCGGCATCTATGAAGAGGCGCAGATTGCCTTTGATCTTCTCCTGACCTATGTAGTCATCAAAGGAGCGAGGGCGCAGTGTCGAGTCATAGTGAGAATCATCGTCCCGTTTTTCAGGGGTAACTGTACGTGAATCCATCACTGCTCCGACTTCATTACCAGATTCTGTATTCCGGCAACGGTCAGATCGGCATCCGACTGGAGCCCGTCAGCCATACGCTTGAAGGAGGCCCTTCCGGTCGCTACTTCAGTATCACCGATGACAACGCTATAACGGGCTTTAAGCTTATCTGCCCGACGCATCTGGCTCTTCAGGCTTTTCCCTTCGTAATCCATTTCGACACGAACACCGGATTTCAGCAAACCATCCATCAGACGGAAGGCAACATCACGCTCCCCTGCCCCCATGGTGGCGATAAACAGGTCGGGCAGCGTGGTGAATTCCCGGCCGCCAAGCAGCAGCGCCACCCGTTCAACTCCCATCGCAAAACCGATACCTGGAATGGCAGGCCCTCCCAACTGCGAGATCAACCCGTCATAACGCCCTCCTGCAGCCACCGCAGACTGTGAGCCGAGCAGTCCGGTAACCATCTCAAAGGTTGTTCGGGTATAGTAGTCAAGGCCGCGCACCATTCGGGAATTAATGCTGTATGGGGTTGCTGAAAGGTCGAGGTAGTGTTTGACACTACTGAAATGATCGTCGCAGCCGCTGCAGAGATGTTCCAGAACTGACGGTGCTCCGGCACTGCTTTCGATGCATCCGGGCACTTTGCAGTCCAATGTCCGGAGCGGGTTGGTGGCAAAGCGTCGCGTGCAGTCTTCGCACAGATGCCCCAACCTCGCCTCCAGGAAGCTACGCAGGGCAGTCCGGTAGGCAGGACGACACTCCGGGCAACCAAGCGAGTTTATCTGGAGTGCCGGTTCAGCCAGCCCGATGTCGCGAAAAAAGGCGGTAAGCATATTCAACACCTGAGCGTCTGCGAGTGGGTCGTTGACACCGGTTATTTCGGCACCGATCTGATGAAACTGTCGGTAGCGCCCTTTTTGAGGACGTTCATAGCGGAACATCGGCCCCATGTAGTACAGTTTTGCCACCGGATCCTGAGCATATAATTTGTGTTCTATGAACGCACGCATGACACCTGCGGTGCCTTCGGGCCGCAACGTTACGCTGTTTCCACCTTTGTCGGTAAAAGTATACATCTCTTTTTCAACGATATCGGTCGCATCACCGATCGAACGGCAGAACAGTTCGGTCTTTTCCATCACCGGAACCCGGATCTCGCCAAAGCCGTTCAGTTCGAAAACCCTGCGTGCCGTCTGTTCAATATGCTGCCAGCGAAGCGATTCATCCGGCAGGATATCATTAAATCCCTTAACTGCGGTAAGTGCCACTGTTCACCTCAAGATTATGATAATTCTTTATCAGTTATACGACGAACGCAGTTTTTACCTGACGTTTTGCCGGCATACATGGCCTTGTCGGCCATTTCAAGCAGTACATCTTTCGATACGGTATCTTCCGGACAGCAGGCATACCCGATACTGCACGTCAGATGGATAACCTGCCCGTCAGGCCCCGAAAAGCCATGTGCCTCGACATTCCTGCGAATACGTTCAGCAACCATGTGGGCAGTCTGACATGGCGTCTCAACCAGTATGGCCGTATATTCATCGCCACCGTACCGTATGACAATATCGACATCACGAACCGTTTTTTTGATCAGGGCACCAAATTCCGCCAGTACTCTGCTGCCAACCAGATGTCCATGAACATCATTTACCTGTTTAAATGAATCAACATCGATGAATAGAACCGCAAGATGCGAAACATACCTCTCAACACGTTTCATTTCACGTTCAAGGGCAACATCAAGATAGCGATGATTATAGAGCCCGCTGACATCATCAATAAACATCAAGTCATTTGCCTTGGAAAATGTTTTGGCATTTTCAAAGGCACGTAACGACTGGTCAATCAGAAACTGAATGTTTTTTCTTGATTTTGAAATATCGGGTAACCCGCAGGAAGAGTTATTCAGCAGCACGATCATGCCGAACGCCTCCGTAAGGCTGTAAACCGGGATCAGGTAAGCCTCGGAAAACCCGCTCTCAAGAAAGGTTGACACAAGGTGCAGATGGTCAATACTGCTTTTTTTTGCGGACATCGATTCAAGTCGTTCGAAAATTATATTAGTAAGGATCCTCCCTAATTCGAGAGAAATTTCTTTTGCTACTTTCAGTTCAAGCCTCCCCTCTACCATAAAAAAGCCGAGGGCTCTGCCAAGCGAAACTTCACGGGCAATGGATTCAACCAGAAGCAGATAGAGGTGATCATAATCCAGACATCCGGCTATAGCCTGATTGGCACGAAACAGGGAAAGCATATTTTTCAGTTCCACATTTTCATCGATGAGATGACGCTGCTGGATGCACTGGGCGACTGAATGCTTGAATTCATCAGGATTAACAGGTTTGACAAGATAATCCCGGGCACCAAGCTTGAGAGCTAAAATAGCAGATTCCAAATTTGCATTTCCGGTTACCATGATGACTTCAACGGTCGGATGACTTTCACGAACACGTGACAGAATTTCGAGACCGCTGACACCAGGCATTACCAGATCAGTTATAACCAGTGAATATTGGCCTTTGGCAAGCATCGCTAGACCGTCAGCTCCGCCTGAAGCAATCTCTACCTGATACCCTTCGGCCTGCAGCAGGTTGGAATACATGTCACGAAAAAATCGATCATCTTCAACCAAAAGGATGGTATCCATTTGAGTCACCCAGCTTATTGATAATTTTACTAATTTATCGGGTATATGTACTCTATTATGCGGTGTGGAGTCAATGTCATTCCGGTCTGAACGGGGTTGAAACTGACCACCTGACGCCATCAGTGACAAGTTCTATAGTACCATCTCTGTCGGTACGAAGCAGTGAAACCCCTTTTGAATTCAACAGGTCAATTGTCCGCTGCGCGGGAAGTCCAAATCGATTGCCCTTCCCAACGGAAATAAATGCCAGGTCAGGCTTTACCCGGTCAAGAAATGCCGTTGACGTTGAGAAACGGCTCCCGTGATGTCCTACTTTAAGCACGGATGATTTCAATTCATACCTCTTGTCGGCCATCATCTGCTGTTCAGCTTCAAAGCCTGCGTCAGCGCAAAAAAGCATGCTGAAAGCTCCATACCTGAGACGAAAAACCAATGATTGTTCATTGACACTCAACTCATTACTGTCCACCTTTTTATTAACAGACCCTGACGGAGACAGTACGGTAATGATAACCGGACCCGGCAGGGTAATGACATCCCCGGCAATCACCACACGTTTCAGAACATCTCTGTTTTTCAATTCCTTCTCAATTTCCGGTGATATTCCCGCCCCGCTCCAGAATTCACCAACCGGAAAATTCCTGATAATAAATGGTAATCCGCCGCTATGATCCGGGTGATCGTGTGTGGAAATCATTGTGTCGATACGGCCAACATGGAGTGCAGCCAACGCCGGTGCCAGCAGCCGTTGCCCAAAATCATGTCCGGTATCGTGAAGATACCCGCCGCCATCAACAAGCAGAGTCGAACCATCCGGGAGCCGAATCAACAGGGATTCGGCCTGTCCCACGCTGAGCATCGTAATGTGAAGCCGGTGATCATGTACCGACGCTGCGTATATGTGTGCACCCAGGGCAGAAAGAGGCACCAGCACCACTACCGTCAGCAGAAGCTTCCTGTTTGTCAGAAAAGTAATTCCTGTCATAAAAAGGAGAAAAAAGAACATATCCCATGAAGTAATGCCATGAAAGGTAAGCACCGGGAGCGACGCGCACCAGAGGATAAAACAGTTGGCAATGGTGACGAGGGAAGCTGCCGGCCAGAGCAACCAGGGTGCAAACTGAGGTAAAAGAACAATCAGAGGCAGGGCGATGAATCCTGTAAGTACCGCACCATACCCGAGGAGCGGCACAATCAGAAAGTTGGTAAGAATACCATTGAAAGATGCTACTTTGAATATATACAGAACCGGCAGGATTGTGACAAGTGATGCCGCGACAGATGCTGCCAGAAACTGGGCCATACCGCGCACCCACCGGGAGGTGGCGGTACCGGTACATCTCATAATGAACGGCACCGCAATCAGTATTCCCCATAGTGAAATAAAAGAGAGTTGAAACGATACGTCAAAAAGTGTTGGCGGGTTGATGGCTACCAGAATAAAGGCGGCAAAGAGAAGCGTATTTATTGAATCCCGCTCCCGTTCGACAAAAAGAGCAAGAGCAAAAACAGACAGCATGATTACCGAACGCGCCGTAGCCGGGGCATTACCGGTTAAAAAAAGATAGCAATACATTGCCGGGAGTGCAATAAGCACAGCATTTCTACGGATATTCCAATGCAGTGCCGGATATTCAAAGCGCGTTAAAAACCATACCATCAGCACTGTTATGAATGCTGCAACAATTCCGACATGAAATCCGGAAATTGACAGAATGTGATTGACCCCCGCCCTGGTATACAGCTCTGAAAGTTCTCGGGGAATTCTCCTCTGATCGCCGAGCAGTAATGCCGTAAGCACCGATGAAACGCGCTCGTCAGGAATTGAGAGGCGGATTGAATCGCCAAGAATACGGGCAATCCGGTCACCTGTTCGCAGCATCGATTTCACTGCGGCGGCACGAATAAGAACTATATCGCTTTGGGAAGCGACCCGACCGGTGGCATAAATGCCCTGAAGCGCGAGGTAACGGGAATAATCAAACTCACCGGGCAGGCCGAGTCGATGCGGCAGAGAGACCCGGGAAACAAAACGGATGCGATCACCGCGAGTTACTGTGATATCTCCTTCGCTGACAGTGAGCAGGAGTAATCCGGACACCACTTCCGCTCGATCTCCCTGCAGTATCTGCTCAACGTCAACAATCAGACGACTTCCTTCCGGAGCAACCGGGGGTCGCGCGGAAACAATTCCTTCGATCGTTATCGGGGTTTCTGACGATTTGGTGCGTATGGAATGTGGTACAAGTTCAGGAGACAGCAGGGGGCGAAGGGCACTCAGACCCCAGAGGAAGAAAACCAGAGCCGTGCAGAGGGAAAACAGCCACGGTTTCGACAGAAAACAAGATAGCAGCAGACACAGAAATGCCGCTGCTATCACATTTGAACCACAATAAAAATCGTTCAGTGCTGATACGGCGAGACCTGCCGTCATACAGAGAAAAGGAATCAGAAACGGCCAGCGACGTATCATGGATATCAATCAGAAATGAATTTTATTCACGTCTACTCTTCATCCTGCCAACCGGCATCATCGCCGTCAGAATGTTCCCTCTCAAACCGGTCATCCGCATCATCGTGGCCATCTTCGTCGTAATCATCTTCATCGGCTTCCGGGTCATCAGGTTCTTCAAAAACATACCGTTCCGAACTTCTGAGTTCAGCATCGGCTATCTTTTCGAAACGACTCAACAAAACCGGGTCAGAACAAAAGCGGCCGGTTTTGTAACGGCACGAGTCAAGCTCACACAGATCAAAGAGTTGAATCTCGCCGCAGAGGCGTTGTGGTGGAATATCAGGCGTGGTATCCGAGTCCGGCATAAGAACTCACTCCTAATCTGCACTCAGCAAAAACTCTCCAGCCCTTGCGACATCTTCCTTGCAACCGATGTATACCGGACAGCGCTGCTCAAGGCCCTCAGGAACAATATCGAGGATCGGAATTTCACCGTTCGTCGCGGCGCCCCCGGCCTGCTCAATCAGGAACGCCATCGGGTTAAGTTCAAACAACAGACGCAGTTTGCCACTCGGCGAATCACTCAGAGCCGGATACATAAACACGCCATTGCCCTTCATAAGAATCTGATTAAAATCCGGGACAAATCCGCCGGAATATCTCAGTTTTGCACCTTTGTCTTCCAGATAACG
This sequence comes from Desulfuromonadaceae bacterium, assembly GCA_049318985.1. Classification (GTDB taxonomy): domain Bacteria; phylum Desulfobacterota; class Desulfuromonadia; order Geobacterales; family Pseudopelobacteraceae; genus JACRCG01. The sequence continues at coordinate 11,192 of JBMOEI010000101.1, forward strand.
GACGAAACGCTCATTCCCCTCACTGTATTTTTTTCGTAAGCCGCCGGGAGAATACATGTTGCCGGAAGGTTGCATCCGGACATTTTCGCGGGTAAGCGTATACTCCATCAGTTGGTTCATCGTGAATTCAAAAACCCCTTTACCAACAGAATAAACCAGCGATACACGGGGCCCGTACAGGATGTAAATCGAGCCAACCATTTTTCGGCCGGGCTGGAGCAGATCATTACCCTGGTAAATACCGACAATAGTGCCGACAGCCAGATTGACATCAACCAGCGACGAGCCGTCCAATGGATCGTAGGCAACAGAAAACATCCCCTGCGGATTGCTGGTTACCTGAAAAATCTCCTCCATCTCTTCTGATGCAATGTTACAGACAACACCTGAATGCTGAAGGCGCTTGCGCATGATACGATCTGAGAGGACATCAAGGGCCAGCTGCTCTTCGCCGTACAGGTTGGAGGTACCCGCGACACCGAGTTCACCGGTACGCACGGCGTTGATGACGTATTTGCTCGCTTCGGCAATCTCGCAGATAAGATGGACAAGGTTACCACTGATGTTCTGATCGCGCAGATGCTGACGCAGATCGATTTGAAATTTTGTCTTGCCCGGTATGCTGGCCATGTTACCTCCGAGATGAATTAAATGAGCGGTTTACTGCGGTGAACATACAAAAAAATACCCGTTTTAGCAATGTTAAATAAAGCCGGTTTCACGTCGCTTTGGTATCGGAAACAGCAGTACCGCAATATTTACAACATGAGTCCTTCCAGCGAAAAATTTCCCCACACTGTCTGCATTTACGAAAATGCCCCGCAATCTCATGCTTTGGCTTTTCAAAATGCAGAACGATAATGAAAAAAGGGACAATACAGAGTAGTCCCCACAGAAACGGGTTTTTGCCTCGCGACAAAGCTAATTTGAAGCCTATGGCTGCCGGAAGACCGAATACCAGCAGCAGAAAAATTAACTCATTCATCAGAAAACCTGTTTTAACATTATGAACTCACACCTTTTTTCTGCACCGGCAATAACTCATCAAGAACGATCAAATAGCCATCAGGATCAAAGCACCACATCTCCTTGACTCCATACGGCTTGATATCAAGCGGATAGAGGATCTCAAGCCCCTCCTCCATAATAGCGTCGCGAATATCCTCAATTTCAGTCACTTCAAAATGCAGCGTAACACCGATACCTCGTGGAAACATGCTGAAACGCGGTTCCAGCAACGGATGGGCCTTAATGACATCCGCCTCCTCCACAAAAACAATTGCCATGCCGTCCATATCGATAACCAGATGATCAGGCGCACCCTTTGATGTGAATGAGCGCTGGACCGGCAGATCCAGAATACCGGCATAAAAAGCTTCTGTTATGACAAGTTGTGCAACGGTCAGCTGAATTGAATGTGGCGCCCGGTGTGCTTTCACTAAATCCCCTTGTAAAAAATCGTCACATAACCGGAAAGCCGGGAAAGCCAGTTGCTGTAAATAAGCACTCCGATAACCACAAGGAAAATACCGGTGATAATTTCAAAGAAATGGATATATTTTTTAAAGCGGTGGAATAATATCATAAAGCGATGCAGCGCAAGC
>JBMOEI010000102.1:0-12715 GCA_049318985.1 Desulfuromonadaceae bacterium
GAGAACACCATACTTCGATAATTACCGTTCGGCTCAATCAGCCCCCAATACCAGAATGCCGGCACCGTTAGTGCCACCATTGCCCATCCCCAGTGGTCCAGCGTTACCTGGCGTTCCTTGAAAAAAGCGGAGAAACCTGAATAAATGATCGAGCCGGACGTAAGCAGGATAACGTTGGTTCCGATGATGGTTGCCCAGGTCGGCAGCATCGGCCCGATTCCTGATACAAAGAAGCCGATTGAGAGCACCAGAACAGCAAGAGCCCAACTGCGGATAACCAGCGTACCGGGCTGAAAGCGGGCAAAGAGCAACAACACCAGACAGAGGCACAAGCTCAGTCCGGATGCAACACTGTAAAAAGTCAGCGTAACGGGGAGGTCAAAAATGATGGGGTCTCCTAGAAGAGGAATGAGAGTTTCTTCGCTAATGCTTTGGTAAACTTTATCATACAGTTCCGCATGCCAGCAAAAACATTTTATGAATGTATGATGTGGGGCCGAAGACGATCCAACGAAGTTGGGACTTTGATCAGGAATTGGTACCAACGCCCGCCAAAAACTCGTACTGGCCGGTAGCGTCTTTTTTGTCTACGAAATTGGTCATCACAAACTGGCGCAAATTTCATTTGTTTGCACTCAAACGGTGGGTCATGTCATTCGGTTCAGATGCAGAACTGTTGGGACCGGAAGTTACGGGAAGATATTTGCAATGAAGCCAAGAAGATGGCACAGGCCTACAGCCTACTTGCCTGATACCAGTACCAGAATGCTTCCGGCAAACTTGATCTCAAGCTGTTGATACGGCTCAATTCACCGGTGATCTCCACGGTGGGAAATACTTCCAATCCTGGCATTGTCCGCCAATGTGCTAATGAGGGGTTCGCCTCCTCTCTTGCAATGAGCCTGGTGAGCAAGGCGGCTTTTGCGGCCGCAATTTTGGCGGCTGGTAGGTCGAAAGTGTAGTTTATCAAGTGAGATTCAAGGCTTTTTCTCCCCTTTTCGAGAAGCAGGGCATCAGGATTCTGCAGTACTCTTTTCAGCCCGTGCAGACAATACGCCATTGAAGTGGCATATGTATCTTCAAGCGCGCCTCTCATCAGGAAACCTCTGCCCCGGTATTCGTTTTCCAGCTCGAAGGCATTTTGATAGACGCTCCTGATTTCGTCGATATTTTCCGCCAGCGTGAACAGCTCACCGACATCGAACAACTGCTTTACGATCTGTTGCAGTTCCGGTTTTTTGCCGCCCGGAGGTTCAAACGGCACACCGGTTGTCCTCGGAGCAAATGCGGTCAGTTTGTCGGCCAACAGGCTTTCTATGGTTGGGATATTGACGGGGATCTCTCGTCGTATTTCCAGCAACTGAGTGGTGATGGGTTTCTGTATCACTACGTGAGGAATACGGGACTCCTCTACGACATCAAGAAGCACAAACGGTGCCTGGTTGCCGGGAACCCTGGACTCGAAGTAAAACTTGAAATGCCGCCGTTTCGGCAACCGCCCGGAATCTCGTTCATCGTCCTTGTAGTCTATGAATGGAGCTACTTTAGAAATCTGTTGGAGAACCCGGTCCAAAGCTTCCGCTGGAGAGGAGCAGATAATATCGATATCGATGGAGAGTCGGCGAATGACCGGAGCGTGCAACAAAAGACTGGTGCCCCCTTTGAATACAAACTCCAGACCGCTTTCCGCCAGATGGCCGAGGAGGGCGAAGGCATGCAGTGCCCGTTCCAGCAGGATCGGATCGACATTCCCCAACTCTTTCCGTTTTTTCTCAAGCCAGTCGGCAGTAAAACAAATTTCAGAAATCATATTTCCAGCCTATTAATTCCGCATTTTTTAAAAATGCGGAATTAATAGGTTACCTCCTGACTGTCAAGTTTTTCACGTTTTTCATCAGCGTACGCGAGTAAAACAGCAAGTTGCAGTAGACCAGCTCCGAGAGCAGTGTCAATGATTCGCTGAGCTTCGGGGGTATCCAGCAGTTTCAGCTTCTGTGCTTCAATCACAAGATCGACCAGAGCTTTTTCGATAGAGGCAACATGATCTTTGGCTTCCGGCTGCTTGACAATGGCAGGACGAAGAACAATCGTCCGGTCTCCGGGATGAACAAACTGCTCGGCAATACTTTTACCGGGATTGCTCCATGCGTCCCACCCTTCCTTCTTGAGAAATCCGGCCACCGTTTCTAAAGCATCACTTTCAGTGTAAAGGATAATAGTCGGCTGGGCGATGAGGTGCAGGGCAAAGTGGTTGAATTGCACTGTGGACCAGCAGCAGAAATCAAGCAACGGGAAGGCTTTCTTCACTTCCCGGATTATCTTGGCGACCGGCTTGGGATCAAGGCTGACCGGTTTTGTATGGCGGCTGTACCAACCACGTCCGGCATCAGCAACAATGCCGGAGGACATGGCCTCGCTCAAATACTCCCGGAGAGTGTTGTCGGCAAGTTCAATTTCTGCAGCGGTCAAGGTTCGCTTGACGGCAGTGAGTGAGAAATAGGCGCTTTGCTCCTTGAGTGAAGGCAGAATTCCAGTGAACAGAATTTTTTTTCGTGACCCTGAAGGTTTCATACGCATATCCCTTGTTGCGCTTAATACTCTGTCAAAACTTCAATTTTGGCTGTTTTCTTCCAGTCTTGCTTAACCGCCTTTTCTACCAGTCCCAACAGAACAGTCAACTTCTGATAGCGCTCAAAAAGGAACGCCACCCGCTCGGCCTCGTTCTCCCCTGCTGTCCGTAACAGAGGATTCTTTAAACTGTTCGCGGGAATATATCAGAATTCAGCGGCAATTTCGCCACCAAATATGTAGAACAATTCATGGTGGCAAAAACGACGCCGTTTTGAATTATGTCTAAAAAGGTACCTTCAAAATTATGCCGCATTGAAGGTACCATATTTGTACCCAAAAATGCGGCATTGACGGAAGGTGGCGAAAAGCTCCCCGTTTTTGGTACCAAATTGGTATCCAAAACAGCCACCAAAACATTATCCCATTTGTTATCCCAAACAGGTGCCCTTTTGGGATAACAATAATTCCCCTACCACCAGTAGTACCAGCGCCAGTACCACCATGGGACGTAACAGGGTCGGTAATCCGTGCTGGAGTAGGCATACTTGATCAGCGTCCAGAATGGTTTGAACTGTTTTGTTTGTTCACAATAGTTACTAATTTGGTAACGATATCAGCAGTATTTGGTCTTTTATAGATTTGTTCAAATAATCCATTAGTGTTCTTTTGTGTGCACGTGGGGTGGAACTGCGGTTCCAGTGAAACTGGCAACATGATCACGGAATCGCTTATTTGTGATTTTGGTATGATTTTACAGTTGGTAATTCAGGATTAAGAAATACAACTGAAGATAATACACATAAATCTCACGACAAATATCTACATAAAACTCGTGACTTTTTTTAATATCTTTTGGTCAGCGCTGCATGAATATTTAACAAAAATATTGAAATAATCAAACCAAGCTGATATGTTTTACTAGAGGTGAACGTCATGAGTGCTCTGGAAAGCGTCAAATCAAAATTGAAACCCGGCCAGGTTTATCGCCGCTCTGACCTTGAAAAGATGTCGCGAAGTGTTGATCGCGATGTTGCAGGGTTGGTTAGTGAGGGCGCACTGGTGAAGGTTGGCAGCGGGCTGTATCAATGTCCGCAGCATTCCCGTTTTGGGACATTGCCTGCCAACACCGACAAGCTTCTCACCTCGTTCTTAAAGGACAATGATTATCTGGTGACGTCTCCCAATGACTACAACGCCCTCGGTCTCGGTACCACGCAGCTCTATAACTATCAAATTGTTTACAACCACAAGCGACACGGGCGCTTCGAACTTGGCGGGCAGCTGTTCGAGTTCCACAGAAAACCACGCTTTCCGAAGAAAGCGACTGCCGAATTCTTACTGGTCGATCTGCTGAATAATCTGAATCAACTGGCGGAAGATCGCGATGCTGTCCTTGCCAGGGTACGGGCAAAAGTTCCGGAAATGGATGCCAAACGTCTCTCCGCCGCTGCAAAGAACTTCGCCAAAGTGGCTACTCGAAAATTTGTAGAGGAGGCGCTTGCCAGTGCACACGGACAGATATCTCCATGATTTGAAAGATTTCCGTGACCTGATTCAGGTAGTCTCTAACGAACGGCACATTCTACCGCAGTTGATTGAAAAAACTGAATATGGTCAAAAAGCAGACTTCAAGGTAAAATACGGCCTGACTCATCAACTTGGTGATCCGCAGGCAGGTATGTTGAAATAAGCGTTGGAAGTACTGGAAAAAGACGTGCTCAAAAGGTAGTATGCATTTCATCTTGATTACTGAGGGGAATAATGACCAAAGCCGACATTTTTGAAAAGGTACAGCAATGCCTCGGTTTCAACAAGAAAGAGTCCGCCGAGATGGTAGAAGCCGTCTTTGCGATCATGAAAAATACGCTTGAATCCGGTGAGAACCTCAAAATCTCCGGCTTCGGCAGTTTCATTGTTAAACAGAAGAAAGATCGCCGTGGTCGCAATCCGCAGACTGGCGAGTCAATTACCATTGAAGCCAGGCGGATATTGACGTTCAAGCCGAGTGGTGTGTTGAAGGATCAGATCAACAAAGAGCTTTCACCTTGAAAATAGGGATAGATGCCGATGCCTGCTCACAGGTAAGTATGAGTAGAACACCCCGACAAATGGATATTCGAATAAGGATCTCGTATGAATAACGCACTCCCAATCAAGATAAACGATCTCCTCAACGGCAAACCGGTAGAATGGGAACGCCTTGAATTTAAGGAAGGATGGAATCCACTTGATGTCCTACATACTATTTGTGCCTTTGCCAATGACTTCCACAATCTGGGTGGCGGTTATATCCTTATTGGCATCAAGGAAGAGCACGGGCGTCCTTTGCTGCCGCCGGTTGGCGTAGACCCAAACCAGTTTGATGATATCCAAAAGGAAATACTCAACCTTGGCTTCAATTCAATTCAGCCCTATTACCATCCAATAGTAGTTCCTGTCGAAATCGACGGGCAGCATATCCTCGTCCTTTGGGTACTGGGCGGTCAGACCCGTCCCTATAAGGCAAAGATCAGCCTGGGCAAGGAGTGCAAAGAATACGGTTATTTTATTCGCAAGGGTTCAAGTACAGTCAGGGCAAAGGGGGCCGATGAAACGGAGCTTATCTCCTTGGCTGCCAGAGTTCCTTTTGATGACCGATTCAATCAGTTGGCCAAGGTGGCCGACCTTTCCCGTGATCTGATGCATGAATATCTGAAGCAGGTTGGTAGCGATCTTTTCAAGCAGGCTTCGGCTCTATCGCTGGAGGAACTTGGCCGACAGATGGGCGTTGTTGGCGGACCAGATGAAACTCCGTTTCCACGTAATGTCGGCTTGATGATGTTCAACCCTGAGCCGTGGCGTTTTTTTCCGGTCATGCAGATAGACGTTGTCTGGTTTCCAAAGGAAGGGCCAGGCGGAGACAAATTCTCCGAGAAAATTTTCAGAGGGCCACTACCTCAAATGATCCGCGATGCTCTGGACTACATCAAGCGGAACTTCGTCAGTGAAACAGTTACCAAGTACAGGGATAGAGCAGAGTCAACCAGGATAGAAAATATACCGTACAGAGCCATTGAAGAAGCGGTGGTCAACGCGCTGTACCACCGTGGATATGATACTCGCGAACCGGTAGAAATTCGCATAATGCACGACGAACTGATAGTGCTCAGCTATCCGGGACCCGATCGTTCCGTTCATCTGGAGCAGCTTCGTATCGGCAAAGCCATGTCCCGACGTTATCGGAACCGCCGTATTGGTGAGTTTTTGAAGGAGTTGGAATTTACTGAAGGGCGCTCCACTGGCATACCGAAAATATTGGAAGCTATGAAGAAAAATGGTTCTCCACCCGCAGAATTTGAATTTGATGAAGATCACAGTTATTTCATGGTGCGCCTACCAGTACATTCGTCTGCACTGGAAGTGGCTGAAACATCCATGGGAGATGAATCAGAAGCAGTGCTGATACTTGGGGCGGTTCCAAACAAGGATCAAGTCAGGACCAAGTCAGGACTAAGTGCGGACCAAGTCCAACTGCTTAATAGCGCCTCAAAAGAACAGGGGATTGCAGAGTTGATGGTCGTAATAGGACGTGCTAACAGAACCAAATTTCGCGACCAATTTTTAAACCCCTTGCTCGATGCTGGCTATCTGGAAATGACCGTTCCCGACAAGCCGCGAAGCAGCAAGCAAAAATACCGCCTCTCCGAGAAAGGGCTCACCGTCCTTGCCGGGCTCAACGACGGCAAGGCTACATGAACAGTAATCTACAAGACGTAGAAGGACAATGGAACAAATACACAAGGATATTTATGAGCTGTTATGGAACAAGATGCCTGATTGGATAGATGTCACAGAAAATTCACGACAAATATCATCACAAAACTCACGACTTTTTTCACTATCTTTTGGTTGATTGAGAACGGAAAAAGCTGGATCGGCGGTGAGTTTTTCACTCATTTATAGCTGAGTTGGCGGCGTCTCGGCATTCTCCAATGCCTTGAGCTTGTAACCGGTGGCTTCAACAATATCTTCAAGGCAAACCAGCTTCCTGCAGTTAGGCCATCCCTTGGCGGCGTTTTGTCCCCAAAAGTCGACAACAACACCACCTTTCTTTGTTGGTCGGTAACAGACAAGACGCACTTCAATACTGCTATCATGATCTTTTGAAATGCACACATGATATTTTCCAACCTTCACTTTCAAATCAGCATAAAACCACAATTTTAGACGCATCCCCACATCATCTACCGTATCAATAGAATACTGATGCGCCAGTTTTAATTTTGCTGAATCCAATAGAGATGACAAGGTGCCCAGCTCGTTTCTCAGAGAATTGTTCAAGCATTCCAGCTCTGCCATGTTTTCCATTTCATGCTCCCTGACTTTTGTATGGAGTCAGTAAGCCGATTGCTTTAGCGATGGCAATATCCAGCATAATGGTCTCCTGGCCGTCGAGGTAGATTTCATGTACGGTTTCTCCTGCCTGCTGGAGACAAATCTGCAAATAATGTTTCTTATCCTTTTGCCGCGCAACAAAATACAGGGATGATCTTCCCGCATCAAAGTCTTCATGGTGCAATCCTTTAGCCAGATCGATTTTACCGCCTTCCTTGTTTGATCGCTTCCAGTAGCCTTGCATGAAATATTGCAGACATGATTTCACGAACGCTAATTCCTGCAGATTGCCATTCCATATTACGAAATCCCAGAAATGCACAAAAACCCTTACATCCCTCTCAAAGCGGGTACGATGATGGTTTCCTGAATCCTTGTAGTTAATTTGCTGATTTTCAGCAGCAACCTCAATTTGTATCCCTTTGTATTCGAACTCAATCATCTGTTTCCACGTCCTTCCATAATTTAGCCAGATATGTTGGTGAGGTCTTTATCTTTCGGTTTTGGTTCAGATAATGTGCAATAGGTCGGAAGCCCATGCCGTCAGCCTTCAGCTCTTTGACTTCACCCCAGTGAGCCAGGATCTTCCGGCGTAATACCGGTGTCCTCCCTTTTTGGATCAGTCCGGCTGCGCTCGCCTTTCTCAGATGGGAAAAGTCGTCATATTGCACCTTTTCTGCAACCCGGTACCCTTTGCCTTTGAGCGTGTCCCAGCCTGATTTGCGGGCAGCAACGATGAAAGCACAATATTTGTTGATCCTACCGTGGAGATCGGGGCGTTCCTCCTTGAGCTGGAAGGACTTTTTCACTCCCTCCTGGAAAATTTCCATGATATTTTCTTCCGGCAACGACGCTATCCATGCAAAGAGCTTTTTCCGCTCATGTTCCGTCAGTCCGGTTATCAGGTTCAGCTGTTCAGTCATTTCATCCCCTCGTGTAGGTCAGGGTTTCCCGCAGCCGGAAGTGGGAGGTTTCCAGGGAGGTCTGTTGCAGGGCCTGCTCATGGCTCATTCCATGATTTATGCACTCCAGGTAGCGTTCCTGTGCGAAGTTGTGCTTCAGGCCATGACTGCCGCGACCCGGGACATACTGACCGGTAGCTTTTGCAGCCGAGTTGATTGCCTCAACATAGGCAAAGTAATCGCTCTCCAGCTTTCCGTGACGGGAAATATGTTCTTCCAGTCTCCGGTAGGTTGCGACGGAGACGTAATGTTCCGTCTCCTTGCCACCTTTCTCCACCGAGGCGACAACTCCCACGGGAGATGCGGTGACCGGATCGGAGCCGATACCACGCAGCCCGCTAGTGGTCAGGGGGTTCTTCAAGCGCCGGTTGCTGGGTGCGCCGACACCTTCGGTACGCAAGCCGCCTTCGTACTGAAGTGATGCCTGTAACTGGAAGGTCCCATCAGTTATTGCCCCAATGAGCATGATCGGATCGGGGTAGGCACGGTTGTCAAAGATCTTGCTCGATTTGCGCAGCAGCTTCCGGCTTCTGGCGTAGAACTCCATTCGCAGTTTTTCTGTCTCCAGCCGGGGAATCTCCAGAGTGTGGATCTCGATATAGTGATTGATGGCGTACTCAAACTTTCCCAGTGCCGACAGGATGGTTTCCATGGTCTGACGTGACCGTTTCTTCTCGACGTAGTAAGCCAGTCGCTCTTCGAGGTATTCGGCCATGTCGTCCCGTACCGACAGGGTATTAAGGATGCTGGTTCGCCCTTTCTTGTGCATGGATTTGGCTAAACGGTGGGCCTCACCCTTGTAGACTTCCCACGATCCAAATGAACGGATTCCCTTGTCGGTATCCATCTTTGACTTTCCGATGGAACGGACCGAGTGAAAAATCGCCTCGACCTGGGAATGGAGTGATGTTGGCCATCTGTGTTTCATTGATTACCTCTGGCCATTGCCGGCCTGCGTGTTGAGATGACATGCTCTTTTTCTGGCATCGCTATGCCGACGGTAGCAGTTCCGTCTTCCTACTTTTCGTAGTGTCCCTTATATGTTGGCCTGGCAAGGATTCCTGCCAATAGCCTGCTGTCTGCCGTGAACCGAGACTCTACCGGTGGCTCACGTCGTTCAGGTTCTCTGTTGCGCCTGTCAGAAAAGGTTTTTCCCAAACCCAGTACTTCGGGAGTTTTACCCGGTGCTTCCACAGATCCCTTAACAACTGGTGCATATCGTTGTAAGAAAACACATTTTCAATGTGCCTTAGTCGGGAAATATTCCAAACGTCTGCGGATTTCTGACTGCTTACGATCATGCGAGGGGAGAGATACAAGTGCCTCGATCATGAAAGAGCTCTGCTTAGGTTGGCTAATCCCATGGGTGGTGATCGGTCTGCCAAATGGCTAATGACTCAGGATTCACCGTGCAAAAATGCTGCTATAAATCGTTATATGTAAAAGTATTGTAACTGTTTTGTTTGTTCTTAATGACATCGGCATACACTATCATTTCAGCTTGTTATGCAACTTTAATCGAAACTACTTTCACTATTTGTGTCCATTTGTAGACGGCTGTCCCAGGCATTAAGTTTCGCAATTCCATCAATAATTTCATCATTAAAATCCAGAAGAAATAGTGATGATTTTCTGGTCACATCACACTGTTTCTTGCGGTCTTCTTCGGATAATGAAAGCCAGTAGCAATCCCGTGCCTGTGCTTCCCGCTTCTCAGCCTCTCGCTGCTCTTCAATTTTCCTGGTCTCAAAGCACTTTCGTTCTTCCGCTGCTGCTGACCTAACGTTGCGGGCATCCGACGTCACATACCATTCCGGGACTACATGTGATTCGCAAAGCGTCTGCAGGTAACCGCCGGGGTTGCGAATCTCCTTGTGATCTCTGCGCCAGGTTTCGGCGGCGATGTCGGCGGCAAGTGATACTTGCTTGCTCCCATGCTGGTCTATAAGCTTTTTTAGTCCTTGGTCAGCAACATTACAAAACGGTGTATTCACCATCAACAACCGAATCTCCTGTTGTTGTTTTTCTATCTCTGTTTCTGTCTCTGTTTCTATTGCGTTACTCAGCGTTACTTGTAACGTTACAGGCACCGTTACATTTTTCTTATTGCTCCGATGGCGAGCCACCCGAACCTTGGTTTGTTCCCTTATCTTATCCATGCCACTTACATTCTGATGTATTTCCCATTCGGCCAGAAAGTATGCTCCGTCTATAACTTCGACCATCTTGAATTGCAGGAATGCAGATATCGCCAGTCTGACGGTGTTTAGTGGCCGTCGAAAGACCGTTGCGAGCATTTCATCTGAGTACGGTCTCTCGCCGTTTAAAAGCAAATACCCACGGGCATTGCATTTTCCGGCCAATATCTGCATTTTGAACCAGATAATAAGAAGAGTGTCTCCCTCTGGCATAGATTCAAGGAGAATAATGGATTCTGAGTCAAAGATTCTTGTATGCAGCTTGATCCAGAAAACGTCACTGCCCATGAATCTGCCCGTCATTCAAAAATGACAATGAGGTGGCCAAAATAAAATCATGCAGATGCAATTTGTTGTTACGAAGCAACACGGTACATCTCCATCCAGCGATCAAGATCTTCTTTGAAGTAGAGAATTTTGCGCCCAAGCTTAATGCATGGAGGCGGTGGCATCCGCTTTTCCCTTCTGCGACCTCTTTTGATCTGGCGTTACGAACTTCGGGTGGCTCATACCATTCCGGTACAACGAGATACTCGCAGAGTGCCTGGAGATATGCTTGACCGTTTTCACCGGCAAATTGACAAAGCTTTCCGAAAACAAGTTTTGCTGTCGAAGACAATTCAGTACTCCTTGTTATGACATTCGGAATGAAGAACCCGACAAACAGACGCCATGGATTATAGGTTTCACCTGCTGTAGGCATTCAAACTATTGCTCGCTAAGGTTGCGTGGAATAATTATCAATGTCTACATCGCTTAATTTAGGACCAACTACAGGTAAAGAAACCAGGTATTGCTGAACTTCTGACTCTAAATAACCAAGTCTACCGCGTACTTTTCTCGGGCAGAGTTCACCGCTCATTGCCATACGATACAATGTTGTCCTGGCTCGCCCAGTAACATGTTCAACTTCACGACGACTCATAAGTCTGTCAGTCAATACGGACATACGATTCTCCAATCTGAAAATTAATTTGTAGGCTCCATATTTTTGCTTTTATCAACGCAGCTTATGTGATATATACGGAACATATTGGGACATATAAACGCTATAACGAACATTGTCAATAAATTATTCGCTATATAGATCATTTTTTAGGGGTTTAGTGTGGACTGGGTAGATGACGCAGACACGATTGACAGTTTTCCGGATCGGCTCAAAATGGCAATTGGGGCAAAGAGTGCCCGATCTTTTGCCATGCAAAGCAGTTTGTCTCCTACGGTTATTCATCAATACCTGGCTGGAAAAAGTGAGCCGACCCGCCTTGCTCTTATCGCAATAGCCAGTACGGCAGAGGTAAATCTGGAATGGTTGATAACTGGAAATGGTGCCATGCTGAAAGAAAAGGGTAGCGTGCTCATAAACAGAGAGATGTATGACGGGATCATTGAAGCGGTAGAAGAATATCTGGCTGAAGATGGCCTGGAGCTTCTACCATCAAAAAAAATTGAGACGTATCATTATCTTTTTGATCTGTTCAAAGATCAGCCCGGAATAAACAAAATGCAGGTAGGAAAAACATTGCGGTTGGTGGCCTGATGGGAGAGATTCGGTATATGAATATGCGTGAGCAGACTAAACAAGAAGCGGCAGAATTTATCAAGCAAGCAATCGGCGACGTTAGACAGAATAATAGTCTACGCAAACCATATCAGATGATGGACCGGATTAAGAATCCTGAAGACATTGAGGCAACAATAGCGGAAACGTTTACTGCTTTCGACGCCATTAAAAAGCAGAAAAGCCAATATGATGACCGGCGAATCTGGAGCCTTTTTGGATTTGCCCTTGTGATATCCGGCTTGATCACAATAAAGAGTTTTATTGCGTCAGGAATTTTACTGGTCGGTGCTATCGTTATTGCACTTATCTTTTCCAAGGCGCACAAAGCAGCATTTCCACTGGAAATCGAAATCAAGGCTTACGAGGGGGTTTTACTGAAACTGCATGAAATGAAAATTTTGCACGAGAAAATAATCACGGTCACAAAAGATTAATAATCATTAGCAGAATGGCTCATTGGTCTACAGGCGTTTTTACTCTGACGATTTTTTGAAGGTAACGCCCCCAAAGTATCAGCCAGCGCCGTTTTTCAGCATCATATCTGTGTTGATTGTAGACGCTGATGATCCCTTTCTTCTTGTGATTCAGCACCTCGTCGATTACCTCATCAGGGCAACCGAGTCGAGCAAGACCTGTCGCCATGGTGCGACGCAGATCATGAGGTGTCCACCGGGGAATCCCCAAGTATTTATTGTCCGTCAGATTGTGTGACAAAGTAGCCGGCCTCATGCTGCCTTGGGCTTTTAGCCCTCTTCCCCTTCCTCGTACCGGGAAAATATACGGATCTTCTTTAGCCGGCAATAATGACCTTGTTAAGACGGAGAGATAAACACGATTTTCACGATCATTTTTCTTGGCGCGTTCAGCAGGTATTATCCACCAATGACCACCGATTTCACTCCATGACATTCCTGTCACTTCGCCTGGACGCTGGCCGGTGGTCAATATCAATAGTGTAGCTTGTCCGATTTCACAATTTTTCAGCGAAGACCTGCCACCACCAGTAATGTGTTGACCCGTTTTTCTGAATTCAGGTTTACCCACCT
>JBMOEI010000103.1:0-12374 GCA_049318985.1 Desulfuromonadaceae bacterium
AGAATGCCCGACCGACTTCCGTCGGAATAGGCGGCCGACTTCATCGGAATCCCCAGTCACGCCGGGTTATCACTCCCTCCCGCTCTTTGCCCTGAATGGTTTCGAAGTATTCATCACCGGGGTCAAAGTCATAGAAAAAGTGCGAGATCGGGGCTTTTCGCCAGTCTACGACCAGTGCCCGGTTGTCATGGGATACGAACCCCTGCTTCCCGATAAGATACTCTTTCGAGCCGATTTTCTTGTCGGTATCGTTAATCCCGACAATCCCGAAGTACGGACTGTCAGTCATCTGGAAGGATGAAAGATATTTTCTGGGATCAAATTTGTCGTTCTCGATGAGCTTCTCTGTTAACGAGTTCTTTTCATGCCAGTTTACTGATTCAAGGCGTTCCTTCTCCAGTTCAGCACTGTAGGCATCGTGATGGGCTATCTTGGTCCTGTTCTGTCTGGCCGTTTCCTCGATTGAGGTGAGTACCCCTGACAGACGCTCTTGTTCTTGCCGGACTAAGTCAAATTGGGATTTTTCACTCATATGCAGACCGATGCCAATCCTGTCATTAATTATAAATATGGAATTTTATGGTACGACATTTTCATCAGGGGCAGGTCAGGAGCTGGTTTCTTTTTTCAGATTTGTACCACAATTTTGCCTTTTTGCCGGTTGGACTCCATATACCTGTGGGCTTCAACAATACTTTCTAAAGGAAATACTCGATCGATAACCGGCTTCAATGCCCCGTTCTCAAGTCCGCTGTAGATAAATTGTTTGCCACGGGCAAGACTTTCTGCATTTTTGGCGATCTCAAACAGGGTGTACCCGCGCACAGTCAAGCCCTTGGCGAGCGCTGCAAACAGGGGAAATGTGGTCGGTGCCGACGACAATGCACCATATTCAAAGATTGTTGCACCGGGAGCTGCTGCCCCGGCAAGCTCTCCCAACATTGCTCCGGCAATAGGATCAAATGCCATTTCAGCACCTTTTCCAGATGTAATGGCCATTACGCTTTCAATCAGGTCCTGTTCGTCAGTCGCTATAACGTGATCCGCCCCGGCCTCCATGAGAAAGGATTTCTTATCGGCGCCGCGGGTAATGGCAATGGCGGTCGCCCTGACTGACTTTGCGATTTGGATTGCGGCTAATCCGACGCTGCTGCTCGCCGCAGTGATCAATACAGTGTCATCTTTCTGCAATCTTCCGAATTCGATAAGCGCCCCGAATGCGGTCAGATACTGCATCCAGATCGCGGCCCCTTCAACCGGGGATAGTTTCTCGGGATAATGGGCTGCAGCATAGGCCGGCACAACGGCGCTTTCTCCGTAGACGCCATAGGTACCAATTGAAAATGAAGGAATGGTGCTTACCCGGTCGCCGATTTTAATGCCGACAGTACCAGGACCGATTGCATCTACAACCCCTGCAGCTTCATAGCCGAGTCGAGACGGGAATATCGGATTTTCCAGATATTGCCCCTGTCGGAACATTACTTCTGCCCGATTCAGGCCTATCGCTTCAACTCTGAGACGGACCTCTCCCACACCCGGCTCCATTAGTGGTGACTCCTCTATTTTGAGTACCTCGGGTCCGCCTGTTTCATAAAATAGGACTATTTTCGGCATCGCTATTCTCCCTTTTATTCAGATTCAATTACCCTTGCGGCCTCGTTCAACGACCGGTGATGATTATACACTCTCTTGTTAAAGTAAGCATCCCCAATAAAAGACGCGGAAAGGTCAGTTCATGATTAAAGTGGCGACTCTTTCTGATCAGGGTTTGTTGATAAAAACACTCCTCCAGAATATATCCGCAAGATTGGCGCAGAAGAGAGAATAAAATAGATTTATACACCTCGGCGTTTCTATACTAATCTGCAACATGCTGTAATGACAGTAACTCTTCCCGAAAGACTGATAAATAGTATTTTGTTCTTATACAGCGGGATTCTTTGTTTTCTTGCCTTAATTTATATGCATGCCCTAAAGAAAATAAATATATTCACAATATCAGTGAGTTAGGTCAGGCCGTTGTTTTGTTTAAAAGTTTGGCACGGCAAGTGTAATAGTTAAAGACAGAAGCACACGAAATAAATCTAAAGCAAAAAATACAAGGAGGATGTCATGAGAGCACTTATCACCACTATCGTAGGAACTTTGGCACCGGTATCAGCATTTGCAGCAGCATCAGGTTTACGGGAAGATAACAGTGGGATTTTTGTCTGGGTATTTTTAGGATTTTGCGCACTGATAGTCGTAGCACAGGTAATCCCGGCAATATTGTTAATGACTGGCATGGTTAAAGGTGTTGTGTCGGTAGTAAGAGACGAGAAAATCGCCGTTACATCTAAAAGCTGAGTCAGCAAAGGGGAATACATGGAGTTTGCAGAGAAGTAGAAGGCCGCTTTCGGGTGGCCTTCTACATTTGTGCGCTGTTTTATTTATGGAAACTTTCTTGGCTTCCAGATATATAAACGTGTTTCTGCTGAACTATTCATAATTCTGGAACGAGAGGCCACGTTACGCTCACCAGAAGGATTTAAACCGATATCAAAAGGCGACTTACTGTTTTTTGAGGAAGGGCCTTCAGGTGCACATCAACTTTACAACCACGGCGACAAGCCTCTTGTCTACATAGATTTGCGAACCAAAGCTAATATTGATGTATGTGAATACCCTGGTTCGGGGAAAATAAGTATTTTACCTGCAATGAATATTTTTCTGAAAGGCTCTAAAGTCCCCTGTTACACGGGAGAAGAAGAGGTAAGAGAGCACTGGCCGGAAGAGTTGCTTAATAAGATCCGCTAACGATCGGCACAACCAGTCAAAAAAAACTTCGAGAGTCTGATCCAGGCATTTGACACACAAGATAAATAAACTAAAACCGGGCGCAACCTCTGTTCTGGTTCGCCCTCTGATCTTCAATGCCGTTCTGTAAATCTCTACTCCCTGCTACTTCGGCCACCTGATCCAATAAAGGTTACCTGCCATCTTTTCTGATCAGGAAAAACCAGATTGAAAAAAGAGAGCCTCCAAAAGCGATCAAGAGCAGATAGGGTACAATAATCCCTACCCGGTCATCAATAAGCAATCTGTGAATGCCTGGAAACAAAGAGGGGACAAGGCCAATGAGAACAATAGACACAGCACAGACAAGCGTGGCTATTGACCCGGCTATATGTGACTTTATAAAAAACTTTTCAGTTGGCATCCACATAACGACACCCCACAGAGACCTGTACAGCTTGAACGAGAACCATTCTCGTAGTTCATGCCAAGCAGAGTATGATTACCGAGCTTCAGTTTCAGCTTCAGTCCTGGCTGTGATTCCTCTGACCAGCCCTATAACCAGCATCACGGCAGGGACTAACTGTCCAACTACTATCAGTGCGAAGAAGCCAAGGAAAATCCAGACGAAAAGCCCGTCGTTTCCTGCAGCGGCATCTGCAGCTGCAAAGGCGGTAGCGGGAGCCATTGTTCCTATCAAGGTGGCTAACGTTTTCATGACTTACTCCTTTCACGTTTATTTACTGCTCAACTTTATATGAGCATCAAATGTGCCAATAAGGCGGCTATTGTTGCGACAATAAATAAGTAAACAAGTCCGGAGTGTTATCAGTGCGACGAGAGATCTTTCTCTTCGATGTCACTTTAATCTGCAGCAAATGTATTGAAAAGTTATACTCCGTGTGACAAAGGCAGCTTCTTTCTGCGGGTTGACGGCGATAGCATGATTGAAGACCACATTCTTCATGGGGATCTTGCCTTGATTCGACCGCACGCAACAGCGGACAACGGGGATATTGTCGTTGCCTTAATTGATGACGAAGCAACGCTTAAGAGATATTACCGGGAAGGAGACCACATCAGGCTGGAAGCACGGAATCCTGCCTTTGAGTCAACCATTCTTTCGGCAGATGAGGAAGTGTCTATTATCGGCAAGGCCATTAAAATTGTCCGCAACATTGACTGCAGCAATCCGGGATGCCAATCCGAAGATTTATTACCGGATGGGCGATTGCCATCACCGGAGACATGCTCTACTTTGCCGTCATCGCCATCACAACATTTTTCATAGAAATCAGTATTTTTAGCAACTTACTGACACTCTATGAGCGAAAGAACCATTCCGAGCGCACACCCATTGCCGAATATCCGGTAGGCACTGCTGTCAGGGGGCTCAAAACCTATCCACTCGGTCTTGGCACCGTGACTGGAATCTATTTCAACCATTGGTGGTATCCCACGCCCTACTCACGCCAAGTATTCCGTGACAGGGGAATCGAGCTGCCACTAAAGGGCGGTACCGCCCTGAGACCCGCTGAACTACATGGGACCCTTTAAAATTGCTCTGTCACACCGGACGAGCAAAGGGGCTGTATACCGAATTCACGGTAACAACAACCCAAAGCGAGTCGGACACCGCGTAACAGGTGGATGTTTTGTTATGGATAATACTGTCGGCCTGGAATTAGCTCATAAGATCAGGGTGGGTACTGAAGTGAATATCGTGCCGTAAGTAATTTCCAGTTACCTGGAGAACAAGTGACCTTATAGAAAATATTTTGTTATAGCGGTGATAACCCGGTCAATTCCAGCAACTCCTACATCCATATGTGTCACGAAACGCAAGCGGTATAAGCCGGTAACCAATATGTCATGTGACTTCAGGTACTCTATAAGTCCTGCAGATTGTTTTTTGGCCGGTCCTTCCAAATTGACAAACAGGATATTCGTATGTGGCATTTCCACCTGTAAACCAGATACACCAGCTAAACCATCTGCGAGTCTCTTTGCAAGAGCGTGATCCTCGGCAAGGCGGTCTACATGGTAATCCAGAGCGTAGAATCCGGCAGCAGCCAACATACCCGCCTGACGCATGCCGCCGCCAGCCATTTTGCGAATGCGATGCGCACGGGCAATAATCTCGCGACTGCCGCACAGCACTGAGCCCACCGGGGCACCCAACCCCTTACTCAGGCAGACTGAAACAGTGTCAAAGCAGCCGGCAATGCGCCGGGCTTCTTCGCGAACGTTTGTCCCTGTTATTGCGGACTGTGCCGTTGCAGCATTAAAGAGTCGGGCTCCGTCAAGATGCCGCGCCAATCCTTTACTCTCAGCAAGTTGTGTTGCCTGCTGCAGATATGCAAAAGGGAGTAGTTTCCCTCCCAACGTGTTCTCCAGAGCCAACAGTCGTGTGCGGGCAAAGTGGGCGTCATCCGGTTTAACGGCTTCCTCGATATCCTCCAGTGCAAGAGTTCCGTCTGCCTGATGTTGGAGCGGTTGCGGCTGCACACTGCCAAACACCGCAGCTCCGCCTCCTTCCCAGCGATAGCAGTGAGCAAGTTGTCCCACGATATATTCGTCACCACGCTGGCAGTGACTCAGTATGGCGCAGAGGTTGCTCTGGGTACCCGATGACACAAATAGAGCAGCTTCAAACCCGAGCATATCGGCGATTTTTCCCTGCAGCATATTGACACTTGGATCATCACCAAACACATCATCACCAAGGGGGGCTGTCATCATGGCGTTGCGCATGGCTGCGGTAGGTTGCGTTACGGTATCACTTCGTAAATCAACAATGGGTGTCATAGAATAAACTCCTTAAATTTTGCAGCCATCTATTTTCCCATCAGCTCAATACTCCAGCAGGTAAGGAAGCCGGCAAACAGTACGAGGGTGGAGATCGGTTTTTCCTGCACCGTATGAGCCTCCATCAGCAACTCCTCTGTGACCGGGTAAAGGAGGGCAGCTGTACTGAAAGAAAGTGCCGCACCGATAACCGTGTGCGAGGCACCCACAAGAAGCATGCTCCCGACAACTCAAGCATGATTGATACACGCATATCATTCTGAAAACAATAGGGTACACATCCATTCCGGTTGACCCTGCCTGTATGATCGGATACATTCTATGGTATGTGTCAAATGATCATGATATTGGAGAAAAGCTGAAATACACATGCCTGATAAAATCAACTTCATAGTCCGATTCATTCTGTTTGCAGTAACTCACTCATTGTTTGCCACCGCTTGGGCAAAAAAGGTTCTTCACGGGGATGGCCGCAAGGGGTACCGTCTTTACTACAACATTACCTCTTTGATCATGCTTGGGTGGGTAATGTCCGCCTACCGGAATTCGGAAGTACTTTATTTTGTACCCGGTGTATGGAGTCTGATCATGTATCTTCTTCAAGTTGTTGTCGGGGTGATAATTGTGAGTTGCCTCAGGCAAACAGGAGTTGACGATTTTCTCGGCTTTACCAATAATACAGC
Organism: Desulfuromonadaceae bacterium; assembly: GCA_049318985.1. Taxonomy (GTDB): domain Bacteria; phylum Desulfobacterota; class Desulfuromonadia; order Geobacterales; family Pseudopelobacteraceae; genus JACRCG01. Next base: position 6,270 of record JBMOEI010000103.1, read on the forward strand.
CAGCTCATTTACAAATACAGGATGGTACTCGCTTGTACGCCACCCGCTCTATTTCTTTTCAATCCTTTTCATGGTGCTGAATCCTGTTATGACCTATCAATGGTTAATGCTAACGATCATGAGTATTGTCTATTTCGTCATTGGTAGCTTGATAGAGGAAAGACGACTTGCGGAAGAGTTTGGTGAAGCATACCGGCAGTACCGGGGGCAAGTCCCTTTCATCATACCCAATAGTACAACGCTATTATCAAGACGCTGAGAGAATAAAATGACAATGGGTAAAAACACGAATCTTTACAACCAAGCAGAATTTGCAGCAGAATCTCTTATGCGACACTACCGAAAAGGCGCATATCGAGTGATCAAAGATCCTGAAGGCGTTATCAGTTTATGGGCTATCGAAGGTAATCCGAATGATCCATTTTCAATATCATTTGTGGAGAGAGGCCGCGTGTATAACAAGATTGAAGATGTACCGGATGAGTTGTTGAAATCGTTTTTGGAATATGTCCGCAAAACGGTTCGTTGAAGAAAAGTAGATGAATAGTGGACTTTACCTGTTTTAACGTATATATACCTGAAAAATATCGTTAAAGGAGGGTTTATGAACAAATCAGAACTGGTATCAAAAATTGCAGAAGGTGCTGAGTTGACCAGGGTTCAGGCGGAGAAAGCACTTAATAGCTTTATTGCCGCAACTACCGCAGCACTGAAAGCCGGGGACAAAATTGCGCTTGTCGGATTTGGCACTTTTAGTGCGGTTACCCGTGCAGCCCGTACCGGCAGAAACCCACGGACCGGCAAACCACTGAAGATCGCTGAAAAGACTAATGGTAAGTTTTCTCCAGGTAAGGCACTCAAAGATCTGAATGCCAAACCGGTAAAAGCAGCCAAAGCAGCAAAATCTCCAGCCAAGAAAAAATAGTTTTATCAGGGGGGGCTCATCCGGAGCCCCTCACCATTTTATGTTGATACATCAAGACTTGGACTAGTTTGAGTAGGAGAACACCGTGCCAATTCTGAGGCAGATCGCCCAACTGGGACAACCGGTGTTACGGGGGACTATGGAGCATGTAGCCGATCCCAGCACTCCGTCAGTGCAGTCACTCATTGACGACATGCTGGCCACCGTAATTGACGCCAACGGCGTGGGCTTGGCCGCTCCCCAGGTATACGAACCAATCGCCCTCTTTATTCTGGCGTCGCGCCCAAACCAGCGCTATCCCGATGCGCCAATGATGGAGCCGTTGGCAATAATCAACCCGGAAATACTCTGGAAGTCCGATGAGAAGGAGCAGGGGTGGGAAGGTTGCCTCAGCATCCCCGGACTGCGTGGTTTTGTTCCCAGACACCAGCGGATTGGCGTTCGCTACCAGACCAGGGATAATATGATGTGGGAGGTTGTGTATACTGACTTTCTGGCGCGGGTGTTCCAGCACGAATATGACCATGTTCAGGGAATAGTATTCATCGACCGAGTTGAGAGTACGCTCGATCTGATGACGGAGCAGGAATATCTGAGGATGCAACAAAACCACACTTGATCTATTGCGTGGAGATGCTCTATGTCTGTAACCGTTGGATTTGACGTATATGGAACACTGATTGACACTCACGGCGTTGTTGTCATGCTTCACGATATGGTGGGGGAAAAGGCGGTAGATTTTTCACGTGTGTGGCGCGAAAAACAGTTGGAGTACTCGTTCCGCAGAGGTTTGATGCAGCTGTATGACACTTTTGCAATTTGTACGAGTCACGCCCTTGATTACACCTGTGTTTACTTCAAAGTGCCATTGAGCAGAGAGCAAAAGGAAGAACTGCTCAACGCATACCGCATACTACCGGCGTTTGGGGATGTGCAGGAGGGACTTGCAAGTGCCAAGGCGGCAGGGTTTCGCTTGTATGCCTTTTCAAACGGAAGTGCCGGTGCCATCGAGATGTTACTCTCTACTGCAGGGATAAGAGAATCATTCCTTGATGTCGTTAGCGTAGACGAGGTCAAATCATTCAAGCCGAATCCGGGGGTGTATTGCCATTTCCTGCGACGAGCCGGAGCTTGTGGTAGCAATGCCTGGCTGGTTTCAAGTAACCCCTTTGATGTTATCGGCGCAATCTCGGCAGGCATGAAAGCCGCGTGGGTCAAACGCTCTCCCGACGCTATCTTCGATCCGTGGGGGATAGAGCCGACCATTACGGTAAGTAATCTCTCGGACCTTGCAAGCCAGATCGCCGCGTATTCATCCCAACAATGACAGATCCGTTTCTTGACCATCCTATTCTCTCCTCCCGTTACTTCTACCCCTGCCCAATCCATTTCGAGGAACCATTCTTCGTACATGGTGACGGTTTCCGCTTGGGGTGCCGTTACCTTCATGTTTCCAAAGATTTTCCGACTATCATTCATTTCCACGGCAATGGTGAAACGGTAGAGGATTACATCGGAGATTTTGAAGATCGCATAGCCAGTATGGGAGCCAATCTGCTCCTGGCGGAGTTCCGGGGCTACGGCATGTCTGATGGTGAGCCGGGACTTGTTACAATGTTGGATGATGTGCGACTGATTGTCGAGGCGAGCGGAGTACCGCCTGAACGGATAATCTTCTTTGGCCGTTCACTTGGATCGCTGTATGCCATGCACGGCTTATCACTCTATCCTCAGGCTGCCGGTCTCATCATAGAAAGCGGGCTGGCAGACCCCTTGGAGCGGATACTGGTGAGAATTGAGCCGCGTAATGTCGGGGCATCCATGGAGGCGCTTCAGGCAGCAGTTAAAAAACACCTGAATCAGAAACAGAAAATTGAAACATTCAGAGGACAAGTGTTAATACTTCATTCAAGGAATGACGATCTGGTAAACGTATCTCATGCGGAGCGACTCTATGAATGGGCGAATGAACCAAAACTGCTTCTGATTTTTGAGCGGGGTGATCATAATACTATTCTGGAGGTCAACGAAGAAGAATACTTCAACGCTGTAGAGCGTTTCGTCGCTTCGTGCAGTAATTAGGAGTGAGTAAATTTGATAAACTGTACTCTCTGCTGATGCTGATCAGATCAATTGCCTCAATATAATTCTGGCTTATTAAGGGTCGGAAGCGTATTTGTGAACCAATACGCATCATAATCTCGACGACAAGGAGTAAATTATGAGCAAAGGTGAAGATAGCAAGAAAACTGAAAAGAAGGCACCTGCAAAAACCCCAAAGGAAAAAAAAGCGGATAAGCAGATTAAAAAAGCGGAAAAGAAGAAATAATTCGAGCCGTAATAGAGGGGTTCTTGGCTCAGATAGCGTGTTTACTACACAATGTGCTGGCCTAAAAGAGATGAAATGCCAACGGGGAACTCAAGTGAGTTCCCCCGTTATGCTTATGGTGCTGTGACTATTATTTGAGAACCCTTTAGCCGCCGTATTTTTACCTTCCAAACATTTGTGTCACTTATTCTCCCTGTGTTTTACTGAGAGTGCTTTGAGTAACGCTCTTATTGGGCTTCTATCGCACTTTAAAAATCATACTTGATAATTATTATTTGCGTGTTGTTGGTTATGACGTAGTTATTAATTCTTTTAAAAAGCGTACCCAGATCCGTACCCAGAAAAGAAACAGCCACCTAGGAAATCTCCTAAGTGGCTGTTTTTATGGTCGGTGCGACAAGATTTGAACTTGCGACCACTAGACCCCCAGTTTATCGACCACGATATTTCTGACATTTAGGTAGTTAATTATAAGTTTGTAAATTACTGTTATTATATGGTTTTATATTTATTGACGTTTAGTGACCAGCGATATATATTTAATCACAGTTACTACCTATTTACTACCTAAATTTAAGGAGGTGCAATATGGCTGTTGCCGGAAGAAAGCCGAAAGGATTTACGCCAACATTTATTGACAACCTACCGTTTGAAGAATCCGGTCAAAAGATTTACTTTGATGTTACCCGTAAGGGGTTCGGTGTCAGAGTTTCCAGTGGTGTTAAGAGCTTTATCGTCCAGTGTGTAATCAAAGGCCGCACTACTTCCAGTGGTCGGATGTTGGAAATCAAGAAGGCAATCGGAAGATTCGGAAAGTCTGATGCGGATGGATTTATCTCTCTGGATTCGGCTTTGAATGAATACAATCGGATTATTGCAGATGCAGAGCAGGGCATTACACCTGCTGAACGTGAACAGTTAACCATTGACACAGCGGATGCAATGCGCAAAGAGCAGGCACGACTTATCCTCGAGGAAGTTTCAAAAGACCTTACGCTTTCTCAACTGCTAGAAGAATATCTACTGGTGCGCAAGACCATCAAGGACTCAACCGCTGAATTGTACCGCAACAGTTTCAAGTGGTATTTTCCTGAAGAGTGGTTGAACACAATCCCTGCGAGAAGTATTACCGGGGATATGGTACTCAAGCAACATGCAGAAATCGGCAAGCGTTCTCATGCAATGGCAAACAGCACCATGAAGGCATTACGGGCTGTCTACAACTATGCTATAGACGCTCACGATGAAGTATTCCTAAAAAATCCTGTACGGAAGTTGTCGTCGTTGCAAGCGTGGTATCAGATAGATCGACGTGAGAATTTCATTCAGGCCGAAGACGTGAATGCTTGGTTTGATTCAGTTTTGGTCATGGAAAACCTAACTACACGGATGCTGATGTTGTTTCTGTTATTCGTCGGTGCTAGAAAAGGAGAGGCAGTTAACCTGAAATGGTCCAACTTTAATTTTAGGAACAACTCTGTAACTATCAGAGAAACAAAGAGTGGTAAGCCGCTGACAGTTCCAGTGGCCAAATATGTTATGGGTGAGCTGTCCACTTACAAAGAAGGCTTCTACACCGGAGAAGATGGTTATGTGTTTGCATCACATGGGAAGACCGGACACCTTGTAGATGTCCGTCGAGCCTTGAGGAAGGTTGCTGATGACAGCGGCATAAAGATAAGCCCCCATGATCTGAGGCGTGGAGTATTAACCTACCTCAAAAATGTAGGCGTTGATGTGTTCACCCGTAAACGTCTTGTCAACCATGCCGTAGCCGACGACATCACAGAAGGCTACACGATCCATACGCTGGAATCACTCAGACTGGACGTAGAAAAGCTGGCTGATTATATCATGCGACTCGCTGTTGTTGGGCCGCATATACCACAAACTATTCTTGATGAACGCCGCACGGCAGATGAATTACCACCCTCTTCAGAAAATAGAAAAGTGATACCACTCCGAAAAGCAGCATAAACCACAAGCTCTTGTGTTCTTGATAGATTTGGTTTATGTGTTCAGTTTTTATGTACGAGATTCAAGTTGACTCGATTTTTATAGACGTGATAGAATTTTACCCATGAGTAATTGTTACGATAATAGAAACGAGAGTTATGCTTGGATCTGCCATACAACGCTTGAATGAGAGAGTTCCGGTTGAGATTGGGCCAGTTTTAGTAATGACTGAGTTGCAGCCTGATGGTAACTACGTCACAATATCGCAAACTGCAATGAAAAATAAATATACTTCTGATTTCTTTGCAAGCAAACCCGACGGAGAGTTTACCCTTTTCATTAATCAGGGTGGGATTGCTAACAGAGATTTTCCCAAAGATGAGAAACTACAATTCAAGAGAAGTTGTTGCAGAATAGGCGAAGGTATGCAAGATTTTCGTGGGTATGCAAGACTATTTATACAAAATGGTGAGGTTATTCAAGTACGGTTTGAACCAGTAAAATAGCTTGGGAATGACCCCGCGCAGTGACGTGATATAATAATCACAGAGTTCGGTTACTCATTTACCCAAAAATACAGCAACAGGAAACGACCCCGCGCAGTGATGTGATGTAATAATCACAGAGTTCGGTTACTCATTAAACCCTGTACTGAATCGCAAAGCATTTATTTGTTTTTGTGGTTTGGTACAGGGTTTTTTGTTGCTCTCGCGATGACCTCGCGAAAGGAGCAGTCATGGAAGCAGCGCAGAGAAAGAAGTCGGAACGAAGAGCAAAGTTACTGGACGCAGTACCCCTGCCATGGGAGATGGCAAAGCAATCAAAAAGGATGTTGGCTGCTCTGCCACCACCAGTAATGTGTTGACCCGTTTTTCTGAATTCAGGTTTACCCACC
>JBMOEI010000104.1:0-11883 GCA_049318985.1 Desulfuromonadaceae bacterium
TTGAGGTTCCCATCCCTGGCGCGGCATAGTTATAATTTTTCGGGAATTTAGGATAAGAAGAAATATCCTATCCAACCTGCAAAACTAACCTTTTCTGTATTTTACCAATGGCGAAAAGCGATTTTAACTGAATTATAGCCATATTGTTGAGCTGACTCAGTCGTTCACTCGGTATTATGCCTTGATGTACCAGCATTGCGTTGATACTCTCAAGATTCGAGAGCACTACCAACTGTTCAATCGTTGCATAATCCCTGATGTTTCCGGTGAGTTCAGGATTCTTGTCTCGCCATTCTTTTGCTGTCATGCCGAAAAGAGCCATGTTCAAGAGATCGGCTTCCGAAGCGTACACATAATTAATTTTTGCCTTTGATAGTTCCGGAGGAATCAGATGCTCCTGTATTGCATCGGTATGAATGCGATAATTAATTTTAGCAAGGGATTCTCCCCAGAACAAAATCCCGCCAATCATTGCGCAGGTGACAGAAAGATATCAAATGCCAGTTGCCCATGTAATTGACCATGTGGTGGGGTTCGACCGTGCGCATGGTGCAGTTGCTGTCTGCGGGGGAGTAGTAGCAGAATGTGAGCAGTTTGCCCTGAAGCAGGGCCGAGGTGACAACTTTGAAGGTCAGTGGATCGGTGGGGCTGATGTTTTTCCAACGAAAAGAAAAAGCATCCTCAGGCCGGGCTCTGCCTGGCAGGTTGGAAGCGAGCAGTGAGCTAAGCCGCTTTGACACACTCCCGAGCTCATCCGCCAGTGATCCCGATGACGCCTCGGTGATCAGTTTGCGGGATATAAGCAACGCAAGAAGCTCTTCTTCAGAAATGCGTATTACAGGAAGTTGAAAAGTGGGATCGGTGTAGTAGTACCCTTTATGGGATTGATGATATTCAAGCGGCGCAAGCAGGCTGTCTCGAAAGTGCTCAATTGATCGTTGGGCACTTTTTACCGATAATTCGCAATGCTCTGCCAGTTTAGTGGCGTTGGGGTAGCGTTCTCGTCGAACTTCGTTGTCAAACCAGACAAACCTCTCCAGGTAAAGCTGATCGCCCATACGCCCCCCATAAAAATTTAGAATTTTCATTAAAATTCAAAAAGTTGCATGAGTATACACAGTCCTACCTCAGACGTCGAACAGGGAATGCCAATAAGTTTGATTTTATGAAATAAGTTTCAATGCGAGGAATTATCAGCCGAAAGTGCTGGAGAATGTTCAAGACGAATAGTTACTTTCTTTCCCGTATACTAAAAAAAACATTGCTGGTGCTCCACATACTGAGTTGGCAATCTGAGCTATGTTTTACCTACAGAAAAGGCCACCCGAAAGTGGCCTTCTACGATACTGCGGACCTCATGTATCCCCCCTTTTTGCTTAATTTTTAGCAGCAGCTTCAACTTTCTCGTCTTTCAATACCGACACAACCCCTTTTACCATTCCCGTTGCCATCAGTACTGCCGGAATTACCTGTGCTACAACTATCAGTGCGCAAAATCCTAAAAATACCCAGACAAAAATTCCACTGTTATCTTCACGTAATCCTGATGCTGCAAATGCTGTTACCGGTGCCAAAGTTCCTACGATAGTGGTGATAAGTGCTCTCATGACATCCTCCTATTTTGAGTGTTGTTGAATTTGATTGCTTTTGTATTTAGTTGTTGCACTGGCAGTGCCAGGTTGCATTTATAAAATCATCAACACCGCAACTAGCTTGTATTACTGATTGTTTTATTTTTATCCTGACGACTACACTTAATATTCAATGAAATTGTATCTCCAGTTGTATGAATTATTGATACCAAATATTCGCGGCTACAAATATATACTCAATGATTTCTGGATATTAGAGCAAATTACACCATATTTGTACGTGTATGAAATGAATATACGCCTTAACAGAGCATCAGATGTTGCTGCAGTTTACCGTTAACAGCAATAAGGTTTCACTCTTCTGACTTCACTCTTCACACTTTTATTTAAGGTGTTGGTCGCTAGATGGGGGAGGTCCTCCTTTATTATAGGAACCATAATCAAGCCCGATGGAGGAGTCACCCATGAAAACAGCCCTTACCAGTGAAAATTCACCCCTGCGCATCGATACGATCGCGTTACCAGGCAACCGGGGGCATATCGGTATGACGATCTGCCCCGGCAAGAATGACCAAGGTTACTCCGGCACACCCTGGTACCGGGATCTGGCTACCGACCTTGATGCCATTTCAGACTGGGGAGCGGATGCCGTTGTAACTCTGCTGGAGGAATTTGAATTGAAGATGTTGGGAATACCCACCCTCCCCTCACTTTTTGAGGAGAGAGGCATCGAATGGCAACACCTGCCGATTCGCGATGTAGACATCCCTGACCCCATATTTGAAGAGAGATGGCGCTATAACGGGGCAAGGATCAAGTCGATTCTGTCTGGCGGCGGAAAGGTTCTGCTTCATTGCCGTGGCGGGATAGGCCGAACGGGAACCATAGCAGCGAAGCTGCTCGTGGAGTTCGGTTTCAAGCCATCCGATGCGGTTGACCTCGTGCGGAAAACACGACCCGGCACAATCGAAACGGCAGCTCAGGAACAGTATGTGTTGAGGCTGAAAAAGTGGCCGATTCTCAGGGCTAAATGTATTGGGGCAAGCGAATCATGAAAAATAACCGAAGAGAATTTTATACAGGGTGCCTTCTAGGTGGCGCTGTCGGAGACGCATTAGGCTGGCCAATAGAATTCAATGATATGGAATACGTTATCCAGAAATACGGACCCGCTGGTATTCAGGAGATGGAACCAGGTGAAGGCGGCAAGTTCGAGATAACTGATGATACCCAGATGACTCTCTTCACTGCAGAGGGTCTGCTTCGTGCCTGGACATCAGCTCGTCATACCGGCGGAGTACCGGATTTTGCCACAACGGTCAGGAGTTCATACCTCAGTTGGTTGAAAACCCAGGGGGAAACGAGTTCTTTGCATCCTGAAGTCTTTCGTCCAGGTTGGCTTTTATCAGTTGAAGGGCTACACAGAAGACGGGCTCCTGGCAATACCTGTCTGTCTGCATTAATTGATGGGTCTATTGCAGAAAATGGCATCGTTACCAACGCAAGTAAAGGATGCGGTGGCGTCATGCGAGCTGCTCCGGCAGGGCTTTTGGCTGTAAGTATTATCGACGGCGACAGTGCAAGCACAGCACGACTTGCCTTCGAAATAGGCTGTGCGACTGCCAGTATTACCCACGGGCATCCATCAGGATATCATCCGGCAGGTGTACTGGCTTCCGTCATCGCTTCCATTATAACTGGTGGCTCTATTGTAGATGGTATCAGAATCAGTCTCGCTTTTTTGGATGGGCGATTTGGTGCGAAGGAAACCATTGACGCTGTTCAGTCGGCGCTCGACTTGTGGCAAGATCCGAATGTAATACCTTCAACGGAAACTGTTGAATCACTTGGGGAAGGATGGACCGGCGAGGAAGCACTGGCTATCGGTTTATACTGTGCGCTGGTTGCAGGAGATGACCTTGTAAAAGGAGTAAGGCTGGCAGTCAATCATTCAGGTGATTCCGATTCTACTGGATCCATCACCGGCAATATCATTGGGGCATTGCTTGGCGAACAGGCGATTCCTAAAGAGTGGTTGAGTCAACTTGAACTGGCAGATGTTATCAAGCAAGTCGGCAAGGATCTATTCACCACTTTTGAGGGGAGTGAAAACTGGTTGAAGCGATATCCACCGATGTGAATGGGTTTGTAAGTATCAGGGAGCAGAAGATTTTCACAGTTGTAATTGAAAATACAGAGAGTGGTACTTGAACAGCCACTCCAATAAATATTTTTTTCTATAATAAAACGACACCACCTGTCATGCGCCTGGCGGATACACATACTGGTAGCGGCTTTGGATCAGGGTAACTATCAAGGCATGGAGTACCCGGTTTCTGCCGACCTCCGGATCAAAGACCAATCCCATTTTACCGAAGTCAACTTGGGCCACTTCCCCCGGTTCAGTATCCGCCATGCGCACGGTAACCTTCTGGCCACCGAAGCCAAGCTCCTCGCGGGCATAGCGGTACAGGGTGCTGTAGGTTACCGAGACCCCCATCCGGCCAAGCTTGATGTGAGCTTTGGTCAGAGTTAAGTGGTCATTATCCAACCAACCGGATAGCAGTTCGCGATGAGGCAGCAGAGGGGCACAGGCGCTCATTTCAGGATCTTTTGCTTCACCTCCGTGAACAGAACGGATAACTGCCGCTGCAATCTCAGCCAACAGCTCATCAGATGTGGTGTCGTCAAAGCCATATGTCGCCGCAAGGCGCAGATAGTTCCGAATGGTGTTTCGGTCAATCCCGGTAGAACGTGCTATCCGCCGGAAACTGTCCTTTGCTTTTGCCCTGCGTAGAATGTCGATAATATTTGTCACGCTGTACTCCTTGTGTCCCATGTTGCCTCCAGTCAATTTAATGAAAAGAGTCATGGTACAGGTTGTTGTCAGCGCCGTGCCAAAGATTACCCGAGGTGGGTGAATGCTCTTGAAAATGGGGTGGGTGAATGCTCCTGAAAAATCAGGGGCTCAGGTGGGTGAATGGTTTTGAAAAATGACAGCAAAAAAGAATGATATTTATCCTACTTTATTAACTTTTATTTCTGGTGCAGCACTTGGGGCAGGGGTCGCCCTGTTGCTTGCCCCAAAAACGGGCAAAAATTTGCAAGGGACAATTGAGTATTCAATCAATAATGCTTTTGCGAAGATTATGAGAGCACTCAAGGCAAAAGATAACATTGGTAACGATATTGACAATAACCCGCCAACACACATCTGAGTATTGAACTATATTTTGACCTACATCTTACATTTGAGATAACTCGGTCTTGTAATAATGGAGGAAGTATGACCGCACAAATTCATGAAACGTTGATACTTGATGGTAAAATTATTAAAATGGCGTTTTGCCCTCCTCTTCCTCAGAATCATACAAGAATAATAGTTAGCGAGGCAGACTTAATTTGTTCAACTAACTGTTGGCGGGGTTACGTGGGAACCTGGGAAATTATCGATGACAGTTTATATCTTGTTGGCTTGAAAGGTGGGTTTAGGCTTGTAGGCACAGACCCGCTGTTTGCAGACTGGTTTACTGGAGTACTGAGAATTCCATACGGAAAGATTCTTCAATACGTACATATGGGATTCGGGTCAGTATATGAGAAAGAGGGTCACCTCTGTATTAACAAGGGTCTTCTTGTCAGATCACGAGAGATAAATAATAAGGATAAACCATACGATAAAGAAATTCTTTGGTGGAGTAATATGCCTGGAGGTGAAAACCAATTTTCAGGTGATAACATTGCATCCAGACCCTTTGATGCTACAGAGAATTCATTCACAAAACGTACTGTGAACGACCCAGATATTTCGGGCTATTATTCTGGGGATTGTGTGGACGGGGTTGCTCATGGCAATGGAATCGCACGGGGAATTGATGAATATGTGGGTGAGTTTAATAATGGGAACATACACGGGCAAGGTACGTACACATGGGGAGAAGATTCAGCATGTTCTGGACAAATTTTTGTTGGCGAATCTGTTGATGGTGAATTGGTCAAAGGTGTATGGACTTTCCAAAAAGAAAATATTGTGAAAGAAGGCTCTTTTAAAAACGGCATGTTGAATGGGGTAGGTATCTATAGATACGCTGAAGGCGTTGTTGCTGAAGGTATCTTTATGGACGATAAGTTACATGGATTTGGCACAATAAGAATTCCAAAGTCGCTCATTCAAGATCCAATAGAAACAGAACAATATGAATTGATAGGAGATTACTGGGTTGCCCAAGGTATTTTTTTCAGGGTGAATTTATTGAGTAATATCCATAACTGGAACTTATATAACTTACCACTGACGTTTTTTTGATCATTTGTTACAAGGAATTCAATCAGAAATATGGCAGCATCTGATGCTATAAGAAAATGTCGTGCTAGGAGTAATCATATGGGAATAGGAAGAGCTTTGCTTTGCATTCTTTTACCACCTTTGGCAATTTTGGACAAAGGTTGCGGAACTATATTGCTCGTTTCACTTTTAACCTTGTGTGGATGGGTTCCTGGGGTAATTGCCGCACTGGTTGTCTGCACAAAGGCCGGTAAATGACAGAGAAAGCAGCAACATTCGGAGTATTACTTTTTCTGAGGAGTCGTTATGCAATTAACAACGTATGAATCAGATCAAGTTGCCGAGATTCTGAAGTGGAAGAGAGAAGAGCCATCTGTTGTTTCAAAAGCATTTGGTGTTGCTATGGCACCGATTACGTGGCTGATCAATAAAATAATTCCAGAAGCGGCGATACGGGGTGTTTTGGATTTTTCATCAGCAGCAGCCGAATGGCTTACCGATACAAAAGATATCGTTCGCGATGCTGGTGTTATTTCCGTTGAAGGGTTGAAAACACATGATCTTGAAAAATCAGATGCTCTGTCAAACGAAGTCCACAACTGGGCTATCGGGATAGGAAGTGCCGAAGGTGGTGCTACAGGAGCAGTCGGATTGCTTGGCATAACGGCAGACATTCCTGCGATAATCGTACTGGCAATGAGAACCATTCATAAGATTGGTGTGTGTTATGGATTTGAAGTCAAAACTGCCAACGATAAAGAATTTGTACTCGCGATTTTGGCTGCATCAGGGTCAAATGATATGGTCGAAAAGGTTTCTGCGTTAAGTACACTTCGAGCTATTGAGGTAGCCATTACCAGAGAAACATGGAAGGTGCTGGCGCAAAAAGCTGCTGCTAAACAGATGAGTAAGGAAGCTGGCATTATCGGCGTCAAGAATCTCGCAAAGCAACTTGGTATAAATTTGACCAAGCGAAAAGCACTCCAGACAATCCCTGCTATCGGAGCACTCGTTGGGGCTTCTGTGAATGGTTGGTATATCAAAGAGGTTGGCTGGGCGGCACGGAGAGCGTTTCAAGAGCGGTGGTTGGTCGAAAACCATAAAATTATTGAAATCTAAGTGAGTATTACAAACTGCCGATTCAAATAATGGTGATCAGGAGAAGTTGATGAACGAAACAGCTCAAAAATGTATGGATGAAAAATATTGTTCGGATTGTGGCTCTATTATCAAAGCAAAGGCAGAAATTTGTCCCAAGTGTGGAGTGCGGCAGTCTTCCCCTTTCGCTAACTTTACTGCAGTAGCACCGAACGGTAAAAGCAAACTTGCAGCCGCTTTATTTGCATTTTTTCTCGGCGCTTTCGGGTTCCATAAGTTCTATCTGGGACGAGTCGGCATGGGAATTATTTACCTGCTCTTATGCTGGACGTTCATCCCGGCTGCTCTGGGCGTTATCGAGGGCATTCTGTTCCTGGTCATGAGTAACGAGGATTTCGTTCGGAAGTACGGATCTCTCTGATTTTTTTTTGGAAATTACCAGTATGGATGACATAATTATGGACATCAATATGGATTGCCTGGCAAAATAATTTTTAGTATTATCCGAGTATTACAATTGTATTCCAAACCAACCAGGAGGAACGCACCATGACAAAAGCCGAACTAATAGCAAGAATGGCAGAAAAAGCAAAACTGACCAAGGCCCAGGCAGAATCAGCCTTAGCCGTATTTCAATGTGCAGTAACAGAGGAACTGGTTAACGGTGGCAAAATCACTCTGATTGGGTTCGGCACCTTTTCCTCAGTTGAGAGATCCGCACGTACAGGCAGAAACCCACAAACTGGCAAAGCCCTCAAGATCGAGGCAAAAAGAGTCGGCAAATTTACTACTGGCAAGACCCTTAAAGATTTGGATGCTTGTAAACGTTTCTGTAAGGATAAGCCTGAGGCTAAAGCAGCGGCCTTGGCCGTTGTTAAACCACCTGCAAAACCTGCTGTTGCGGCAAAACCGGCCAAAACCAAGAAGAAATAGTGGACCACCGCGAGTAACCATATGTGCTATGCAGAAGAAAATAGAAACTGACATTGCAAATATTGAGAAATGTTCTCAGCTACGAGAGGCTGAAAACTGGGATTTCCGCTGTTTCCTGAAAGGGTCTGATCTTTCTGTATCAAAGATAGATTCGATTGTGAAAGAGATTTACCGAGAGGTTTCAGCGCAGATCGACTGTACCCAGTGCGCCAACTGCTGCAAGGTTATTCAGCCAATTTTGAAACAGGCTGATATTGCAATATTAGCGGGCCATCTCAAACTGTCTGTCACTGAAATCAAGTCGCGCTTTCTTACAGAAGACGGAGATGGACAGGGCTTCGTATTCAAAACGAGGCCTTGTCCTTTTCTGGCAGATAATCACTGTACCGTTTATGAACATCGTCCCCAGGATTGCCGCTCTTACCCGCATCTGCATAAAAAAGATTTTGTATTCAGAGTCAACCAGGCATTCTCTAATTGCTCTGTCTGTCCGATTGTGTTCAATGTTTATGAGGGTCTTAAGCAGACGTTGAGACCTCGAAAATCGTATATGAAGTTGGAACAGCAATAATGAACTAAAGGAACGTTGCGCAAGCCAAAATTCTGTAAAATGGGCGACAAATATAAATAAGGGTGGCAGTCATTTTTCATGGGAATTGAGCTAGTCCCAAAAAAGCTAAGGCACAGCTAAGGCACGGTTAAAGCACAGGCTTGACTAAACTAGTGTGGAATAGATTATTGCAGCAGGAAAAAAAGGAGGGCGTAATTGTTGTAAAGCCGCATAAAATAAGGGCCAGATACTTGACCTGGCCCGTGTTTTTTGGTGGGCGTTAAACTTCACAACCTCCTGTGGTTTCGTCCATTTAATTGTACCTGACGTCGGCCGTTATCATGGCTACATGCGAAAGTTTTGCGAAAGTATCAGACTGTAATTTCTTCTGGTTTTAACCAGACCATGTGTCCGTCCTTCATGGTCACTATAGAATTCCCCGCACTTTTATGCCGCAAAACCGCCTCTTTGACGGCTTGTTTTACTGCTTCATCAATCTGTGTACCTTCGGCAATAATCTTACCGATATCTTTTTTCAATTCCTCAACCATGATATTCCCTCTTTAGCGATTCCCACAAAGTTACATCTGCAACGTTTTCGATAGTATCGTATGCACCCGAAGATATCAAGCGAGGTGCCTCCGATTTCGAGTTATCATATATTCGCCATGTATCAGCAATTGGACGATACAGCCGAAAGAAGTTCTTCAATCCGGCATGGTAACGACGACATATAGTATCTTCTGGCACGTTATGACCGCCCATTTTGACTCGTTCGGCAACACGGGCTATTGCAAGTTCTGGTGACGGCAACCAAAGATAAAACAGGTGGAAAGCGTACCCTTCAGCTTTTAGCTTATTCAGCCAGTGGGCAAAAGTCTTACTGGCAAGGGTAGTTTCAAAAGCAAAATCTTCTTTTTCATCAGCCAATTGCTGCAAACGTTCCAGCATCACCCGACCGGCATGAAAAGCCGCCTTTTCAGGATTGAACGCGGAAAGCCCTTGTGCAATGGTGTCGGCATTAACAAACTCGGTAACACCAAGCGCACCTTTAAGGATTGCCGGAGCGGTGGTAGATTTCCCGGCTCCATTAGGTCCAGATATGACAATTGCGTGTGGCACGTAATACAATCCGTTCTGAAGTCACCGTGTGAAGGTGGCACTCCCCCGCTGAGTTAAACGCCCTGATTGTTACTTGCCCAGTGAATGCTCCGCTGCTCCAATATCCATAAGATACAAGCGGACGTCAACCGAGTGTTCCTCATCAAAATTTGCAATTAATGCGACAACCTTTTCAAGTATCGACCTTGCCAGAGCATTTTCATGAGTAGTACGTGTACTGTTGCTCCGGGCAAAGATAATGATCCTAATGTCCGGGCCTACATCGCGCAGACTTGCCTGGGAAAACTCCAGTAAAACTTGTTCCGGCTTAAGTATTGCCACTTTTCCACCAGCCACCTCAAGCGTATCCGAGATGATGCTCTGTAATCCTGTGGCAAACGCATCAAGCACTCCGCTTTTAATGTTCGCTTTATGTATTATTGTTGCATTCATAAAATTGATTCCTCCATTGGTATACCCACACTCTAGTAAAATATCTTTTATTTCAAATATTTAAATTATTTATTAATTTTCCGTCATAAAATGACAATTTTCTTGTCAGTGGCCTTTTTATGGGCCTTCACAGGCTTTTCTCTGTTGAACACATGTTCAATTAATTTACCCATACTCTTTTGCTTCTGTTCAACTGAAAAGCGCGTATATATCTGGCTTGTGGCCACCTTGCTATGACGCAAGTGATGCTGCACGGCATAGATATCACCTGTAGCCTCATAAAGCAAGGTTGCCGATGCATGACGTAGCAGATGAGGATTTAACTTGATGCCGACAATCTGACACGCTTTATTCAATTGCCAGTCCAGGCGCTTGACATGCGAGTCCTTGTAACGACCAGGGAACACCCACCCACCAAGTTTTCTATTCGCCTTCAGCCATGCGACCATAATGTCCGGAATCGGCACTACATCTTTTTTACCGTCGTCAACCTCAGCGACACGGATCACACCGGCAGTCAGGTCTACATTTTCCCACCGCAGTTTCGCAGCCTCAGACCACCGCAGACCGCAAAATAATATGGCGGTGAATACCATCCTATGCATTTCATTCGGAATGGCCGCTATGACCTTCAGCAGATCGGCGCTGGATGGTATTGTTTTCACTTGTGGCTCTGCTCTTACTGATTCGGGCTTGAAGTCCAGCAACGGGCCAAGCTTGCGTTTCTGCATCCACTTGATGATTGCCATGAGATGAGCAAGATCACCCCGGTATATCATGCGGGTATGTTGCGCGGCGTATCGGTCAAGGATCATCTGCGAAAGGTCTTTTATTCGGTATTCCCCAAAAAAGGGGATAACGTATTTTTCAAGGCGCGTTTTCTTATTGTGAAGAGTCGGGGCCGACAGTTCACGTTCTACCCATACCAGGTACTCATCAACTATATCCTTAATTTTCGGCTGTTGCGCTTTCGCTGGACTCCCTTTCTTTTCCTTCAGGTCTATATCCATCTGGATAGCTTCGTCAATACTGGCGACCACCACCCGTTCCAGCTTGCCTTTATAGCCGTGGGGCCGATGCTCAACGTAATAGCAGCCGGTCATTGTTGGATGGGGGCGGTAACTCATGATGGTTGTTTATCTGACTTGGCCATTTCTGCTTTATTTTTGTCATTCATTTCTTTGAGCATAGCCACTGCACGCCACTGCATAGAATCAGGCATTTTCATAATTTCATTCAATGCTTCATTAGCCACAGGGCTAATAGGGATATATTTTTTTTCTGGCTGGTCGTCCCATGGACTTGAAGGCAAAAGTGGGTTTCCTTCACCTAATCCCCACACATAATTTTCATCTAACATATATTCGTTACATACAACTTTAACGAATCGCTCGATATTTTCCACTTTCCCAGACAATACCTTGCTCACCATTCCCGCAGAATATCCGGTCTTACCTGCTATGGCCTTCACACGCCCCTTAATAGGGACTTTACGTAAATCAAGTCCGGTAGACAAACGTTCAAGTTGGTTCATCAATCTGTCGTCCATATTTTGGCCTCATATATTTAATAATTCAGTATATGCAACTATGATTCATTTTATTCTTGCATAAATTGAATCATTCAACTAATATCATTTCTCAGTGAATGTAATTGAATCATACAACATATATTCACGCCATTCAAGAAGATAACGAAAGGAGACCTCTATGGAACGGAAAAATGTATCAAAGGAAGTGCTGTCGATCAATTTCGAAAAAGACCTGAAGAACGAAATGGCAGCGGCAGCAAAGCAGCGAGGTATGGAAATGTCACAGTTACACGGTACCGGTTGAACTGGACCGTAACATTGGCGCGATCCAGACGAACAT
>JBMOEI010000105.1:0-11617 GCA_049318985.1 Desulfuromonadaceae bacterium
GCAATCTATCGTACCAACTAAATTTCAACCGGCAGAAATAGCTCGCATAAGGAATTAATCCGATGGTATCGCATGACTTTTTCAAAAAAGAGGTTTCCACTGACCGGATCCGAGGCCACATCCGGGCCCTGGAAGGGGTGCGGCATCCGGTGGCAGCGCCCGAGGCTCTTGAGCGGGCAGCCGATTACATATCCGACGTGTTCCGCTCGCTTGACTACGATGTTGCTGATCACTGTTTCCCGGATAATGGCCGCCTGTTTCGGAATGTTATTGCGACAAAGCGAGGCGGTCACATTCCGCATGAACGGGTTGTCGTCCTGGCTCACTATGATACTGTTGCCGGATCACCGGGTGCTGATGATAATGCCAGCGGTGTTGCAGTGATGCTGGAGATCGCCCGGGTGCTGGCACGGTTCACGTTTGAGCGGACACTCCATTTTATCGGCGTAAGTCTTGAAGAAAATGAACACGATAACAAACCCTGCTCCGGTACGCGGGGAAGCCGGGCTCTGGCACGCCACGCCCGAGAGAACAACTGGAACATTGAAGGCGTGCTCGTCCTTGAATCGGTTGCCTACGCCGGAGAAACGGTCGTACAGAACAAACCTGCCGGGCTGCCGGTGTCTATTCCCGAGGTGGGCAACTTTATAGCGATAGTGGGGAACGAGCGATCAAAGAGTCTGATCGACGGCTTTGCACTGGCAGTGGAGCGGTATGGGGTCGATCTTCCTTTTGCTGAGTTGACACTGCCCGGCAACGGCGAACTACTCCCGGACAGCCGTCGTTCCGATCATGCATCGTTCTGGGACGAAGGGTTCAAAGCGATTATGCTGACCGATACCACCAACTTCCGCTCTCCCCATTATCACCGCTCAACGGATACGCTGGAAACCTTGAATCTGGAATTCGCCGCTCAAGTATGCTGCGCCAGCGCTGGATTAACCCTTGATATGGCACGGCTTACACTGTGATGAAGTGTTGCCGCACAGATCAGAGAAGCCTCGCATGCCGATAATTGAACCACCAGTTCTTGAATATGACAGCGAACACCTCTACGCATATCGCCACAATCATCGCTTTACGCCCGGCCTGCGAGGAAATTCGCGACTACTCGCAGCGATTATTCCGTCTGCAACCGGTATAGGCTCACTCTATCAGGGTGTTGCCACAGTTTATGATCAAAGCAAATATCAACCTCCCGGCAGACTTATTGATAGCCATGACTGTCGATTACATCTACAAACGGCCGGTTCTGGTGGCCCCACGGTCGTTCTGGAAGCGGGACTCGGCGGGATGTCGTCGGCGTGGGGCTGGATTCAGCCGGAAACGGCTCAGTTCTGCCGCGTAGTTTCATACGACCGTGGTGGCCTTGGCTGGAGCGGGCCGGACAGTGCGCCAAAGTCGGCGATTCTGGCAGCGCAGCGTCTTCATGAAATTCTATTACGCTCCGATATACTGCCACCGTACGTACTTGTCGGGCACTCGATGGGCGGTCTCTTCATCAGGGTCTTTGCTGATCTTTATCCTCACGAGGTGGCCGGAATGGTACTACTTGATGCCGTCCATCCTGATCAGCATCTGCGTAGCGCTGCCATCAACACGCATATGAGTACCGGATTTCGCTTTCTTGAAGCCATTCCACTGCTGACACAGATAGGCTATGTCCGTCTTGCCGGGATATTCAATGTCTGGGCGGAGGGCTTGCCAGAACAGCAAGCCGCAGAGGCACGGGCATTTCTCTCTACCTACCGGCACCTCAAGGCAACTCGTGATGAATCACGTGCCTGGGAACCTATCTGTGCCGAAGTTCGCGGCTTGAAGAAACAATTGAATATACCTTTGGCTGTAGTGACTGCGGCCAAGGGAGTTTTGACGGGTCATCCGGAACTGCAACGGGAACTTGCCGCCCTTTCGGAAGACAGTGTTCATTTTGCCGTCAGGGGAGCAGACCATGTAACACTTGTCACCCGGCGTGAATATGCTCTCCGTGTCGTAGCTGCGATTCGTCATGTGGTGGATAAGGTGAATTCTGCTTAACATAACAGCCGGTATAGGCGGTATGTCCGAGTTTTCGATGATGACCAGTAACACCTCCTGACCTGTCTCGTACAGCACCTTTACCGTCGGATTACTGATAGTTGCCTGGCTTACGTTCGTTCTACTGCGCTTCTTTGAAAAACGAGGCATGCAGATTTAGCACAGGTTGACTCTGCCGAAACAGCTGATTTGTTACAATTGCGTTACAACTATATATTTTTCTTGAAACTTTTCCATTCACACGTATATTCGCCCATTATTACGATAAAATAGGAGGAAATTATGGGCAAGAAGGATAACGCGGCTTTTGAATTAGCAGAAAATTTACACGCAGTGAAAGCTTTGATTCCTCAGCTGGAAAAATTTTTAAAAGTACACAAAGAGATTGCAACAGGATATCAAAAATATCGGAAAAACGGTGGTGAGGCTATTTCCGGTGTAGAGAAGTATGTAGGCAGCAAAACAGCAGAGGTCGCTGTTTTAAAAAAGGTAAAGGGGCAGGAAGCTCCGGCTGCCGAAGCTAAAGTGAAGAAAAAAACGGTTGAAACAAAAAAGAGTAAAACCAAGGTCAAAGCGTAACGTTTTTTCTCTGATTTCGGGTATCAGGTTGGTTTATCTGTTACTTCTTGGTGGGCCGATCAGACGCCTGATACCCTTTTTTTGATTGGCCGACTCTCCTCTCTTTATTCGGAAAACGTTCACCCCCTCCCGTTTATTGCAATGAGAGCAGTGAATTTCCACATCCGTCCTGTTCAATATTTTTTGCCGGGTAAACAGCATTGACATTGGCTGGTTGTCAGGAATTATAACTGCGAGTTTGTCAGCACTACTGTTGCCACATGCAGGACATTTGAACCCTTTTTTCATGTATTCCTCCAAGCCTGCTATTGTTTAACCGTTATTATTACGGGTCATGATAGCATCAAAATATCTCGTTCTCGTGAAGAACGAGAAACTATCAAGTAAACTTTTGCTCTTGATACTTTGAACAGATCACTGAAAAAACAGACTCCCCACACCCATTGTCCGCCGCACATCCCACAAATTCATGAACAACGGATCAAAGCGCCCCTGCTCAACCTGCTGCTCTTCCCTTTCCCAGAAAAACAACCTGCTGGCCGGATATAGATAGCCGAAAGGATACGCAGTCAGGCTGTCGCGCTGGCCAATCAATAGCTGGAGTGGATACCGGTAGCCAATTTCCTGCTGCTTGACCAGCTTGAGAGTTTCCAAGCGGAGCAGACGTGCTTGTTCAATCAATGCTTCAGAACCTTTTCTGAGGTTTTCACTTCCACCTGCCCGTTCTATAACTTTGGCTGATAATGCGCGTAGTGTCATGGCACGATGGCGCGCTCTGTTGGCGCTGACCGATAGTGCACGAATCAATTCTTGTGCCAATCGCTGCTGCATGGGTGCCGCTCTACTACTGACCGCCTTATTCTCAGCAAGAACCAGAGCCATTTGCCGGGAGAGTTCACCCATCTTGACGGCATATTCTTCAAGGTCTTTGATTGGTAAGCCGAGCAGTTGGCGAACAGCCTGTATTGTTCCCGTTCGGAGCAACCGGGAGTAGTGGAATTCCGGTGCGGGTTGAAAGGGTTTGTCAAAAGGATGAGGCAACTCGGAAAATGGAGTTGCCGCGGCCATAAAACGCATGAGGTCCCGCTCTTTCAGATAGAGGTTCTGCAGGCGAAGTGCCTCTCTCCAGAGCGGCACCAGGCGCTGATCAGCAAGTATCTCCTGCAACGGCGACAAACTGCCGCTGCGACGAACCAT
Source organism: Desulfuromonadaceae bacterium (assembly GCA_049318985.1). Classification (GTDB taxonomy): domain Bacteria; phylum Desulfobacterota; class Desulfuromonadia; order Geobacterales; family Pseudopelobacteraceae; genus JACRCG01. The sequence goes on from JBMOEI010000105.1 coordinate 3,814, forward strand.
CATGGTATCCTGGTATTCCCACGTCCAGAGGGCGATACTCCAGTCAATCAGCCAGTAACCCCATTCCCACCCTGAGGTGAACGTCAGGTGACCATTTACGTTCAACTTCGCCATTGTCTCGATATCCTGATGGCGGGCATCTAGATAGGGAAGCAACAGTAACGGTATCGGCGTATCAAAGCCAACCCAGTAGGAGGATTCCGGCCAGTACCAGGTTTCCCGCCGTGGCTGCTCCTTCTCTGCTGTCTGCAGCATGAAACTCTGGTTCTTATTGCCATAGACCGGTGCCGATGACTCCGAAACGGAATAGCACATGACGGAATGCACCAGAATACCGCTGCCGGCAAGTTGTGGCTCTCGTGGCACAGACGCCCCGCCAATGACATGGGTGCCGAATAGCAGCAGAGCATGATAGCGTTCAGCTACCTGTCGCTCAAGATGCGCTTGAACATCGGGGACAAGCTTGCTCAGAAAGGGGAGATGTTCACCCATGGTCGGCTCCAGCGAGATAAAATTCCACTGAGCCTGAAACAGCCAGGCCAGTGTGTCATCGATCTGCCGCTTGTATGATGGATACAGCCGCAACAGAGTAATGGCCTGGAACGCCTGCTGTTGCAGCATGCTCAAAGATATCTGCACCCCGCACATGATGCCGCGTCGGTGGGCATAGTCAACAATCCGGGCAGCATGTCGCGGCCAGCGCTCACGGTCTACGCCACGCAGCAGCACGAACTGGACTGTATTCTGGCCATTGCGGGCCAACCAGCCGATATACCGGGCGACATCTTCGAAGGCGTCTGGATAATCGGGATTGAGCAGCTGTTCGGTCAGTTCGATCGGATGCATGGTATGCAGATGAAAGCCGTTTTTTTCAAAACGGGGGCGACCGGAAAAGGTGAACTGATCGGGAAGCGGCCACGTGCGATATTCCGGGATGACTGACTCCCGTGGATGATGAAAACGGAAACCCATTTTTCCTTGCAGCAGACCATAGAGTCCAGAGGCGACTCCTTCGGGGGAACCGGTCTTGAGACAGAGAACGGTTTGACCTGCTGCCGAACGGGATGTCCACTGATAGGATCGGTTGGGAACGGGCAGGGGGTGTTTGCTTGATGCGGCAGGCGGTTTTCTGGACAATTTACTCGTATCGAGGAGGATAATAGCGATGTGTGCCCGTGACGTGCTGTTAATGCTGATCCGTGCGTATGGCATGGCTTGTTGCAGCAGTTCCCTGGTGTCGTCAATTGCAGCCAGAGCGACTTGCGATGAGATGAGCTGTGGCGATGCCTGTATGGATACCGTTAAATGAGATCGGGCAGGGGCAGCAACAGCACCCTCAACAGCGTTCAGAAGAATGAAAGCTACCAGCTGAACGACAACCAGTTGCAGACGATGTTTGTTTAATCTATGCGTTGGCATCCTGAAGTGATTTATCCCTTAAATCACAACATCTTAACAGATAGTACCGTGCTCTTGTGTAGCAATCCTGAAACATTTTAGTTACAAAGCTGTTGCCGCCTCTTCCGGGGAAAATCTGTCACAAACCTTTTGCTAAGATGGCACACCGTTGTAATGAAACATTTGTTAGCTTCACTGCGGTTAGTAACCACAATTCTGTAGAGGAGGAAATTGTTAATGTTAAAAAGAATGAGAAGAATCAGAGTGGTCGTCTCACTGGTAGTTATTGCTCAGTTTGTACTGTCTCTGTCAGGGTGCGGTACAACATCATCGTCTACAGCAGCACCGACTGCCAAAAACGTCATTCTGATCATTGGTGACGGTATGCAGCTCGAACATGAGCGGGCCGGCAGTAATTACCTGTTCGGTAATCCCGACAGCGGACTGGCTTTTCAGAATTTCCCCTACAAGGGACAATCAACGACCTGGGATGTCACTACCTATAACAAATATGCCTTTGCCTCCTATTCCACCAACGGCTACAGCAGCAAAAAATTCAATCCCGACACCGTGAACCTGGACAACACCTCTACATTTGATGCGAAGCTGGGCTACGATTCGGCAAAGGGTGGCAAGCTCCCCTATCCGCTCGACAAGTCCGGAGATTCGGCATACCTTAACAAAGCGGCGACCGATTCTGCCTCGGCCGGCACCGCCATAGCCACCGGTTATAAAACTGATGACGGCAATGTTGCCTGGAAAACCGGCGACCCGGAAAATGGCCGTTTACTGACCATTGCCGAGATGTACCGCTATCAGAAAAAGGCAGCGATCGGTGTCGTCACAACAGTACCGTTTACCCACGCCACACCGGCCACCTTTGTCAGTCACAACAAATCCCGCAACAATTATAAGGACATCGCCTACGAAATCATCAATGTGGTCAAACCGGATGTGGTCATCGGTGGCGGTCACCCGTCTTACAGTGGTACCACCTATATGGATGCGCTCGAATACTCCACCCTGAAAAGTTCAGCCGAGTACGTGCTGGCTGAACGCGCTACAGGAGTTGACGGCAACACCACCATCGCCGCCAAGGCGACTGAAGCGGTCACCGGCGGCAAGAAGCTATTCGGCCTGTTCGGCAATAGCGGCGGCCAGTTTGATTATCCGGTACCATCCAATACGCCCGGTATGCCAAGCGTCACACGAGGCTCAACCGAGAATCCATCCCTCGCCGAAGCTTCCAAAGCTGCACTCAAGGTGTTAAGTCAGAACAGCAACGGTTTCTTTCTGATGATAGAGCAGGGGGACATCGACTGGGCAAACCATGCCAACGACTTCAAGAGTATGGTCGGTGGAATATATGACCTGAATGAGACCGTAAAGTCAGTTGAAGCGTTTGTTGATCAGCCTGGTGACACTATCGACTGGAACAATACCGTAGTGATCGTCACCTCTGATCATGGCAACAGCTATATGCGCATCAACCCGGCTAAATCTCTCCAGAAAGGCCAACTCCCTCAACAGGATGCCAACACGACAGCAGCTGGTGGCTACGTGCCCGGCTTTGTCTATCCGAACGCTGAGGTGAGCTACGCTTCACCAAATCACACCAATGAACTGACACGGGTCTATGCCAAAGGCGCAGGAACCTCATTGCTCACTTCTGCAGAAGGTTCCTGGTATGCGGGAACAAACATCATCGATAATACGCAAATATTTAAAGCGTTTATCAGTCTGCTTGGCCTCACCGACCAGAACAAACAGGGTTCCATGGCCTCCATGGTAGGGCGTTTTGCCACCGGTATTTATGGAACCGGGGCAGCGGAAATAGTCGCCTTCCACCCCTCATCAAAGACAATTTATACGGTCAACGGCTCATTAAACCGGTTGGAAATCCTCGATGCCTCAAAACTTGGTACTACTGCAATCGCAAATCCTTTGACCGCAAGCAATCTGACCGGGACATCGCTGGCACTCCCCACATCGATAACGGCAAAAGTAGGTGGCATTGACACATCCATCAATATCACTCTTGCCACCTTCCCGATCCGGGGAGGCGGCGCAACCAGTGTGGCTGTCCATGGCGACCTGCTGGCCGTCGCGGTGGCTAACAACACCATCACCGACAAAGGCGTGGTCATGTTCTACAACATTGCCGGAGCCAACGCCCGCACCCCGCTTTTCATCAAAGCGGTCCAGGTCGGTTCACTGCCTGACATGGTAACATTCACCCCCGACGGCAGCAAAGCCGTGGTCGCCAACGAAGGTGAGCCAAGCGACGATTACCTGACAGATCCTGAAGGCACAGTGGCGATTATCGACGTAACCTCAGGTACACCGGCTGATACAGCAACTCTTGCCAATTTCAACGCGTTTGACTCTCAAAAGGCCAGCCTGGCAGCCGCAGGTGTGAAGTTTGCCAACCTCGGGATGTCCAGCAGCGTTTCACAAGATCTCGAACCTGAATACATAGCCATTTCCGACGACAGCAAGACCGCTTTTGTAACTCTGCAGGAAAACAACGCCATCGCCATAGTCAACCTGACGACAAAAGCGGTAACTGAAATTAAACCGCTCGGTTTCAAGGATTACAGCCTGACCAAAAACGCCCTTGATATCAGTGACAGGGACAGCAGCACCGGGGGTGCCAGCGTCAAGTTTCAGACGGTTGCCGGACTGTACGGCATGTACCAGCCGGACACCATTGCCTCCTACACGTCCGGTGGCGCAACCTATATTGTTACCTCTAATGAAGGTGATGCCCGTGAATATGCCGGTTATACTGAACAGGTTCGCGTGAAGGATATCAAGGCAAAGCTGAATCCGGCATTACTGGCAGCATACAATACCGCCGGCGGGGACAACGGCCTTGGTCGTTTGAGGGTCACTAACGCCATTGGCTTCGATAGTACCGGACTACTCTATGACAAGCTCTACTCATTCGGTGGCCGTTCGTTCAGCATCTGGAAAGCCGACGGGACGATGGTGTATGACTCCGCTTCGACTCTGGAGCGGTTGACATCGGCCATATTCGGCAGCAAGTTCAACACCGGCCATACCTCAAACAAGGGTGATGACCGCTCCGATGACAAGGGACCGGAACCGGAAGCTCTGGCAGTCGGTCAGGTCGGCAGCAAAACCTATGCGTTCGTTGGGCTGGAGCGTATGGGTGGTTTCTTTATCTTCGACATTACCATCCCGGCGGCTCCTGTATTCGTTGAACATGTTATCAATCGGGATCTTGCTGTAACTTTTGCTATCGATGATACCGGCGCCAACCTCCATACCGGTGCCTATGCAAGTGCCGGCGACCTAGGTCCGGAAGGTATGAAATTCGTTTCTGCCTCTTCCAGTCCTACCGGAAAAGCTCTTCTGGTAATCGGCAATGAGGTGAGCGGCACCGTAAGCGTATATCAGATAAATGAACGGTAGCTGATGGAGTAACAAGGTTTATATCTTCACGTGGTGGTTTACGGCATAACACTGCTCCATCAGACGAAAAGCAGCGCAGGAACCAATGGTCTGGTTCCTGCGCTTTTTTGCCCATTACCTGTTGAGTTGACAAATGTTCCGGCATTACTTGCCGCGTAACACACATTTGAACAACACGGCACACTGTTGTGACCGCATATCTGTATTATCCAACAGCAGAGTGAAAAGCATGATATGGGGAGGGGATATGAACTTTCCGAAGTATAAAGCTAAAATATGCATAATGAAGCATGAAATTATTCGTAATGTGTGGGTACTGGTCGCAGCCGCACCCGACATATAAGCAGAATTTCAGTGTCAAACAGGAACAGGCAATAATGTAACAAAAAAATTTCCTGCTTGGAACATACCTGTAACAATAGTGGTATATAGTGAACAAATTAACACAGGAGTCACTTGGTTCTAAAAAATAATCATCGATAAAAACATTCACGCAGGATCTGATGGAATTATTTACCTTTAAAGCTTTTGCTTTTGGCGGCGAACTGGATTTGAACCGCCTGGCGGTCAAGCTGGGTATCACCCGGAAATATCGGTGGGAAGAGCCTATGAAGCTCAACCCGGTAACGTTTGCACTTGCCACGGGCAGTGATGAAGAGCGGGTCTATCTGTATTACTTCGGCGGAGTGGTTTTTCTCAATTGTTCCGGCGATATCATTGCTCGCTTTCTGGACAGCATTCCTCAGTATGCCGAATCACTTAAAGGGCAGATTCAGTTACCATACCGTGAGGAATACCGGCTGGAAATCGATCCGGAACGGGATCCTGCCATAACCAACGATTATGCCGTGATGCCTCACTACAATCTGGCTTTTCTTGACATCATCTGTTTTGTTATAGCAAAGTCTGTGGCTCTGGAGCGGATAGAGGAACGAATTGATGTGGTTTTTGACGAAGTAGAAGGCTTAATCGCCAACCTTGGGCGGGGGAAGTTGGAAATTCCCGATCGGGATATGGCTCGTCTCGCTTCATCAATCCTGGGATTCAAATTTACATCCATTGCTCATATCATGGTGTTGGACAAGCCTGAAATCACCTGGGACAATCCGGAAGCAGATCGTCTGTATCTCACCATGGCAAGCCTGTTCGAGCTGAACCAGCGTTATCAGGAGATCAAGCACAAGTCGGAAACTTTGTTGGACATGACGGACGTTTTCACCGGTCTCTCCCATGCCCGCCGGGCGGCACGCCTGGAATGGATTATTATCATCCTGATTGCCATTGAGATTGTGATTTACGTGATGCAACTCTATAAAGGTCTCTGATTCACATTATGCATTAAACTTCCCGCTGCTTTTTGCCTATCTCATAAATCCAGGAGGATAAAAAACCATGAGTACAGTTCTGATCATCGGGGCCGGCGGTGTCGGCCAGGTTGTTACCCACAAATGCGCCCAGCGCCGCGACATTTTCACTAAGATTACCCTCGCTTCACGCACCAAATCAAAGTGCGATGCCATCGCCGCCCAGCTGGGAGATAGCATCGATACGGCACAGGTCGACGCCGATAACGTGCCGGAACTGGTGGCACTGATCAGACAGGTGCAACCGAAGTTGGTGATCAACGTAGCACTGCCCTATCAGGACCTGCACATTATGGATGCCTGCCTGGAAACGGGTGTCGATTATCTGGACACCGCTAATTATGAACCGCTTGATATCGCAAAATTTGAATATTCCTGGCAGTGGGCCTATCAGGAACGCTTCAAAAAAAAGGGGTTGATGGCCCTACTGGGATCCGGATTTGATCCGGGGGTAACCAATGTTTACACTGCCCTGGCTGGCAAAAAATACCTTGATGTCGTGGAAGAACTTGACATCATTGACGCCAACGCAGGCAGTCACGGCCAGCCTTTTGCGACCAATTTCAATCCGGAAATAAACATCCGTGAAGTAACCGCTACCTGTCGTCACTGGGAAAACGGCGGATGGGTGGAGAGTCCGGCCCTTACGACGAAACATTCTTTTGACTTCCCCGAAGGGATTGGTCCGATGAACATTTATCGCCTTTACCACGAAGAGTTGGAGTCGCTGGTCAAGCACATACCGGCCATCAAGAAGGCTCAGTTCTGGATGACCTTTTCTGACAACTATCTCAAACATCTGGAGGTTCTGCAGAATGTCGGCATGACCCGCATTGACGAGGTGGAGTACAACGGCCAGAAGATCGTACCGATCCAGTTTTTGAAAGCGCTGCTCCCCGATCCGGGCAGTCTCGGTCCGCTCACCAAGGGGAAAACCTGCATCGGCGTCATTGCCCGGGGCATGAAGGATGGCCAGCGCAAGCAGGTCTACATCTATAACATCTGTGACCATGAAGCCTGCTACCGTGAAGTTCAATCCCAGGCTATCAGCTACACTACCGGCGTTCCTGCCGTGGTCGGTGCAATCATGATGCTTGCCGGGAAATGGAGAGGAACAGGGGTCTTCAATATGGAACAGTTCGATCCGGAGGTATTTATCGATGAGCTGGGGCTAATGGGGCTGCCCACCGTTGTAGTTGACGGTGGTGAATGGCCGGAACTGTAGCCGACGTTGTAAGAATCTCTCAAGATACGATTTTTTTTCACTTTCACGATCAATTTCAGCAAACCTTTAATACGTGCCGGCAGTTGGTGCCATTCAAACAACGATGTCAAAGCCCTGCGCACATCTTCTAGCACAATCCTCCCCCAATATTGATGTGCGGCAAACCGCCGCTCCTCTCCGGCAGGATCATTGGCCGGTGGCAGGCCCCGCATGTGGTTCCAGCCTGCATTTTAGTCCAAAGCACCAGGTTTTCCGAATCACACCAGTCGCAGCACCAGAAGTAATAATCATCATTCAATCGTATTTTCATTTTTGTACCTCCATTTTTTGTTATTATACATTGTCAATATTACATTCATGTGAAGATCAGATAAATTCT
>JBMOEI010000106.1:0-11465 GCA_049318985.1 Desulfuromonadaceae bacterium
CGGATCACCTGCTGATTACAAGTCAGCTGCTCTACCAGTATGAGCTAACGGGGCCGAGACCTTTTGTGTGGCAGAAAGAAACAGGACTTGTGTATTTAAAGAAAACATCTTCAAATGTCAAGCATTAATTGTAAAATAAAATGGTTCCCTGTGAAAGGAACCATTTATTTATTGTAGAAATATCCATTGTTACTGCCAGTATCAAGCTGCTAACAGGGGGAGAAGAGCCTGTTTCGTTTTTCTCAGGGCCCCTTCTTCGATCTGCCTGACCCGCTCTCGCGATATTGAAAAATGGCTGGCAATCTCTTGCAGCGTCATCGGCTCGTCCGCAGTAATTCGCTGCGCAATGATATACCGCTCTTTTTCGTTCAGTTGACTGACGACATCGGCAACTTTCTTCTGCAGATCCTGATTCTCCTGTAAGCTTGCCAGCAGTTCTTCCTGATTGAGCCTGTCATCGGCCAGAGATTCAAGGGCCGTCGCACCGTCGCTTCCCGGTATTTCAGCATTAAGCGAACAGTCGCCCTGCATGCGCTGTTCCATTTCAGAGAACTCTACCTCGGAAACACGGAGTGACTGAGCAGCAGTCATGACATCTTCAGCCTCTAGATCAGTCCCGACATGTGCATTTCTGGCCTGACGAAGCTTAAAGAAAAGCTTTCTCTGCGCTTGCGTGGTGCCGATCTTGAGCAGGCTCCATGAAGATATGATATGGTTCTGTATGTAGGCCTTGATCCACCAGACCGCATACGAGATAAGCCGGACGCCTTTGTGTGGATTAAACTTTCTGACGGCCATCATCAGCCCGATATTGCCCTCCTGAATGAGGTCGAGCATTTTAAGTCCGTAGTGGCGAAACTCATAGGCCACTTTCACGACAAATCTCAGGTTGGATGTAATCAGGGTGTGGGCAGCCGCCAACTGCTTGTCTTCAAAAAAGGAGACCGCATAACGATGCTCCTCTTCCTCGCTCAGCAGTGGAAACTTCCTTATTTCATTCATATACAGCCTGAGGCTATCGGTTACTACAGGTAATTGGGCTACCATAAAAATTTCACCTCTTCAACTTGAAGCGTTAGCACTCTCTACAGGAGACTGCTAAAATATAGCAAGCGATCTATAAAAAATCAAGCTGTTGTTTCATAGCAGCATTTATACAGTTGCACTACTTGGCACTCTATTTGAATTAGTGAAGCATTTTTCTTGTATTCTTTTCGCGCTGCGCTATATCCTGTCACTCATATGAAATCGTCAACGAACATACGGATTCTCCTGCTGGCACTCTTCATAATTACTATCAGCCTGCTGCATTACTTGACGCCGCTGCATCTCCATTATCTGCATGATATATTTCAGCGCCTTTACTACCTGCCTATTATTCTGGCTGCAATCTGGTTCGGCCTTATTGGTGGGCTGGCCTGCTCTCTGACCGTCAGTATTGTGTATGCCCCGCATATCCTGTTTCAGTGGGGGGGGCATATGACTGTAGAATTGGAAAAATATCTCGAAATTGTCCTTTACAATGTTGTTGGCGGCGTAACCGGTCTTCTCGTTCAGCGTGAACGGGAGCGAAGCATTGAACTGCAGAAAACTGCTGATGGCCTTGAGCACTCCTTCAAAAAACTTCAGGCACAGTCTGAACAGATTATAGCAATTGAGGCTAATCTTCGTCGTGCCGAGAAGCTTTCTACTCTGGGTGAGATGGCCGCAGTGCTGGCACATGAAATTCGTAATCCTCTCGGCTCGATACGCGGTACGGCCGAGATCCTCAGAGACGATTATCGTCCGGGTGATCCGAAATACGAATTTATAGAGATACAGATCCGGGAAACAGAGCGTCTTAACCGGGTGGTCGAAGACTTTCTGCGCATGGCACGGCCTTTACCTTCCGGGACGGCACAGTGCCGCATTCATGACGAACTTGAAACGGTCATCATGCTGGTGGCTGATGATGCCGGAAAACGGCAGATTTCACTGCATCTGGAACCAGCCGTTGCCGAAGTTATTGTGATGGCAAATGGCGAGAAACTTCGCCAGGCATTCCTCAATATCGCTATCAATGCCCTTCAGGCGACTGCAAGCGGCGGGAGTCTTACCATTCTGAAATCAGTTTGCCATCCGGAAGGTGGCAGCAGCTTCTGCGAGATAAGATTTTGCGACAACGGGTGCGGTATCAGCACAGCCTCTCAGGCTAAAATCTTTGAACCATTTTATACGACCAAACCGGACGGCACCGGCTTGGGACTTGCTATATCCCGGAAAATCATTGAAGGTCATGGCGGTACGCTGCAGATAGAAAGTACGTCTGGACAGGGGACAACCGTGTTTATCACATTACCGGTGCTTGAATCTGCCGGATAGATAATTACTGCCTAAATGCCCCGCCTTGTTTATAAGTACTAATGATAAATATCCATAAGTATGTGATAAATTTTATTAGAATCATTGACTTACCCTTGCTGACGCCATATAATTACCCATGTATATCAGTAAAATACACCGTTTTACAGATGGCTGCCGGTTAGGAGGTCTTATGAAAACTGTAACAACATTGGCAATGTGTCTGTTGTGGACAGTATCGTCGCTTGCAGCAGCTGATTCAGTGAGGGTAGCAGGTGATTTAAACGTAGGTGGGGTTCACTTCTCTAAAGATGGCAGCATCCTCTATTCTTCGAACGACCTCCTCAAGAATAAAGGCGTATGGACCTCAGGCACCTTATATTCAGCCGGTGATATCGTCCAGACCCCGAGTGGTTCGTATTTTTGTGTAGAAGCGACAACAACTCAACCACCTGATATCAGATACTGGTCACCTTTGGCCGGTGTTAAAGGTGATCAAGGTATACAAGGCGTAAAAGGTGATACTGGCCTTCAGGGCATTCAAGGTGCAAAAGGTGATCAAGGCCTGCAGGGTCTGCAAGGTGTTAAGGGTGATACTGGTCTTCAAGGTGCAAAAGGTGATACTGGTCTTCAGGGCATTCAAGGTGTAAAAGGTGATACTGGCCTTCAGGGCCTGCAGGGTCTGCAAGGTGTTAAGGGTGATACTGGTCTGCAAGGTGCAAAAGGTGATACTGGCCTTCAAGGTCAGCAGGGCCTGCAAGGTGTTAAGGGTGATACTGGTCTTCAAGGTGCAAAAGGTGATACTGGTCTTCAGGGCATTCAAGGTGTAAAAGGTGATCAAGGCCTGCAAGGTCAGCAGGGCCTGCAAGGTGTTAAGGGTGATACTGGTCTTCAAGGTGCAAAAGGTGATACTGGCCTTCAGGGCATTCAAGGTGCAAAAGGTGATCAAGGCCTGCAAGGCGGCATTGGCCCTATGGGCCCTCAAGGCCCTCAAGGGCCTCAAGGGCTTCAAGGGCCTCAAGGGCTTCAAGGGCCAACAGGGTTAGCTTCAAGCCTCGCTTGCGGCCCTGGCCAGGTATATCTCGGCTCAACTGCCGGAGTACAATGTGGTACAGTAGAACTATTTTCCAATGCAATAGGGACGTGCATTTCTGGTTTCTGTACCATAAGTGGGGCCGGTGCAACATTAATCGTTAGCACGGCGAATGTACCATCAGGGACTCTTGTCGGCGGGGTGCACTTTATAACCGTCCTGCCAATTGGAGTTACACCACGTGTATTATCATTATCTGGCGATAGTCCCGAAATGTCTATATCAGCCAGCGGCGTTGCTGATGATAGTTGGGTATCTGCAAGTTATAATGCTGCTACAAGAACTTTAGAGGTGACAGTAATACGTACCGTTTGGGATATTGTAAATAATAAGATAAAAGGAATTCCAATTGAAACAGTTACGATACTCTACTCCATTGCTCGCGGAACAAACGTTACAGCTACAGATTTCCAACTAACAGTTTTTGATGTATTTGATGACACAGATACTGGGACGAAAATAAGTGGCGAAACAAGTAGCGTAACAAGTTCGATAGAATTGATTTTACAATAAAGTATGAACAGGTTCAAAGTCGCCAGACTCGTATTCCTGCAGAGGTCATCGCCTGCTGGTCATACATCCCCTTGACATCGATCAGTACCGGATTATCACCCAGTAAACGCCCCACGTCACCGGACGACCACTCAAGAAACCGGTCGTGAGCGACTGCTGCAACGACGGCAGCGGCAGGCTGCAGCTCTGCTATCGGGGTCAGGTGGACTCCATATTCATGTATCGCTTCGTCAGAATCAGCGAGTGGATCACACACCTGCACAGAGATGCCGTACTCCCTCAGTTCATTGATGATATCGATAACCTTTGAGTTGCGCAGGTCCGGACAGTTCTCTTTGAAGGTCAACCCCAGAACCGTCACCCTGCTGCCCAGAATACCGTGGCCGGCGTGAATCATCTCTTTAATCGCACGCTGAGCGACAAATTTTCCCATGCCATCGTTGATCCGGCGTCCGGCAAGAATCACCTGAGGGATGTAACCGATTTTTTCCGCTTTATGTGTGAGGTAGTATGGATCCACACCGATACAGTGCCCGCCTACCAGACCCGGCTTGAATTTGAGGAAGTTCCATTTCGTGCCGGCCGCCTCCAGAACATCATTGGTATCAATGCCCATGCGGTCGAAGATCAGAGCCAGTTCGTTCATCAGAGCGATGTTCAGGTCGCGCTGCGTATTTTCGATGACTTTGGCCGCTTCAGCGACTTTAATGGAAGAGGCCCTGTGGACACCCGCCGTCACGACAGATTCATATACCGTCGCAACAATTTCGAGCGTCGCGGCATCCTGCCCGGAGACCACTTTTTTTATCCTGGTAAAAGTATGTTCCTTATCTCCCGGATTGATCCTTTCAGGACTGTAACCGACCGTAAAATCGACTCCACAGACCAATCCGGAGGCTCGCTCCAATACCGGCACACATTCGTCTTCCGTTACACCGGGGTACACCGTTGATTCATAGACAACTATATCGCCCTTCTTCAGCGCCTTCCCGATGGTCTCTGACGCCCGGTACATAAGAGAAAGATCCGGCTGATGCGCTTCATCGACCGGAGTCGGCACCGCTACAATGTGGAAATCAGCCAGTGCAAGCTCTTCCAGCTTTTCGGTGAAAAGGATATCGGCTGCCTGCAGGTCTGCAGTGGTAACCTCACCGGTCCGGTCATGCCCGGCTTTCAACTCGGTAATTCTCAGCGGGTTGATGTCAAAACCGACTGTTTTACGCACTTTACCAAAGGCAACCGCGACCGGCAGGCCAACATAGCCGAGTCCGATAACGGAAATAATTCTCTCACGGTTCATTTAAACTCCTTGTTATTGAATAAGTGGACTTCTTACTTCGGCAGAAACTCCCGGAACTGCGGCTCAAAATCTCTGATGAACTGCTCGCCCCGCGCTGCAGCCTGCTCAACATCGGTGTCAACCGGCACGGAAATCCGGATAAAGGATGCATCACGGCGCTTGTACAGTGCCGAATTGACAATCTGTGCCAGCTTAAGAAAATATTCGTTTGAAACGGAGCGATCGCGGACCTGAAACCAGTAGAGGAACAGCTCTTTACTGTCGCCCTTCTGGTAGAGAGCCCGCACGAGATTGATCGGGCCACCCGGTGTTGCCAGCACACCACTGCGTGTTGACACTTCATACCAACCGCTTCCCGGCAGGCAATGTTTGGGGGAATGAATCTCGCCCCCCCCTTTACCACCGCCATGATAGCCGACATAGAGGCTCACGGTTTTCCCGCTGCTGTCTTTATATTGATTGTAGAGATAATCCGTCGGTTTGAGCACACCAAGGATATCGGCACTGAATTCGCTTCGGCTTGACACCTGCCATGACTGCACCTGTTGCGGAAACTCACTGAAGGGACGATTGGTCGGCACCAACGAATCCCGGTGGAACGAAATAACCAGGGCTGCGGCAGCAAAAAGAACATAGACGATGATGAAGCGCGACCGGTTATTCATGGGCTGCCCCCCCGATGCGCCGCATCAGCTCGCCAAACAGCACCAGCATGACCATCGCCAGGACAAACACCGCCATCCCGGCAAATTCATGAAAGAACCCTTCAGCCGCCCTGGCCCCCCACCACTGCGCCAGAATTCCGGTGACAATCACCCGCAAGGAGTTGGTTGCCACAGCAATCGGTATGGCAGAGAAAATAACGATCCAGCGCCGGATATTGGACATCTTCATCAGGAAAGAATATGCCACAGCAATGGCGAGAAGAGAGATGAGAGAACGGATACCGCTGCAGGCATCGGCAACTTCAAGCGTCGTTGCAGGGAACATGATGATATTTCCCTCGCGCATCACCACTACGCCGACCATTTTCATAAATGCGACCGACACCCTGGTAACAAACAGCTTCAGCGGAAAAGCGGCCATATCGTAAATGATATAGGGGATCGGCACCATGAAGATCAGATAGCCGATCGGCAGTGCCAGCCCCTTCATCACCTCTCTGCCAAACCAGAACAGTGCCATCCCTGCCAGCAGTATGATGAGAGACGAACGCATGGTGAAGTATTCCATACTCAGCCAGGCCGCCAGAAGCTGGAACACTCCCCAGATAATCACCATCAGCCCAAGCCAGTCCGGCTTGACCGGCCGATCCTTCAGGTCAGGCCAGCGCTGCCAGAGAAAGTATCCGCTGATGATCGGCACAAGAAAACCATGGGAGTAGTTTTCATCATGGTACCAATCACGAACCATGTCTGGCACTATCCTGTAATACATTCCGACAAGGAGCGGGAGTACCAGAACAAGCTGCAGTCGATACTGTTTGAGCGATTCAATAAATGTCACGGTGGCATCCCCTGGCCGAAGAACAGCACATATAGGAAAATAAGTTGGGGAATTGTATAGATATATTTTAACAATTACAACAACTGTCAGCGTACAATTGGCAGCGTATGCAGAAATATTATGCTTCTTTGTTCATGCGACAGCTGCGGCTTCAACTTCTCGCCACTTTCTCCCTCCTCCCAAGCTCCCCCCGCTGGTGCCTCTGGGGCCTAAAGGGGGGGAGCTTGATGTCCCCTCACCCAGCGGGGGAGGGTTAGGGAGGGGGAGGGGAGTCTGAATGTGACAAAGTGTTTCCTCGCTCATTTTAACACTGTAAAGAATTCCGACAGACGCAAAAAGGCGCTGCAAACGCAACGCCTTTTTGTGTTAACCTATGGCAATTTCTGATTATGCTTCTCTGTTCATGCGGCGCTTGCCGTATACAGCCATACCGAGCATGCCAAGTCCGAGGAGCATCATTGTGCCGGGCTCTGGGACTGGGGCAACAATCGTCTCATAAGTACGGTCTGGTTGTCCATTAGCCATTATCATAGGTACCGTAGCTTCAATGACCAATCCCATTTGAACGATTTGAGTCAAGTCCGTACCTGCCGCAGCAGCAGCAATTAAGTCAATTGACAGAACTGTATCAGATCCATTCACCACTGTAGTAAACCAAGGAGTGCTTACTGGCATAGACCAATTAGCATCGACAAGATAAATACCGTAATTCCAAGGGCTTTCGTTAGTATTGAAAATTTGAAGTTCAAAAGAAGAGTAAGCGCTCAAGTCCAAAGGTGCCGCTGAATAATCTTTGCCAATCCAAATAAGTCCCTGACCCGTTGCATTAATCGGGGGAGTACTTTGGCTATAAAGATTTCCCGTAAATTTCACGCCTTCATAGAAAGGACGAAGATCCTCGTTTGCAAAAGTGTTACTTGTACTCGAGCCACCAAGATTTGTCCAACTCGCTAAGTCGTTAACACTCGGCGTATACACGAGTGCCATCGCACTCGTTGCCATCATCAACATCGCCCCTGCCAGTAATGCTACCAATGTTTTTCTCATCTCTGTATCCTCCGTTTTTTGGGTTTTTGCGTAACTGCCGCAAATTAGAATCAGGTTTGTATGATTCGATTGAAGCAATGTGTGTGCCAATTTGTATATTACTGATATCATTTGTTTTTTTCACAGAGCAACAGGGTAAATGTAATTATGTAAAAAATTCCGACAGTTTTTTGGGGTGTGGGAAGGGGTAAAATAGGAAAATTTTACACCCTGTAAAAACTGTCGACTGAAATGAAAACTTGAAGTCGGCAGATTATTGCCACAACATTTTTAATGTGCCGCATTACCTGCATGTCCACTGAACCGCTCTCACTCTTGAACGGCCCCTCACTTCAGGCGAAGTCAATCACGCTAATTAACGGCTAAAACACAGCGAAACAACCGAATAACATAAGTACCTTAAAATGCGTATATTTTGCGATTATTCATCCTCTGACCGGGAACAAATCACGTTATATAACGGTTGCTGAGCGATATAATAGACAAACGTGAAAAGATGTTAAATCTGCCGATAGTAACGATTTGGTAATATTTTGTAGATATGGCACATATAATGCTGCATGATAAAATCCATTGTAATGATTTGGCAACATTTTGAATCGAAAATCTATAAGCTGTCACTATTTGCACTACACAAGTCGGAGCTTCATACTAAGCGTAGGAGGAACGAAAAATGGCTAAAGTTATCAAGAAGAAAATGGATGGAATGAACTGGTGGATGAAGACCGGTCTGGTTTTACTCCTGTTGCTTCCTGCAATCGGGCTGTATAACCCAACAGAGGCATCAGCTGTAACGTATTACGTGACTGGCAATACTACGACTGCACTTGGTGCTGATGGTACTTCAAACTTACCGACTGCAACAAGTACAACGTCGGCTGCAACAGCTACATCTACAACACCTGTTATGAGAGGCGTATTTTCGACGGCTTTAACTACTGCAGCAACCTGGACACCTTCAGCATTAGCAGCTGCTCCTATGTCCTATTTGAAAGTTTACGGGCCTGTATATGCTAATGCTACTAATATTAGCGGCATAACGGCAAGTTTTGCACTGCGCGGTGTTACAAATGCGAGTACTTATACATTTCATCTGTATGACTACGACCCGGCTGGTGCTGCTCAAAACAAGACTTTGGTTGCAACTTCTAGTACCGTTACAACAACTGGCGGTGTGACGACAACCGCTTATACTCCCACATATACTATTTCAGGATCGGGTACCATTGCTGCAGGCCATAGACTTATGTGCGAAATTGTCAGAGTTTCTGGGACAGCCGGAGCTACAAGTCGTATCGCTTATAACGCCGGAGCAGCAACTACAGGTTCTTGGATAATTCTATCAGAAACGAGTGCTGATTCAACACCTCCGACAGTCGGCAACGTAACAATTACTCCTGATATCAGTTCCACCTTCACCTCCGCTGCTCCGACAATTACTGCTGTTTTTACCGATGCTCAATCTGCTGTGACGTCATGTGAATATACTACCAACGGAACAACCTGGGTTACGGTCGCTGGTGGCGCTACCGGTACTGGTCCCACCTACACCTGTACCGCCAAGCCGACTGCGCTTAGCGGATTCCTGAGCATCAACATGCGTGCCACCTCTACCGGCGGGACAACAACCGCAACACAGATTCAGCGCACCGTTGATACCTCTGTGCCGACTGATGGCACTCTGACAGTAACTGCAGGCAATGCCATAAACGCAATCTCCTGGACCGCAGCAACTGATACGGGCGGCAGTGGCATCGCTTCCTACGTCCTTCAATTTGCGACAGGTGCAACGGCTCCTGCAAGCTGTTCGGTCGGCACTGCAGTTCCCGGCAGTCCTTTCTCTGCAGCAACCCTCTCCACAACCCATACCGGCCTTGTTAACGGCACACAGTATTCTTACCGCCTCTGTGCAACAGACAATCTGGGTAACACAACCGGTGGAGTGACCAAAACAGCAACACCGAAAACAGGTCCGGTAACAACAATTTCAAACTGTAACGGCTGTCACGGGTATAAAGCACCGTACACATTCACTGATGGA
This sequence comes from Desulfuromonadaceae bacterium, assembly GCA_049318985.1. Lineage (GTDB taxonomy): Bacteria > Desulfobacterota > Desulfuromonadia > Geobacterales > Pseudopelobacteraceae > JACRCG01. The sequence continues at coordinate 9,841 of JBMOEI010000106.1, forward strand.
ACTGCCAAGAACACACCTCCCGGCCTGTTTCAAGGGAGCCATAATACTCACGTAACCGGACAGGTTATGGATTGCGCCAGTTGCCATATCGCTCCTGCAACTGAGACAACCGCTGATAACAGCCACAGTGATCACAGGATTCAGATGGCTACTTCAATCAGCGGTGGTACCTATTCTGTTGCTTCTCCGATTACGGTCTCCAATGTTTTCTCGCCGGGATCTTGTAACTCCACAAGCTGCCATGCCAACGTATATGGCACTAGTGGTGGTACTTCACCTGTATGGGGTACTTCAGCTACCGGTTGTGCAGCCTGCCACACAGTTACGTTAGGAGTTAACGGTCCTGCTACCGGCAGCCACGGTATCGCCTCCGGTGGTCACAATGTTGCCTGTATTACCTGCCACACTGCCGGCACAGCACAGACAGTGGCTCCGGCGGTCGGTCACGCCGATGGTAACATCGACACAGCTAATGTTGGCTACCCTGCCGACAAAACCAAGGGTTCTGCAGGGGCATCATGTTCCACCGCTTCCTGCCATGCAAACCCGGTTTCAGCTGGTTTAGTAGCAACACCTAACTGGGGAACAACCAACAACGGCTGCGCCGCCTGCCATTCGGGCGCTAACGCGATAACCGCAACCGGTCCTGCCACCGGCAGCCATGCACTCCCCGGTCACGCTGCTGCTTGTACCTCCTGCCATACAGCCGGAACATCAGCAACAGTCGCACCAGGCGTCGGCCACGCAGATGGCGATATCGACGTTGCAAACGTAGGCTACGCAACACTTAACAAAACCAAGGGCTCTGCCGGTGCTACCTGTTCGACCGCTTCCTGCCATGCCAGCCCCGTTGCTGCCTCAACAATTGTAACTCCAGCCTGGGGAACAACCGCCAACGGCTGCGCCGCCTGTCACTCCGGTGTTAACGCCATTACCGCAACCGGTCCTGCCACCGGCAGCCATGCACTCCCCGGTCACGCTGCTGCTTGTACCTCCTGCCATACAGCCGGAACATCAGCAACAGTCGCACCAGGCGTCGGCCACGCAGATGGCGATATCGACGTTGCAAACGTAGGCTACGCAACACTTAACAAAACCAAGGGCTCTGCCGGTGCTACCTGTTCGACCGCTTCCTGCCATGCCAGCCCCGTTGCTGCCTCAACAATTGTAACTCCAGCCTGGGGAACAACCGCCAACGGCTGCGCCGCCTGTCACTCCGGTGTTAACGCCATTACCGCAACCGGTCCTGCCACCGGCAGCCATGCACTCCCCGGTCACGCTGCTGCTTGTACCTCCTGCCATACAGCCGGAACATCAGCAACAGTCGCACCAGGCGTCGGCCACGCAGATGGCGATATCGACGTTGCAAACGTAGGCTATGCAACACTTAACAAAGCCAAAGGGACTACCGGAACTACCTGTTCAGCAGCATCCTGCCACGTAAGCCCGGTATCAGCCGCATTAATAGCAACACCGAACTGGGGATCAACCGGCAACGGCTGCGTTGCCTGTCATACAGGCGCTAACGCGATAACCGCAACCGGTCCTGCAACCGGCAGTCATGCACTCCCCGGTCACGCTGCTGCTTGTACCTCCTGCCATACAGCCGGAACATCGGCAACAGT
>JBMOEI010000107.1:0-11391 GCA_049318985.1 Desulfuromonadaceae bacterium
CGTAGATGAGCAAACTGGTGTATGTAGGTTTTCAGCTCAGCCATTGTTCCAGTATGCCGCCTTGTCAGGAAATATCCAACGCACACCGCCACGGGGATCAGTCTGGTCGCCTGAATGGCGCGGGATCAGGTGGATGTGCAGGTGCATGACGGTTTGACCGGCGGCAATACCGTCGTTTATACCGATGTTGAAACCGTCAGGGTTGTACTTTTTCTGCAACTCAGTTTTCACATGTTCCAACAGATCAAACAACGCTTCACGCTCTTCCCCTGTTGTCTCAAATATCGATGCAATGTGGAGTTTGGGGATGATTAGTGCGTGGCCGGAGGAGATTGGGAAACCATCCATGATTGCAAGCGCGGAAGTGTTGGACGCGAGGATGCGAGTGGGGTCGAGGGTGCAGAAGGGGCAGGTTATTCTTTCAGTAATCTCCATTGGATATTGTCTCATGTCTAGGGCTTTTGTTCATTTAAAGTTTTAGGTTTGGTTAATGGTTTGCACCATCACTTGCCCCCAATCTCTGGCCTGTTTATCATTGGGCACTGCTGTTTAACACTGAGTTATTCAGGGATTATGATTACTCATATATATAGACAAGGAACAAGTTTTATCATGCAAATAGATGGATTGTTTCCATAGCTATCTCGTATTGTACGGGCTAACTCCTTTGCTTTATGCAATGATGAAGCAATTTCAATGATTATGTGAAACTTTTCCTTTTTCTCCGCAACATCATCGTTAATTATGGCGCTTATCAAATCACTCTCGGCCTGCTCCCCTTCTTTTCTTTCCAGCAGTGTATTGAATTTTGAAATTCTTTCCTGAATTTCAGACTCAAGTTGCTTACCAGAGACATCAATAAGTGTTTTCCAATCTTGAAAAAGCAATTTATACTCATCACTTAAAGAATCAATTCGTGCTTTATTATGAGCACGTTCTATGGCTTTCACTGACACTTCGGACTTAATCTGTTTCATCAGGGTATCAATAGCAGTCTGAACACCCGAGGTACTTGCTTTACCGTACACAGCCTTCTCGAAACGAGTTCGGTCCACAAACCGCGATATGTCAGCATATCTGAATTCTTCATACTGGTTTTCGATAAAAGACTGAACGCTATCTATGCCATACTGGATATAGTCGGCTTTTATTTCCAGTTTCCGTGTCTTTATTTGGCGTTCAAGCAATAAACGTGTTTGCCGTGCCTCCGCAGAAATTTCGTCAATCGCTGCAAATAGTTTCTGAATCTCTTCAACCTGACTGATTGCGGTTTGTTTTGCCTCTTTTAAGTTTTTTTCGGCAAGCTTGAATGAGTCAACATTCTTTGTTGCTCTGTAGAAATCATCATCTGTGATCAGCGTGATATGAGTTGCTTTGATCAGCGAAATGAGCTCTTTTTTCCATACATCAAAGTTCGATGCCTGTACTTTACCAGTCAGGCTTATTACGAGTTTATTCATATAAACCTCACTATCTCCTACTGAGTTATAATCATTGACAATAAAGCCCGGGCTCGGCTCATTGCCACGTAATGCAAGGAGCTGAATTGATTGCCACTACTTGGACGAGGCAGATCCAGAACTATGATGGCTTCATTCTCCAACCCTTTGAAATTGGCAATTTGAGTAAAACTAATCTTATTGGGCGGGAATGATCTCATCGAAAACTCATCAAGTACCTGAATACCAGTCCGTGTTATTTCTGGGAGCAATGATGCGAATGAGCTTTCAAACGGCAAATGAGAGAGAATCGTGATGCAACTATGTGCCAATCCTCCTTTATCTGTAATTTCATCCAGCTCACAAGCCAATATAAGCGCAGCATCTTCTCTTGATATTGCCGTATGTTCACGGACAGAAGGGCCATCTCCGGCCCCACGAATCCCCATGTCTGCACCCAGACTGGTTTGAACTTTTTCTAAAATGATTCGCGTATTTCTACAATTAGTCCGCAGTGGAATCTTTGTCGGATTGCAGCTTTCAAGAAATTGTAAAGCATCCGGTTCTGGCTCGCCCAAAAGTCCTGCCTGATTATTAATGTCATAAAAATAGCACCACCGTCCGCACGCCAACCCGCCTTTCAACACATTGTCCAATCGGTCAAGGCTTTCCATATCCATTAAATCTTGGCCTTCATCAACGATCAGTGCATCAAAATAACTCAACCCTGCTCTGCGGACTGCAGATTCCGATGAGGCAGCAAGCGATACTACCAGGCCGGGGATGACAAAACGCGACTCTAAATAGCGTTTAAGCCATGGAGATCGACATGCGAGTAATACTCTGTGACCATCTGCCGACCAGCGCCGCGCAATTTCGAGTGCAAGGAATGTTTTGCCTGTGCCAGCTCCGCCACTGCATAACACACGAGAATTTGCTGCAATAATGTCAACTGCTGCCATCTGATCTTCCGTAAGCCTTGCAATCTGCTCTTCGGTATTGCTGACAGAAACGTGCAAAGGGACAACAGCCTCAAATTCCGGTCGTAGATAGTGCTTCAAAGCCTTCAGTGCCGCGTGGTCCATCTCTCTGGATCTGCTGTCTTTGGCTCTCCAATAATCGATGAGTTTTTTCAACCAACGTGCAAAACCGTTGAAGTGTTTTGCATCTAACAGGACATGGTGATCCCATTCCGCGCCTCGTGCTGACCATTCGCAATCAGGGAAGACCACACCGTAGCCAATTGCTATCTGGGAGGTGATTTTTTCTGGCAAATTGGATTTAAGGTTTTCAACAAGCGCGTGTAGTGCTGATTCTGCCTGCTTGAATGGGCCCTCCGGGGAGGTGTTCTCTTCTCCATAACGGTTTGAATAGTACCAAAGACCGTTTTGGCATCTAATGCCACCACCCTTTACCTCAAGAACAATAAGGCCATAAGGGCTCATAATAAGAAAATCTATTTCTCCGAAACGCTTATATGCATGCCGGGTAAGATTCAAAGAATGAAATGCGGTAAATGAGTAGTCGTCAAAGACAAGTCTTAACTGGTCAAATACACGTTTTTCCGCACGGCTGTGTGTTCCATGAGGTACCGCCGGAATCATATTCATGAGTGCACATTTTTAGTTGCTTTGAGCCTGATTTTATTATCAACATCGTATGAAACTTTCGTTTCGGCCAGATTGATCATAAATTGTAGTGCATCAACTTCTGTGATGACGGCTTTCACGTCTCCAGGGATGAGAATATGTGCCGTTCCACTATCAACAATCAGACGATAGTCCCCTTTGCCAAGGCTGATTTTTGTATGGATACAGTCCCACTTGTATTCTCGTGCTAGTTGGAGAGCGGCATCCTTCTGTAGTGGATTCCAATTCTTTACCCCAGATGCAAAAAACTCCCGTAGCGGCACACATGAAGGTGGCGCAGAACCAAGCTCTAATCCAGATTTCGAAAGTCGATGAGCCATTGCCGCCATACGGTGAGAAATGGCCGATTCCATATCCGAATAACTGCGAAGTGATAATGGTAAATCAATCCATCCGTCGCGAGCCGCAAAAATAATAGCTGCTGCAATATAATCAGCTTCTTTAAGGTCTGCATGAGTAAGTTCAATTAACTCGGTGCTATTTTCTCTAAGAAAAAAGAGGAGCAATGCTCTGGAGAAATATTTTGGATGACGCTTGAATAGTTCCGACATCGTACTATCTGCCAAGCCGGACAGTGAACGTAAGTCAGCAATCAGCTTGACCAAGTGGTCCTGCATGGCCTTTTCCATTGAATCTTTTTCACGGTCAAGAAGCTCAAGCACTCTATCCTTAACATTGCGCTCTATCCCCGGAATAGATCTGCAGGAGACAACCCGGCTAACAATTTTCCAGAAGAGTCTCTGGGCAATTTCACCGTCTTTCGGGGGTTCGGCAGTTTTGAGCCAATCGCCGAATGTTTGTTCAAAATTATCAGATACAGGCAAAAGGGGTTCAACATTCCCACACTCAAAGGCCAATCGACACGCAGCGGTAGCAGAATCACCCATATTCGCAAACTGATAAAGCAGAGCCATCATGCCGCCGGCAGCAAGAGCCATATCGGGAGATGTGTCTCGGTTATCAAGCGTGAGTTGGGAAGGCCAATCAAGTGTTGTATCTTTTAAAAACATCTTCGCGTCTATATCTCTCTTGAATCTATCCAACGGTACGTTCAAGCAATTTTTAGCAAAACTATCGCACTTATTTTTTTCATCCTTTGACCGAAAAATAATCCGCTCGATCCATGAAGTTGGCAATGGTGCGGGAACAAGGATTGCAGCCTCTGTACCGCTAAGCTCTTCAGGGAAACTGATGGCATGACTTGAGCCATCACCGTATATTGCAACAATTTGCCCGCGCAAAGTAGTCAGCTTTATCTCAGCAAGGCACGGGAATAGGTAATTTTTCTCACTAACTGAAACTTCGACTATTTTTTTTGGGACATATCCAGGGAATATTGGAATCCAACCAGGAAAGGAATTGAGAGAATCCTCAAAATATTTGTCTCCGAGCCCCTTGGGTGAAACAAACAATCCTGTGGCAAGTATACGCAAAAAGTTCATATGGTTCGTAGCGAAATACCATGCAGTTTCAGAAGTACGAGGCGGTTTGCTTATCTCTGAACTTTCGAATAATCCGGGGTCATTATTCTTCATGGATTTTCCTTATTCAATCGTTTAAGAATAGATTGATCTTTGGGCAATATCGGGTCAACTCGGCAACTGCCTTCTTTTTTCAACATAAATACGCTGTCTCTTGCACGAGCAACCATTACGTAAAAAAGTCGTTTTAGACTGTCTTCGATACCTGGATAACATTTGTATTCATGTATGTCGGCAATAAATACGGCATCAAACTCAAGCCCTTTGCACGCATGAGCGTTTAAAACAAAAATACCGCCTTCAGTAAATAGGCACTCATCACTATTGACCCGATTATATGTTATGATTCTGGGGGTGTGATCAAGACTAATGCTTTTACTGCGGTCAGTTATAAGATTGAAATACTTTTCTCGTATAGTGTTTGACGGTGTAATTATTCCTATCAACTTGGCAGGGTTGTTATCTGACCGTTTGAGGATACTATCTACAATATTGCAAATACTAATTTTACCGGTATCACTGTATTCAATGAGTTGTGGAGTACTCACCGATACGCTTTGTGGAGGCAACTCTGGGGCTGGGCTTGCAGGGTCACCCGTAAAGAAATAGCGGGCAAGTCGCGCTATTGGGTATGTATTACGATAATTTTGCTTCAGTTCAATGACCCTGTCAGGTTCAATTGCGAGCAGGTCTTCCAGTTCTCTTCGTGAACTTTTCTCCGCAGTAATTTGCTGATTTTGATCTGCGACCACATAAAAGTTCTCTATCCCCATATTTACTAACGTAGAGTAAAAGACAGGGGGCATGTCTTGGCCTTCATCAATAATCAGATAACTGATATTTGGTTTGGGTAGAGTAACCTGGCTGTCCAGCCAACTCTTTACATCATTCCAGTCAATAGTCGCTTGATTCATATTCACAGGCCGATTCGCAATAGACTCAAAAAATTTCTTAAACCATGAAATCCAGGTCGAACTATTGATCATATTTTCCATTAACTGGTTGCCAGCAGTGTAGAGGAGCCGGTTATAGACGAGAAAACAGTACTCGCATTTTGTCGCTTTACGGTGATGCTCTTGAACTCGCCACAGTGCAACCACGGATTTACCCGTACCAGGCCCACCAATGATAAGATGGGTCCCCCCATCAGGCAAATGAATCGCCTGCAGTTGCTCCTTATTCAGATTATTGAATAGGGGGAGTTTAAAACTCCTTTTTCTACTCATATCCTTTACCTACCAATTCGATTTGTTGCAGAAAACCAGGGATATTCTCACGAATATTACCTTTAATAAATGTTCTATCCAGCAGAACGTTACCGTAGGCGCAGCTCGGTTCAGGCACCAAAGCGCAAGCATGACATGCCGCTCGGTTGAGCAATTTCAGCCCCTGGCCATCATGTTCCGAACAGACAGGATCGAATGAACACCATTCTGCATGCTCAAACAGACTGTTCAAAAGGGTTAGCATTCGTACTGGATCTGCCAACTCTGCAAGACCTCCCAGTGAACCAACAATGTCTGGGACTGCAACATAAATCAGAATGCCAGACATGGCATTTTTCCCTGATTTGCAGTAAATCCGCTCCGTTAGTGAGGCTGCAGGATATCCGGCCTGTGTCTCAAATTGGCGAATAAGTATGTGCGAAATTGTATGTAGCAGCAGAAAGCGTGGAGTAACGATGAATTCGTTTTCAAATTTCATCCCGGTATGTTCAAACCGGGCACTGAATACACCGGCGCGATTTTTAATGCTCGGTAACGACTCCCATTTTGCAAGTGCCGCCTCGTCTAAGGTAATGAAAATTCCCTCACCGTATAATTCGATGGCAGGCAACCATCCACTGCTTCCGTCAATATCGGGAGGGACTAGATTTTTGGAGTTGTCATCGACTCGACAAAAGCCTTTTAGAACCTGAATTTCTTTCAAGCGAGTGACCGCAATCAAGCGACTTACGGACCTTACTATGAGATGTGATCTGGTATCTGGAGTAAACTGATCACCCAGTTTTTTCCATGAGACGGTCTTGTGCCGAGCGACAAAGTCCTCATCATCATAGAGATCAGAAATTTCATCTACCAAAGCACGGTATTCATCCTCCATCAGTTGACCACTCGTAATTGAGACATTTTGAAGTGGATACCTTCCGTTAAATATTTCAGCCCACGCAGATTCTACTTCAGTAGGTGTACAACGAAAATGTGTCGCCAGTGTTTTAAATGCACTTTTTCTAGCGAGATCGTTTCGGGCCTGTTCAATCTGTCGTCTATTTTCCGAACTGCAATAAAGTCGGTCAACTATAGTTCCTTTACGAATACGTGATTCAGGCGGAATGACCAGTGCGTTATCAGTTATTGGAAAATGTACACGAGTATCATTGATCTCCATTATTTCGGCTAATTCTTCTACTGACTCATCTGGATCTGACTTCAACCAGGGTTGCTGCGAAGTTCTGCCAAATGGGAGATCCGCTCGATCATTAAAATAGGCTTGTGCATTACAGCGTTCACATCGTAGTTCTCGCTTGCTTGAAGAATTAGGGTATTCTTTCAGGCGTAGGTAAAGTTCGCGCAAGTCAGCTTTACACTGTTTTTGATTGGGGGATGTCGCCTCATAATGTGCAAGATAATGCCATGGGAGATCGGCCATATAGCCATTTACATGCACCATGATCCAGGGGACTTGTTCCAAAAGAGGAGATTTTGGACACTTTATTAAATCAGTTTCACAACAACGTGGTTTTTCGTTATCTTCAAGCCGCTTCCAGGGTTTATAGTGCAGCAGGCCACAAGTTGGGCATTTCATCCAGAAGGGGAACCGTATTGCTGGTATGCATACGCCATCTACAATACCTTTTCCTTTTTCACGTTCACGAGCCAACGGCGGCTCACGCAGTTCCTGATCGATACCGAGAGCACTACGGACTCTTTCAACGTAAGGAATCGGTCGGGAGGCATTAACACCATGTTTATCAGTCCATTCCCTGATATCCTTGACAGTCATAAGATATTCAGAGCCGCGAACCACGGCACCAACAGAACAGTGCCGCAAGAGATGAGAGAGACGTACAGGAATTAGCTCTTTCATAATAGTTTCATCAGGGCCGTATTTTCCACATTTCTCATGGATTGTAATGTCGGCCACACCCCCTTAATGCTATCATCATAGTTATAAAGCAGGCGATCCGATACCTTATCATTATCTTTAACAGCGTAACACAATTGCCTTTTATCGGTTCTACATCTATCAGCAACGTTTTTCCATTCTGCTACTAACTGATCAATGTGTTCTTTTGTATCCGCAGCACGTTCAGGGTCAGGTGCAGCTAATGAGCACCGATGTGTTAGCTTCCTGATTGCTTCTGCAACAGCAGAATAAGTTGGATCAAAATCACCTGCCGTGACGTTGCGCAATAAATGATCACACGTATGTCTGACAACTATTGTAAGTGCTGCATGAAGTGCCCTTAAGCGTGCTTGATAGGTATATGGTGTGATACTTGTCGGTTCAACAAAACGGTAGAAGGATTCGTGATAGGGCCGAAAGTCTTCATAGTGAGAAAGGCTCCTGGCTTGATCTCGATAATAGTTTATAAACACCAGTCCAGGAATTTCAGCCCTGCCAACCCGGCTACTGGCTTGAATATATTCAGCGGTAGTTAACGGCTGTCCATTTATAATCATAAGAGCAAGTCTCGACACGTCCAAGCCAACCGAAACCATATTGGTTGCGAGAACCGCATCAAGGCATTCAGGTTCATCGCGTCTTTTTTCCAGGCGTTCAAACGTCCGCTTGTTTTCTTCCGGGCTTGCAATACTGGTCAGTTGTGCAAGAACTGGCCGAAGTCGAGAGAGACTTTGGATATTATTATCGCCTTCGTCACTTTCCTTATAAAACTCTGGCTTGAGGCGCCTATAGTATCGTGGCACATCAATAATGAATGAATTGTGGCTATTACCAACACCCTTGAGGCTGCCGTGATACACAACCTGTGTCCACCAGGCTTCAAGAAGCGTCTCTCGCTCCACATGCCCTACCGGAAAAACGACTTCAGGTACGGCTAATATCGCAGCGGCCAAGGGTGCCAGACACGCTTGCTTATTTTTCATGGGGGCCAGATATCCCACATAGAGCCGCCCAGGTCTTTCGCTTAAAGGTACAGTACGTGCAAAATACGAATCATCGCAGGAAATACCCGGTGGCGGGAAAATTGCGACATCCCTGCCATACAGACGTTTCACCTGCTGATCTGCCATTTTGATGGTCGCAGTGGATGCGATATATTTGGGGCGAACACCCTTTTGAATCAATACCGTATCGAGAGCAGCTTCATACAAGCCAGCAATTGACCCTAATGCCCCAGCTATCAAATGAAGTTCATCCTGAATGATAAGTTCCGGCGGACGGTTTTCTTGCAATCCAAAAAACGCCGCTGTGCGTTCGTCCCAGGCAAGGCGGGCAAACTTGTCAACAGTAGCAATCAGTAACGTGGGTGGGTGATCAAATAAAGCCTCATCAACGACATTACAGGGAATGTATCCTTTCCCATGTGCCCCAAATTCGCAGAGTGGGTTAACGCAACGGAAATGAAAAGAGTGTTCTGTCGCAATTAAATTAACGGAGGCTTTAAATGGAATGTGACACCAGGGGCAAAAGCCTAGAATTAAAGATCGTGGCGGTTCGTCAGTCCCATTTGCCGCTTTTTTTATAATTTCAGCGGCTTTGTAAAAAGTATTAGGACTACTGGCTTCTCCAACCCACATGCCGACCGATATCGGTTCTTGCCCAAGTTGAGTTGTTGATTTTTGCCTGATAAGTTCCAATGCGCAGATTAGGCGTGTTGCTCGTTCAAATTGTTGCGCTGTTAGTAGTCGCAGTGTGTAACGCATCAGGACTGAAGTTCCGCCACTAGAGGAGGGGAATTTCAACCTCCTCCATATCACAAGAAAAGCAATCAGTCCCAGGTATGCTTCTGTTTTTCCGCCGCCAGTAGGGAACCATATCAAGTCAACCAGATCACGGTGGTCACTGTCTTCATTAACGACGGATTCTACTGCCAACAGCAGAAAGGCTAATTGAAAAGGCCTCCAGCGGTATGTGCGCGTACCTTTTCCCAGACATTTGTCGTATTGTTCCATCTGATTCAGCATTGCAAGGTTTGCCAAGCCAAAAGCCTGGGCAGCTAATGAATCGCTTTTCAGCACCTCGATGCCGTTCATCATACGAGTAACAGCAGTTGCCATACGCGACGTTATGCGTTGCGCTGCTTTTCTTTCATCCACATCAACTTTTCCAGCAGTGTCTTTTTGTTCAGTAACCCAGGTAGCATATTCAGTTACAAACTCCTCCAGCATTTTGGTGATTTTGGTGTTCGATTCCTGGTACTCTGCAAGCAAGCCTATCTCCAAAATTTTGGTGCCCTTTTTGACCACATCCGCAGTTACTTGGGGGACTTCTACTGCTGGAAAGAAGTTTGATTTGATTTCTGTTATATGGCCATTTTTTGAAATCCAGTCAACTGCTGCTCCATGGCCGATAGCATAGATCCGTTTGTTACAATACTGAAGCTCCAGTTCCTGCTCCTCTTCAGTGAGCAAATTTCGGTCAACTCTTGGATAGGTTCCAATCTGACCTGAGTAAATAAAGCAACTTAACTCTGTCTCAAAAATTGAACTAATATTTTGTACGTAAGAAAATTCTTGAATAGAGCTTTCTTCCAGCACTAGCTTGTTGCAAAACGAGACGGTGGTGATCCAGCCATCGGCATGAGGTCGCCACAAAACATGAATTTCAGCTCTATCGCTGAATACAGGCCTCCGCTCTTCCGCCGCGTGCCGGATTACCGGGGAATTAAACATTAATGTTTCTGCATCCTGGACGCTCAATGGAACTCTTACCCATTCTCGACGAACAAATAGACGATTATCATCATCTTTTTTCTTGGGCTCATCATAACGCACACCCCATGGCCAAATCTGGAGACGAATATCATTGCCTGTGATAAAAAACGAAAAACCTACTGAAGAAGGCGGTATATAACGGCGGTGCTTAATGGCGGGTTCAGCCTGAGAGGCAGGCATGGCGTTTTCATCAGACCCGAACTCATCATTCTCATCATCTGATTCCTCTGAAGCTGGGTCAATGCCCGACCCTCCAGGGACAATCGGGAATAGAATTGCCGAATGAAATCGATCAATAGGCTGAATACCTACCAAGGAAAACTCCTCAGATTCATGAGCTAACATTTCTCCGGGGCCTATCAGAGCACACCGAATCCATTTTAAAAGTTCATCACGGTAATGCGATATGTCGTGTTTCTTCGTTTTTCTCATAGAGGTCATCATTCTCGAACTATTTTTCAGTTGTCACTGAGTGAAACAACATAGGTAATAATAAAGATCGCAAGTTCACTAAAAATCACCCACGACATCCCTACCACAAAACACGCTTTCAATCTCTATAAATCGCCCTAAAACAGGCTTGACGTGACGATGGAGCTTGCGAACGATAATCCAGGCAAAGCGGGCGATCACAAGAATGCGCCCCTACGGTTTCAATTCAACATTCAACATTCACAATTCATAATTCAAAATTCAAAATTGCCTCACCGCCGCCCGCTCCATCCCAAGCGTAAAACCGCCGCACCCGCAGAAAAGGGCTATAAAAGCTGGTTTACTGTTCATTTATGTTCATTTCCAATACCCGCTCGACGTGACGCTGGAGCGTCACCGGCGGCATTCCCACGCTGGAGCATGGGAGCGATAAGAACCTAAATTCCCTAAAATTTATAACTATGTTAATGGCACCTCTTTGAAATAAATA
>JBMOEI010000108.1:0-11151 GCA_049318985.1 Desulfuromonadaceae bacterium
GGTCAGATCGGCGTCGCTGAAGGTCACGGCGATGCTGGTTGTCAGGAGTGCTGTGTCGGTTTTTTCCGTCAAATCAGCCTGGGTAGTTGCCGCAATTACCGGAGCATCGTTGGTGCCGGTAACGGTGACCACAAAATCTTTCGTTGTTACGCCGGTATCGCCATCATTGACGGTCAACGTGTAGGTCAGGGTCAGTTTCTCACCAGCGGCAAGGTAGTCAAAAACGGTTGAAGCAGCGGAGAAGTCCAGTGTCAAAGTGCCTGCGCTTGAACCGGCGGTTTTGGTAACTGCTCCCACGGTGATCAGATTTTTCAGGGCCGTGGTATCTAGTGCCAGGCCGGTTGTTACGTCGCTGGTGACAACTCCGGTTACGCTGGCTGTGTGACCGATGTCGCCCAGATCAACGTCGCTGAAGGTTACTCCTATGTGAGTGGTCAAGGCGGCTGCGCCGGTTTGTTCCGTCAGGTCAGCCTGGGTAATTGCAGCGATTACCGGTGCATCGTTGGTGCCGGTTACGGTGACGACAAAATCTTTGGTTGTTATGCCGGTATCGCCATCATTGACGGTCAACGTGTAGGTCAGAGTCAGTTTTTCACCAGCAGCAAGGTAGTCAAAAGCTGTTGAAGCGGCGGAGAAGTCCAGCCCCAAAGTGCCGTCTGTCGTGCCGGTGGCTTTGGTGACGGCACCCACGGTGATCAGAGCTTTCAGGGCGGCAGCATCAAGTGCCAGGCCGGTGTTGACATCACTGGTTACTACTCCGGTTATCGTGGCTACATGACCGATGTCGGTCAGATCGGCGTCGCTGAAGGTCACGGCGATGCTGGTTGTCAGGAGTGCTGTGCCGGTTTTTTCCGTCAGATCAGCCTGGGTAATTGCGGCAATTACCGGTGCATCGTTGGTGCCGGCAATCTGGACAACAAACGTCTTGCTATGAGTAGCACCGGCGTGGTCGTTTACCTCAAGCGTATAGGTCAGGGTGATAACTTCACCGAGCGCCAGATAATCAAAAGTAGTAGACGCTGCGTTAAAAGTCATTGGTATGCTGCCCGTTACTGCTCCAAAAGCCTTGGTAACGGTGCCGATGCTGACCAGAGCGTTAAGCTCTGCTTCGCCCAGAGCAAGGCCGGCAGTGACGCCGCTTGCTGCCACGCCGGTTATAACAGCACTGTGTCCGGTCTGGGTAAAATCAACGTCGCCGAAGGTGGCGGTGATTGGGCTGCTCAGCAGTGCGGAGGTAGTTTGTTCGTTCAGGTTTGTCGTAGCGATGGCCGCAATAATTGGCGCATCGTTAACCGCTACAATGGTGATGACCGTATCGGCGCTTACTCCGGTGTTATTGTCTACGCCCAGTGTACTTACGGTCACTATGCGATTGTCAGTGGTTGGGTCTTGTGATGAATTCAAGTATTTAACGCCTCGCAGGGCTATCTGGAAATTGGTAGCGTCAGCACCTGCACCGCCGGCGGTGAAGATAACGGTGTGATTGTTGTTGCTGTAGGTTGTAGTAATGCCCTTGCCGGTCAACGTGGTAATTAAGGCAGCAGAGATGGACAGAGCTTCGTCTGTTCCATCCACCGGGTTGGTTAACGTTGCGGTGATGCTGCGAATCAAGCCACCCTGGGCGGTGATGCTGGCATCAGCCCTGGCGACGGCAATGGCAGGAGCGTCCTCCGTATAGGTTGCATTGAAGTTGCGATCATGCCAGTCGGCAGTTCTGTTGCCGTCCATATCGACAACCGGAGTCCACGGTACCAGCACGGTTGTGGATGATGTCGTTGTAAGCTGGTCGCTGGCACCGCCACCTACGGTAACTGCTCCATCGGTAACCGATATTGTCACCGTACGGTTTCCCGCAAAGGCGTTGGGATTGCTGTTGTAGTAGTAGAAGGTTTTTAGTGCGTTCTGATAATCGGCCCAAGTCCCCACTCCGGATATCTCCACCCGTGCGCTGCCGTTTCCGGTGATGATGAGGTCGCCCAGAGTGCCCGTATATGTGCTGATTATAGTACCACCGACGCCGGTTTGGGCGGTCAGCGATTCCTGCACGGGACCAAAACTGTTGTCCAGTGCACCGGCAGTAATCTCCACAACAGCCTTGGTGATGGTATCGCGCTGTGTCACATCGGTCAAATGCAGTTTGTCAACATCGGTAATGGTGATGTCACTATCAACCACGGCAACTTCAGCGCCGCGTGGACGGAATGTGGTTATGAAATCATTACCGGCAGCGGTGCTGGAGTTGTTGGCGTCCAGATCCAGCAGCGGCGCATCGTTGATATGTGTGATCGTAATTGATGCCGTATCTCCATTGAGGGAAAATGCCGTGCTGCCGTCACGGATAGTCACGTTGACCTTGCTACCTGCTGAACCAGTGGCCTGATCCCATGCATAATAATCAAAGCTGGCGGTCTGGCCGTTCTTGGCGTCCGGCACAAAGCGCACCATATCATCACTCTTGAGCAGCAGGGCTGATGTGTCGGAGACCGCGCCAAAGACAGTCCAGGAGCCTGCACCCACCTTATACTGCCAAGTGCCGTCGGCGGATGGGCCGGTGATGGTTGCACTGTGAATGGCGATGCCCTGTAAAAGGCCGTTTGTGGCACCGTGGACGGCGCTGCCGATGGTTGTGTCGACGTCATTCACCGTGGCCAGGATGCTGGCTACCGTCTGGCCGGCATCGTTCGTCGCATCTTCAGTTATACCGGCCATATCAACGCCCATGCCGGAAAGTACCGGCGCATCGTTGATTGAAGTGGCTGTCAGAGACATGGTTGCCGGGGCTGCCGAGTAGGAAACGCCGTCATTGACCGAGTAGGTGAAGTTGTCGCTGCCGTTGTAGTTGGCGGTCGGGGTAAAGGTCAGATTGCCCGAATCGAGATCGGCACGGAGAATCACTTGCATTGCAGTGACGTCGGTACCGGAAAGTTTGAGGGTGCCATTTGTCGGCAGGTTGTCTATGCGTATGCTGGTCAGCACAGCACCGGACGCTGCGGAGCCGCCAACCGAATTGTCGAGGTCAGCAAAATTGAAATTGCCTGCTGCAAAGGTCAGCATTGCATCTTCGGCCACCGTTTGAGTGCCACCTGTGGTTGTGGGGATGTCGTTTAACTGGGCTGCCGTGCCGGTGGTGATCGTGAACGTTTTATCCACCACAGTGCTGCCGCTGGCACGCACCGTGAGGTTGTACGTCTGGCCGGCATATTCAGGGGCAACATTGCCGTAAATCTGGCCGTTGCTGATATGCATCCAGCTGGGCGCACCGCTGATAAT
Source organism: Desulfuromonadaceae bacterium (assembly GCA_049318985.1). Lineage (GTDB taxonomy): Bacteria > Desulfobacterota > Desulfuromonadia > Geobacterales > Pseudopelobacteraceae > JACRCG01. The sequence goes on from JBMOEI010000108.1 coordinate 3,271, forward strand.
GCTGTAATAGACGTTGTCATCCGGGTCATACGCGCCGGACAGCTGGTAGCTGTTAGTGCCGGGGGTTGCCCAGACCTGGTTGGTCGGGCCGGAATTCCAGGAGGTTGGATCGTCGGCATAAATCACGTTGATGCCTACAGATGCGCTGGCACTCAGGCCACCCGGATCGGTAACGGTGTAACTCTGGTTGCCGACGGATTGTGTTCCTTTGAGCGACGCTGCAGTGCCCGCAGTATAGGACATGTTTGTCCCGGAGACGCCGGTGCCGCTATAGGTCAGGGAGTCGGAGGCGGTTTCTGCATCATTCGCCAGGGTTGCAAGATTGATGCTGTTTGTCTGCCCTTCAGAAACGGTAAGCGTTCCGTTGGAAGCGGTCGGTGCTGTGTTTTCCGGTGGTGGTGGTGGTGGCGGAGGCCCTGCCTTCTTTGTTATAACGACTTTGAAAGACGTATTCGTTCCGTCAGCCGTAAACGTTGAATTTCCCGTGTTAGCTGGAAAATTGTCGAGGCCAGTTACTGGAGTCGTGTTGTACGTGTCTGTGCGTGCATTTCCAGTACTACCGTTAACCTCCGAGGTTGAAACATCAACGTACAGTGACCATTGCTCATCGGCCGCCAGGCCAGTAACGTTGACGGTAACAGTGTTGCTGCCGGCGGTAGTATTTGTGTTCATTAACCACGTCCCGGGCGACGTCTCCCCGAAATGGATTGGTAGTCCAGTACTGAGCTGGACATAGACATCGGTCACGGCCAGTGACGCTTGGTAGTCAATCACAGCCAGCGTCTGAGTTGCGATATTTCCCGTCTGCGCCTCCAGCACCCAATCCCCGCCCAACACCGCCGACCCGGTTAAATCGGTCGAAGCCGCCACATCGGCCCGGGTTATCTGAGCCAGTTGCTCAATGAAAGCCTGCCCGTCAACGCCCTGCGCCACGTTGCAGCCGTACAGCAGCAGATCACCGGATGCGGTCAGGTGGCTGCCCAGTTCCGAAAGCTGCGCCTGATACAGTGACATGGTGTCGGAATTGATGGTTGTCGTGCCCAGAATTAACGCCCCTGCCGAGCCATGACCGATGATATGAATGGCATCAATCCCGCTGCGACCGGCCAGTGCATCCAGCATCTGGGCGATGCCGTCTTTGCTGCTGTCGATAAGGACGATTTCATTGTCCGTGCCGGGAATGCCCGCAAGCAGTGACTGGTAATCGGTGATGCCGGTGTCGATAAATACGATTGATTGCGCCATGGTGGTACCCTCCTGTGATGGGTGTTCTGTTTTGGGTTATGAGTCTGTTTTCGTAAGCTGCGGTATGTGCTGTTTATAAAGTTCTGATACGTGAAATGTTATGTGCCGTTCTTCAGCCCGAAGCGCCGAATACCGCCATCAAGCGCCTCAGCCGCAGCCGAAAGACGCCCGAAGTCGGTCTGAAGGACCATACGGATTTCATCGGGGTTGAGAACATACCCCTCTTTCTGACAGACAAGCGGCAGGTCGATGCACGCCCGTGTGCGAAAGTTGTCATCCGTCAGCATCCGGCCAATAACTTTTTCTACGAAGTCCTGTGACATAGTGATCTCTCTCATTCGTCCGAAATCAGGACGTATTAGATGTATTCAATCAGTATGTATCAAAATTGAGGCCAACTATTGCTTACTGTTGTAATTCAAGGGATTAACGGGATGGCAGACAGAAATGGAACGTAAAATCGTCCGCAATACGGACGGAGCGTCCGGTTAAAGGACACAAGGATATATGAGGAGTTGTAAGAGAGGACGAGGAAGAAAGTTTTACCGGTAGAACATCTTGCGGTTGACCTTCAGCAGAGCGGCTGCTTTGGTTTTATTGCCGTCGCAGCGTTCGAGGGTGATATCGAGGATACGGTTTGTTGCCGCGTCGAGGGAGAGTTCTTCGGGGGGAAATGAGAGACGGTAGCCGATTTCGTGGGCCGGAGTGACATCTCCGGGCGTTGCCTTTGGAGGGCCAAGGTCAAAATGCTCGACCCGCATCAACTCGCCATCCTGAATCAGAATGGCGGCCCGCTCAAGGCAGTTGCGCAGTTCGCGGACATTGCCGGGCCAACTGTATGCCAGCAGCGCCTCCATGGTTTGCTGGGAAACGCCGGGCAGAGCCTTACCCAGATGCTTGCGAAACAGTGAGATGAAGTGATCAACCAGAATGGGGATATCTTCCGTGCGCTCACAAAGCGGCGGGATGGCGATGGGGAAGATGTTGATACGGTGATAGAGGTCTTCGCGAAATTTACCCTCTGCAACAAGAAACGCCAGGTTACGATGTGTGGCGACAATGACACGGCATTTGAGCGTCGAAGCACGGTCAGAGCCGATCTTTTCAAACTGCCGTTCTTCCAGGACCCGCAGCAGCTTTGCCTGGAGTGCCAGCGGCATATCGCCGATTTCATCCAGCAGCAGGGTGCCCCCTTCAGCCATGCTGAACTTGCCCTCCCGGTCCCGGTCTGCTCCGGTAAATGCGCCCCGTACATGGCCGAACAGCTCGCTTTCCAGGAGTGTTTCCGGAATGGCAGCGCAGTTGACACCCACAAAGGTATTAGGCAGACCACCACCCGCAACATGAATGCTCCGGGCCAGCACCTCTTTACCACAGCCGCTGGCGCCAAAAAGTGCCAGAGTCGTCAGGGGAGACTTGACAACACTGGCAGCCAGTTCGAGTGCCTGCTTCATGGCCGGGCTGGTCGTATTGATCGCCTGAAAATTGAACCGCTCCTGCTGGTGCTGCCGGAAATGCCGGTTCTCGTCGGCAAGCAGTCGATAGTTCAGAGCCCTTTGGAGGGTGATTTTGAGTTCTTCCGGCGGGCAGTGCTTTTCAACGTAATCGAAAGCGCCCAGCTTGAGCGCTTCGACGGCGGTCGCCACCGTGCCGTGGGCGGTCAGCAGGATAAAGGGTATCGAGCTGTAGCGTTCCTGCATCCGGGTCAGAAAGGCCAATCCGTCGACATCCGGCATGACCAGATCGGAAAGCACCAGATCCACCGGCTGCCGCTCCATAAGCGCCAGCGCCTCTTTAACCGTTGAGGCAAGCAGAGGATTGAATCCGGCATTGCTCAACTGCTGCTGGAGCAGAAAGCGGAAGCTGGCCTGGTCATCGACGGCAAGTATGGTTGGCGGTGTGGTCATGTGGGGCGATCCTGATGTAAGTGACGAAGCAATTTACCATGTAATGTCCGTAATCGGGACAAGTTGTCAACCATATTTTCACTGTCGCCCTGTTTTGCCCGTTGCTCGATCTCTTCTACAAGTGTCGCCGCCGCCGGGTCACGCAAGCCCCGGGCAACTCCCTTTGCGGCATGGGCCGATTCAACCAACTGTTTCACATCTCCGTCGGCCTGGGCGGTCTCCATGTCTTCAAGCCGCGCACCCAGATCTTCCACAATCAGCCGGAAATAGGTTTCGAGCCGTTCCGGGTGAGTGCTGAACTCAGCAACAGTCTGCTCTGAAAGCAGTGAATGAAACGTATGAACAGCTGAAATTTCGCTGATGTCCCTTGACGGGACTCTTTCCCCGGGTGAACCGATTGCCGCTATTATTTCTTTCAAACGTACCGATGACATCGGTTTTACCAGAACATCATCCATCCCGGCCGCCAGGCAGGCTGCATGATCTTCGGGACGGGCATTGGCAGTGACGGCGACAATAGTAACCGGATGGGTAGTGTGCCGCTCTGCCTCGACAGTGCGAATGGCACAGGTTGCCTCATAACCGTTCATTCCGGGCATGCTTACATCCATCAGCACCAGATCAAATGTACGTTCTCTAAACAACTGAACCGCTTTCTCACCATGTTCCGCCACCACCACCCGGTGCCCTTTATCCGAGAGCAGGTCAGACATAAGGCGCTGATTGAAGGGGTTATCCTCTGCAAGCAGGATGTTGAGCCGGACCTGCGCGGGCGACTGCAGCACGGCACCGGACAAGTCTGTACCGGAATCATCAATAGCAAACGGCAGAGATACGCTGAAGCGGGTGCCGATACCCACCTCACTTTCAAAACGAATCTCTCCCCCCATCAGTTCAACCAGACGTTTTGCAATGGCCGCACCCAGTCCGGTGCCGCCAAACCTGCGTGTGGTTGACGCATCTGCCTGGCTGAAAAGTTCAAAAACCCTGTCCTGTTTTTCCGGAGGAATACCGATGCCGGTATCGTTGACTTCAAATGACAATGTGGCTCCCTCAGGCTTCTGCAGGGGACACGAATATGCAACTATCACCGACACCTGACCCTGTTCGGTAAATTTGACCGCATTGCCGACGATGTTGGTCAGTATCTGACGCAGACGAACCTGATCGCCGCAGATCGATTCAGGCAGGTTATCCGGCAGCACGACACTGAACTCGAGCCCCTTCTGCCGCGCCAGGCGGGAAAATATATCAAGGTTTGACATGATGGAGGAGTGCGGGTTGAAACAGCGGTTTTCCAGCTCAAAGCGACCGGATTCGATACGGGAGATATCCAGAATGTTGTTGACCAGATCGCAGAGCATATTGGCCGAATGGTTGATAAGTGTCAGGTACTCGATGCGCCGCTCTTTACCGATATCAGAAAGGGTCATCTCGGAGAAACCGATCAGGGCATTGAGCGGTGTGCGGATCTCGTGGCTCATGTTGGCAAGGAATTCGCTTTTGGCCCGGTTGGCACTCTCGGCAGCCTCTTTTGCCTGTGCCAGTTCAAACTCGATTCTCTTGTCGTTATCAATATCCTGGGTTGTGCCACAAATTTTCTCCACATTACCCTGATCATCCAGAACTACCGTGGCCGTGTGACGGAACCACTTATAACGACCATCCGGCAAAATGATTCGTACATCAATCTGCCTGTCAATACGGTTCGCAATTATTTCGCGTATACAGCGCTCCACTTCCGGTAAGTCTTCCGGGTGATACATGGGTAACATTTCAGAAAGATGATATGGCCCGGAACCGGGGAGCAATTCAGACAATACGTAAATCTGCTCGGAAAAATTCAGTGTTCCGGTACGTATGTCCATCTCCCAATCACCAATTTTTCCAATGGCCTGGGCATCTCGCATGCGCTGCTCACTTTTTCGCAGTGCATCTTCCGCCTGTTTGTGCTCTTCGCGGCGTTTGGCCTCAACTGAGAGCAGGAGGGCAAGCAGGAGTATGAACACCAGTATGGAAGAAGAAGAAGTAACCACGAGGCCCATGCGCTCGCGAACACTCTTCTTCAGGTCTTCGTTGGAGAATCCGGTAACCATCACCAGGGGCAGTGTCCCGACCTTCTTGTAGACAAAAAGCCGACGGAGGTGATCTATCTGGCTGGTATTCTCATAACTGCCGTGCGGTGACCGGTTGAGCTCTTCCCATATCGGTGAGTCTACCGGAACGGACCAGTGCTCTTCTGGAGGTTCCGGCACCCGGGCCCGCAGTTTCCGGTCTGCTGTGCCGAGCAGTGAAGCAAAGCTTTTCGACCCTACGGTTAATTCACGATAATAACCGGCGAATGATTCAGGGGTGACGGTCGCGAGGACGACACCTCCGAATGTCCCGTCCCGGTTGTCAAGGCGGCGGGTGATGCGGAAGTGGCGTTTGCCGGTGATCCGTCCCGGCTCCACCGGGGAAATATAAATCTGGTCCGCTTGTGTGGCGCTATGAAAGTGGAAATAATCCCGATCTGCTACACTGCGTCCTCGCGTCGCCCTGTCATGGGATATGACAACCCGTCCGTCCGCCGCTATCAGATAAATATTGTCAATGACCGACCGATCAAAGCCGAGTGAATCGATAAATGTTTCGGTTTCGGGCAGGGAGCGGGTCCGGAGGTAAAATCCGCGCACTGAGCGGAGACTCATGTCAACCTGGTTGGCAACTTGAATCGTATGTTCAACAAACGCATCATTGACCATCCTGGCGGTGTTGATCAACCGGGACTTCTCTGCTTCCCGCACATGTACGTAGGTGATGCCGAGCATGCAGACAACTCCGACAATCAGAACCGTGATAGCGCACCAGAGCAGGAGTAGCTTGTTGCGGAAATATCCGATGAAACCGGATAAATATTCTTTCTTGTTTACCGCCTCTGCGTGAAGTTCCTTGATCCGGCTTGACTCCATCCACATCACGGACACTGACATCAAAGACATGAGCACGATGATGCCGAGAACAGACATCCAGCTGGTCGGATTGGCCGCTTTCAAAACGACCGGAACCGGCTCTGAAAAGAGCAGAATGAAAAAACGGCTCACCATCCAGATCGTCAGTGCACCAAACAGGGCTGCCATCGCCTTGAGCGGTGGAGGAGTAACTCTCTTTACAAGCAGGAGTGCCGTGCGACCGTTGATGATTGCAACGGCCAGGGAAACCACCATGCTCCGGTAGACGCCGTTAGGCGCAACCAAGCCCCAGTACCAGAGTGCCGGCATGCACATCAGGGAAAATAGCAGGCCCCACCAATCCGGAACAGTCCGGCGTTCCCTGCAATAAGCTGCAAATCCGGAATGGATGATTGTCCCTGAAGCGACCAGCATGAAGTTGGTGCCGATGACGGTTGCCCAGGAGGGCAGCAGGGGACCGATTCCGGAGATAAAGAAACCGACGGCGAGCATCAGGAAGGAGATCGCCCAGCTGCGGATCATCAGTGTGCCGGGCTGGAAGCGGGCGAAAATCAGCAACACCATGCAGAGGCAGACGTTTAATGCAGCGGCAATGCTGTAAAATGTCAATGTGACGGGCAGGTCGAAAATAGCTGGCACTCCTGAGCGGGATAAAATGACATCTGGAGGGGGGGATTGTAGCAAATAGTGCTGTTGCCCCGCAAATAATTATCAACAATAATTATTAACGGGGTGATCGGTACAAAAATCAAAAAGAAGTTTCGGCCTCACGCCTTTCACAATTCCCGCCTGAATGTTTTTGACTGTCTGTCATGCCTGACGTATAATCCACCGCTCAAAAGGCCGCTGTTGTCAGCAACCTGCCAATCAATGTTCTGACTCGTTATTACAAAATTCCTATTCTTGAGGAGCTCCATGCAATTTTATATCGACCCCTATTTCCCCGATTCCATAACTGCCGTTGGTGATGCCGGTATGGCCGGATTTGATGAGAAGAGGCCGCTGTACCTTTCCGGCAGTAAAAATTTTCTGGCTAAATATCGTGAAGTACAGCAATCGTGTTTTGGAAAACGCTCCTACAAAATGGTAATTCTGCATTTTCCACACCCCTTATACGCAGTGGCAAATTATCCTCTACTCATTTAGAGGAGAGTGTACCGGTGACATCAATGATACGTTTCATAAGGTTAATTAATGAGCAATAGCAGGAGTTTATGTGCATTTAGAATTTGAATGGAATGCAGTTAAAGCTGCCGAAAACCTGAAAAATCACAAGGTAAGTTTTGAAGAGGCCAAGTCTGTATTCAATGATCCGTTATTGTTGACATTTCCTGACCCAGAACATTCTGACGATGAATTCCGCACCATAAATATCGGCGTATCTTCACATTCAAGAATAATATCTGGTAGTGTTCACTGAAAGAATAGGCAAATTACGAATCATCAGCTCCCGTAAAGCGACTGCAAAGGAGAAAAAACTTTATGAAACCTACTGAAAACATTGATACCATGAAAAAAGAATACGATTTTACCGGTGTTACCGGGATACGTGGTAAATACCATGAAGCATATCGGAAGGGGCATTCAGTCACCGTTCATAATGACGACGGAACTGCAACTGTGCACTATTTTACACAGGAAGAGGGTGCCGTAATGTTGGAACCTGATGTAAGAAAATACTTTTCTACGTCAGAGGCAGTGAATAAGGCGTTACGTATGTTGATTAGTTGTCACAGTCTATAATTCTTCATCAGAAACGGATGGAGCAATCCTGACAT
>JBMOEI010000109.1:0-11102 GCA_049318985.1 Desulfuromonadaceae bacterium
AAAATTCATGTTATCGCCACAATAGGCAAGGCAGACCGTACCGATTGCTCCGTTCCTCTGTTTAGGAATGATAATCTCGGCATAATTTTCATGGCCACGTGTGCAGGAACCATCACGCTTCCGGCATTTTGTGCAATATACCGTTTCACGGTAGACGAACAGTATGACATCGGCATCATTTTCAAGTGAACCGGCGTCTCTCAAATCGCTCAATTCGGGTCGTCGTTTACTCTTTTTCTGCTTTTTAAGAGTCCTATGCAATTGGGAAAGAACTATTATCGAGATATTAAGCTCCCGCGCCAGAGTTTTCAGCGAGCGTGAAACCATCGATAATTCTTCCTGGCTTAACACCGACTTGGCTTCATTTCTCATGAGTTGCAGATAGTCTATGATGATTAGTCCGACATTATGGTCAGATTTTAAGCGCCTCACTTTTGTCAGCAACTCATTGATATCAATGCCAGCAGTATCATCAATATAGATTTCACCCCGCAGCAGCGACTCTTTCGCACCATCGAGCTTTAGTAGATCTGCACCATTGAGATGCCCGGTCCTCATTCTTCCGTAGCTGATGCAAGCAGTTGCCGACAACAGGCGCATAACGAGCTGTTCTTTTGGAATTTCCATCGAGAAGATTGCCGAAGCTACTATTCGAAATTCTTTTAACACTCAGAAACTGCGCTATATTCAAAGCCAGAGTGCTCTTTCCCATTGATGGCCGTGATGCAATGACTATCAACTCTCCAGGCTGAAGACCGCCTGTCATGCAGTCTAATTCAACAAAGCCCATCGGGTAACCTGTGACAAGCTCAGTTCTCGAATGCAGTTTATGAATCGTCTCATAGGTGTCGTCTATAAGTTCGTGCAAAGGATATTGTTCCCGATTATACGTCGTCATCGTCGATCTCCTGATCGCCATCGTCATCTACCAATGTTTCACCAGTAACGGCTAAATACGATTCAACAATGCGTGCGGGCACCTTCCGTGTCCGGCGATAATTTGACTCCTTACACACCAGCAAGAAGTTATCAAAAGGTACGAGAGCATAACCAGAATCAAGCATAATTTTGCCGACGTTGGCAATAATATCACCGGTTAACCGCTCGACACCGGCTATACCTCTGAGTTGATCCCAGCCAATTTGGTAGGGTTCGCATTCGTCACCGATGAATTCCTCATCGTAAAGATCCCTGAGAATACCTGCTGTCTCTGCTGTTGTTCGTGCCATGGCTGGCCTCCTTGAATTTGTATTAAGGTCATTATGGCATGGCGACACGACAGTTCGTGACGTGCAATTTTTTTATTAATATTAGCAGGTCTATTCGCAATAATAATTCATATTCAGTCTTTACACCTCATATAAATCTAGCTAGATTAAACCATAATGATAATTTCAGCAGGAGGGTGAACCCATGCAGACCGTGAGTATGTTTCAGGCAAAAACAACATTGTCAAAGCTGGTAGAAGCTGTTGAATGTGGTCGTGAAAAGGAAATCGTGATTTCCCGGCATGGTATGTCCGTAGCCAAACTTGTCAGTGTTGCTCGTCAACCGGTGCAGCAGAGAATAGGCATCGCCAAAGGGCACTTTACGGTTCCGGACAGTATTGACGATTCCAATGAGCTTATTGCCAGGATGTTTGCAGGTGAGCCGGTATGAGGCTGCTGCTTGATACTCATATCGCGTTGTGGGCCATCACCGACAGCCCCGCTCTTCCGGCAGAGGCGCGCCGACTCATCCTTGCACCACACAACGAACAGGTATCAGCTTGTCGGCCAATTCGATTAAAGGCTCCCAGTGTTTGTCATTTTCGGGTTTCTCTGCGTGCAGCATTGCCGAAGTCACACCATCACCGTCGAACAATTCCAGCCAGTTGGCATTTACAAGCTCAGTGTTGCACCATTCGAGAAATAGCTCGAATCCATGTGTTATCCATAGCATTTCCCGAGTCGGGTAATAGACCTTAAATTCAGGCTTGCAGAGATCACAGTAATATCCGGCTTCTGATCTACGCTCGTCTACGTCGAAGTCGATAAGAGAGTCCCTGCCTTTTCCATGCCACCACACAGCGATATCTATCCCGGATTTCGGATAAAATAGAACCCGTATCACCCCGGTAATCCCAATAAAATCCAACTCGATACTGTGCTTACGATGTTTCACTACTCTTGGGCAAAAAGGAAATTGGTGGCGGTTTTCACTCAGCCAGTTAAGGAATAAATGTCGTTTTTTGGGGCATCTTCTGGACATCACTGTCTCCCAGGATTCACGTGGTCACCAAACATCCATAGTGGTTGCTTTTCCAATTACCCATTACAACTGGAAACGCCTCAACAAAATTCTCGTTTGCTCGCTCCAGTTCCAATTCATCTTCTTGTTTCAAGTATACCCATGTACTGCCGCCATCCGATTCATAGAGACACATCCACGTTCTTTCGGTGAAGTTGTTATTCATCCACTCCAGCATAGGTTCCCAGGAATGTCGAATCAGCAATTCCTGCCGCGATTGGAACAATTCCGGCTCTTTGCAGAATTTACAGAAATATGTGCCGTCCGGTCGCTTGGCATAGTAGGCATCAAATTCGATCAGGCCATCCCACATCTGGCCGTTTTGACTCACTTGTAGAAAATTACCGCCGCCCTTACTGATCACGGTAAAAATACGCGGAGATATCCTGTTGACTTCCTGGTGAAGTCTTGCGAGGGTTTGAGATTCTTCGAGTGGCACCCGGTTGGAAGTCATTTCTTGGGTTCTCGGGAGTTGTGAAGAGTGGGCACGGTGACATGAAATGTTTTTGCCAAATCGGTAACTGTCAGGTCAAGTGCCGGAGAGAGTTTATTGAGCAAGGGTTTGGGCAGCAGTCTCCAGGTGTTGAACAGGCTTGTAAGGGGTGTATTGGTTGAGTAGGCAAGTTTTGACAGCCAGCCGTCTGCGAGGATGAGCTTCTCGATCTCACTCTTTGGTGTGCTTGACGGTATGACTGCAACTTGGATCGGCTCATTGGGGATGATGCAGGAGGCAATCAGCAGCGGTAGCGGTTCGACACCGCCCGCGCCTACCAGTAATTATAAGGAGTTAGCTTATTGCTAACCCCTTTTTTTGTGCGGTTTTTACCCCTTTGTCATGTAGATATGTAACGTAAACCAAAAAGTAAGCAGCAAAACAAATCAAGCAGGATTTTGCCTCTACACTGTTCTTCCATCAGCTTCGGCAAACAGTCGCAATTTCTTCATCATTCTCTCAAACTTCGCCGGCTTCAAAGATTGTGCACCATCAGAAGAAGCATGTTCCGGATCCGGGTGAACCTCGACAATCAAGCCATCGGCTCCCGCCGCTACAGCTGCATAGGCCATTGGTGCCACGTAATGGTGATTGCCGGTGCCGTGAGACGGGTCGATTACTACGGGAAGATGCGTTTTCCCTTTCAAAACGGGAATAGCGGATAAATCGAGCGTATTGCGCGTAGCCGTCTCAAAGGTACGAATCCCTCGTTCACAGAGAATTACAGACTGATTCCCCTCACTCATGATGTATTCGGCGCTCATCAGTAATTCCTGGATAGTCATCGCCATGCCGCGCTTCAGGAGTACCGGCTTGCCGAGCTGACCGACTTTTTTGAGCAGCGCAAAATTTTGCGAATTGCGTGCGCCAATCTGCAGCATATCGGCATAATCCGCCACCATGTCGGCAGTTTCAGGGTTGATAACTTCTGTTACAAAGGGAAGACCGGTCAGGTCACGTGCTTTGGCCATCAGCTTCAGTCCTTCCTCTTCAAGCCCCTGAAATGAATAGGGAGAAGTTCGAGGTTTAAACGCGCCGCCACGCAGCATATGGGCTCCGGATTTTTTGACCGCGAGGGCGGACTCAAGTATCTGCTCTTCACTTTCAACCGCACAAGGACCGGCCATAATGACAATCTGCGGGCCACCGATTGAGACCGTGTCACTGATCCTGACCATGCTCGACTCCTTCTTGACTTCGAGAGAAGCCAGTTTGTAGGGCTGCAGAATCGGCACCACGTTTTCCACACCGTGCAGGGTTTCCAGTGCCTGCAGTGCCGCTTTGCCCCGCTCGTCACCGATAGCTCCGATCACATCGCGCGTCGTGCCATGAATCACATGCGATGTGTACCCCAGTTCCTTGATACGCCTCAGTACTTCATCCTTTTCCTTTTTTGCTGCTCCCGCCTTCATTACGATAATCATCCCCTGATCCTTTTCCACAAACAGTCAAGGCCGGAAGTTCCCCCCGGCCTTGACTGCACTGAATTAACAGGCAGAAAAAAACCGGGGAGACTTGCGTCTGCCCCGGTTTGTGGTTTTGTGTAGTAGCTTCCTCGCTTACACCGTTACCCGGGCAGACGGCCTGAAATAAAAGCCGAACCAGATGTAAAAGCTGAAAGCGATGTAGAAGCGGTTAGAGTTCATACGTGGCACTAAAGCACAGCCGTACCCGGCTGTCAAGAGGGAAATCGGCATCGCTTGACTCTCTCAGGCGCCTGTGCTAGTTGTTTTCACAATTAAAACATCAAGATATACGGAGTCAGCTGATGTACCTACCCGATATTGAAACATTCGCCACGCTCGCGCAGCACGGCAACCTTATTCCGGTGTATCGTGAAATTATGGCCGACATGGACACCCCGGTTACGGCATTTAAAAAACTTGACGACGGACAGTATTCCTTCCTGCTCGAAAGTATCGAGGGGGGAGAGAAATGGGGGCGTTACAGCTTTATCGGCTCCACACCTTCGCAAATAATCCGTTCCAAAGGCAATGTTATCGAGATTATCCGGAACGGCATAACGACATCAACAACCGCTGAAGACCCGCTGGAGTGCATACGGACAATTCTGGCCCGCTACAACCCGGTAGAGGTAAAAGGACTCCCCCGTTTTCTTGGCGGTGCAGTCGGGTATCTCGGCTATGACATGGTGCGCTATTTTGAACATCTGCCCAGTTGCAAGCCGGCCAATCTTGACGCTTACGATGCGTACTTTCTGATTACTGACACAATTGTCATTTTTGATACTGTCAGCCAAAAAATTAAAGTCGTTTCAAATGCCCATCTGGATGGCGAAAAAACGGCTGAACAGGCATATCTGGATGCAGCAGAAAAAATTGAAACGATCATCAAACGCCTGCGTACTCCTCTTTCGTCCGGAACAACGTCCCCGACCGGAAAAACGGTCGACCTTCGTTCCAATATAAGCCGGGAAGAGTTTGAAGCATCCGTGACAAAAGCGAAAGAATACGTCTGCTCCGGCGATGTCATCCAGGTCGTACTTTCACAGCGATTCAGCGGCGAGCTTTCGGCTGATCCATTTGACATCTACCGTGTTCTGCGCACCCTCAACCCGTCACCCTATATGTTTTTCCTTCGCCTGAACGACACGGTAATCGCCGGTGCATCACCGGAGGTCATGGTACGAAAAGAGGGGCGGCATGTCGAATTGCGCCCGATTGCCGGGACCCGTCCCCGTGGCGGGACTGCCGAGGCTGATGAGCTTCTGGCCATGGAACTGCTTGCAGACCCGAAGGAACGTGCCGAGCATGTCATGCTCGTTGATCTTGGCCGTAATGACCTCGGGCGGGTCTGTGCAACCGGAACGGTCAATGTTTCAGAATTGATGGTAATTGAGCGCTACTCCCATGTCATGCATATAGTATCCAATGTTCAGGGAGAACTTGAAGGGGAGCGCGATGCCTTTGACCTGGTACGGGCGACGTTCCCGGCCGGCACCCTCTCCGGTGCGCCAAAGATACGGGCAATGCAGATAATTGACGAACTGGAACCGATGCGCCGTGAAGTCTACGGAGGTGCTGTCGGCTATTTTTCGTTTGACGGCAACATGGATCTGGCAATAACCATACGCACATTAGTAATCAAAGACGGCAAAGTTCATCTCCAGGCCGGCGCCGGTATTGTTGCTGATTCAGACCCCGCAGCCGAATGGCAGGAAACGGTCAACAAAGGCATGGCGGTCATGAAAGCCATCGAGATGGCCGAAGGTGGACTGGAATAGGCTGTATTGATCGCTGTGTACCGCAGGGTGATTGCACGAGCGACGCACTGCTTGCGTTTAACTCACGGGAGATGTATAACTCAATGCACCAGTGACCATAGGGGCCTCCCCCTGTGGCTTTTTATTTAAGGAGCCCGCCACGACATGATCCACCTGTCCAACATCTCCCGCCAGCATGGCAGTCAAGTACTCTTCCGGGATGCCAGTTTCCAGATACTCCCCAGATCCAGAACCGGACTCGTCGGCCCCAACGGCGCAGGGAAAACCACCATCTTTCGCATCATAACCGGAGAGGAAGAACCGGACGGCGGCGAAATCACCTGTGCAAAGCGGACCACCACCGGCTATTTTTCCCAGGATGTGGGCGACATGTCCGGACGTTCGGCCCTGGAAGAGGTCATGGCCGGTTCGGCCGCGACGATGCAACTGGCGGAACAGCTGCAGATGATGGAATCCGCCATGTGTGACCCGATGGATGACGATGCCATGGCAGCCCTGCTCGAGCGCTACGGCGTCGCCAGGGAAGAGTACGAGCATCGCGGTGGTTATGACCTGGACACCCGTGCGCAGACCGTGCTGACCGGCCTGGGGATCGGACCGGACCGCTACAACCACCCGGTGGAGACCTTTAGCGGTGGCTGGAAGATGCGCATCGCCCTGGCCAGGATCCTGACTCTCAAACCTGATGTGCTGCTGCTGGACGAACCGACCAACCACCTCGACGTCGAGTCGATCATCTGGCTGGAGGAGTGGCTGGCCAATGAATTCGACGGGGCACTGCTGATGACCAGTCACGACAGGGACTTTATGAACCGTGTCGTTTCACGCATTGTTGAGGTGGCAAACGGTACCATCACCACCTTCAGTGGTAACTACGACTACTACGAAAATGAGCGGGATATTCGACTGGAACAACTTCTTGCCTCTCACAAGCGTCAGCAGGATATGCTGGCAAAGGAAGAGGAGTTCATCGCACGTTTCGCTGCACGAGCCTCCCATGCTGCCCAGGTTCAGTCCCGGGTCAAGAAGATTGACAAGATCGAGCGGATTGAGATCCCCCCCGAAGAACGCACGGTCAAGTTCGAGTTCAACGAACCACCCCGTAGCGGAGATGATGTTGTTGTTATGGAAGGGTTGGGAAAGATATGGGAAACCGTCGATGGGCGGGAACATCCCGTATTCAGCGGGGTCTCCGGTGTAGTCCGCCGGGAGGACAAGATTGCAGTGGTGGGAGTCAACGGTGCCGGAAAATCGACACTGCTCAAGATACTTGCTGGACAGACGGAACCGACGGTCGGCAGCTTCAATCTGGGCGCCAACGTGGAGGTCGGATATTTCAGCCAGCATGCGCTGGAGGTTCTTGATCCACGCAAGACCGTCTTTGAAACGCTTCAGGATGCCATGCCGCTCGCCACTATCGGCGTTATCCGCAACCTGCTCGGTGCATTCCTTTTTTCAGGTGATAGTGTGGAAAAGCGCATCGAGAATCTCTCGGGAGGAGAAAAAAGTCGCGTAGTTCTGGCCACACTGCTGGCGCGGCCACTCAATCTGTTGATTCTGGATGAGCCAACCAACCATCTCGATATCCGTTCACGCGAGATCCTGCTGAATGCGCTGAAAAAATTTACCGGGACAGTACTGTTGGTCAGTCACGACCGGCATTTTCTCCGCCTGCTGGTGGACCGGGTATTCGAGATTGACCACGGGCAGATGCTTACCTACGATGGAACATATGAGTACTACCTGTCAAAAACTCATTCAATAGAAGGACATTCTTGATTATCCAAATCAACGAACCACACATACGGCACCATACCGTAATTCCACCCAAGGCAAAGCCTCCGGTATCCGGAAAACAGCACCCCTTCCCCACCGGTGCTGAGGATTATAGGGGCCTTGAGGTCAAGAGAACCGGCTGACTGCAGCGCGTCTTCCATTTTGGAATAATTTTGCCGGTAGCCCCGTTTTGCTCGACAAAGATATCTCTGATATTCCTCATAGCTGTGATACGAGAGCGCAACAGGAATGTCGCCAAGCGACGCAGCGCGGGGATAGGGAACCAATATCCCGCTGTCAAAGTGGGAAACTATATGCTGCCACGTTACCGCATGATAACTATACCAATCCTGCTTTGCCGGATGATTGAAAAATTCCCATCGCTCTTCCTCAATATCCGGTTTCAGCCAGCTGATATGGAGTTTTGATGGGGATATCATGACCGCTCCACGGTGAAAAGAGGCTACAGGCTCAAATCGGCATGACCATGATACAGTTCATCCCGCTCCTTTGAAACATCCTCACTCTCAAGATACTCTTCAAATCCCATAGTCCGGTCAATGACACCGCCAGGGGTAATTTCGATAATCCGGTTGGCAATTGTTGAGACAAATTCATGGTCATGTGAGGCAAACAGGATAACTCCGGTGAATGCGATGAGGCCATCATTCAGGGCGGTAATCGATTCAAGATCGAGATGATTGGTCGGTTCGTCAAGGATGATGACATTTGCGGCGGTCAGCATCATTCGCGATAACATGCAGCGAACCTTCTCGCCACCCGAGAGAACCGTGGTTTTTTTCATGGCCTCTTCGCCTGAGAAGAGCATTCTGCCGAGGAAACCGCGCGCAAATGTTTCACCCTCAGTCGGCGGAGAATACTGACCGAGCCACTCAACAAGGGTCATGTCACGCTCAAAATATTGGCTGTTCTCCTTGGGAAAATAGGCGCTGGTGATAGTGATACCCCAGCGGAAGCTGCCGCTGTCCGGCTCAAGTTCCCCTGCAAGAATCTGGAAAAGCGTGGTGCGGGCGAGCGTGTTGCCGCCAACAAAAGCAATTTTGTCATCTTTACGCACGATCAGGTCAAAGTTGTTCAGCACCTTGACACCATCTATTTCCTTGGTCAAACCCTGAATTTCAAGGATGATGTCTCCGCAGGGGCGCTCCGGCTTGAAGACCACATGGGGATACTTGCGCGATGAGGTCGGCATATCTTCCAGAGTAAGCTTATCGAGCAGCTTCCGGCGTGACGTCGCCTGCTTTGCCTTGGAGGCATTGGAACTGAAACGCTGGATAAAGGCTTTCAGTTCATCTGCTCTTTCAGATACTTTGCGGTTTTCGTTCTGCTTCTGCTTTAGGTTCAGCTGGCTGGCATGATACCAGAAATCGTAGTTGCCGACATAAATCTGAATCCGTCCGAAATCGATATCAGCAGTGTGTGTGCAGACCTGATTCAGGAAGTGACGGTCATGAGAGACAACAATCACCGTATTGGGAAAACGGAACAGAAACTCTTCCAGCCAGTTTATCGATTTGAGATCAAGATTGTTGGTCGGCTCGTCAAGCAGCAGCACATCCGGATTTCCGAACAGCGCCTGGGCCAGCAGTACCCGGACTTTATCACCCGGCTCCAACTCTTTCATCAATTTGGTACGCAACTCTTCAGAAATGCCAAGACCGTTCAGAAGCACGGCAGCTTCCGATTCAGCTTCATAGCCATTCATTTCGGCGAAATCACTCTCAAGTTCAGCGGACCTGACACCATCTTCCTCGCTAAATTCAGCCTTGGCGTAAATGGCTTCGCGAGCAACCATGACATCATACAGCTGTTTATGTCCCATAATTACCGTGTTAAACACGGTTTCATCATCAAAGGCAAACTGATCCTGACGGAGGACTGCAATGCGCTCCCGGGGTCCGACAATGATCTCGCCTTTGTCAGCATCAAGTTCGCCGGCCAATATTTTGAGAAAAGTCGATTTACCCGACCCGTTTGCTCCGATCAGTCCGTAGCAGTTACCGGGGGTAAATTTGATGTTGACATCTT
The DNA here is from genome assembly GCA_049318985.1 of Desulfuromonadaceae bacterium. Lineage (GTDB taxonomy): Bacteria > Desulfobacterota > Desulfuromonadia > Geobacterales > Pseudopelobacteraceae > JACRCG01. The sequence continues at coordinate 9,852 of JBMOEI010000109.1, forward strand.
TGAAGAGGACTCGTTTACCGTAGGAAAGGGTGATACCTGCTGCTGCAATCATGCTGGTCTGGTGCTCCTTTTAAGTAAATAAAAAACCACAGGGCTTAGGTGAGCTCCGTGGTTCTCGAACACAGTACCAATAGCACAGTTTTCAACTGCGGGGCAACATTTTTCCTCACCACAACAAACAGGTAGTTGCGCTATGATTAGAATAAAGTTAAGAATACGCTATGACAGTTTCCGAGTTCCACATTCATCTGGATAATATAAAACTTCTCGTTGTTGAAGATGACGCCACGTCTGCTTTAATGATGTCGCGGTTGCTGGTCCTGCATGGGTCTCGGGTGGAAATAGCAGTCAATGGCAGCGATGGACTGCAAAAATTCAAGGAACATCATCACCCGATTATCATAACCGACATCAACATGCCGGTGATGAACGGCTTCGAACTGGTGAGCCGCATCAAAGAACTTGAACCGGATGCCCATGTAATAGCTACCTCTGCTAACCGTGAAACAGACAGCCTCATTACTGCAATTGAACTCGGTTTCAGCGATTATTTTCTAAAACCGATCGAAATGGAAAAGCTGCTTTTATCCGTGAAACGGTGTAGTGATCTCATTACAGTCAGGCAGCAGTTGGAAAGTCAGCGGGAAAAATTCCGGACTGTTGTTGATTGTCTGGGCGAGGGGATCGCAATTTAAGACCTTGATTCCCGTATTATTTACCAGAACAGGGCACTCACAAAGATGTTCGGCGATTTTACCGGCTCAGCCTGTTACAACATGTTTGATAAAGCCGCACCCTGTGAGGGGTGTCCAACGATTCTTACCCTGTCCGACGGACAGGCGCACGCCGCCTGTAATAACAAAATTAGTGCAGGTGATGATCTTCACGTTGAAAGCACCTCATCACTTTTGAGGAACTCGCGTGGCACAGTCACCGGAACCGTCGCGATTATCCGTGATGTCAGCGACCGCATCAAAAACGAGCAGATCATTCGGGACATGGCATTCCATGACCCTCTCACCGGCCTGGCAAACAGAAGACTTTTTGAAGACCGTCTTGAGCAGGCTATCGCTAAATGCAATCGCTATGGCATGAAATTCGGTTTATTCAACCTGGATCTTGATCACTTCAAGACCATCAATGATACATTCGGGCACGAGTCAGGAGATGTCGTTTTGCAGGAAATCGCTGAAAGATTAACCCATCTTTGCCAAAACGCCGTTGTGTTTTGCCTATTTCATGCTGATTTTG
>JBMOEI010000110.1:0-11087 GCA_049318985.1 Desulfuromonadaceae bacterium
TACTCGTAATTTTTAAACGTTTCTGCTACCTGGGCCGGAGTAATATTGCCATGATATTCGCCGTCGACAACCATAACCGGACCCAGCGCACAGCAGCCGATACAGTTCACCGTCTCAAGGCTGTACTTTAAGTCGACATCCGTTTCACCGGGGCCGATGCCGATCTGCTCCGTCACGGAGTCAAGGATACGCTGTGCGCCACGGACATGGCAGGCGGTGCCCATGCAGACGTGAACTTCATGACGTCCCCGGGGAACGAGGCTGAATGATTTATAAAAAGTGGTAATGTGCTGTATCTGGCTCATCGGTACATCCAGTTTTTCACTGACCCGCTCGAGTGCTTCCTTGGGGAGCCAATGATTCTCGCTCTGAATATCAAGCAGTATCTGAATGAGCGAACTCGCTTCGCACTGGTGTTTGTCAATAATCTGATCGATCGTAATAGTATCCATGGTTCCTTCTTTCAATAGTTCTACGCGACAGCGTAGCGCTTCATCTCTTCATTGTATCTGACCAGTCCCTGCCGCGCCGAACTGTTCAGGTGTCGTGATACTTCGGCCGGTTGTATATGTAAAAAATCTGATATCTCCCTGGTTGAAAGAGGATTCTGCTCAAGGAGTGTCGTAATCTGGCTTATGGCCAGTTTCTCACCGACCAGTTCACGGATCAGACTGTTCACCTCTTCACTGTCGAAATAGTAGTCATACTCCTCTTCAGTTTTAAAGCGCACTCTCAGTCTCTCCCGCTCAACGAGCTTGAGGAAGGGGAGAATTTTGGTAACCGCCTTGAATTTAAGCTTAAGCGCTTCCTTGTCCAATCCTTCACCAACCCCGATCGGGCCAAAACCCTTCAGCTGCCTGCCAAAGTCGTTCATTACCTCGGCATAGCGCATCCCTTCAGAGCCGGAAATCCATTCAAGTCGCAACCGTCCCGGGTTGACCCCGATCAGCTCAAGGACTTTTCTGGTCAGATGCCTCATACTTAAGGCGTCGTAATTTCCTTCCGTGACGTAATGGCACTCACCGAGCCAGCAACCGCCGATAAACACGCCGTCTGCACCACTGGCAAGCGCCCGGAGAACAAAAGCCATATCGACTCTACCGGAACACATTACTCGAATAATCTTTGTTTCAGTTGTATATTGCAGTCTGGAAACTCCAGCCAGGTCCGCCGCAGCGTATGCTCACCACGTACAGAGAAAGCCGATTACCCGGGGGTTGAACTCAAGTTCAGTACTCATTCCTGCCTCCTTCCTAACCCTGATAAACAGGATAAGTGCGTTTACGAATTTATTTTCTGCCTGAAGCGCGCATAAACTAACTTCTACTTACTAAAACCGGGACAATTCCGGCAAGAGTCTAGTACCGCGTCAGGATCTGCGGCGTCAATCTGGGAGAATATCTCCTCATCCGTGTAATGCATCAGGCGGATCGCCTGGGTCGGGCACTTGGCGTTACAGAGTCCGTCCCCTTTGCAGAGGATCGGGTTGACAATGGCCTTTTTCCCTTTCGGTGTATCGTGGAACTCAATGGCGCCGTAGGTACAGCAGGTGATGCAGGCACCGCACGAGACGCAATCATTCTCATTCACTTCGCAGACTGAGCCGGACGCAGTGACGGTATCCTTCGTGAGCAGATTTATGGCCCGGCCGGCGGCGCCGTAGGCCTGGCTGATCGTCTCCGAGAGATGTTTCGGATAATGGGCAAGACCACAGAGAAAAACGCCATCTGCCGCAAAATCCACCGGCCGCAGTTTTACATGGGCCTCCTGGAAGAAGCCGTCCGGGCTCATGGAAACCTTGAAGTGTTTTGCCATCTCCTTACTTGATGCCGAAGGGATGACTGCAGCCGCAAGGGCGACCTGCTCCGCCTCCAGCTCCAGTATCTTGCCAAGCACCGGATCTGGCACCGTGATCTTCAGACCCGGCTTGCCGCTCTCCAGGGTTGCCGTAGTCACGACCGGTTTCTCGCCCGGCTCATAGCGGATGAACTTGATGTTTTTATCTGCAGCCTCACGGTAATAATCCTCCTTGAGGCCATAAGTCCGCATATCCCTGAAGATGATGGTGATATCCATCAGGGGGTTGATTTCCTTCAGCTTGAGGGCGTTCTTTATCGACTGGCTGCAGCAGACGCGGCTGCAGTAGTTCCGGTCTTTCTGGCGGCAGCCGACGCACTGGATCATAACCATGCTCTCGGCGCCGGTCACCGCTGCGTCGCCCTTGACGATCCTCTCCTCCAGTTCCAGCAGGGTGGAGACCCGGTCACTTTCACCGTAAAGATATTCTGTCGGTTTGAGCTCATCGGCGCCGGTGGCGAGGATGGCCGCGCCGTGCTTGATCTCCCTGACCCGTCCATCGCTTGTGACGCGGGTAACAAAATTTCCGACGTATCCGGAGACATCCAGAATTGTGGCGTCAAGGTAAACATGGATACGCGGATGACGGTAAACTTTGCGCACCAGGTCGTCCAGATAGGGCTGCACGTCAACACCGTCCAGAGTGTAATGGATCCGCCGGGCATTGCCGCCGAGATCACTCGCTTTTTCCAGCAGATATATTTCGAAACCGACTTCGGCCATGCTGAGGGCGCTGGTCATACCCGCCACACCGCCGCCTACCACCAGAGCGATTTTGGTCACCGGCAACTGAAATTCCTGCAACGGCTCCAGATATGCGGCCCTGGCTACCGACATGCGAATGATGTCCTTGGCCTTCTGGGTCGCACCCTCCTTGTCTTTCGAGTGAACCCAGGAACAATGTTCGCGGATATTGGCAAATTCAAAGAAATACTGATTAAGTCCGGCCTCCCGGCAGGTATCACGGAACAGCGGCTCATGAGTTCGTGGCGTACACGCCGCCAGCACCACCCGGTTCAGGTTGTGTTCCACGATGGCGTCCGCAATCAGCTGGGCGTTTTCTGTGGAACAGGCGAAAAGATTCTCCTGCGAGTAGACGACGTTGGGCAGAGTACCGGCGTAGTCAGCAACGGAGGGGGTGTCAACCACCCGGCCGATGTTGGCGCCGCAGAGACAGGTCACCACACCGATCCTGATGTCCTCTTCCGATACGTCCTTCTCCGGCGGATAGACACGTTCCTGCGACAGATCGCCACGCCGGTAGGAGAGGATCTGACTGCAGAGGGCATCGGCACCACTGGCACCGGCGACTGATTCGGGAATGTCGAGAGGCCCCTGGAAGGCGCCGCTGATGAAGACTCCCGGCCGGGTGGTCTCGATCGGGTTGAGCGGATTAACCTTGCAAAAACCGTGCGAGTTGAGCTCGATCCCGAAGGTGTCGGCGATCTGCTGGAAACCGGCGGGCGGCTCAAGACCGACGGAGAGAACCACCATGTCGAACTGTTCTTCCTTGACACCATCATCAAGAGTGGAGTAGCGGATGGAGACATTTTTTGTCTCAGGATCTTCCGCACCGATCGTCACGTAGCTCCGGATAAAGCGGACGTCGGGGAGGTTTTCCGCACGCTGATAGAAGCGCTCGAAATCCTTGCCGAAGGCTCTGATGTCGTTGTGAAAAATCGTTGCCTGCATTCCGGCGTCATGGTCCTTGGTCAGGATTACCTGCTTCTGGGTGTAGGCGCAGCAGACCGCCGAGCAGTAACTGTTACCCCCCGGGATAACCTGGCGGGAACCGACGCACTGAATCCAGGCGATGCTGTGCGGATGCACCTTGTCGGAGGGGCGCCTGATTGTCCCCTCGTATGGACCGGTAGAACAGAGAATACGCTCGTAGTCGAGACTGGTAACAACATTCTCGAAAATGCCGTAACCGAAATCATTTCTCAATTTGGGATTAAAGGTGTCAAAACCGGGCGAGAGCACGATAGCCCCCACCTCCAGATCGACGATCTCTTCTTCCTGGTGGAGGTCGATGGCCCCCGGCTTGCAGACCCCTTCACAGATTGCACACGAGCCATCCTTGAGGAAGAGACAGGTTTTCGGGTCAATGTACGGAATCAGCGGCAGCGCCTGGGAAAAATAGATATGAACGGCCTTGTTGTCGGAGAGGTTCTGGTTATACTGGTCCGGCACCTTGACCGGGCAGTATTCCGCACAGATGTTACAACCGGTACATTTACTCTCGACGACGTAACGCGGCTTCCTGATCAGAGACACCTTGAAATTGCCCGGCTTTCCCTTGACCGTATCCACCTCCGTATAGGTGAGGATGGTTATGTTCGGATGCCTGCTGCATTCATTAAACTTGGGTGACTCGATGCACATGGAGCAGTCATTGGAGGGAAATGTTTTGTCAAGCTGTGACATCTTGCCGCCGATGGCCGGCGACTTGTCGATCAGGTAGACCTTGAACCCGGCGTCGGCAAGATCAAGAGAGGCCTGAATACCGCTGATTCCGCCACCGACGACCAGAACATCTACGAGGTTTTTTTCTTTCATATCAATTCCTGGATAATTTCAGTGATGTCCTTTATTTCAAGGACGGTGCCTTCCGGGAGCGTCAGTCTGCTGTCCTCGAAATTGGTGATGCAGTAGGGGCATGACGTGGCCAGCACTTCGGCCCCGACCGCTACGGCCTGATTGACCCTCAGATCGGAGAACCGTTCCAGCTTGGGAGTTTCCACCCAGATCCGACCACCGCCACCGCCGCAGCAGAGGCTGTTTTCCCGGTTATCCGGCATTTCCACCAGGTCAAGGCCGGATACCGCATTTAATGTCTGGCGGGGCTGGTCAAAGATACCGTTGTGTCGCCCGGCGTAACAGGGGTCATGGTAGGTAACTTTTTTGGCGTACTCTTTGGTCAGCTTGAGCCGGCCGCTGGTGATCAGCTCATTCAGGTACTCGGAGATGTGTACCACCTCGAAATGCACCATGAATTCCGGATATTCGTTTTTGAAGGTATGATAGCTGTGCGGTGATGAGACCAGGATTTTTTTGACTCCGGCATCCACAAATGCCCTGATGTTGTCCTTGGCAAGCTTGCGGTATAGTTCCTCGTTGCCGGTCTTGCGGATACTCTCGCCGCAGCAGCTCTCCTTTGTGCCGAGGATTCCGAATGAAACCCCGGCCTTGTTCAGGATGGCAGCCGTAGCAGCAGCAACCTGCTTTAATCTCGGGGCATAGCTCAGGTAACAGCAGGAGAAATACAACACCTCCATCCCCTCTTTAAACGGCTTTACCGACAGCCCGTCTGCCCAGTCTCCCCGCTTGCTCCGCTCGTCGTTAAACGGGTTCCCCTCACCCAGCAGGCCGACGCTGACGGTACGAATCGGCGCGATCGGGCCGGGGAAAATATCGTTATCAGTTGCTATTTTACGCAGAGCCACACCGGACTCTATCTGTTTTACTCCCCGGGGGCAGTGCTTGGGACACCTGCCGCAGGTTGAGCAGCGCCAGATATCCTCGCTCTCGATATCGGTCAGACCGAACGTGGCTTCACGGATCAGCTTGCGCATGCTGAACTGCCTGACTCTGTTCCACGGACAGACCGCATCGCACAACCCGCATTGATAGCAGTATTTGAAGGCTTCTCCGCCCTGTTCCTTGATGAGATCAACGATCTCTTTGAAGGGGGTGACTGTTTCCATTTAATTAACCCTTCTTTGACAAACGGGCAATGGTGTCCATTACCTTCTGCATGCCATGTCTGTTTACCAACGCTTCAAGGCCGATCTCCATCTCACCCGGTGCCGGTTCTTCTTCCCGCTCCTCTTCATATTCTTCATAGGTCAGGGCTTTTGACAGGCACCACTTGACGCACATCGGCTCATCCTCACCGTCGCACATATCACACTTCAGAGGCAAGCCGGAGTCGGGCTCTTTAAAAAGGTCTCTGGACGGGCATGAAGCTCTGCAGGTATCACACTCACTGTACTCCCTGCCGTCAAGAACATACTTGTTTCTGCCTGCACATTCGGCGGGAGTGTATTCCCCGGCGTACACCGGCAGATAGATATCTTTCAGCGGATCACGAATAACCCTGACCCGGGAACGCTCCGGATTATTGCTGCTGTATTTCGGACTGGCATGAAAGGAGGAACAGATCAGCTCGCATGCACGGCAGCCATTGCATTTATCAACATCGATCTTGATGACCTTGACTTTCTTTTTAGCCTTACTCATAGCTCAGGATCCCTCTCTTTAATAAATCTTCGCTGACGAAATCCATGCCGAGTTCCTGCAGCGTCTCTTTCGTCGGAATTCCCTGATTGTTCCACCCCTTGAATTTATAATACGCGTCAAGGAGCTGCTCTTCGAGTTCGGGGAACCGTTTCCGCCAGTGATCTTCAGGCGGCTTCTCGTCGGCCCGCGTAAGACCCCTTCTGATGTTGAAGGCGCGTACCAGGTTCCTGATTCTGCGGTAGATCTTCTTCAGTTCCTCCTCATCCATCTCCATGCCGGTGGCAGCGGAGATGATGGTCGGATAGTTATGGATGTGGTACGGCGGCTTGAGCGGGAACGATGACATACCGGCACACATCCCGACGGCATCGTCGATGTAATGCATCATCTCCTGCCAGTCGACGACGTCCACTGACATGTCGATGGTCGGGTAGTAGGGGTTTGAACGTTCGCCGCGCATCTCCCAGTCCAGCACATACTGCTTGAATTTTTCGTCCGGGACATGGACCCAGTCTTTGACAAACTCCTCCCGCTCCTCCATGGTTGCAAAGGGGGCCTGAGGGAACTGCCCCTCAATCTGGGTAATATTGCACTTCTCGCCGGTGCAGTACATGAGAAAGTAGATCGGGTTGAGCATGCCGAGTTTGAGCGGCAGCTGCTCGTGTTTCTTAATATTGTTGTGAGCGTACGCATCGGCACCGTTGCCGATTTTCAGGGCCGCCCAGTAGGTGCCGTCGGCCAGGATGTCGCCGATTCCCTCGCGGCGCACGATCCGGTCGAGGATCCAGTAGAATTTCCCTTCATTGTCGTCCGGGCAGCCGACGAAATGCTCTTCGCCGAGAATACCGGCCTCGCGCAGTTCAAAGGCGAACGCCATAATCTGCGGCGTGGAGAAACCGTCAACACCGTATTCGGTGGCGCGCTGGGCGATCCTGAAACCGAACTCCAGGTCATCGACGAAAGCGGCCATGTTGTAGGTAAGCTTCGTAAAACATTTCATCATGTAGGTGGACATGCCGGGTAGAGAAATGATGGCCCCGCACTTCATCGGACAGTTGTAGCAGCTGATCAGCCGGGTACGGGCATTCTCCTGAACAGCCTTCCACTTCTCCTCGACCTCCCTGGTCCAGAAATCCTTGCGCCGCTCCCGGGAGTTCCCCCAGGAGAAGTTCTCGGTATGCCACTTCTCATCAGTATGCAGCATTTCCTGTGGCGAACCGAGACCGGCCAGAATCGGCATGACATTTGGAACCGGTTTGTCTTCCCGTTCCTTGACGTACTGCAATACCTCGTTGCAGAGCTGAAGAAGCTCCAGGGGACGGGCAACATTGATATCCTTCTTGCCTCGTACCGCAATAGCCTTGACCCCCTTGTCCCCCATGACGGCACCGATACCGAGCCGGCTGGCGCTGGAGCGCCCCTGTTCGATAGATGCGGTGAAAACCCGGTTTTCGCCGGCAAGTCCGATGGCGCACACCTGCACATTCGGGTCCTTCAACTCCTTCTTGATCAGCTCCTGGGTCTCTACTGCCCCTTTCCCTTTCAGGTGTGAGGCATCGCGCAGTTCCACCTTGTCGCCGTTGATCCATATATAGACCAGTTCCGGTGATTTCCCGCGCAAGATAACCTTGTCGTAACCGGCGTATTTCAACTCCGGTGCCCAGAATCCGCCCATCATGGAATAGGCCATGAGGTTGGTCTGGGGAGAAATGGTGGAAATGACGGTACGGTTACAGCTCGGAAGCGGCGTACCGGTAAGGAGTCCCGTACCGAAAATCAGCAGATTTTCGGGAGCGAAGGGCTCAATCTCAGGGGTAACCCGCTCATACAGAATTTTTGAGTTGGTGCCCAGTCCTCCCAGGTACTGTCTGGCCAGTTTCGGGTCGACAGCCACCCGTTCAATATTGCCCCGAGTCAAGTCAATCTCTAAATTAAATCCTGCTTCTGCGTATCCCATCTCTCTATTCTCCTTATTGAACGGTGAATGCGGGTTGAGTCAGTGTATTTTTTTGGTGAGAATAAGTCGCTGCGAAGGAATGAAACCGCACCTGGAAAGAAAATTTCTCAGGCCGGAATTCTCATGCTCCACTTTTGTCCGGACCACCTCGACCTGAAGTGATGAAAGGTTCACTATCAGCCGGGCAAGAAGTTCGTGGCCGACCCCTGAACCAACAAATTCAGGATGGACACCGATAGTATCTATGACAGCAGCCTTCTCTACCTGGCCGAATTCGCCATAGTCGACCCGTGCCATAATATAACCGACGACGACGCCTCCGGTTTCAGCAACCATTGAAACACGGACACCGGAATCATCAAGCATTTCCCTGAACTTGGACGCAAAATAGGCAGAACGGTCGAGGCCGGTAAGCCTGGTATCAATTTTGTTGATAGCCGCAATATCCGTCCCCTTAAGTGAACGCACCACCCTGCCGGGGACCACCTCGACAGCATCACCGTTGAGCGGTGACGTGTCACGTTCTATTATCTGGCCGGTAGCCATGGAGAATCCCGTCGCGGCAAAAAATCTGATCATGGCGTACCGTGACCAGATGGTCTGAGTCTGGATTACGGTAATATTCCTGTTTTTCATCCGGCGCTCAATTCCGGAGAGAACCATTTTGCCGATGCCCCGAGCCTGATATTCGGGAGCCACACCAACGGTATCAATTACGGCCATGGCACTCTTAGAACCGAATTCTCCCTCCAGCACCCGGGCAAACGCGTACCCTGCAAGCTTCCTGTTGTCAGTAACAGCACAGGTGATGTAATTTTCCGGAATTGCCGATGCCGCAGCGAGACGTTTCTCGAGGAAAAACATTCTCGGGCTGCCCGCAAGACTACTCTCAATTTCTGAAACCTGCTGTATATCTTCCGGATAAAGTGAGCGAAGCGTTAGGTCAGACATTTCTTTTTCCCTTTCCATGAGCGGATCGATACCAGGTGTGGCAATGGTTCACGGGAGAATCTTCATCACTTGCTGACATACGGCTAAAATAAAACATCTCTATTTATGCAAATAGGTACCACAATACCAATTAATCTGTCAAGAAGATTTTATGACGTATATTCTGGCCGACTCTCCCCGATCGGCTCCTCTGTCCGTTCAGGAAATGTATGCGGCAAGGACAAGCGTAAGCAGCATGGTATCAGCGGAATCTGTCCGGGAGGTAATAATAACCGGGGCCTTTGCCCCCATCAATGCGGTGGCAATTCTTTGACGCGAGTAATACACCAGGCACTTGCGTACCGGATTAGCCGTCAACAGGTTTGGCATCATGAGAATATCAGCCTGCCCGGCAACACCGCCACCTACTTTTTTGTACTCTGCCGCCTCCAGTGATACAGCATTATCAAAAGCAAAAGGGCCGTCGACGAGACAACCGGTGATCTGACCGCGATCAGCCATTTTGCTCAGAGCGGCTGCATCGACCGTGTCAGGCATGGAGGGATTTACCACTTCTACGGCTGATATTACCGCCACTTTGGGCAGCAGATTGCCGAGTCTATGTGCCAGAAAGACGGCATTTTCTATAATCTGTTTCTTTTCATCCAGTGTCGGCTGCACATTAATAGCACAATCGGTCAGAAAGCGGAAACCACCTCCCGGCGGGTCAGTATTCTTCTCGTAGAGAGTAATTTCACTGATTACCTTGTTGTCATTGAGCCCTTTCTGCTTGTCAAGCACTGCTCTCATGAATGTCGCTGTCGGAAGATTGCCTTTCATTATTGCTTGTGCAGTACCGGCGAGAACCAATTTGACAGCCTCCTCTGCTGCTGCCTTTTGATCCGTAATATGAATGATCGAGATCAAATTCGAATCGAGTCCGGCAGCAGCAGCCATGCTTTTGATTTTTTCCTCGTCACCCACGAGGACGAATTCGGCAAGACCGGCTTCAAGCGCCTGCCTGACAAGCTTTATGACGGTAGACCCTTCAGGTGAAACAATAGCAATTTTTTTCTTTGGCATTTTTTTTACTGCGGCAATCAGATCCTCAAACGAATTAATCATTGTCATACCCCCTTTATAATGGTATTACGGTACCGAAATATACATCAATCGCGTATACATTTGAAGTGTTATTTAAATTCAACCCATTGGACTTGATATGAAAGAGCAGATTTCCATCCGTGATGCCATAGCATCTGATCTTGATGCCGTGGTCTCTCTCGGTCAAGTGGCCTCCCTGAGTAGAAAACCGGGCTTTTGGAGCAACGTCTTTGATCACTACGTATTGCGTGACAAAATTGACCGTTTTTTTCTGGTCGCGGAATCCGGCAACAGTATCGTCGGCTTTATAATCGGGGAAGTTCGTGCCTGGGAGTTTGGTTCGCCACCATGCGGATGGGTCTTTGCGCTGGCAGTATTGCCGGAGAAACGCCAGCTGGGTATTGGTCAACAGATGTTCGAAGAAATAACGCAGCGCCTGAAACAGGCCGGCGTGACAACGGTACGCACCATGGTCGAACGCGACGACAAGCTGACGCTGTCGTTTTTCCGCGGCCTCGGTCTCTGTACCGGAAAGTACCTCGAACTTGAAAAACAGATCGATTAAGGGTCTCTACCATGAAACTGAATAAAGCAAGTCTGTTCGCCCTCATTGCGGTACTTGAACTGGCCGGTGATACTGAAAAACAGCTGTCAACAACGGACATCGCACAGAAACACGGCGTTTCAACTCATCACCTCGCCAAGATCATGCGCAACCTGACTCATGCAGGACTGGTCCAGGCGGTACGCGGTGCCGGTGGCGGGTATCGGTTTTCAGGGAATGTCAGACGCACCACACTGCTGGATGTCATCCAGCTTTTTGAAACATTGGAATCGGAGCTTGATCTCCCGCACTGGAGCAGTGACGGGGACCCGATCATCGGGGAGTTGCTGAGCATTACCAATGAAATTGACAATCTCACCAAGGCGGTTCTGGATACCATTACACTCGCAACAGCCCTGAAAAATACCAGGATACGTGCCGAGCTGATGATGA
>JBMOEI010000111.1:0-10515 GCA_049318985.1 Desulfuromonadaceae bacterium
CCGATGCCAAAGGGGTGAAATACAGCTCAATTCCACCACAGGAACTTGCGGTTGCCCTGGCCGGTCTGGGGATAGATGAAAAGACACCTGTCGTCGTGTATGGTGATGCTGACAAGAGCTGGGGGAGCGAAGGGTATACGGTCTGGCTGCTGAGCTGGCTCGGACACAAAGGTCCCATTCGACTGTTAAACGGCGGAATTCAGTCATGGCGTGCCAATAACTTCACACAGACTACTGGTCCGGAAAAGCCCCCTGTCCGGAAGGCCGGCTATAAGGTGGAGTTGAAGCCGCAGTATATCGTGTCAACTGAAGACGTACAGAATGCCAAAGGTTCTTATACGCTGGTTGATACCCGCTCAACCTTTGAATGGATCAAGGGGAAGATTCCCGGCGCCATCCATATCCCCTGGGATGATTTCTTCACCGGCAAGGATCGCCACCCGCTGTCCGCAGCTGATTTAAAAAAATTGCTTGCCAGGCATGATGTGGATACCTCAAAGCCGGTGGTGTACTACTGCCTCGGTGGTGTCCGCTCAGCGTACGTCTGGACAGCACACCAGCTTGCCGGTTTACCGGATGCCAAAAATTACAAGGGGAGTTGGGAAGCCTGGGAAAAACGGTCGGGACAGTGAAAAATAATCTGTTCATAAAACATCATAAAGTATCATATGCACTTATAGTATCTGCATTCCTTCTTATCCTGCCGGTCACAGTATGCAGCGCAGCGAGCGGGAAAAAGAAGCTGCTGCTGTTTGCCAAGAACCCGGCAACTTGGACCATTATCAAAGGTGGCGGCAACGGTAAACTGGTCTACCGCGAAGCAACCGGAATGTTTACTCTGACCGCTGCAGGACTACCGCCTCGCTCGTCATACACGCTGGTCAGGTATGCCGACACGCCTCCCCAGATAGACATTCTGGCAACGAAAGAGAGTGATACTCGCGGTAATCTGGAAGTGTCGGGAGTCTGGCACAATTGGTCCAAAAAGTTCTGGCTGGTGCCGACCGAGGATGTAAAAGGCCCGGTTGGCAGCGTCGGTTCACTAACCGCCTGGCGACCGGACCGCTATCTTTTTGAGGAAAAACCGCTCGGCATAGCCTGCTTATGTCCGGAACCTGAGGAACCAGATTAATGATTGCGTTCCTGACAACGTTGCATTTTGTTGCATTACTGGGACTCTGCTTCTACGGGCTGCATCGGATCTGGCTTATCCGCTGCCTGTTTTCAGAGTCTCGTACTAACCAGGCACGACCTGCAGCATACACGGGCACGGAACCGTTTCCCTTCGTCACGATCCAGCTTCCTCTGTTTAACGAGCGCTTTGTTGCAGTGCGTCTGCTGGATGCTGCCGCTCGTCTTGACTGGCCGACAGATCGTCTGGAAATCCAGGTGCTGGATGATTCGAACGATGATACCTGCGGGCTGGTAGATGAGCGCGTGGCACGGTGGCGGGAGCACGGCATTACAATCTCCGTGGTGCGGCGAAGTCACCGTGACGGCTATAAGGCCGGAGCGCTGGCCCATGGCCTGACAACGGCACGGGGTGAGTTTGTTGCTGTCTTCGATGCCGATTTTATTCCTCCCCGCGACTTTCTTCATGCCACTATTCCCTGGCTGCGAGATCCTGGCGTCGGTATGGTGCAGACCCGCTGGAGTTTCTGTAATGCCGATCATTCCTGGTTTACCGGTATTCAATCCCTGCTGCTTGGCCCTCATTTCAGCATCGAGCATCGGGTCCGTTATCAGCAGGGACTGTTCTTCAACTTCAACGGCACTGCCGGCGTCTGGCGCCGCAGTGCTATTGAATCTGCCGGAGGGTGGCAGTCGGATACCGTTACTGAAGATCTGGATCTGAGCTATCGTGCTCAGTTGGCCGGTTGGCGTTTTGTCTACCGCGAGGAGTGTCAGGTGCCATCTGAACTACCGATAACCATGGCGGCGCTGCGCAGCCAGCAGCAGCGCTGGGCCAAGGGGTCCATCCAGACTGCGCGTAAAATCCTGCCGCGATTATTGACAGAACGACTGCCGCTCGGTGTCAAGATCGAAGCAGTAGCCCATTTGATGGCTAATGTGTACTGGCTTCTCGGGATGATTGTCATGCTGACTCTCTATCCGGCGATTACCTGGCGGGTCGGTATCGGCATGCATCAGATCCTGCGGGTCGATCTGCCGCTCTTTATTGCCACCAGCGTTGCTATCATGAGTTACTTTCTTCTCTATACGTTTCGCAGCGGTTCACGGAAATACGGCCATGTACTGCTGCTCCCGGCCCTGACGGTCGGACTGGCTCCGAGCATTTCGCTTTCGGTACTGAAGGGGCTGTTCAGTTCCGGCGGGGAGTTTGAGCGGACGCCGAAATTCGGCGTTACCGGGCGAGAGCGGATTCCCGGCATGGCATTCCTCTATCAACAGAAAAGCCTCCTCTACATAGCTTTGAACAGTCTGTTGTTCTTTTATTGCCTGCTGCCGATACTCTTTGCCTGGCAGCGGGAAACATGGTTTGCCGTGCCGCTGTTTCTACTCTTTCCGTTCGGCTTTGCCCTGGTGGTGTTCAAGGATCTCGGAGAAACCTTACTGGCTGGTCATGCACGATAAGATTTCAATGTCTGATTCAGCCGTTGAACTGAAAATTATGTTGACCCGCCCCCAGCACGCGCTGCTGAGTTACCGCTTTCCCGATATCGGCCTTGGCTATCTCGCCACCGGCCTACGCAATGCCGGATTTGCGCCAATTCTCCAGGTGCCGGATGCCAAGGGGTGGGACACAAAGCGAGCAGTCAATGCTGCCCGCGACAAACAGGTTGATCTGGTAGGGATAAAGGTCATGACCGCCGACCTGTCTGCGTGCCGTCAGCTGCATGCCGCGCTTCGCCAGAGCCTGCCGCAGGTACCGGTAATCGTGGGCGGTCCCCATGTCTCCGGAGCTAAAGAAGCCGTTTTTAGCCAGTTTCCCGGCCTGGAATATGCGATTGCCGGTGAAGCCGACCGCAGCTTACCTCTGTTTGTGGCACTGCTCCACAGCCATGATTTCTGTCCGCCTTCCGAGGCGCTGAGAAGCATTCCAGGGCTTATGTGGCGCGAAAACGGCCACATCCACATCAACACGCCCGATATCATCGAAGACCTTGATGCTCTTGGCTGGCCCGCCTGGGATCTGCTGAAACCTGAAGAAACGCACGTACCATTCAACGTATTCTACTCCAAGCGGCAGCCGATAGTCGGCATCACCACTGCGCGCGGCTGCACCTCTCACTGCACCTACTGCTCCATTCATCTGATAGAAGGAAGACGCTACCGTGCCCGATCGCCGGAACATATTCTTGACGAAATGGAGCTGCTTGTGCGCGAGCACGGCGTACGGGAAATCCAGTTTGTGGACAGCAACTGCATTCAGGACAAGGCGCGCATGATCAAAATCTGCCAGGGGATTATCGAGCGCGAGCTGGATATTGCCTGGAGTTGTCCGAATGGAGTCAAGGCCGGGAGTGTGGATGATGAACTGGCCGGGTGGATGAGCAAAAGCGGCTGCCACTTTGTCTTTCTGGGGATCGAGACCGGTAGCCCGAGAATCCAGAAAAAGATCCGCAAAGGGCTTAATCTGGCTCAGCTTCCGGAGAAGATCGCTATCTTGAAACGCAATGGCATCAATGTGGGCGGCTTTTTCATGATCGGTTTTCCGGATGAATCTCGGGAGGAGATCACCCGCACCGTCAACCTGGCGCTGTCACTGGATATTGACGTCGCGGCCATATCGGTGTTCGTCCCGCTGCCCGGCTCGGAAATCTTTGGCCAACTGCCGTCCGGGATCACTAGCGGTTACACTGATTGCGTTTTCCAGAATGCCAGCAACGATCTTTCCCAGGTATCGTCCAAAGAGTTGCTGACGGTTGCCGGAAGGGCGTTCATTCGCCTGAGTCTAAAGCCTTCACGCGCCCTGTTTTTTCTGAAGAATCTGAACTCTCTTCACAAATGGAAGCATATCGCTGCTTCAGGCAGCCGCCACCTGCGCAACGCTTTTTTCAGCGTGCCAAAATCATGAAGCTTCTGTTTCTTTCTTTTGATTATCTCACTCAGGCACTGGGTATCGCCAGTCTGTCTGCGGCACTACACCAGGCGGGCCACAAAGCTGAAGTCGCAGCACTTGGGGATTTGGATCGCCAGCATGAACTGCTGCAAAATTTCAAGCCGGATATACTCTGCCTCTCGTTGATCACCGGTCAGCACCCGCTCTTTCTTGAGCGGGCCCGCAGGATCAAAGCATCTTTCCGGCACATTCTTGTTGTCGCCGGCGGTCCACACCCGACATTTTATCCTGAATGTATTAACGATGAGTGTCTTGACGCAATCTGTCGGGGGGAAGGTGATGTCGCTCTTGTAGCGTTTGTTACTGCGGTAGCACGGAATGGCGCCATGCCGGTCATACTTGAAAATTGGTGGATTAAAATGCCTGACGGCACGATTTCCCAAAGCGGAATATCACCGCTGGTGGCAG
Organism: Desulfuromonadaceae bacterium; assembly: GCA_049318985.1. Lineage (GTDB taxonomy): Bacteria > Desulfobacterota > Desulfuromonadia > Geobacterales > Pseudopelobacteraceae > JACRCG01. Next base: position 4,493 of record JBMOEI010000111.1, read on the forward strand.
ACCTTGATCAGTTGCCGTATCCTGATCGCGCTATTTTTGATCGGGCGCATCAGGGTGCCGCACCGGTGACCGCCTTTGTCATGACGTCACGCGGCTGTCCATTCGACTGCAGTTACTGCTTTAATCATGCGTATCGAGAACTGTATCGGGGGCTTGGTGCACTTTGTCGCAGACGCAGTGTTGATAACGTCATGGAAGAGATTACGCTGTTGCGAAAACGCTATCCGCTACAGATGGTTATTTTCCAGGATGACACGTTCAATCTTGACAGAAACTGGTTACTTGAATTTTGTAGTCGCTTTGCGAAAGAAATCGGGCTTGCGTTTCATTGCCACCTGCGCGCCGATTTACTCGATGAGACAACGGCAAATCTGTTACGGAAAGCCGGATGTATTTCGGTAAAGCTCGGACTGGAGGCTGGGCGAGAAGAAGTGCGTAACGGAATTCTTAAACGGGGGATGACTCTGGAGCAGTTCGAAAACGCCTGTTCACTGTTGCATAAAAATGGGATTCGTTTTGCCACGGAAAACATTCTTGGTGTACCGGGTACAGCCCTTGAAGATGACCTGTATACCTATGAAGTTAACCGACGTGTTCGGCCGCAGCACAGTTTTGCCTCCCTGATGCAGGTTTATCCCCGTACCGGCATTGCCGGGTACGCACTCAGTCATGGTTTTGCGACTGTGCCGATTACAGATTTCCCTGCCACGTTTTATGAAGATTCGTCCATTACCATTTCCGACAAGGAAAAACGAGGCAGGTTACGTGCTCTGTTTGCCCTAAGTGTCAGTTTGAATCTACCGGTTCGGGTGTTAAAACTTCTGCTTGTTCTGCCACTGCGGAAAACCTGCGAATATGTAGACCGGCTCTGGAAGGGGTACTGCCTCCGATTCCGCATCTATCCGTACAGGCAGGGGATGCGGAGTTTTATAACGGATGTGCGGACGTATCTTGCCGGGAAATATTACTGAAAACTTTGCTAAGTAGCCATGCCGTCACCGGCGCCATAAAAACCGCTGCCGTTACATATGGGTTTTCCAGCCACTGCCCCAAAATGAAGTAGGGAATCTGTACCTGATACGTCAGGAATACGGCCCAGCAGAGCACCAGCCCTGCCGGACCGGCACAGAATGGCAGGAAAGCCGCCAGAGTGAGTGCGTACCACGGCTGCAGGGTTGGGGTAAGCAACAGGAACGCCAAGGCGATCGCATAGCAAGAATTCAGTGCCATAAACGCTTTGGTGTCAGATGATTCGGCCTGTTTTATTCGGAGGGCAAGACGGTATGTGGTGACACACACTACCAGCAGAAAAGAGGCAGACAGCAACAGGCGGGCAAGCGCCCCAGACCCCGTTATCCTGCGTAGTGTCGTGAAGGCAAACCCGGCAAACTCCCAATTTCTGGCATAGATTTTCATGCTTGAGGCTATGTTTATGAGATCCGGCAGGAAAGGTATCACGAGCAGAGCCACTGTCCCGATGATGCCTGCAATAAAATACCGGCGCTTTCCCGACGGTATGAGGAGCAGGAGCAGCGGCGCGAAAACAAACGGGAGCAGTTTGACCAGTCCGGCGCACGCTAGCAGGGCACCAGACAAAATAAATGGCCAGCAGCGAGGAGTGGATCCACTCCGGGCTTTTCGATCAGGGATCAACAGATACAGAGCCGCCAGCACCAATGCCATTCCAGCGCCATCAACATGCCCCGAACCGGCTATTTCCAGCACGGGCAAGGGGTTCCACGCATAAAGTACCGCCTTCCATGCCGGTAATTCAAGCCGTTTCAAAATCATAAGTATCAGTGCGCACAAGCCAATATCGATCATCACCAGGAACGTCTTCAGGCCTATAATTGAGCCTCCTGACGCGGCACCTCCGGCAAATATGATCTGAGCCATTGGCGGATAAATGGTGACATAGTCCGGGTGATTGATCCGGGAATGGACGGGTGCAAGTTCCGGTGAAGGTGCTATTACCGCCGGTGCTGCTGCATAAGGATTGGTCCCGCTGATCAGGTTGCTGCCGTCCCACAGATAGCGGTAAAGATCATCAGATAACTGTGGCGGCGAAAAGAGGAACAACAGGCGCAGCAAAAGCGCTACAAGCAGGATCACGCGTGGAGACCAGCTGATTTCCCCCCGTTCCCCGAAATTGAGAGTGCACACAAGCGCTATGGTCATCACAGCACTTGTGCCAACAAGCAGAGGGATGACAGCACGAAGTTCCTCATTCAGCGCCAGAATGCTGCAGGAAGTAAAAATGACGATCACCTGAAACCGGCTGAAGATAGTGCGTTTCAACTCTGATTGTGCGAAAGCGAAAGCCATGCTAACTCTTCTCTCAGTTTCACTATTTGTTGGCGCACATCCTCTTGTGAAGAGGCATGATACCCGATCATTCTGAAATTTCAAAGCTATAAAATACAAAATATACAGATAATTTTTTTTTTGTATTGACAACCTTTTGAGCGTTTGATAGCGTAGCAAAATTACAGTATCGCTCCGTGGCACAATTATGGAGATTACTTTCTCACAAAACCGGTGACTGACCAGAAAAACTGGAGGTCAAGGAACGAGCAGGTCTGCTCACGGTCCTTGACCTTTTTAAGTATACACAGCAGCAAAGGAGTCTGTTATGTCAGAAAAGAAGAAGCTCTCCATCATCAGTATGAGTGGTGATTTTGACAAGGTTATTGCCGTATTTACGCTGGCATCCGGGGCGGCGGCGGTTGGGTATGAAGTCAATATCTTTTTCACCTTCTGGGGGCTTAACAGCATCAAAAAAGTAACCGGTCATAGTTTTATCGGCAGCGGTTTTATGGCCCGGTTTTTCAACTTCCTGCTCGGAGGGCGCAAGAGTCTTCCGCTTAGTCGCCTCAACTTTGGCGGTCTCAGCCCTATTCTCATGACCGGCATGATGAAAGGGAAAAATGTTGCCACCCTGGAGGAGTTGTTTGATGCCTCAAAGTCGCTGAAAGTTAATTTTTATGCGTGTGAGATGGCCATGCACGTGCTGGGATTATCGAAGGCAGATTTTATCCCGGAAGTTAAGGATGTTCTTGGTGTTGCTTCTTTTTTGGAACTTTCTGAAGGTGGTCAGACACTTTTTATATGAGCATATTTACTAATGAATGGAGTATGTAATGGCACCTATCAATGCTCAAAAATCTGTACTATCAAGCATCCATCAGGAACGGGTAGTCTATCGGGATAAACCTGAAATTGTCGACCCGGTCTGGGGGCGACTCCGGCAGGATGTGTTTGAAGCCGCAAAATCAGAGCCGATGCTGGCCGGATACCTTCATGATACGGTGCTTAAGCATAGCTCACTTGAGGGCTCAATCTCGTATTTCCTGGCTGGAAAGCTATCATCAGCCTACCTGACGACGACATCGCTCCGTGACGTTTTTTTTGAAGCACTTACCGCTTCTGAATGTATCCGCGAAGCGGTGCGCCGCGACCTCCAGGCGGTGCTGGAGCGCGATCCGGCCGCGAGGAGTTTTGCGCTGCCGTTTCTCAACTTCAAGGGTTTTCAGGCACTGCAGTCGTATCGTGTTGCCCACTGGTTGTGGGAGAACGGGCGACACCCGCTAGCGCTTTACCTGCAAAGCCGAATTTCCGAAACGTTTGCGGTCGATATCCATCCTGCTGCCCGCATTGGCAAGGGGATACTGATCGATCATGGCACCAGCGTAGTCATTGGTGAAACTGCGGTAGTCGGCGATGACGTATCCATGTTGCACGAAGTCACGCTGGGAGGTACCGGCAAGGAATCAGGCGATCGGCATCCCAAGGTTGGTAATGGTGTTTTAATCGGAGCTGGCGCCAAGATTCTTGGTAATATCATAATTGGCGAAGGTTCTAAAATTGCAGCCGGTAGTGTGGTTCTAAACGAGGTACCTCCTCATTCTACAGTTGCAGGTATTCCGGCACGGGTGGTTGGAAAACCAAAAACCGCTGAACCGGGCAAACAAATGGATCAATATGTTGAGTTTGACTACTCCATATAAAAACCGTTAAATACTTTTTTGTTGTTGACATAACATGTGTGGTTTGGTATTTGAACAAACAAGAACTATGACCAGCTATTAATGCAACTATACCCATTTCTGTTCGGATGGGTTTTTTATTTTCTGAATACAGGATAGCTTATGACACAGACGCTTCGCTTTGATTCACTGCTAGTGCATGGCGGCTTGGAAGCCGGTCCTGCCGGGGCAACTTCAGTGCCGATTGTTCAGTCAAGTTCGTTTGCCTACACTACTGCAGAAGGGCTGGAGGATGTTTTTCGTGGGCGGGCAGTTGGATCAGTCTATACCCGTATTGGAAATCCGACAACCGAAGCACTGGAAAAGCGGCTTGCACTTCTTGAGGGTGGTGGGACAGCTATTGCCACAGCATCCGGCATGGCGGCTATAACCACGGCAGTGTTAACCATATTGCGTGCAGGCGACGAAATCCTTTCATCGTCTTCTCTGTTCGGCGGTACATTTTCTCTCTTCCGGGATACGCTTTCCAATTACGGCATTACGGCGACCTTTGTCAATCCTCTTGATCTGAACGGCTTCAGGAATGCCATCAATGAACGCACCCGATTGCTTTTTGTCGAGACAATCGGCAATCCGAAGCTGGATGTCCCGGATGTGCCGGAACTTGCCCGGATCGCTCATGGCGCCGGACTTCCGATCATGGTCGATTCTACCGTATCAACACCATATCTTGCCACCGGAGCGGCGCTTGATGCAGATATTCTCGCCTATTCCACAAGTAAATATATCAACGGTACCGGTACGACCATCGGCGGTGTCATCGTCGACCGGGGGGTCTTTAACTGGAACAGTCCAAAGTTTCCGCATTTTGAGCAGTTCCATAAAAAATATCGCGCCTTTGCCTTTACCGCCCGTGCTCGTAAGCTGGTGCATAAAGATGTCGGTGCTTGCGCTGCGCCGTTCAACTCCTATCTTCTGACGGAGGGTATTCAGACGTTGGCGCTGCGCATGGAGCGCCACTGTTCAAGTGCGCTGCTGCTGGCCCGTTTTCTTAAAAATAACCCAAAGGTAGTCTGGGTCAATTATCCGGGGTTGGAGGATTCACCGCAGCATGAAGTAGCCACCAAACTTTACGGAGGCCGCTACGGTGGTTTGCTGACCTTCGGCACCGGCGACAAGGCTTCCGCATTTAAAGTAATCAACGCGCTCAAGCTTGCAAAAAACCTGGCCAACATCGGCGATGCCAAAACTCTGGTCATTCATCCGGCCAGCACTATCTGTGCCGACTATAATGGAGAAGAAAAAGCACTGATGGGAGTTACCGAAGACCTGATCCGGGTATCGGTCGGTATTGAAGATAGTCACGACATCATTGATGATTTTAAACAGGCGTTGGAAGCAATCTAATAAAGGAGATAATTAAATGTTGACGATAAAAGTAAATGGCCAGGAAGAAAAAGTGAGGATCGGGTGCCGAACGAGCGTCAATCTTGATGTTCTGCTGAAAATACTTGAATCTGATGCTACGCAGGTCACGCTTAACGGAAAGACAATTGCCAGTAGCGAATTTGAAAATACCACTGTAAATAGCGGCGATTCGCTGCTCCTGAAATAGTACAACGCAAGGAGTTTACACATGAACATATCTGTTAATGGCAAAGAGACCACCCTTACTGAGAACGCGGATCGTACCATCGATTCACTGCTTGAAGAGCTGGATGTATCACAGCGATTGTACGTGACTGTTGAGTTGAACGGCGAAATTCTGGACCGTCCCGCATATGAAACGACGCCGGTCAAAGAGGGCGATATTATTGAGTTCTTATACTTTATGGGTGGAGGACACTGATATGCTGACAGAATCTCAAATCGAACGTTACTCGCGACATATCATTCTGAAAGAAGTCGGCGGCAAAGGGCAGCAGAAGTTGCTTGACGGCAAAGTACTGATTATCGGTGCCGGTGGTTTGGGCGCGCCGGTTGCACTCTATCTGGCCGCCGCAGGGGTCGGCACTATCGGCATAGCCGATGCTGATG
>JBMOEI010000112.1:0-10244 GCA_049318985.1 Desulfuromonadaceae bacterium
GTGGGTCAACTAAACGGCGCTGGGTGGGTCAACACATTACCGGTGGTGGCAACCAGCACAACCATCCACCAGTATGTAGGCAGGTCAGGCGTAGCAATAACTTGTATGGGTTTCAAAAATAAGCACAGATATGGGTGTCGTAAATATTCTTCCTCACTAAATGGCAGCAAATTATTTGGCTCATTCAAATACCAATCAACTATTGTGGTCGCTGAAACAAATAATCCACAAAGTATCATAGCAAGCCATTGTTTGTTGATTTTGACAGGCCACTTTAACCAATTTTTTATCGTTTCTGTTGTAGTAAGCATATGAACCTCAACGAATTTAGATGGTTACTAAGCCAATCAGTGGGTTTAATCTTCGTCCGTTGTTTCAATCACCATCACAGTAATATCATCAACAGACTTCTTACTCCGTAGACGAGTCACCAACTCATGAATCGCCATGCCGATATCTCCTGTCTTATCAAAGATATCCTGCACAAGATTGGCATTCTCTGTGGTGCTATAGACTTTGGTGATGCCGTCTGACACCAGCAGGATCGAGGACCGCTCTGAAAAGCTAATCAGCACGTAATTCTATCCAACGCCATTTACCATCAATGCCTTTCTCAAATATCAATCCAAAAATATTCGGTGGGGTTGTCCATACGTGATACCCCGGCCTGTCGTTATTGTTACATTCATCTTTCTTGCAGAATGCCGCATTATTAGAGACCGCGTTTTTTGTTGAGTTCCAAAACACCTTCCAACCAATTACATCTCCAATATTTTTCAGGGCCGTATCACGGGACGTAATCGGATCACTGGCATATTGAAACCTTTCTGGCATAAGTTCTCTCATGCCTATCCGAAGCGAGGCTTGAAATAGGAACTAGGAATACAAGCTTCACTGTGGCTATGAGCTTTCCCAACATGAATCCTCCAAATAATTAGTCTTCATGTTGAGTCTCTATAGGGGGGGAAGGTGCGCGGAGAACGAATGCGATTTCTTCTCTGGTGGAAACAATTTGAATAATTTTCTTTGCGATGAAGAAAGATTAGGGCTTGGAGTCCGCAGAGGACATACAGGTGCCTCTACCATCTGTGGCGAAAACCAGTAATGTGAGATGCTCAAATTGTGGAGTGCTAAAGATAAGTTGGACGAATGCTTGATAAATGCTTGAAAACCGCAAGTTCCAGAAAAAAGTTTGCGGCTTTGAGTTTCATCTTCGTTTGTGCCGTTAGGCGAGTTTTTTCAAGGTAACTGATTCCAACCTTCAAAAACGTACGGATTCAATATTTGGTTCCCCCACAGCAGATTCTGATCCACTTCGCTTAACGACGCCTCTTCACAAACAGTTGACCAATTCTGCTTGATGCACATTATCTGCTTTTTAATAATGTCGGTAGCCTCCTCCTTGGAGAGAAGAAATTGCGGAGCTGCTGCAAGGCAGGTTGTGATCCGGCTTGAACGGTCATCTCCCGTGATCAGCATTGCCTGCGTGGCGGTTTGCCCGTGCCGCCCCTGCGGGCAGATGTCGTATGCAGGGGTCAGCGTCAGCATGTGACCATCCCAGAAGGCCGCATGATTGCGAGCATGGTCGTCGGTATTGCCCACCAAAATATTGAACACGATGCGGGAAAACAGTTCGCGTAGCGTTCCCGGTGCATTTCTGAATTTGGTCCGGACAAGCTCGGCCAGCGTTTCGTAACTTGCATATCGGGCCATCATTTCATCCAGAGCTAATAACGTCAGCGCCGAAACCAGGCTCTTCCGTTGCCATCCGTTGGCAGTTGCCGTCCGGTCAAAACGTTCTACTAGCAGCACATCCTTGCCGGCGGCACTCTCCAGCGAGACCGGCGCTACATCCAAGCCAGACATATCAGCCAGTCTCATGGCGACATATTCCGCCTTGACGACGGAATAGAGGTCGGTGGAGGTGGAAAATTTCGCGATGAATTTGCGGGTATCACTTTCAATGAGGGCTTTAGGCCGTGCTCCACCGATGGAAGTGCCATGCTGAAGTGCCTGGGCAAGCTCCGGTGTCAGGGGGATACCCTTCTCGACGCGCTCGGTGGCCTCCACCAATTCTTCAAGGGGGGCTCCAGAAGCATACCGCGGCACATATTCTGTCGGCGATAGCTGGAAATCCAGAGCGCCGATCCGGTCGGAGCCAGACTCCATAAGGTAGCTGAGCTCATCGAGTGTCGCCGGGTCGATTCCTGATGCTTTGTTCCCGAATTTCTTGTTGAGTATTACCCTGCGGCCCCAGGCATCAGGAGCAGCATCCCGCAGACATCCCGGTATGGCAAGCCCAGACAGGAGAGGGAGCAGCCCTTGCCGTAGGGGAAGTTCGGTGTCGTAAATTGGTATAGCGTTGCCTCGCTGCAGGTAACTTTGACCGTAGTTGAAGACGTACGTCGTCCCTATAGCCGCAAGTTTTCCGGCCACTACCGGTTCTGTCTCTCCAGGAAGCCAGATCCAGACATATACCTCAGTGTATTCAGAATTCATCATTTACTTTCACGTTACTGCGAACCAACTGAGGTAGTAGGGCAAGTTTATCTTCAACCCTACTTATATTCCTGGAGATGTTCGAGTTCCCTTCATCCCCGAAAAGGTTCACCCCAACCAAGTTGGCAACCTCGAACACCAAGCCGATCTCACACTTCAGATCACCTCGCTCGATCTTCTGCAAGGTTCTTCTGGAAATCCCCGCCCGTCCAGACAGCTCTTCCGCGGTCATCTTGCGTTCTTTCCTGCCGAGCCGGATGAGTTTGCCCAAGAGTTCTATTGCATCCCGGGTCTGCCGGAGATATGTGCGGTTCACTGGAGACGCCATAAATCACCAAATGTATACTATCGTAATCACGTAATAGCTTCGTGTGCATGATAGTATCTAATCAATGGCTTGACGTCAATGCTTTTTCGTGTCTCTCCGTGGAACAGAATTAGCCTTCTGAACATGATAAAAATTATTCACCTAAACTCTTTCGTTGTTGATACCACCGTTTAAGACGAGCCTGTATCTGTTCCTTATTTTTCAATAAATAATCTTGTCTACATTTTCGACAATGTCCATCCGCTTCAGTATTATCAGGTGATTTAAGATGGCCTTTCTGGCAATATTCCATTTTTTGCCCTCCCCCAGGGATGTTTCTGACTCGATTGGTCAGTTTCGCTCTCTCGCTGGCTGATTGCGGTTCAAGGTTTTCTATTGAACAATTCAAGGGGTTTCCATCTCGCGGTAATACGTAATCCGGCAGAAACCCGAAATGATACAAATAGACAGCTCTATTGAGTTCTAATGTGCAACCGGCAAATGATACCTGTTTACGGTCAGGATTTGAGAGATAGGAAGATGATTCGCCTATGTTGCATAACAAGCTTGTTCGCTTTTTACGGATCAAATCTCCATCAACATAATCTAAATATTCACGAAGCAGATCCTGCGTAATTTCCGATTTATCTACAAGTTCCGGTTCACAATAATGGTTAAGCGTTTTTTCAACTTTTTTCTTGGGCGTCATGACACGCAGATTGTTGAGATGGTTATTACCGTTGTCGCAATCAATATGGCACACTTCCATACCATCGGGTATTTCGCCAATAAATGCTTCTGCTGCAATCCTTGAAACTTCCCTTTTATATCTGACTCCATCAACGCACATGCAAACCTGAGTTTGCCCAGTTTTATTGTGCCGTGTAATTGCTAATATCCGCCCCTTAAGCCGTCTACGCCCATCCTTGCCATCACGATCTTTTGATGCAACCAGACCGGTGTTGGAAACACGATAGAATTTTTCGAGTCCCACTACGTCACGCCAAATTTCATTTTCTATGTGGTCCATTGGTTAATATTCCTTGTAACGAACTTAATTTTTTTAACCATATCTCCCTGTTATGAATATCTGTCGAAGGGGGAAGGTGGATTTGTAGCAATTCCGGTTGAAAGGGTTTTACTGCTGACAAAAATGGTGGTGGTAAAAACTGTTAAAGCGCCAATTTATTATATGGTTACAAATATCTGCTGTTGATGTTTCTCACTATAAATATATTGAAAATAGTCTGGAATTTTTTCAACTCAATGGTATTGAAAATATTCCTGCGTTTTTCAATACTCCATCATGTCACGGACACCCGACCTGGATTAAGGCAGGCAATGTTGCGGCCACCTCAGAAGCGATTCAGTTTTCTCCATCTTCCAGAGATTCGTCCACAATTTGTTGAAGATTTAATCTGCTTTGTATCGTTATTTCCTCTGACAAATACTCGAATTTTTGTAACACAAAACAATATTTATTCGCCCAAGCCTTAACAAAAGAATCAATGGCACTAATATTGAGCACAGCTTTTATACTGACCGACATAATTACACCATCGTTGCCCCCACCATAACTTGATGGAGGAAAATGAAGCTCCGGATTGTTTACCATTGTGCATGAATCGGCCATTACCCCCGTAAGGCCCGTAAAAAGCCTCAGTACCGCTATTGAAAAGACTTCATTACCGGTTGGCCCAACTAAATGAAACCTGATACTGCAAAGACTTCTTTTGCCCTCAAATATCGGGCATTGGGGAAAATCTGTTTTTGAGTAGAGAAGATTCCATGATTTATGCATCACGCATAAATAATTTGAAGAAGTTTCATAGTCAGACTGCACAACTGTTTTTTGCTTCTCGCGGGCGCAAATGGCTTGGACATCGCTGTCAAGGCGGTCCATTATTGTGCAGGCAACATCTTCTTCGACTGCTTTGAACACATCAATTATCGGATAACCATAGAAGGCCGCCCATTGACCCAGAGTAAAGCCTGCCCCACGATGATCAGCGAACCGGGCACTCTTTTGATTGAAGCGCTTTTGGAAACCCGGCATCATTTTCCTGGCTTCCTCGTATGAAACTGGTTGAGATATCTTTCTAGCTCGTAAAAGATAGTTAAGGATAACACCGGGGTGTCTATCAACGGCTTCTACAGTTTCACCAAGAGAGTGCCCTTGTTGATGCATTTCTATAACTTGGCTCTTTTCACCGGTCATATTACCTCCAACAAATAACTCACCCGACCTATTTTAAGCCCATCAAGCAGGGCTAATTCCAACTCCATACACCATTTCAAATGAAGAGTCCTATCGCTGTATCCAGGCATTTGATCCTATTGGTGGCTCGATAGACGTCCTCAAAATGAATGGCTGCCTCAACAATATCGCATCCTGTCGCACTAACATTCGGGTCATCAAACAACGAGACGTACTCCTTTTGCTCAGCAACCCAGATAATCTGGACTGAATGTTTTTCAATTTTATTCTTCCCTTGACCGAGCAATGTTGGTTGCATTTTTTCAGCGTATAAATTTTCAAAGACCTTCGGAAAATCACGCCTTATTGCACTTTTGACCTTGCCATCTTTTTTTTCTGATAATTCGAGCTCTGCGTCAGATGCGACCAGGCCCCATCCTATTGACCATTTAGCAAAGGAATAGCCTTTGCCTTTCAATGCCGAAATCAAAACGCGATCAGCCTCGTATAGCCTGCGTGTATTGGAAGGGAAGGGGTCTATATAGCCGCGAGTACGCAGAAGGTTGTGAACGTACTCTGCACTATTACGATTTATGACGAAGGTAATTTCAAGTACGCTCAGCCCAGCCAAATATGCATCAATAATCCGGCGATTCAATATTTCCTCTAACTCTGATAATTTTGCCATTGTGGTCTCCTGAATAAATTTTTAAGTACATACATATAAGGTGGTTACTTTTTTTATCCTTATATTACTTGACTAATTTGACAGACGTTTTTATGTAAAAATGGATATTTTTTCCAACAGAGCCAGGGCGATCATTTGATCTGTCTTCACATTTTTGTGAGAGTTTCTGCGAATGTTATAGGCAATCTGGCGGATGCGAATTATATCGGCTTTGTCGTAATTTGTTACTCCAAGATATGTATGGATTCTGTCGACTACGACCGGTACACGCAGCTTCACTCCAGGAGCGAGTTTCAGATATGATTTAAGAATATATCGCTGGATCTTGTTGAAATCCGGAAAAGCCAGCATCACGGCTCGTTTCTCCGGGCGAAACCTTTTGCACATTTGAGCCACATACCACTCATCTGTCCAAACCCTCTTCAGCAGTCCCATGAAATAGAGATCGTCATCAGTTATTCGACGTGAAATAAGTCCGTCCCTCACCAACTTCCTGGTAATTATTTCCGAAAATTCGAAATTGTCTGTCGTATCCATCGCAACCTCTCCCTCTAAATGATAAATTTATTTACGAAACTCCCCTATACGCTCATATCGAGAATTTCGAGATGTATGGGCCGTTAGTATCTTTCAGAACATTAACCGGTTTGATTACTCCCTCGTTGATCAACAACTCAATTCTAGCCATTGATCGGCGGATTGTTTGCTTTACGTTCTCCAACGAACAGCGGCGTTTTTTAGCAATCTCATGCTTATTCAGAACACCTTCTCCCGTGACCCCCAAGGACAGTGCCAATACCTCACGCTCCACCGGCGGCAAATAATCACACACCGACAGGAACATCAACCCGATCAGATCACCTGGTTCCGAATCCTCAACGCAGTAATCAACGAAAACATTTTCGTCATCAATATTTGAGCAATAATCAGAGGGAATCGAATTTGAACCATTTTTATGCTTGGTGTGAGGCGTAACGTCTCGTACCATTGTCTTAAAAACAGACCAAAATACCGGTCTGAATTCAAGACCTTTTTCCTGACAGCGGATAGAAGCAACAAGAGAAGCTTCATATGCCATCTGCAAGTAATCAACAGGTTCGTATGGACCAAAGTGGCAGTAACGATTAGCTTTTTTAAAAATAATTGCTTTGTTCTCCGTCACCCAATCAATTGCCGCCTTAAAATCCATTTTCAACTCCTTTGAATAAAAAAAGCCGGTCCCCGGGGAATAACCCAAAGACCGGCTTTGCCTTATTGCCGCTTTAGAAAGCGACTGGCCGTGCCATAAAATTGTATTCAGTGTTTAATGGAATAAAACTAGCTTGAGATGCTGACTCCTAAATAATCTGCAATCTGAATGATTTCGGATGTTGAAGCGGACTTTCGCAAATAATCTTCAACTTTCCTCCTGATTCTGACCTTATCCCATATTGGATGTATGTACTCCCCGCAAAGAGAGATTGCCCCGTCTTCTTCAATTCTAATCGCGCCATCCTGAAATGCCTGGTTGATTGTATTGTTATTTGGAATACCCGGAATGAGCCTATAACTGCCTTCATCAACTTCGATGAGCCGTTGACTGCGTTTCAGGTAAGTGAACACAATCTTCACAATTTCGTTGTTTGGTCGGCCCTTACAAAGCATATCTGCTAAGATCCTTCATTACGCTCGCGCACTTGGTTTTGGTTATAAAAAGGTTAAAGAAAGGTTATAGGGGTGTTGACAACTCTCAAACGTGCCATTATTACAAATGTATTTTGATACCCCCTACCGGTCATAAGTCGATTTTTTACCGGTCAAAAGTCGATTTTCAGTCGGTCTAAAGTCGATGGCGGTCGGTCATAAGTCGTGTTCCTGTCGGTCATACGTCGAAAAACGGGGCAATAGAGCCGGTCATAAGTCGATTTTTTTTTGAGCGTTTCATCTATTGATCCCAAAATTTCCATTTCACTATTTTCAACGATCATCTGATGGTCGGTCATAAGTCGAAAACAAACCGCATATAGCATTTATTATGTGTAACTATCTGGTTTTACTTGGTAGTCGGTCATACGTCGAAAACTAATTACGTTGAACCTTAACGACATCGTTCGGTGATATTTCCCAATAGGAGAGGAAACCAACTGCTTCCATTACAACCAGTGCTTCTTTAAGCTGCTCCTTAAAATGCTTGACCGGCATCTTGGTTCCACATACGACCATTAATCGTAATATTCCTTCGGGAAATGGCTTACGATGCGAAGACCAGTAGCCATAAAGCCTTGTAGCAATACCTGTCGGAAGTTTCTTTCTGATTTGCCAGTCAAGATAAGTAAGATAATTGGGCTCGAACAATAAAAGTATCTCTGGCTCAAGCCATACTTTCCAATGTTTGTAGAGCTCGCCGGTATATTCGTCACGCCAAAGAAATTTTCTGATCAATGAGACATTAATTGCCATCCCGATGCGTTTTGAAGATACTGTCAAACCAGTCACCGACATTCGTAATAAACAATTTCTCAATCTTTCAGCTCCACCGCCATTTGTCGGCCAACCAATTTCTCGGAGAAATGAATAAGGTAAAAACTCAACACACTCACCAAGGTGATGTTTTCTGATTGCATTCAGGATATTAAGCCAAACAAGCTCATCGTCCTGCCGTAATTCTTTACCTGTGTACGTGATGCATCCATCGCCAAGTGTTGCTATTTTTTCATTTTCGAGATTACGTCTTGGCTGGTTTCTATTACCGACGTTAAAAAGCGCAGAACGCACAACTTCGTTTGGTAAAACTCTTAATGAATCAGCCCATACTGGCAGTTGGAGCTTTATACCCTCGGGTAAATAGTTAAAAACAGAATCACTCATTAGCTCTTTACCAGAGAGGTAAATTTTATTCGGCACTTTGACGCATTGCTGCCCATTCGTTAATTTCATCAAGTGGCCACCCGACACGCCTCATTGAGATTTGTCTTCGACGTGGAAAACTCTTATCTCGCACTTCAATCCGCCTGATAGTGCTTGCCGACAGGGTTAGTAGTTCAACAACTTGAGATAACGTGATAAAAATTGTTTGCTGTTTCAGTTTCATGTCTGTGCTCATACGGTTCCTCCCCCAAAAAATTTATTTCTAAATATTATATCTGTAAGGGGGGGAAGGTGATTGACACATCAAGACCATTCTTTTTCCATCTTGATACCTCTCAGAGCTATTGAATAAACACAGGTGTTCAGGAAATAATAATGTAAATAGCGTTTACTTTAAGTCAGTTATGAATTTTAAGAACGGTTCACCAATGTATTGATATGCGAGAAATATTTTTCAAAGTCGGAATAATTTTTTGTAAATTGGAAAAATTACGAGTCCCAGATGGCAGAAAATTGTATTCTCTGTTATGAGATGGTCGCTGAATTTGAAAGGTCTATTCTTTGAGAGCAGGAGGATGGAGGAGTTTTGGTTGCAAAAGTGTAAGGGATAGGAAGGCATCGCTGACAAACCATTAGACAACCGAAGAAAAGGATAAAATAGCAGCAGGGACCCCAAAGGCGAGAATTGCCCGCGAGTATCAATGTTCCCGTGAGACGCTTTATAAATTTTTAAGACAAGGAGAAGCCATTGGCAAAAGTAACTGAAAAATCTTTGAAAGCCCGGTGCACTGAATTGAACATGGGACCACTGCGAAATACCACCTTTGGCATCCGCGCAACCCGGACAGGGACTGGCTATACCGTAGAGCTCCTCTATCGCGACAGCACTCCTCCGCAGATACTTGCCGAAGCAGTTACCGCCGCTGAAGCAAGCTCTGTAGTAGAGGGGTGTGCCGCCGGAGCCGCTGCTGTACAAGTTGCGGGACTTGACAAACCTGAATTCGTAACGCGGGAAACTTTCATTCGTCAATCAGGCGAGCGTTGTCCGAAGTGTGCAACGAAGGATATCAGCACGGGTCACCTGTCGGCGGTGAAGGGAGTAATGTCTCAGCATTGCTCTTGTCAGCGATGTGGGTTGTCTTGGAGAAGTATCTATCGTCTTGATGATTATGAAGCGGCTGTTTCGGTCATGGAGGGTTAGTGCGGGTGGCCGCCAACGAGGGTACTAGTGACAGCGACATCGATAGGAAGTGATTTCTTTCCCAGGAAATAGTGATATAGCGGCGGACATTAGGATAACGCCGCCGCTACATTAGCAATATTCGAAGTGGATTATGCGCATAACTCAAGATTAAAGCGGTTTGCCTTAACCATAGGTACAACTTCTCTCGCGTGCTGTTTAACGAGATCAATTATGCCGTATCCGGCCATAGTATGTAAGGTTCTCGACAAATTACTTTTGTTACGACCCGTTAAGTTCCCTAATTCTCTGAGAGACCTGGGGTTTTTTTCCTCGATTACTCGTAACAACATTCAATTGTCATCACTCAGGACTTGAGCAAATGACTGCAAAGATTCAAACCAAACCTTTGGTTCGTCTTTCTCGGGCTTATACTCTCCCTTTGCAATAGTAATAGTCCGCTGCTTAAATTCCTCACGCGACATAATGCCGACGTTGATGCTCTTGGTTGTCATACGTTATCTCC
>JBMOEI010000113.1:0-9740 GCA_049318985.1 Desulfuromonadaceae bacterium
GCCGGCGACGAAATGGAGAGCATTATTCCAGGTCTCCTATTGACAACGCTACCAATAATTTAGCATTTAACAACATAGTATATCCATATTTTTTAGACTTACTATGTTGTTAAATAGGCTTTAGTACTCTCGACTTAGCGTCCCACGTGGTTGTCTTTTATCAATCTCGTGGAAATTATACACGATTTGTGGTATTTACAGCGTGCTTGTCAAAACATTGAGGGGTCCAGAAGATGACGAAAGCCGATTTAGCCGACTTGATACATGAAAAGCTTTCTTGCCAAAAGAAAGAAGCCGTTGAATTGCTGGATCTCACCCTGGGAATTCTCAAGGAAGCCATTGCGACTGAAGGGCATGTGAGGATAAGTGGGTTTGGTAATTTGGTAGTGCGGAAGAAGGCAGACCGTACCGGAAGGAACCCGCAGACTGGGGAAACCATCACCATTTCATCACGGAATGTTCTTAAGTTCAAGCCGAGCGTAATATTGAAGAATCGAATCAATCAAAGGTAATTGACACCGGCCGGTCTGCCTTCTCCACCCACCACTATTCATAATTAAGTAAACTTCCCTCGAATTTCACTCGTCAATCTCTGCCTTATTGATGGCTTCAAGCCATTCTTCGGTGACCATCATATACCTTTTGCGTCAAAGAAGTATTGCCACTCCCGAATGATAAAAATCAGCGTTCCTTGTTCGATTGCGCAAGGACAGATGCGGCGAGGGTTTTTGTGTCGTCGCTGTACTTATCACTTTGCAACACTTTGGAGGCTTTTGTTTCCATATCGGCGCCGGTTTGTTTGCCAGTATGCGTCTGAGCGACCACTGAGCCGGCAAGACTTTTGGCGATTTGCGAGGCATTTTTGTCGTTGAGCGTGGCAGCGGCAAGAGAAGTAACTTTTGGTGTTGATTGTTTGGTATTTTTGCTCATTTCAGGTCTCCATTTTTGATTTAAGTAACGAGAAGGTGATTCAAATATAATATTTGAATGGCAACGGTGGCACATCAAGCTCCTTGGCTGGGCCTGCGGTCAGTATCTCGCCAACCGCATCTGCGAACTTGAGAGTGACCGGCAAGCCGTCGCCATAATTGCATGCGTTATAGTTGAGCTTCGTGAGGGCCAGGATGTCCTGCATCACCACTTCTAAATCCGCATGACCTCGACAAATGTCGATGTGGAGCGGATTAGGAACTTCCCGGCCGGCATAGGTCCGTATTCTGGGCACCACTCCTTTGGTCCAAAGAAAACCCTTCTTATGCGTCATGACATAACCAATGCCCCTAACGGCAGGGTGGTCATGGAGCCGGAACAGTTTCAGATTCTGCGCTTTACGTATCCGAACACCGACAATATTGGTCTCTTTGCCGACTGCAGACTGAAAGCCTTGCCACTCTTTATTATCGAATGCGACCCTGCCATGTATGAATAACTCCTTTGGCGGGTTCCCGTTATTTTTTGCTGCGTAGGCGTTGACACACATCTCAACGACCTTTTTGGCAGATATCTTATCGAGATGATAATCACCTGGTTTATCCTTAATCCAAGGGCCTACGGCTCCCTTACAGGTGAAGATCAACCTCTTTCACCCAATCTGAATTGACTAGTTTTTCCTTCAACCGCTTGACAAAGGCAGCATCGGCAGCCGGGTCATAGAGAATGGTCCCTTTAATATTTAGCGACGACCACCCTTGGAGCGGGATCAGGAATGTCCATGGCCCTTTGGCTTGATTAAGGCGCTCGGCAATAACGTCTGCAGCTTGTCGCAGTTCATCGGCTGTGGTACGGACTTGGACGCGCAGTGAATCCTGCACATACTGCGGTCGATCTTTGGTTTTTTCTAGCATGTCGGCTCGACCACCATATGAGATGATATCGAGGCCGCAAGGTGCCAGTACCATGGGAATGCCGGTCTCGACAGCCGCCATGAGTCGGTCAGGCCCAGGGTCTCGGTTCCCATTGAATAGGTTCTCAACAATTCCGCCAATACAGATGTCCAGCACTCCGTGAAAGGCTCCACTTCGAATCATCTCCTCCATGGCCTTATCGCCCTTACCCTGTGCGTGGCAGACTATCGGAGTGAAACCTGCTGTATCCAGCATTCCAAGCGCCGTCTGCACTGCCATCTCGGCAAAGCCGAATGAGGAAATAGCAACACAAGGCTTGTCAAACTTGATGTTCGTCCCCTGCGTCATTTCGACCATCCCACATATCGCACCGATGGCATTAATGATCTGTGCCTTTAGCAGTGGATTCATCTTAACAACGTCAAGCACTGTATGGTGCATCGTTATGTCGCAGGTACCAACGTACTTGCCAACGTAAGCTGGATGAGCAGCCATAGGAGAAGCCATAAGTTTGGGCATGCCGAAGGGCAAGCTTTTCATCACACTGGTTCCAACAAGCGATGACGTCCCTCCGCCAACCCCAAAAACTCCATGAACTTTTCCCTCTTTCAGCATGTCAGCAACGATTGAGGTTGCGCCATTAATCTGGTTTTGCATTGCTCGATCGCGATCAGAGCGGTAACACTCACGCACGGCCTCAATCGTCATCCCGCCCCGTTCCGCCACTTGTTCACAGGTGATATCTCCAGGAAATGGCGGGGGTTCTTCCATGCTAAAATCAAGGAAATAGGCATTATGCCCACGTGCCTCAATCATATGCTTGACAAAGATAATGTCTTCGCCACGTGTGTCTAGGTTACAAATTATGACTATCCCTTTTTTTAAGGCCATTTTATAATTCTCCTTTTTTTTGCAGCATTAAAAGGCGGCCCTAAGCAATAGGGCCACCCGATGTCTCACGTTTGTTTACTTTTCTTTGCTACTTCCGGCCTGGTCAGCCGTGTGATCATATCTGCCACGGGACTTGCTCCCGCAAAGCCGTACTCGTTCCAACGGTCGGAAACCTTCTGTAAAATTGTCCGGTCCATGAAGATCTCGTTCGGCTTGTTTTTCCACTCGAAAGGTGTGGTGCAATCCATAATAATTCGACTGACGATCTCTCGCGCTTCGATCGGCAGTCCCGGATCGAGAGGGGTGGAGCGGCCCCGATTGATGATCTGGGTTGAGCGCTTCGGATCGTAGCGGGTAGCCATCGCCCACCAGACACGGTCCATGTCATCTGCTTCGATATCCTGATCAACGATGATGATCCCCTTGACGCCATAATGTCCGGTGGTACTCCCCATCACCGCGTCGGCGACGTGATTCGAGTGGCCTGGATACATGGTTTTTACCGAGACAATAACCCAGAAACGACCGGTGGCCGCGGCCGGGAAGTAGACGCTCTGAATGCCGGGGACCTTCATGGTTTCCAGGTCGTGCCATAGGGTGGCGGTGCGGTTGAGAGACTGAACCATGTGGGTGTCGTTGATCGGTTTGCCGACCGTGGTCGACCAGAAGACCGGCTTGGTGCGGTGGATGATACGGCTCACGCGGATCACCGGCTTCGGATAGTCTTTCATCTTGTTGCCAGAATAATAACCAGTATATTCACCAAATGGACCCTCCTCCATCAATTCATCCGGATCCATCCACCCTTCGACAATGATCTCGGCGTTGGCCGGCAGTGTCAGGCCGGTAAGACCCGACTTGAATACTTCAATTGGGCGGCCGCGCAGCGAGCCCCCCACGTCATACTCGTCCGTCTGGGCGCTTACCAGGGTGGAACTGGCCAGGAACAGAACCGGATCGCCACCCACCACATAGGCGACCGGCATCTTCTCGCCGCGCTCCTGATACTTTTTCATATGGAACTCGCCATGCTTGCCGGCGATGATCTGCGAGCCGAGAATGTTCTTGCCGAGAATCTGCGAGCGATAGGTGCCCAGGTTGGTCCAGCCGGTATCCGGGTCCTGGGTTACCAGATAACCGGAGGTGCCGAAAAATCGACCGCCATCATCCGGATAAAACCAGGGTGCCGGAAAGTTTTCGAGATCGATTGCATCCCCTGTGATGATATTTTCCATTACCGGCGGGTTGTCAACGAACGTCGGCTTGATCATTTTCTTGGTGGTCAGCTCCATCCATTTCCGGGAAAGCTGACACATGGTAAGAGACGGGTCCTGCTCCAGGCAGATCGCGATCCGCTCCGGCGTCGTGAAAGCACTGGTAAAGACCGGGATGGTATGCCCTTTTACATTCTCGTAGAGTAATGCCGGGCCCTTCTGCTCTTCGTTCACCTTGGACACGTGAGCGAGCTCGAATTTCCAGTCGACCTCCGTTTTCACGCGGTGTAATACTCCGTGAGACTCTAAGGCTTCGATATAGCTCCGAATATCATTTATCGGCTTTGCTTTCTGACTTTTACTCATAATTTTCGTTTCTCCTTTTTTGTTTATTCCTGTTGCCCCAGTTGCTCACTTAGCTTTTTCAGATCTAATTTTTTTGTTTAGCAAACCATCAACTACGCGACTGTTTTGTTAGTTAATATTCTCCTTTCCAATTTATTTTGAAATTTACTACTGCACTAACCCCATTATAATATTAAAGTTTTTAAATGCACTTCCGAGCTGCAGCTACATAGTGCTGCTCCTATTATGACTGTTTTGCGTTCCACATACCCGCCAACACAAAATCAATAGTAGCGACGCCAGTTTTAGATACTTTTTGCTGTTTTTGGCTCCAAACCGTTTCAGGTCGTGCCTGCAGTATAAATACGTTGCCGCCGAAAGGAAGATTCTTATCTATTGCCCACTCGATGTCCATAGGCCGACCATAATGTTTTTCGATTAGCTTACCCATTTTAGCCAATTCAATAATTTCGTGATCCATTAGCGACTGCACATTCTGCCGTTCAAAGGGCACATCTATTGAGTGGGATTTCTGCGTCGCTTGATCTACTGTGTAGTAAATATCCTTACGCGAGATGGTTCGCGTTATGATATCTAGAGTGATCTTGTTGACAACGAAGTTGTCGGGAGTGACTTCTCCAGAAACCACCGACTCGCCAAAACCATAGTTGGAGTCTATGACAATCACCGAACGGTCACCATTGGTAGGATGAATGGTAAACATCACGCCCGCCGTGAACGAATTCGCCATTTTTTGCACTCCGACGCTAATTGCCATCTGCTCATCGGAATAGCCCTGATTGAGTCGGTAAGAAATAGCCCTACCTGAATATAGGCTGGAAATACAACGACGCATGTTAAGCAGCACATCCTCCACTCCACGAACCCAAAGATATGTATCTTGCTGTCCGGCAAAACTTGCTCCTGGGAGGTCCTCGGCAGTAGCGCTAGACCGTACTGCAACAGGAACAGCTGGCAAACAGCTACGTATCGCTAGCTTTCGGTATTTTTCTGCTACCAGATCTTCGATTTCCCAAGAAAAGGGGTGTGACTCAATCATATCTCTGATCACGACGCTGGTCTTTTCCAGACTGTCAATATCCATGGCATCAATACCAGTAAGTAATGATCGTACTTGACGATCAAGATCCGCGCCAGACATGAAGCTACGATACCCCTCTGTGGTAAGAGCGAAACCTGGTGGGACACGAACTCCGGCATTGATCAATTCACCAAGTGAGGAGCACTTACCTCCGACCAGAAGGACAGAATCATTTCTACATTCCTCCAGCCAGCAGACTAAAGGCAGGCCAGTTTTGTGTGAATATCCTAACATCCTCGCATCACGTGGGTGTAAAACAGTATGGGGGTTATTGATACTCGCTGAGTTATCCATGACTATCATCTCCTTTAATATTATGCGGATATGCGTCTAACCTACTGATAATAAGTTCTAAAGATTACTTCTTAGCATCCCAACAGGATCTAAAATAACTTGAGAGTTGGTCTAATTAGTTATTAGCTCTTCATTGGCCCACAACAAGCGTCACATATTAGATGTTTATAATATTGCTTGGCCCGAGCGTACGGACCAATTAGCTAGATGTAGCAAATGCCCCGAACTTACGAAAATATCCTTCTAGTACCGTGTAACTCTTAATCTTTCGTAGTATAACTCTTGAAATCTCCCCTTATCAGTTGAGACTTCAAGGTTTCCCCGTGATAAAGTGTCACTAATGATGGGTGGTTTTAAATGTTAGGGGTACTTGCCCACTTGATGCATTGGCGTTTCGCGTTACATACTTTTGTATGTATAAACTGCAAACAGTATTACCGGTCGTTACTGGTATTACATGAATCGTTAACGATATTTGCACAGCGCATGCCAAACATTGTTTTGTCATATGGACGAAACTTCAGTCAAAAAGATAATTAGACTCTAATAGTCAATTAAATCGGGGATAAACCACTTATTTGCGGAAAGTAATTTTCCAATAATTGCAGGAGATACTTTGGTCTGTTTTCCCAGTCTCTTACACCATTAATTTACTAATTCATCATATTCAGCGTTTTCAAAATCGAGACATTTGACCATTTCGTCAAATTACAGTTAAGTTGACCATAAGTGAGGAGAATACAAAAGTTTTTAAAAGATGGAATGAATCACCACGTGCAACCTGAAAGGTATCAAAGCAGTAATAGTTTTTTGAACGATGCAAAGCTTTAAATAATTTATCTAATGTAATTAAAATATACTTATTTATATCGGACTTTGTTTTTTGGTCAAATGAATGTTGTAAATTACTTGTTCAATGAGACATACTATGGAGAGAATGATTTTGTCAGTCCCAGCAGAGGAAAGAGTGCGTTGCTTAACTAGGGACTGCACTGGTAATCAAAAATTGAGTCAACATATAATGTTGTTTTTTACCGGCAATTAAGATGGATAATGCAAGATGATCCTCATATGAAAAGAGAACCTCTATGACTAAACCCCGCAAGAGTTTTGGTAAGTCCCCGTTTGAAATAACAGAAGAAGGACTGCGGGCCCGGTTTCGTTTCAACTCCAAAACCGGTCAAATTTGGTTGCACGAACACCGTATGCTGCTAGTTCATGCAGAGGCTCAGGCCACCCTGCGTAGGGAGTTGATAGATACGCTCGGCATGGAGCGAGCAAAAGGTATTTTTACTCGCATGGGGTATGCTGCAGGAGTTCACGATGCTGACTTTATTCGTATGCGCTTTGATGGCAGTAGTGATATGGAACTTTTTATGGTAGGTCCACAGCTTCACATGTTAGAAGGGATAGTAAAGGTTACTCCGGTCGACGTTCATTTAGATCGTGATGCCGGCACCTTCTATGGTGAATTTCTATGGGAAAACTCTTGGGAAGCCCAACTGCATAAGGTTCGCTACGGCGACCATTCAGAGCCTGTCTGCTGGAGCCAGTTGGGATATGCCTGCGGCTTTACCACTGCCTTCATGGGTCGACCTATTCTATTCAAGGAAGTAGAATGTGTCGGAATGGGAGGAAGTTGTTGCCGTGTCATTGGTAAGCCGATCGAGGAATGGGACGACGCCACCGAGTATGAAAGTTTCTTCTCTTGCGAATCGATTGCAGAACAGCTAATTGACCTGCAGACCCAAGTGGTGCAACTCCGCTCAGCAGTGAACCAGAAGGAAAAGCTCCCCTCTGACATTGTAGGCAACTCACAGGCCTTTCAGGATGCATATGAATTACTCCAGCAGGCAGCAAAAAGCCAGATAACAGTGTTACTCCTGGGAGAGACCGGCGTCGGTAAAGAGGTTTTTGCCAGAGCCCTTCATGATAGTAGTCCCCGTAGTGAGGCCCCATTCATCGCCATCAACTGTGCCGCCATTCCCCACGATCTGGTTGAAGCCGAACTGTTCGGAGTCGAGAAAGGAGCCTATACCGGCGCAATGACCTCTCGCCCGGGGCGCTTCGAACGAGCTAACGGTGGCACGCTGCTTCTTGATGAGATCGGTGATCTGCCCCATTCAGCACAGGCTAAGCTGCTACGCGTCCTACAGGAAGGTGAAATAGAACGTCTTGGTGACCAGAAAGTCCGCAAAGTCGATGTACGACTGGTGGCGGCTACCAACGTAGATCTAAAACTGCTGGTTAAGGATGGTAAGTTCCGTTCTGATCTTTATTACCGTCTCAATGCTTTCCAGATCAGCATACCTCCACTCAGAGAGCGAAAAGAGGATATTTCGCTCCTTGCCTGGCGTTTCATGGAGAAATACTCCGCACTTCACGGAAAGAAACTGAGTGGTTTTACCGATAAGGCAAAGCGCACGCTCCTTGCCTACCCTTGGCCTGGCAACATCCGAGAACTGCAGAATGTGGTTGAACGCGGTGTCATTCTCGCCATGAACGGTACTCGTATCGAAGTTAATAACATGTTTTCGGCATTCACCGATGATCTTCCCACAGATTTCGGTATAGACAGCAAAGGGGGACTTGGTATCGCACCCCCGAAAACCAGTGAAAATCTCTACGAGGATGTCTTAAATGGTGTCTTAACGATAAACCAGGCAGATACCATGCTTATCGAAGCTGCCGTGAATAAGGCAAGCGGCAACCTTTCCGCAGCAGCCAGGATGCTCGGTTTGACCCGACGTCAGCTTGCCTATCGCCTAGAGCGCTTGCATGAAAGTGAACCAGCACGCCCCTAATCAGTTTTATCTCCGGTTCATAGGCATTTACACTAGACATAATAGTTGTCAATTGGCAGGCAGAGCTTAAAAGCAAAAAAGACCTACTATCCTTGCATACGTGAATTATAGGTTTCCAACAGAAATACGAACGTTTTTATGGCTCCACAGACACTGCCAGTTACCCCGTAATCTAGCATACCGCCGCTTTCTTCGCGCTTTCATTTGTTTATGCTTAATTGTGTTGATTGTATGAGACCAATGGCTGAGGAAGATCTGCTATCGGCGCTGACAGAGCTGTTCGAAGCATCGAAAGCGATGACATCAGGCTAATTGCATAATCAACGAAATTCTCGATCTTGCGGTAATCGAGTCCGGCAAGCTCTCGTTGTCGCTCGAACCGGTATCATTGCGTGAAATCATGTTCGAATGCGAGGCTCTAGTAGAGCCACAGGCGAAAAAGAAAGGTATCAGTGCAAACTTTATCCGTTATGACACACCCTACTTTGTAAATGCCGACCGAGTACGGGTGAAACAGGTTCTCATTAATCTTCTTACCAACGCGATAAAATACAACCGAGTTGGTGGAAAGGTGGTTGTTGAATGTGTCTTGTGCCCAACTAATATTATTCGTATCAGCGTCAGTGACACAGGTGAAGGACTGGCTCCTGAACAACTTGCGCAACTTTTCCAGCCATTTAATCGTCTCGGGCAGGCGGCGAATACCGAGCAGGGTACAGGCATCGGCCTAACAGTTTCCAAGCGGTTGATTGAATCGATGGGAGGTGTCATCGGTGTTGATAGCACGGTCGGGAAGGGTAGTGAGTTCTGGATCGAACTGGAGCTAACTATTGAACCACAAGTTACCGCCAAAGTATCAGAATGCACTGAGTCTGCTTCAGTGCAAGTTCAAGTTGATGTACATTTGTACACTCTGCTCTACGTTGAGGACAACCCGGCAAATCTGATGCTGGTCGAGGACATCATTGCGCGCAGGTCAGATATCCGCTTGCTGAGTGCAAGAGACGGCAAAAGCGGTGTTGAACTTGCTCGCACCTCTCTGCCCGATGTCATTCTGATGGATATCAATCTGCCAGGCATCAGCGGACTACAAGTGCTGAAAATTCTGGCTGGAGACCCAACAACTGCGCACATCCCTGTTGTGGCGCTCAGTGCCAATGCAATACCCCGCGATATCGAAAATGGTTTGAATGGGGATTCCGATGAAGTCGGCCGCCTATTCCGACGGAAGTCGGTCGGGCATTCT
>JBMOEI010000114.1:0-9723 GCA_049318985.1 Desulfuromonadaceae bacterium
CCTGTAATCGCCATGTTTCAGATCGCATAGAATTCCTCCCGCATAACTAGCCAGACAATCTGGCCAAGTAGTGACAAATATAAGGTTTCTTGTCAATGCAATTACTCTTAATCCTGGGTAATTCTGAGAAATAAAGAGGCTAAAACAGTTTATTAATTAACAAATGTCCAGCAGATAGGGATAATTATCGCCCAGTTCCGCTAGATGATTTTTATAGAGGGCCAATCGGGACAAATCAGACCTCCTATGCGGTAGGCACACCGTAAAGCCGTTCAGAAGCTGTACCGCCTTCGGATACCAGCTTAATACGATTAGAACAGTTTTTTTACTTCAACAACGCCCCTGTTGATCTCCGTGGCACCCGCAGAGTCTCTGAATCCATAGCGTTCTGTTGAGTAGGTATAGGTCAGTCCGAGTGAGAGATCTTTGTTGAAGGCAAAGTTGAGTCCGCCTGAACCGGTAAATCGATAGGGATAATCGGTCGATGATGTCTGCTGGCCTGTTGTTCGCTGGTATGCTGACTGCAGGCTGTATTTCTCTACAGATGCCATCAGTGAAGCGGTGACATTATGCATAATCTCGTAGCGCCCTGAGGCATTAATGCCTTGCGCACGGTGATCCAGGGTATCAGTCTCTGTATTGACGAATTCAGAATAGAACAGAGCTCCCCCGATTGAGCCACGAGAAAAGGTTTTATCCAGCTTGGCCCGGTGCGTGGTTTCCCTGGTTGATACGGCCAGCGGGTCTTCCGTAAGCACAACTTTCGATTCCAGGGTTCCGACAACAGCACCATTAAAATCCTTGCTGATGGAGGCGTTCCAGAAAGGGTTGCTGACGTTGCGACCGTCATCGAACTGCTGCCAGCTGTTGCCGAGCTGCAGGGAGACAAATGACTTGTCGGCATATTCATACTTGAAGCCGCCGCTGAGGTCGTGCTTGTTGTACCGGTTGGCACCGGATGTATTATTACCGGGGTCTGAGAGTAGCCGGGTAAACGCATATCCGGTAGTAAGACTCAATTTCGAGGTCACTTCGTGGGTCAGATCGGCATAGAGCCGGTGTTCCTGCTTGTCAATGCCGTTGCTTCCCTCTGAGCCCGAACCGGTCCCGTCAGTGCCGTTGACCCCGAAATATCTGGTGTCCGTGTAACTGTAGCCGGTTTTGAGAGTGCGGTCGCCACGTATGCGCCAGAGCAGATACGGGGAGAATACGGCAATATTCTGGTCGGTCTGATTGAGATAAAGGCTCGTTTCAGTGGCGGCATTACGGGCAACATCGAGCGTTACCCGTCTGTACGTGTCGGAGAGATCGAGAAAAAAGAAATTATCTATCAGGGAGATGTTTCCCTTAACCGAGCCAGTATGGTTATATTCATCTCCCTGACTGCCACGGGCATAATTGCGGTATTCAAAGGTATATGCGGCATCCCAGGTCCAGAACGGTGACTGGTAGCGATAGGTTGCTCCGGGTCTGGCCCGGGAGATAAATTCGCTCTTCCTGCCGGTAGCTACTTCATGAATGTTGTCGGTTACTTCTTCACTGAGAGAAACAGACGGTCTGAATTCAAAGTCAGCTGCCGATGTTTCAACCGACGGAACGAGAAACAGTCCGTTGAGCAGAAAAAAAAACGCGCTGCGGCGCGCCATGCTGTTTTTCATGCTTTCACTCACTTTCTGGGGACTGACCTGTCACCGCCAAATGCGGTAAAAACCGATTTGATGGTATCCTGCAGTGTGCCCTTTTCGTTTTTAGTCACGCTGTTGCAAAGCTCTTCAAGAATTTTGTGCAGATCAACAATATCGGTATTGGTTTTAGCCATGTGTGATGCAACTGCCGTCTGAAATGAGGCAAAACGTTCATTCTGACTGTTTATTGCGCTTTGCAATGGTGAGGTAATGTCATGTTCGATCGACTTTATAAGCCGCAAGGTATCGGCCAGAATACGCTCCAACTCCTTTTCAACGACGGGATCATCCAGTGCTGACGAAAAGCTGCCGGAGTGCTGCGCGTCGGCATCATGTCCCTCCAGCCAATGATAATTTTCAAAATCGAGGTCGCCGATAACATCGCTGACCATATCAACGGTCAGGACTGAAGTCTCTTCCGCAAAAGCGAGAAACATCAGAAAATCACAGATTATGTTAATCAGACGGGGAATGCCGCGGCTGTAGCGGAAAATTGCATCGACCGACTCCGGCTCAAAATGTACGGCAGTCGCATTTCCGGCAATTTCGAGACGGTGGCAGATATACTGCTCAACCTCTTCACGGCTGAGTGCCTGCAGGTGGCAGTTGATATTGATGCGCTGTCTCAACTGGCGTAGCTCCGGGGCGGCAAGTATCGTACGCAGCTCCGGTTGACCGACGAGAATGATCTGCATCAGCTTGCTGCTCGAAGCCTCCAGATTGGAGAGCATACGGACCTCCTCCAGCAGGTCTGAGGAGAGGTTCTGGGCTTCATCGATGATCAGTATCGGTTGGTTGCCTGCGGCATATTGTTCGATCAGAAAAACATTCAGATCCCGGATCAGGGTGATTTTGTCCTTACCCTGAACATCCAGCCCGAAGTCATCATTGATCATCGCCAGCAACTGCTCTGAAGTCACCCGGGTATTGAAAATTTTGGATAGGACAACATGCTCGTAGCTCTTATCGAGAAGGTCGCGAATCAGGGTGGTTTTCCCGGAACCGACCTCACCGGTAAGGAGGATAAAGCCGGAACGTTCCCTGATGCCGTAGTTCAGATAGGTCATGGCTTTTTTGTACGACCTGCTCAGGTAGATGAACCGGGGATCCGGAAGCAGGTCAAACGGTTTGCTGCTCAGATTAAAAAAAGCCTCATACATTGGACATCTCTGCGCGGCTGTAGCGCTGGTAATTCGAGTACTGTTCATCATACCGGTTAATGACAGCATCATTATAGACCATACCCAGGATTCTGCACCCTTTCAGGGCATCAATGGCTTCCTTGATATTTGCCTGAGAAGCGAGCTGTTCCTTGACGACAAACAGTACGCCGTCCACCAGGTGTGCCAGAGTTCTGGCTTCGGCAAAAGGGAGGGCGGGAGGGGTATCAAATATGATGTAGCGGTCGTGATAGCGATGCTTCATCTCTGCAATAACTGCCTCGGCTTTTAGGGAGGCAAACAGTTCCACCGGGTTTGGCACTTCACGACCGGCAGTAATGACGGAAAGCCGACCGATTCCGGTCGGTATGATCACATCGCCAATCTCTGCTTCACCAAGCAGACAATCCGCAAAGCCCTGTTTCAACTCAATACCGAGGTGGTGATGGATTGTCGGTCTGCGAAAATCGGCATCAATCAGTAAAACCGTATGGTCGTACTCTTGAGCAATAGTTATGGCAAGATTCAGAGCGGTGAGGCTTTTCCCTTCATTCTGAACGGCACTGGTAACCAGCATGGAATTTTGCAAGGTGTCACCTGAAGTCAATTTCAGCAGCGCCGCTTTCAACTTCCGGAACTCCTCACCGACGGGAGAATAAGGGTCATTAAAATTAATGAGAAACGGGCTCTCCGGCACGACTATTCCGGAAGGGACAACGGCGGGTGATACATGGATCGGACGGTTTTCCGGATCAGGATGCGCTTTTGGTGCCTGTTGCGGCTCTGGCTGCGCAGCGACACCCTGCCTCAGTTGTGACGCCCGTTCCATTGCTTTTTCAATTCTACTCATAGTTCACCCGTATCTGTCGGCCCATCTTACGGGAAGCACACTGACTTCAGCGTATGAGACCGATAATTTTGTGCATCAGATTCGAAATAAAAGTAACGCCGAGAGTTTCCAGAGCAAGAACCGCCAGAATCAGTAAAAAATACATCGCTCCGGCAATGTAGAGTCTCCGATCCTGTCGGGCCTGCAGGAACAGTTGCGCTGGATCCTCTATCCGCGGGATGACGGCAAGGATCGGCAGACCGAACTGTCTGGCCATATCGACATTTTTGACCGTGCTATCCATCTGATCTTTAAGAATAACCAGCCCGAGCCCGCCGCCGATTCCTCCCAGAATACCGAGCAGTATAAGCTTCATCCGGTTCGGGCTGACAGGTTTAATCGGCAGAATTGCCGGATCAACGATCCTGAAAACAGTCGATTTGTCCTGTACCGTCATCTGCTTGGAAACTTCAGACTGTCCCTGACGGGCCAGCATGGACTCATAGAGATTTTTCTGTGATTGTTTCTCGCGCTCCAGATTGTCCAGTTCCGCCTTTGCAGCCGGTATATTCTGCAACAGGCTGCGGTTTCTTGCGATGTTGGCGCGGAGGTTGGCTTCAGCCTGGCGTATCGCCCGCAACTCGGAATTTAACCGGTCATATTCGGGTGAGTCGCTCGGTCGTACGGTTGATGGTTTAGCACCCTTATGCTGCTCCTCCATACCGCGTATTTCATCTTTCAGGCGGATGATTTCCGGATAGCTGTCAGTATATTGCAACTGCAGTTCCTGCAACCGTTTCTGCAGTGCCGGGAGACTCGACTGGACTGACTGTACTTTGCCGAGCCCGGCAATAGCGGTTTCAAGCTGAGCCTCTCTAATTTTCAGATCATCGGCACGCTGCTGGGAATCGTTGATATCTTTCAACAGAGAGGTTGGATCCATGGTTGAAATGGACCCTGCACCACGTTTGAATTCGTTGGCCGCATCCTCCGATTTTTGCAACTTATCTCTGAAGGTGCTCAGCTGATCGGTAAGAAACTGGGTTGCCCCGTACGATTCTTCCCGCTTGCTGGATGTATTCTCGTCAATATAGCGCCGTACCAGTGCGTTGACATAATCACGGGCAAGTTTGGGGTCGCGGTTCTGGAAGGAGATGACAAAAAGCCCTTCCCTGTCCTTGATCTTGATCTGGGTATTATCCTGCAGCTCCTTAATCAATTTTTCCAGTTCAGCGTCATCACCTTTTTTCTTCAAATCCAGCTCTTCAATGACTTTTGTTATCAGGGTTCTACTGTTCAGCGCATAGGTCAGCACCTTTATCTTGTCTTCGGTGGAAGGGGTGAACGTCAACCCTTTCAACAGTTCTGAAATAACACTTTTCTCGATGAATACTGTGCTGCTGGCCTGGTACTTGTTTGGAATCAGATAGCTGCCTGCCGTTACCAGCGTCATAAGCACCAGAGCAATGATAATGCACAGTTTTTTATCCCGCTTGATCAGGGAAAGATATCGTTTGTAATCGATCTCGTTTGACACCATCTAATTCTCCGCTCTTTGTTAGAACAAACTTTCTTTGACAATAACGTAGTCACCCGACTTGAGCTTGACGTTCTGGGCCATTTTGCCATCCTGGATTATCTCCTTGGCCCGAACCGGCAGCGTAATTTCCTTATCGGATTCTTTCCTGCGGATCAGTGTGTCATTCTGACTGGCAAATTTGGTAAAGCCGCCAGCTTCGAGAATCGCCTCCATAACGGTCATCCCGTCGCGGAATTCAATCGCTTTGGGGAGGTTAACGGCGCCAAGAACATAGACGTTGCGGTCGAGAAGCTGTGGAATGAACAGGGAATCGTTCGACTCGATAAATATATCTTCCGTGGTATCGCCGTTGACAAAAAGCGCATAAAAATCTTCCTTGATTTTTTTCCCGCCGCGAAGGACATACGCCCGCTTGTAGTCGGCCGCTCTCGCCGAAGGGCCCGACACCGCTCCGCCCCCGCCACTGACACCGACAGTAGGACTGCCAAGTGAGCAGAGAAGCTGAAGCAGCGTTGTCCGCCTGTTGAGATCATAGACTCCCGAGTTGATACCTCCTCCGAAGATGTATACCTTGCTGTTGGTAATTTCTCTGACCGTAACGGTGACGATAGGATTTTTTACCAGCTGCTTGAGCCTGACCGTCAAAGATTCCTGCAGAGCGGCGGGGGGCTGGCCGCTGGCCGGAACGTCACCCAGGCCCGGTACGGTTATTTTTCCATCCGGTCGGACTTTAACTGAAAACGTAAGGTCCTTGACTCCCCATACAGCAACATCAAGTCCGTCCCCCTCACCGACTACATAGTCAGCCGCCGGAATAGAAACGGGAATGAGCAGTAGTAGAGCAAACGCTAAAAATATCTGTTTCATATACATCTGTCTCCTTGGTTGCAAAAGCAATTACAGCACCCTGAATCAGTTCTTAAACCAGTGCTATCGGCCACCAAAGCCGAACAGTACGACTTTGATGGTTTCAAAAAAAATGAGTGTGTCGAGAAATGGACCGGTATTTTTAATGTAGTAAAGGTCGTAGCGTAATTTTTCCACGGCATCTTCAACTGAAGCGCCGTAGGGATATCTGACCTGCGCCCACCCGGTCAGTCCCGGTTTGATAAAATGGCGCTGTGAATAGTAAGGGATTACCTGTTTAAGTTTTTCAACAAATTCGGGCCGCTCCGGCCGCGGCCCGATAAAACTCATACTTCCTGTCAGGACATTGATGAGCTGGGGAATTTCATCAATACGCGAC
Source organism: Desulfuromonadaceae bacterium (assembly GCA_049318985.1). Classification (GTDB taxonomy): domain Bacteria; phylum Desulfobacterota; class Desulfuromonadia; order Geobacterales; family Pseudopelobacteraceae; genus JACRCG01. The sequence goes on from JBMOEI010000114.1 coordinate 6,461, forward strand.
CCTCTGAAAAACCGCCCGAGTTTTGTTACACGGGGATCATTTTTTTCAGCCCATACCGCACCGGTCACCTTTTCTGCATCCTGCCTCATCGTCCTGAATTTAAAAAGCATGAACCGTTTTTCCCAACTCCCCATCCGCTCCTGTCTAAAAAAAACCGGTCCGGGAGAATCGAGCTTGATTGCCACGGCAATGAGCGGAAAAAATGGCAACGTGAGCAAAAGCCCTATGCAGGATAAGACAATATCGACACCCCGCTTGATAGCACTGAGTATCGTCGTCCGATGAAAACCGTCCGAGAATATGAACCAACTCGGGGTAATTGATTCCAACATCAGTTTGCTCTGGGCCGCTTCATAAAAAGAGGGGGCATCCATAATTTCAAAGCCGGTCAATTTACAGGTAAGAACATCCCTGAGCGGGAAAACGCCCCTTCTTTCGGAGAGCGCCACCACTATTATCGCTGCTTGAGCCTGCCGGGCAATATCCCGAAGTTTATCAGAATTTCCCAGTATTTCCTCACGAGGCACATCGCACGGGTCATCCTCCGGGTTGTAGATATCAGTGCCGGTATGGCACGAGGCATAACCGGCCAGTGTAAAACTGCGCCTGTTCGAGGCGATGATAGAGCCAACCTGGGCAGCCAGGGGACCGGTTCCGAGTACCAGAACCTTCCGGCAGAAACGGGCGGTATTTTTCCCCATCAGATAGATGGCATGCCAGCAAAACTGGAGCAGGGCAAAACAACAGAGAGACAGCACCAGAATACCCCGCCCGAGCATTATCTCAGGTTTGAGGTAATAGACTACGGAGAGCAGAGAAAACGACGTTACCGCGCCGAAGAGTACGTTGACAACTATTTCACGCTTCTTGACATTTTTACCGAGATCATAGACTTCCATCAGATGAGAAGAGAACAGCACAATGACAACAAAAATGACTGCTGTAACTATCGTGTTGAAGTCGAACAGCTTCTGACTGATTTCAGAAGAGCCAAGCCGCGCTGAGGCAGTGAAAAAAAGAGCGCCTACTGCAAGAATGGCGTCGAAAAGTATGATAATGGTCAAGTTAAACGTCATTATCCGCTCGATTATTTTTTCAGTTCGGCAATTAATGATGCAGCTGTTTTTGAATCTTCATACGGCCCGAGAGATTGGGCTGTCTGCAGCATTTTCAATGCATTGGCCTTGTCTCCCGACTCTTTGTAGGCAAGCGCCAGATGAAATGCCACTGTGGGGTTTTGCGGCAACATCTTGACCGCTTTCTCCAGAACTTTTTTTGCATCATCAGTACGGTTATTTTTGAGCAGAGCAAAGCCAAGTGTATCCATCACCCCGGCATTACCCGGTTCTTTCTTGAATGCCGCTATAGCCAGCCGGAGCGCTTCCTCTTTGGTTCCATAGCCCGAAGCACAGAGATACGCCAGATTATTCATCGCCGGAACGTAGCCATCAGCCTTTTCCATTATCGTCCGGTACTTGGCGATCGCTTCTTTCTTTTTTCCGGCCTGATCGAGGAGTGCTCCCTGGGCAAAGAGAGCCGGGATAAAGTCAGGCTTTTTGCGACAGGCCTCATCATACGCCGCCATTGCCTGAGCTGTATCTTTTGAAGCCTCGTACAGATTACCCAGATAGACATACGCCTGGGCATTGGCAGCATCAACCTTGATGCCGTTTTTTACTTCACTGATAGCGCGGGTGTAATCCTTCTGGCTTTCGTAGATCGAGCCGAGAACCATGTACCCCCGTGCCGAATTCGGATATTTTTCGACAATTTTCCGGGCCTGCCCGAGAGCCTTATCAGTTTCCTTCATAGTGACATACGCGCCGATTTTCAGTGCCACACCGGCCTCAGGGTTGAGCGTTTCAACCTCTTCAAAGGTCTTGACCGCTTCCTTGTATTTTTTCTCACTGACCAGTACTCGCCCTTTCATTTCGAGAATGGCAACATTTTTTGCATCAATTTTCAGCGCTTCATCCAGAACTTTGAGCGCTGCGGCCGTTTCCTGCTTTTTCAGGTGATAACCGGCCTTTGCCATAAAAGCAGCAGGCTCTTTTGTCTCGGCCGCCTTCTGATAGTACGAGAGCGCTTCGTTGTCACTCCCCTTTAATTCATAGAGTGCGGCAAGTCCAAGCATGGCCCGATAGTTCTTCGGATCGGCGCGCAGCAGTGACGTATACTCTTCAATAGCCTTGTCATATTTGCCGGTAGCGGCATAGTAGGTTGCAAGGTTCTGGTAGGAAGCGGGAAAGGCCGGGTCGACGGTCTTGGCTTTCTGAATGCTTTTGAGACCTTCCTCCTGCTTGTTCTGCGCGAAGTACACGGCGGCAATACTGTTGAGCAGGAAGGCATCGCTCTTAGTGCCGGTCAAACCGGCCTTGAGAACCGCCAGCGCCTTGTCGCTTTTTCCCGATTTGAGTTGGTATGAGGCGAGCAGCAGACGACTATTGAGAGCATCAGGGGCCGCCTGTACCGCCGTAGCAAGCTCGGTTTCACCTTCGGCGTTTTTCCCGCGGCTGAAATAGAAGTACCCTCTCTTCAGATAGGCATCCACTATCTTGGGGTCTATTTTAGTCGCCTTGGTAAACTCGCGCATGCCATCTTCAAACATGCCTTTGGCCATATATGCGTTACCGAGAAGATTATGGGCCACGGCATCATTGTCGTCTTTTTGCAGCACTTTTTGAATTTCAGTTATCGCATCATCCACGCGTTTCTGGGCAAGGAGAATGGTGCCGGTCATCAGGCGCCCCTGCCGTGAGTCAGGGACATGGTCAAGAATTTTGCGAAACTGGCTCAGAGCACTTTCGAGCTCACCACGGTTATAAAAGCAGAGACCAAGGAAATGATATGCCTCAAGAGTCGGCGCTATTTTTATGGAACTCTGCAGATTGGTCATGGATTCGGCGTAGTTTTTCCGCTGATAGTGGACCAATCCCTTCAAACGGTGCCCTTCAGCACGTTTGGGGTTGCTGCTGAGCAGATCGTCTGCCGTCTTATCTGCTTTGTCAAGTTCACCTTTTTCGATATAAATAATACCCGCTTTGTAGGCCGCAAGTGTCTCTGCAGGATTGTTCGTACTGATTGAATTGTATATTTCAAGGGCTTTGTCGCGGTTTCCGGCACGCGTTTCCATAGCGGCCAGCATATAGAGCGGTCGGGTATTTTTGGGATCAGTACGGACCAGTTCCTCCAGAAGACTCTTTGCATTCTGCCACCACCGGTAATGTGTTGACCCACCCAGCGCCGTTTAGTTGACCCACCTA
>JBMOEI010000115.1:0-9720 GCA_049318985.1 Desulfuromonadaceae bacterium
GGGTCTCCCTGTGGGTCAGCGCGCTTCAAACGGCGCTTGGCGCGACATGTTGGTTGTTTGTACGTATTCAGGCGACATGTTAAAAAAACGCAAAAAAATTAACATGTCCTGGTGCGCAAGAGGCTCGGGCTGTCACTTCAATGGTTTGACACCACCGCGTCGGCCAAAACCAAAGCCGATCCGATACACATCCGGCATCTGAATACGACCATCACGCAAGCGTTCAATTAAACCCAGCGCCTCAAGGTCTGCCAGCACACCATCGGCGCCTAGGCTGAGACTTTGTGGGGGAAGTTTGGCGCCCAGACTTGACTGACCTAACCGCGCCTCCAGTTGCTCGATCGTCTGGTCCTTGAGCCACAGTCGTTCGAAATCTTCTGCCGCGCACGGCACGGTCAGCTTTCCACGCAAAGGCTGCATCACGAAGTCGATCCACGGATAGTCCTCCGTAGTCACCTCGTTGACGCGAATTTTGGAAGCTGCCTGCACACCGGATTGAATAGCTCGAAAGTGGAGTGCCGTTTGAGTTTCCGCAGGCGAGTTTTGCGCTGCATGGCGAACCGCTTCGCAATAACTGCGGGGGCTGACCTGCCCCAGACCGTCCACCAGATGATTGACGAGCCATGTGTAGGGCTTACCGCGCTTGTAGCCGCTCGGCCCTGATGCCATTGCGTTACCGGCCAAGCGCTCGAAGAGCCGTTCCTGCAACTTCTCGTCAGTGCGCAGCGCGCGAGGAAGCAACCAAACCTTCTCGACCGTTGTGTAGGACTGATCCGCAGCCTCCTCTGCAAGCCGGCGAAATGCCTCGCCTCCTTCTGTCGCATTGCCTGCGCACTGAAACATCAGGGCGTATAGGTCAGCGCGCTGCCAGCGTAGCTCGGCTTTACGGGCTAAGAGTTTTGAAGCGTCAGGAAATCCGATGATTTCCCTGTCCTGCAGCATGTCGGGGCGTAGAAAAACCTTGAAGCGGATGCGACGGGTAGATCGAACATCCAAAGCCAATTGCAGCAGCGCACGAGCAAGAGGGCGGATCGTGTTCCATTCGTCTGCCAGTCGGTCCAGTGCATCAAAGAGCACGACAATCGTGCGGCCTTTTTCATCCAGCTCTGCATCCTTGACGCGCAAAAGGTCGTCATACTCTTCAGGGTGATCGACGACCCATCTCACACGCTCTGTCCATTGGCCAGATGCAGGAAAGGGTGCGCCAAAACCAGCGCTGTGCGCCAGAACCGCCCGCCATATGGCACGCGCGGAGTACGTCTTAAGCAAGGCGCTCAACACGTCCTGACTGGGAGACTGTGTCGAAACGCTTTGCGCGCCGAACGCCTGAACTGCGTCAAAGGCGCTGCCCAAGCGGACATCAGGGTAGGCGGTCTCGATGTAGCGCCTGTGAGCGTCTGAGGCAAGATGCCCCCACCAGAAACTCTTGCCAGAGCCACGGATGCCCTCGACGATGCTGCTATCGACGTCCAGGGCCTTTGCATGGCTTGGTGGCAAGAAGGTGAATGCAGGGTCGCGCATGTCTGCGCTCCCAGCCTGATCGACCGTTGGCAGAGACTCTGCAAGCGCCAAGCGCAATTTAGCAGCTTCATTCATTTGTTAACCCCGGTAGCGCCTTGATGACTTCCTGAACAAACGGTCCGAACGCCAGATCAATGTCCGTGTCGTCCACACCCCCCGCACTGCGGCCCTGCAGCGGATCGAATTCCTGGAAACGGGCATTCCACCGCACTCTCATCGGGAAATGCGGCCCATCCTCGTTGTGCAGATCGAACGAAAATGCATCTGCAGGCGTTTCGGCATCAGGCTCCAGAGCGTCATAAATCAGCTCGCTGAAGACATCCCAGGCGTTCTGCACGAATCGGCTGGCGCGCTCCACCTGGTCGTTCTCGGGAAAAAGCGCATGAACCATCACGATGCGGTTGCGCACCTGCCGCAACACCTCTGGGCGCTGGTGCCAATGGTTGAACAACTGTCGATAACCTTGCCAGTTCTGCTGCGCATCGGTGCCGAACAACAGCGCTACTGATGCGAGACTGCAGATGGCAACCGCTGCTACGTCGTGCAGTCCGGCACGGCTGTCGAGGAGCACGATGTCGGGTTGTTCTTGCTGTTCTAGCCGCTGAGTGATTCGCAACATCCTGTCCGCAAAAGTCTGGGGGCCTGTTGGCGAAGGCGTGTCGGCGTAGGCTCGCGCCAATTTGCTCAGGTAGGCTGTTTCGCCCTGTCCCATCGCAGCGGCAACACGGATGGAGCCCTGCGTCTGGTCCGATAACGGGCTGAGCGAAACCATGTCTCTCAATACATCGTCACCTTGCCCCACAGCATCCTCGACAAACCAGTCCACCAGGCCATAGGTGGCCACCCGATCCTGCGGCAGTAGCAGGCCCGACAGGCCGGGAGACTCCAGATCGAAGTCGATTAGCAAAACACGCTTGCCTTCTCGTGCCAACCGATACGCCAACATCGCGAGCGCCGTCGAACGGCCCACACCGCCTTTGACCCCATAGAACACCACACGAGGCGGATGCCCGTGCTCGTCGAAGCGCCGGGTGCGAAGCCAGTCCTGACCGATCACCTGGCGGTCCAGCAGTCGCACCATGATCTCCCGCGCAGGGACATCGCTGCCGTCCTCGGCTATTGAAGCCGGTACGGTCACCAGCGTCTGGTACCAATCGGGGTGCTGAAACAACGATGCTGGATTTGAAAAGTCGTCACGGAACAAAATCCCAGACGATGAGCCATAGGGGCGCAAGTTGGCGGCGGCTGCCGCCAACAACGCCAGCGCTGCGGTGGGGTAAATATCGGTAGGCGCAGCCGTATTTCGTGGACCTTCAGCCTCTTCGCCCTCGGCAAGGGGCCGCCAGGCATCGACCGAAAAGCGTAGCTTGCCGTAAACATCACGAACAATGCCGACCGGCCATTGGGGGGGCAAACGCTCATCTTGCAGGGCAAGCGCAGCGCGCACCAACGCTTCGTTAAATTTGCATGCATTCATCACAACACTCCTCCACCTGCAGCTTCGTCTAGCAGGGCATCCATTTCAAGGGCAGCCAACTCCCAATCATTCAGATGAGTCGACAACGGAATCTCCGGCTCAAGCCAGTAGCGATGGTCAATGGACCAATACGTTAAGGAAGTCAAATTTGGCAAGCGGCTTTGCAGCACACTGGCGGCGCGGCCGTCAGGCAGATTCGACAGACCGTTGATCAGCGTGGACAAATTTGGCAGGTGTTTCTTGTATTGCCCGGTCAGGTCGCCATCCACATTTTGTGGTGCACCGCCTCGGACCAGCAGCGACTTCAACCCGCACTCGACGCAAATGCCAAATAGCTGGCCCGCATTTGCCCGGTGTCCATGGTGTTGCAGCAGGTGCGCATCGCGAATGTGCCGACGAGCAGCGACGACGTAGTCAGTTTTCATGCCTTCTTCTTTCTGCCACGCTTGGCGTCGGTCATAGCGGGTTTCCAGTCCCGCAGGTCTTCTATTGTGAAGCCTTGGGTGCGGGCTTCTTCAGATACAAAACTTTTGTAGTACGCACCCATGCGCTCACCGTAAACCGGGTCCACCTCGTTGTGCCACTGCTCAAGCCAGGGCACCAGTTCCAGCAGGCCGGCCAGCAAGGGTTGCAGACGCTCGGGGGGCCAGCCTTCGTTGTCTTTCATGTCGAGGTAATAGGCGGCCAGCGCGGTGGCTTGTTGCAGATGGTCCCAGCCGGCCCAGGCGATGGGCAGGCTGCCATCGGCACCGCGCTCGCAACCGGGGTAGCTGACCCAGCGTTCCTTGGGTACGTCCAGACCACCGCGCAGGTCCCAGAACGTAACTTTTACAAAGTCTTCCTTCTTGTACTTGGGCGGCACGGGAATCTTGCCGATGCTCTCGCCCTTGTCTTCACGACGTTGCAGCGCCCACGTGTCTTCCCATTGCGCACGCTTGCGAAGACCCGTGTCGGAGTAGCGCAGCGCCGGCAAAAAGGGAACGGACTCTGCCGTGACCAAACCAGCCACCAGTTGTGCCAGGTCGAAGTCGGCGTGGCCCGCATACAGCGCGGCGATCTGCATGAACTCGGCGTCGCGCTGCACCGTGTCAGCCAGCCGGCTGGTGGTGTTGATCTGCGGCGGTTGATCGATGCTGGCAACCCAGAGCGCCTTCGACTCCAGGCGGGCCAGCAGCCAGTCACGCAGCGCTGCCTGTTCCAGGTCTGCCCACTTGGGTGAATTCCAACGCCGCTTGTAGAGCGGCTGCTCCAAGAGCCGCAGCGTGGGGTCGCGTTCGATCAGTTCAATGCGACGCTGCACGACGCGTCGATAGGTTTCTGGCCAGCGTGCCGGAATCTCGGTGGTGGGTGTCGACCCGTGGCGGTCGAACCAGTTGGTGGTTTCCTTGCCGGCAGCAACTCGACGGGCCAGCACAATCTCGAAGGCCCGCTCACCGAGCTCCACTTCAACTGGGGTGCTGTGCTCCACCTCTTCGACGGAGACGCCAGCAGGTAGGAGCTCGTACAGACGGTAGCAGTGCCAATCCAGCTCCTCCTGCTCGCCAATCATGTGCTGCCGAACTTGTGCGGCGCGCGCGCGTGCCGCATCGAGGCTGGCGCGGGTGGGCGTTGGGCTTGAGGCCAGCAAGGCGGCGGGTTGAAGCTTGCTGAGCTGCTGTACCAGCTTGTCCATGCGGCTGGCAATGGCCAGCGGCCGGCCCTTGGTCAAAGGGAACTCGGCGACGTTGGTGGCATTGAAGGCGAAACGCTCTTCCCACATCTGGCCCTGGCCGTCTTTCGGAAAGCAAACCTGCTTCAGCCAGAAGCACGCCACCGAAGAGTTCAGCAGACCGAGCAGTCCAAGGTACTCGTTTTCGTTCCTACCGGCAGGCAGTTTTATTACGGGTGCTGTACGGTTGAATACCTTTACGCCACGGTCGAGGACAAAGTGGTTGTGGGTAGCGATGTCCGCGAAGGCTATCCCCTGTCGCGTTCTGAACCGATCAGGGAAAAACATCGAATGCTCATACCAGCGCAGCCCTCGATCCTCGATGTAGTTTCCAAAGTCCTTCCGTTCCTTCATCAGCCGTCGGAATCGCCAGAAGTGCTTCGAGATTCCCGATGGAAATGCATCTAGGACAACCGCTGTCTCTTGGTCGTAGGGAAAAATCGTCTCTGCGTCAGTTGCCAGAAAGTGGTCCCTGACGTGCTCTCCCTCAACCAAGGGAACAGTGAATCCAACGGCGCCAACCCGCGCGGCCCACGCGCCGTCAAACACGAATACGTTGTCCTCGCCAGTATGAGTTGTTCGCCCAATTGAGGTGCTGACCTCACTCATTCGCAGGACACATGCATCGTCGATCTGAGCCAGCAAGTCTCCCGCGCCACCCCCGCCAATGCTCCAAGGGTGCTTCGAAAACAACGCCCTTGGGGTGTCCGCGACGCTGACGAATTCAGATTCACTGCCTGCTTGATCAACCTGCTGGACGATTGCGCTCCACACCCGCCCTTGGGCAGGAATGCTCGGCGTACTCGGTTCGCTCTTGATACCCATCACGGTCCGAACAGGGTCGGATTCGATTGGCGGCCGATGGCGCCCAAAGAGCATCACGGTCGCCGTCCCATCCCGGTTGTGCCCTGGAATCCAAGCGCCTGAACTGTCAATCACATGAGACAAATCCAATCTGGGTAGTACATCCTCAATAAGCTTTGAACCAAATTCGCGCTTCATGAAGCTGTTGGTAGTGATCAGGCCAACGAACCCAGCCGACGCTGTCACTCCGCCACCTGTCACTGCTAGGTCGAAGAATCGTTCCGTGAACGGGCAGCCGAGCGAGTACTTCTTGTGGCAGCTGACATATCGCTGCCGATATGCGGCGTTCAGTGCCGCGTCCTTCACTACGATGTACGGCGGATTGCCCACTACGGCGTGGTATTGCCGACCGAGAATGCGCTTCACGTTTGTCAAGTCTTCACTGGCATAGGCATGCGCCAAACCAGTTCCTGCGTAGTGCTCGGCGCCCTCGAACATGCCCTCCGTGGCAGTCATTCCGAAGCGCTTGCCGTGCAGCAGGCTGTCGCCGATGGCCACATGAATGCGGAAGTCGGGCGCCTCGCTCAGCTTGTGCACGTCGCTGGCCAGCAGCGCCGCCACCAGCAGCCGGAAGCGCGAAATCGCGACCGCAAACGGGTTCAGGTCCACGCCGGCCACAGCGTCAAGCGCCTTCTGGGCGATGTCGCGCCGGTTGCGCGAGGGCTCGGCGCGCTGCCATTCATCCACAAAGCGCTGGAATGCGCCCAACAAGAAGTGGCCTGAACCGCAGGTGGGGTCGATCAGGCTCGCCGTGCGGTAGCCGAACTCTCGGATGGCCGGCGTGAGCGTGCGGTCGAGGATGAACTCTTCGACAAACTCGGGTGTTTGCAGCAGGGCGTAGCGCTTGCGGGTGGCCTCGCTCAGGTCCTGGTACAGGTCGCCCAAAAAGCGGGTGTTCCAGGCGGGGTCGGTAAAGTCGTGCAGCAGCGCGCCGGTGTTGGGGTCCACCTGTTGCCAGAACTGGCGCAGGCCCATGGCCGCGTCGCCACTGATGCCAAGCCGGAACACCGGGTTGTGCAGAGGGTCAAAGAAGGTATGCAGACCGGGCAGCGCGCCGGCTTCGGTAAAGCAGCTCAGCAGGTAGTCGCGGTCGCTGTGCAGCGGGTGCTCCCGAAAATACGCATCGGCCCGATCCCGCGCCAGGGCCAGGCGGCCACTGACAGGCGTGCCGCCAATCCAGGGGCGCTCCACCAGCGTGTTGTCTTCAATAAAGCGCAGGAACACACAGCTCAGCAGCCAGTGCACACCGGCCTGGGTGATGACCTGATCGCTCCAGCTCTCTAAGGTCTCCGCCGTGCGATTCGCGTCGCGTGCGGCTTGCCACTCGGCTTGCAGGCTGGCTTTGAGATCGGGCAGGGCGCTGATGCGCCCGCGCAGGTCGTCTTCCAGCGCGAGCAGGCGGCGCTTGAGGTCGGTCAGAAGCTGGGGGGCGTTGATCATTGATTCAAGCTTGTGCCTTGGGCGGGAGTGTCGCAAGCTGCAGGCCGGGCAGGCCGGCAAAGTCGCTGGCGTTGAGTGTCAGGAGCAGGTGCCCGTGTTCGATGGCCTGTGCGGCTATCCACAGGTCGTTGTAACGCGGCCGGGGTGAGCGGCCGGCTTGCTTGACGGCAGCCGCGAGCACGCCAAAGGCCGCCGCCGTGTGCTTTGACACGCCCAATGCCGGGCGAGTTTCGACCTGGCGCAGGTAGGCCGCGCGCAGGGCGCGTTCTGCGGGGTCGGCGCAGGAATGCACACCATAACTCAGCTCTCCGAGTGAGATCGTGGAGGTGAACACCGGCGCATCGCCCGCAGCATCAATGACGGCTTGCCGATCCACCTGCTTGGAGGCCAGAGCGACCCAGATACAGCTATCGAAAATCATGCCCATGGATCACGCACCGCATCAGAGAAGTCTTGCCGGCTGTCCTTGAGCCAGGCGCTGGCTTGCGTCGGCGTCAGCACCGGCAACGCCAGCCCGGCAAGTGCCTGGAGCGCCGTCATGGTTCGCTCGGGCGGCACGATTTGGGCAATCATGGTGCGATTGCGCTCGATGGCCACGGTCTCGCCCCGGCTGGCTACTTTGTCGAGTATCTCCCGGGTATTTCTGGCAAGCTCGGTCGCGCTAATGGTTTCCATGGTTTAGTTTCCGTAGTTTATGTATTGATGCAAAGTATACACATTCATGCATGGATGGCTGCACGGTGCTTGTTTTCGACCCAAGCCAATGGCAAGCCCAAGGCCAGCGTGCTGTTGACCAGCGGCACCGGGGTGGCGTCAATAAATGGCAAACCCTGCTTGTGCGACGCCAGCAACAGCCAGACCGAGGGCGTGGCGCCGGGGCGGCCGGCTGCGGATTCGATCTCGGTGACCAGTGATATCAGGCCGTAGCGCGCAAGCAGGCCAGCGTTGGTCAGCAAGAGCGGGTTGGCGCTCTCAAGCAACACGGGCCGCAGGCTGGCCAGCGTGCGCTGTACCAGGCGCTGCAGGTTGGTCCAGTCGCGGCTGCCTGGCTCGGCAGCGTCGGCGCTGAGGACCTTGTTCCAGTCCACCTTGGCGGCCGTGGCCTGGGCGCGCAGGGCTTTGAGCAGCAAGGCGTCAAAACTCACTCTTTGCAAGGCCGGGCTCAGGCCCGATTCCGGGCCAAAACGGCGCAGCAGTTCAGCTTCGGCGTGGCGTGCCTGGCGCGGCTCTACCGTCAGCACCAACAGACCACCGGCGTGGAGGTTGCGCTGCAAGCGGTCTTCGGCATTGCGGGCATCGGCAAGGGCGGCGGCTGCATCGGAGCCGGCTTCGGCGCTGGCTGCTGCCGCTTCGCCGGTGCCCAGGTAAGTGGATTGCCGGGAGAACAGGCTGGTGGTTCCGGCGCTGGGGTTGTTGCCCAGCGAGGCACACAGGTAGGCGCCAGCACCTTGCGCAGCGCTGGCGCTCCATTGCAGGGGCGCGCCCACTTCTTGCAACAGGCGGTCAAGTTCGGGCCTACCCGGCAGCGGCGTGGCGTCGGGGTAGCGGCCACGCACGCGGTCTTGCAGCTCGCTGGTGCGCAGCATGGGCGCGCCCACCAGCGCACCCAGTGACTGGCGCAGCGCCTGCAGCGCAGGCATGCCCTGGCGGTAAATTTCTTGCCGGCTTGACAGGGCAGCGTTGGCGGATGCCGAGGTGGCGAGGCGCAGCAGCCGGGCGCTGACGATGGAGCCAGTGGCGCCGTCTTGCGCGGGCTTGACGGCTTCCAGCGCTTCGAGTACGCGCATCGGCGGCAGCAGCGGTTCTTTGAGCGCACATTCGTCTGCCACCTTGCCCAATTGGCGCGCGTAGTCGGCCCAGGCTGAACTGGTGGCGATCAGGGGCGAGGGATGGTGGTCAAAGCATTCAAAGCGCGGCTGGTCCAGATGCGATTCGGCTTCGAGTGCGGCGCGCAAGACGGCGCTGGCCAGTTGCAGCCGCTCGGTATCGTCTTGCACGGCGCAGCCGCGCAGCGCCAGCAGCGCCAGCGCGGCTTCACTGGCGGTCATGACCTGGCCCTGGCTGCGAACCAGCTTGTCGAGCTGGAGGCGGATTTCGGTAAAGGCAGGGTTCTTCAGCCAGCGCTCACGGGCCTTGATCAGGGCGTTGGCGAGGGTGGTGCGGTCCAGGCCGGTGGCAAGCGCTGTGTCGCCCAGGCTGGGCCACAGCGCGGGCGGTTTGGAGGCATCAGCGGGCTTGGCCGAGTCGTCCAGGGCCGTGTCCAGGCCCAGGTAGTGCGCCAGTGCGGCTTCTTCGGGCCGGTCATCGCCGGCTGGCCTGCTGGGCAAAAGCCGCGCTGCCAGTTCGTTGATGCTGACCGCACCATCGGGCGTGGCATCGTCGTCTGAATCATGCAGGGTGCTGCGACCCTGAGTGAGGTCGGGGCGCAGCTTGGCCAGCGCTTTGGCGGTGAGCCGAATTTCTTTGCGAATCTTGTCGCCCACGCCGCGCAGGTAACGAAAGCGCACCCGGTCCACAGCCAGCAGCTCGCGGGCGTTGTGCACGGCCATGCGCTCCAGCACATCCTGCGCTTCCAGGCTGTAGCCGAGCTCGGCCATGGTGGTGCTGGGCGTTGCGGTGAGGGCAATGGCCTCAAAGCCCTGGGCCTGCGGCGGATGCACGGTTTGGCGCGCGGCGAAGATGGCACGCCAGGCACGCAGCATTTCCTCGG
>JBMOEI010000116.1:0-9565 GCA_049318985.1 Desulfuromonadaceae bacterium
TTGTCAATATTGCCTCTGTCGTCGGCCAGATGGGCAATGCCGGTCAGGCCAACTATTGTGCCAGTAAAGCCGGTCTGATCGGCCTTACCAAGTCAAATGCCCGTGAGATGGCAAAACGAAGCATCACGGTGAACGCCGTTGCCCCCGGCTTTATTGCAACTGCGATGACTGATGCCCTTTCAGATAAGGTTCGCGCCGAACTGACTGCCCAGATACCTCTGGAGCGTCTCGGGAGCGCTGACGATATCGCAAACGCAGTTGTATTTCTTGCTTCGGAAGCTGCCGGATACATTACCGGTCACGTCCTGTCGGTAAACGGCGGAATGTATATGTAGTTTACGCACTCTCTGAAATGGAAATATCGATTGACATTTACAGATTTCATGCTTAATTAGGCACACAGCATTATATACAAAACCTGAAAAGGGTTAAAATCACATGGAGGTGAAAGATGTCTGATATTGCAAAGCGGGTGAAGGAAATTGTTGCAGAACAGCTAGGTGTTGAAGAAGCTCAGGTTTTAACGGAATCTTCTTTTATGGATGATCTTGGTGCGGATTCTCTTGACACGGTTGAGCTGGTAATGGCTCTTGAAGAAGAGTTCGATATTGAAATTCCTGATGAAGATGCGGAAAAAATTCAGACGGTAAATGACGCCATCGAATACATTACCGAGCACATCTGATACAAACTACAGGGAGGAGGGGCTTCCCCCCCCTCTCTTTTTATTGTGACAAAACTGAAGACACCGTCATTTGGAGCTATCTATCATGAGAAGAGTTGTGGTTACTGGCGTCGGGGCTGTTTCTCCGCTCGGCTGCGGGAATAATAAAAACTGGGATGCACTCACCTCTGGAAAGTCAGGTATAGGCCTGATTACCCGTTTTGATACAAGCGATATGCCGGTCAAAATTGCCGGTGAGATTCCGGATTTTAATGCAGAAGAGTACATTGATAAAAAAGAGATAAAAAAGATGGATCTTTTTATCCAGTATGCTCTGGCTGCAGCTCATTACGCCATGGAAGACTCCGGGCTTGCCATTACTGAAGAAAATGCCGAACGGGTTGGCGTTCTGGTCGGCGCCGGTCTCGGTGGTTTGCCGACAATTGAAAAGTATCATACAATTCTCAACGAAAGCGGTCCCAAAAAGATATCGCCGTTTTTTATACCGATGCTGATAATCAACCTTGCCCCTGGCCACATTTCCATTAAATACGGGGCAAAAGGTCCAAATATTTCGTCCGTATCGGCCTGCGCAACCAGTACCCACTCAATTGGCGATGCCTATCACATTATTAAACGGGGCGACGCTGACGCCATGATCGCCGGCGGAACTGAATCGGTCATCACCCCGCTTGGTATTAACGGTTTTGCGGCAATGAAAGCGCTGTCAGATAGAAATGATGATCCGGCCGCTGCATCCCGTCCGTTTGATAAAAACCGTGATGGTTTTGTCATGGGTGAAGGTGCAGGGATTGTTATACTTGAAGAGTACGAATCCGCGAAGGCGCGTGGTGCAAAAATTTATGCCGAGGTTGTCGGGTATGGTTTGACCGGAGACGCATTTCACCTGACGGCCCCGGCACCGGGTGGTGAGGGGGGAGCGCGAAGCATGAAGATGGCGCTTAAAAATGCCGGTGTTGCTCCCGAACAGGTTGCCTATGTCAATGCACATGGTACGTCCACCCCGCTCGGTGACATGTACGAAACAATGGCGATCAAGAGCATCTTTGGTGAACATGCCGGGAAAATGCCGGTCTCATCTACCAAATCAATGACCGGTCATTTACTCGGAGCTGCAGGCGGTATTGAAGCGGTGTATACCCTTATGGCAATGGACAGAAGTGTTGTTCCGCCGACAATAAATTACACCGACCCTGATCCTGAATGCGATCTTGATTATGTGCCCAACACGGCGCGTGATGCAAAAATCGAATATGCGATGAGCAACAACTTTGGTTTTGGCGGCACAAATGCAACCCTCTTATTCAAGAAACTGTAGTAAAACGTATTCTATGATTGTTATCGGAAGTGATCACGGTGGCCTGGCCCTTAAAACCGCGCTGAACAGTTATCTGAAGCGGCGTGGGCTTGAAGTGACCGATGCCGGGACTGACGACGATTCGTCCGTTGATTATCCCGATTTTGGCCAGAAAGTTGCCGAATCTGTCATTGCCGGGAGTGCGGAATTGGGTGTTCTTATCTGCGGAACCGGAATCGGCATGTCGATCGCCGCGAACAAGATTCCCGGAATTCGAGCCGCTCTGGTGACCGACGTATTTATGGCCCGTATGGCAAAAGAGCATAATAATGCCAATGTGCTTGTACTCGGCGGCCGTGTACTTGATGAACAGAATGCCTGTGATCTTGTCGGAGCATGGCTCGACAGCACCTTTGAAGGAGGACGCCATCAAAAGCGTCTCGACAAGATAACGGCATTGGAAAAGAAATATAGCTAGGAGAACCAATGTCAATCCTTTCCACTTTTGATCCCCGGGTAGCTGATGCCATTCACCGTGAAGCAGAACGTCAGGAATATAATCTGGAGCTGATTGCGTCAGAGAATTTTGTATCGGCAGCGGTACTTGAGGCTCAGGGTTCGATCATGACCAACAAGTACGCGGAAGGATACCCCGGAAAGCGCTATTATGGCGGCTGTGAGCATGTTGATGTTGTTGAACAGCTTGCAATTGACCGGGCCAAAGAACTCTTCTGTGCCGAACATGCCAATGTCCAGCCGCATGCAGGATCACAGGCAAATATGGCGGTATATTTTGCTGCATGTAAGCCTGGCGACACGATTCTCGGGATGAATCTTGCGCATGGCGGTCATCTTACTCATGGTAGTCCGGTCAATTTTTCAGGCAAGCTCTTCACGGTGGTTCCCTATGGTGTTTCACCGGAGACAGAAACTATCGACTATGAAGAGGTTGAACGGCTTGCTGTCACACATAAACCTGCGCTGATCGTTGTCGGGGCAAGTGCCTATCCACGTATAATTGATTTTCCCGCGTTTCGGACAATAGCTGATAAAGTCGGGGCGAAGGTCATGGTTGACATGGCGCATATTGCCGGCCTCGTTGCTGCCGGTGTTCATCCCAGTCCGGTGCCGTACGCCGAGTTTGTGACGACAACAACTCATAAAACCTTGCGTGGCCCTCGTGGTGGTATGATCCTCTGCCGTGAAGAGTTTGCCAAAACCGTCAATTCGCAGATTTTCCCCGGCATTCAGGGTGGTCCTCTCATGCATGTTATTGCTGCGAAGGCCGTCGCTTTTAAAGAGGCGCTCCTGCCGGAGTTCAAAATCTATCAGCAGCAGATAGTCAAGAATGCCAAAGCGCTTGCAGAGGCACTTGTAACACGTGGCTTCATATTGACCAGCGGTGGTACTGATAATCACCTCATGCTGATCAACTTCTCCGGGACGGAGATAACCGGCAAGGCGGCAGAGGAAGCGCTGGACAAAGCCGGTATCACCGTCAACAAGAATACCGTACCGTTTGAAACCCGTTCTCCGTTTGTTACCTCCGGGATCAGAGTCGGAACCCCGGCCTGTACGTCCCACGGCCTGAGAGAGGCTGAAATGGACCAGGTTGCCGGCTTTATTGCCGACGCAGTGGCAGCTATTGGTGATGACCGGAAACTGGCTGCTATAAAAGAGCAGGTAAACAGCATGATGAAAAAGTTCCCGCTGTACGCCAACATGCTTGCATAATAATTACAAATCAAGTAGTTATGAGACCCGTTGGAAACATTCTGACGGGTCTTTTTATTTTTGTAAGTGAGGAACAAGCGAATGACGGAAACCGGTTCCATAACAACCGAACAATTACGCCTGTGGGATAAACGCCACGTCTGGCATCCGTTTACCCAGATGCAGGAGTGGGAGCGGGACGAGCAGATTATAATCGTAAAAGGGGAGGGGTGCTGGCTGATTGACAGTGAGGGTAAGCGCTACCTTGATGGGGTAGCTTCCATGTGGACCAATGTTCATGGGCACTGTCGACGGGAGTTGAACGATGCCCTGAAAGAGCAGGTTGACCGTCTTGAACACTCTACTCTTTTGGGACTGGGCAGTGAGCAGAGCATTATTCTCGCGGCGCGGCTGGCTGAAATAACCCCTCCCGGACTGGATCGTTTTTTTTATTCGGATAACGGTTCAACGGCCATGGAAGTCGCGGTCAAGATGGCCTATCAATATCAGGTTCATTCGGGACAACCTGAACGGAGCCGCTTCATAACCTTCAGACATGCCTATCATGGCGATACACTCGGTGCGGTGAGTGTCGGCGGGATCGGTATATATCACTCGACCTTCAAGCCGCTCATGTTTGAGACTATTCTTGCCCCGTCACCTTACTGTTATCGCTGTGAACTCGGTTGCCATAGAGATACCTGCACTATGAAGTGCATCGATGCTCTTGAGGAGTTAATGGTACAGCATTCCGGACAGGTAGCAGGACTTGTGATCGAGCCGCTGGTGCAGGGTGCCGGTGGCATGATCGTGCAGCCGGAGGGGTTTTTGACGCGGGTGAGAGAGCTGTGCGACCGTTATGACATACTGATGATTGCAGATGAAGTCGCTACCGGATTTGGCAGAACCGGGACGATGTTTGCGTGCCAGCACGAGGATGTAATCCCCGATATCATGGCCATTTCCAAGGGGATCGCTGCCGGATATCTCCCTTTGGCAGCAACGGTTACCGGCGATAAAGTGTACTCGGCGTTTCTCGGCAGATACTCGGAGCTGAAAACGTTTTTTCATGGCCATACGTTTACCGGTAATCCACTCGCCTGTGCAGTTGCCCTGAAAAGCCTGCAGCTTTTTGAACAGGATAATCTGCTGGCAGAGCTTCAATCCAGAATAGCCCTGTTGAAATTGCGTCTGGACGATTTTTCCGCACTGCCGCATGTGGGCAATGTTCGCCAGTGCGGTATGGCTGCGGGGATAGAACTTGTTGCAGACAAGGAGAGGGGCACGCCGTATCCATGGGAAGAGAAAATCGGGATCAGGGTATGCATGGAAGCGCGCAAACACGGGGTCTTCTCCCGCCCGCTGGGAAATACCATTGTCATTTTTCCACCATTGGTTATTTTAACCGGTGAGCTTGATCTGCTTTTATCTGTTCTGCAGGAGTCAATACAGGTTGTCACCGGGAAGTAGTTCGAGGTCATTCAATGAATGAGGGTATCAAAATACTTGTTGTTGATGACGATGAATCCGGTCGCGAAGCTCTAACCATGCTGTTGCGGTCGGTCGGGTATGAAGTCGCTTCTGCGGCAACCGGTGTAAGTGCGCTGGATCTTATTGACCGTCTTCAGTATCAGGTCATTGTTTCCGATCTTTTTCTGCCTGACAAAAGTGGTCTTGACATACTGCAGCATGTGCAGAAAGCTTCTCCCTCTACCGAACTTATCGTTGTTACCGGCCATGCCTCGGCTCAGACTGCGGTCCGGGCTATGAAAGAGGGGGCATTTGACTATATTACCAAGCCGATTGATTTTGATGAGCTGAAAATCGTTATTGTAAAAGCTCTGGAGAAACAGCGACTGCTCTCCGAAAATATATTTTTACGGAGTCAGTTAAAAGGCCGCTTTGAATTCAGCAATATTATCGGCAGTTCTCCGGCAATGAATCTGGTTTTTGAGCGTATGAACCGCATTGTGAAAACCGATTCTGCCGTCCTTGTCAGTGGTGAGTCCGGCACCGGTAAAGAGCTCGTTGCCCGGGCACTTCACTATAACGGAAAGCGCAAGGAGAAACCGTTTATTGCGGTAAACTGTAGTGCGATTCCGGAAACGTTACTTGAAAGTGAACTTTTCGGCCATGTCCGGGGAGCATTTACCGGAGCGGTCTCAGATAAACCGGGGAAGTTCGAGGCGGCTAACCATGGCACCATTTTTCTTGATGAAATAGGTACGCTGCCGCTGCACCTGCAAGCAAAGTTATTGCGGGTGCTGCAGGAACATGAAGTGGAACGGGTCGGCTCAAACAAAACGATCAAGCTGCATGTCAGGGTGATTTCCGCAACAAACTCAAATCTCGAAGAGATGGTGCATCGGGGCGAGTTCCGGGAGGATCTCTACTACCGCCTGAACGTCATTCCGCTTCACCTCCCCCCGCTGCGTGAACGGCAGCAGGATATTATGTCTCTGATATCGTTTTTTATGGAAAAACAGTGCCGTATCATGGGGCGCTTGCCCTGCAGTATCAGTAAACAGGCTCTTGAGGCGCTGGAGCTGTATTCCTGGCCCGGAAATGTGCGTGAACTTGAAAATATGATTGAAAGAATGATCGTGCTGACAGATGCTACACTGTTAACGTTGGCAGACGTTCCTGACAAGATAATTAGCACCAAAAATTCTGATGAAGAACGGTGCTTTACATTACCGGGGGTGGGGATAGACCTGGTTGAAACCGTCTTCAATATTGAACGGTCATATATTGTGCAGGCGATGTCATCAGCAGGGGGAATTAAAGCGCAGGCGGCCAGGCTTTTAGGGTTAAATCGAACGACGCTGGTGGAAAAGATGAAACGGTTGAAAATGGAGTAGAATGAATCCTGATGAAGCTTTCCTGAAAAACCTCTTTCCCGCACCCTGCCACGACAGGATTGTTATGGTTGGCGGCATGGTACGGGACATGCTCTCAGGCAGAAAATGCAAAGACATTGATCTGGTCGCCACGCTTACCGGTGAAGAACTCCGTGCCTTCGGATTCCGTCTCGTGGAAGCGAGCAGCGGTGCGGAAGTCTATTTTCGCCACCACCCCGATTTTGGCACTATTGAAATCACCTGTATCGACAGCATGGATGTTCTGAAAGAGGACCTGCAACGTCGGGACTTCACTATCAATGCAATTGCCATGACTCTGGACGGAACAGCCATTGACCCTCTGAAAGGGTGTGACGACCTCGCTGCAATGAGGATTCTGGCATGCAGCAACGAAACATTCAGTCACGACCCTCTCCGCATATTCCGTGCATTCCGGTTTGAGTGTGACGAATGGCGGATGACGCCGGAAACAGTGGAACTGATCCGGCAGCAGAATTGGTCTTCCTGCTTCTCCACAATGCCGATAGAACGGTTCAGCCATGAAATGATCAAAGCCCTGTCTGGAAAAACGCCGGAGCGGTTCTTCGAGCGAATGATCGAGTTCAACGTGGGAGCAGAGTTTCTTCCGGAGCTGTTTCAGACTCCTGCGATACCTGCCGGACCTCTTGAGCACCATCCGGAGGGTGATCTGTTTACTCACTCTGTCCAGGCCCTGCAACGGGTGGCGGCATCCAGTGAAGATCCATTGGCTCGATTCTGTGCTTTTTTTCACGATCTTGGCAAACTGGCTACTGATTCTGCCCTCTACCCCAAACATCACGGCCACGACGATGCCGGTTTTGAGATGGCTGAAAGATTCTGCACCCGCTTGTGTCTGCCGGTAATGTACCGCAAGGCACTGGCATGGACCAGTCGACTGCATGGTAAAGCCAATATGTGGGAGGAGGTTCGGGATTCAACAAAGATAAAGATGGCGGAACAGTCCACAAAGGCCGGTATCGTTGCAATACTGCCTCTGGTTGCTGCCGCTGATAAACCGGGGAACACCCCGATGTCAGGATGGGACAAGGCTGTCAAAGTTGCGGGAATGAATACCAATGAATTGGGCATTGACCAAAGCAGGCTTGAACGCATGCCGATTGAAAGCCGGGCATCGTTCATCATGCAGAAACGGGTGGATTGTTTCCGCAGCATCTGAGACAGGCGTTTGTAAATAAACACTAAATAAACGAGGCCCCTGATGGAAATCAGGGGCCTCGTTTATTTGATACTTCTACTTCAGGAAAATCGTGTTATGACACTACTCAGTCTATCGACTCCCGCGCTTAGTAGTTAGACCAGACTGGCGTGGTGAAGTAGTGACAGCTTATGTTGGAACAGGTCTTATCGTTTGCAGCAAGTCTTCCGGGAAGACCATTGTATGTTGCTACGGTTCCTGCAGGGCCAAAGACATAGGCCTGACTTGCATTCATTGCAACATTGACAGCACCGTCTTTATGAAGACTTGAACCGTTATCATGACAGATACCACAGACATTGGTCCATGACGTTGCAGCAGACGCATACTGGTCAGATGCAGGGTTCATTGATATTGTCGTACCGAAGCGCTTGGTTGTCAGGTAGGTAATGTGCGACTCGTGAGCACCCTTGCCTTCGGCATTGATAACCGGTGCGGCAGCCCATGATCCTGCCTGATAGCCATGGCAGCTATCGCAGTTACCGGAACCCCATTTGATACCATCCATATGCTGCTGACCGGCAATACCGCCCGCTGTACCGTTATGCCCGTGGCAGCCGGCACAATCCTGTGTAATGTTGGCAGCATGGGTTGTTGTTGAAAAGAAGCCGGCATCGCCCGGTGATTTGTGGCAGCTACCGCAGTTAGCCTGTGTTTTAAGTGTGCCGTCAGCAATATAGCCTGCATTGGTCCAGGACGGGTTTGTACCGGTACCGGCATTGGCACTGTTAAGTGTTCCGCCGGTTGCTGACGGGTTGTGGCAATAGGTATTTGAACAGCTGCCGGCACTGAATGCAGCGCCCGTTACAGTACCGTTGTGAGTTGCCATTCCCTGGAACGCAGGTGTTGATACACCGTTAGCGTGCAGACCGGAAGTTGGTAACGCACCGTGGCATTCATTACAACGGCTGTCCTGTGTGCCCTGAGCTGACAGACCGTTCAGGAGCGTCAGGTGAGTCTCGTGAGCACCGGTTTTTACATTGGCACTAACTTTGCCGGTACCAACTCCAGCAGCATCAGTTGGAGCGACAGCAACGCGGTTGGCAGCAGTTACGGTGAGTGTCTCCGTACCGTGGCAGGATGTACAGGTGTCGTTATTAAGCAGTAAACCACTGTTACCCCAGGCAGGTGAGGCGGCACCGTGACAGACAGAGGTTGAACAGCTGACGCCGGCGGTACCTTTCGTTTTGTTAAGTGTTGCGTAGCCAACGGTTACGATGTCTATATCGCCATCAGCGTGTGAAGCAGACGGAGCTACTGTTGCGGTGGTACCGGCAGCGTGGCAGGCGGTACATGAAGCCATACTGTGTTTTGAATGGCTGCCGGTTGCCGGGCCGCTGGCTGTGATGAGGTTGGCACCGCTATGGCAGGCAACGCAACCGGCTGTTGTTCCCCAGGCCGGGGTTACTATCAAGGCGGTTGATACCGGGCTTACGTGGCAGGATGCTGCTGAACAGGTAGTTCCGGTAGTCCCTTTGGCTTTGTTAAGTGTTGCATAGCCTACGTTTGCAACGTCGATATCGCCATCTGCGTGGCCGACGCCTGGTGCAACTGTTGCCGATGTTCCGGCTGTATGGCAGGAGGTACAAGCAGCAGCGTGACCGGCAAGTGCATGGCTGCCGGTGGCAGGACCGGTTGCGGTTATCGCGTTAACGCCTGAATGGCAGGCAACGCAGCCGGCTGTTGTTCCCCAGGCCGGGGTTACTATCAAGGCGGTTGATACCGGGCTTACGTGGCAGGATGCTGCTGAACAGGTAGTTCCGGTAGTCCCT
>JBMOEI010000117.1:0-9330 GCA_049318985.1 Desulfuromonadaceae bacterium
AGGTGGGTCAACTAAACGGCGCTGGGTGGGTCAACACATTACCGGTGGTGGCAGCGAAGACCAGATCAGTTTGATCTCTTCTTCAGTCAAGACACGTTTACGAGCCTTGGGCGCAGTTGCAGGCACAGCACGCCCAGCTCCAGCAAAGGGGTTCATTTCAACAAGCTCTCGAATTAAAGCAAACGAATACATTGCCCGCGCTGTCTTAATGACATTCCGGGCCTGACCGGGAGCGCGACGCGCAATACTCTCGATCAAAGCAATGGCATCTTTTCTCCGAACCATCGCTGCTGGCAAATTTCCAATAGTAGAGACAACGTCCTTTTCCAGGGTTCGTTCCTGCTGTAACACAGAACGTG
The DNA here is from genome assembly GCA_049318985.1 of Desulfuromonadaceae bacterium. Classification (GTDB taxonomy): domain Bacteria; phylum Desulfobacterota; class Desulfuromonadia; order Geobacterales; family Pseudopelobacteraceae; genus JACRCG01. The sequence goes on from JBMOEI010000117.1 coordinate 360, forward strand.
GGACTAAATGGTTTTTGATGTGTTTGACATAGAGAGATTTCAAATCAGAAACTGTGAACACTTCCGGCTCAAGGGGTATGGGAGGAGGTTCTGGAGGAGGAGCCTGTGGGTCTATACCACTTTTAGTCAGCTCAACAGCCTTGCGGTAATCGTTATGAGCATCTTCCAAAGATTTATCGGGGTAATTGCCCAGATTCATCTGCCTGCGCTTACCATTGACATTATAGATGTAGTACCAAGTTTTGACTCCGGAAGGCAAAACTCTGATTGTAAAGCCGCGGCCCTCACGTATCTGATACATCTCCACTTCGGGCTTAAGGCTTTTTATAAATCTATCCGTGAACACGCCAGGCTTTCGTGCACGCTTGCGTATTCGATTTGGTTGAGTGTTCTTATCGAGCATGTAACCTTCATGTAACCTTAATTGCTGTGGCAATGACCAGTTCACACTAGCACATGACGAAACATCAAAACAAGTATTTTTATTTATATCAGTATGTTATATAATATTTTTGAATCAGACTGAAACATTTAGGCGCATTTTGAAACAGATAAATATTGGATTGAAAATCCTCGTGTCGGCGGTTCGATTCCGTCCCTGGGCACCACTTAAATGCCTAGAAACACAAGCATAATAGAAGGCTCCTGATACCGATCAGGGGCCTTCTGCTTTTTTGTTGTATCACTATTGTATCATAATGCAGAATGTCAGCTTGGTATGTCGTCATAATATTCTGTAGTAGAACAAAGCACATTACGCTTTAAACAGCTCGGATCATTCATGAATGGCCTGCGGTTTTTTGCAGGCGATTCGTGAATGACCGAATACAACAATGCTTCCTTACCACCACTGATACAATCGCACAGTGGACCTATCAAATATTTGTTCTTCAGACAAAGAATGGCCATAACAACCATTACCTTGATGCACACCTAATTACTTGAATCATAACTGGAAAACATCACAGCACTGGAAATACAGCCACTTTCTGTAAATTTTACCTTCATACTGCATTGAACCGGCAGCTTTACTAACAATATATCCAGAAACCTTTTGCGTATCTGCATCAAACATCAACAGCAGACCTTAATATAATTGAGAAATTATCTTTTTGCTATCCGTAATGTCGGGACAGAGACCGCAACTGTTACCGACGTTGGCTTATTTACATCAGGCCACGTTCAACAAAACTACAGTAGTCATTGTCACCAACGATGATGTGGTCAAGAATGCGGATACCCATAATCTCGCCTGCTTCTTTCAATCTGCGAGTAATTGACAGGTCTTCGGAACTCGGTGATGGATCACCGGTTGGGTGCTGATGGACACATATGATTGCCGCCGCTGACGACAGACAAGCAGTCATAAATACAGACCTTGGATGGACGATGGACTGATTGAGACTACCGATGCTGACGACATCCAAACAAATGATGCGGTTCTTGCCATCGAGATGCAGCGTTATGAAGTGCTCCTTCGTCTCTTTCATCAAAAACTGAAACGTATCTGATACTTGCTTGGGTGATGTGTATCTGGTACCGGTTTTCAAGTAGTCAGTGATTTCCTCTTTAACAGTCAATGTCTCGTATAGTCGTCGAGGCTGTTGTTTTTCTTTTCCTGGTTAATGTCTTTGTCTGCCATGGCGTTTTCTCCTTTATTGTTGCTACGATGATGATAGTATTGCACTCTCCAAGTGTCATTTTTGGTCATAAACTCGGATTTAATTTGTAAATCAAAATGGAGTTTTTCATGCGCGGACAAAGAGTAATGAAATTCATACGTGGCATCATGCTGCTGGCACAACCCTGCGGGACAACGGTAGATGAGTTGGGGAGAAAGCTGGAAATACAGAAACGCCAGGTGTATCGCTTGTTAGAGTCTGTCCAGGATGATTGGGGGTTTGTGCTGGATGAGGAAAAGCTGGAAGGTGGCGGTAAGAGGTTTTCTTTGGCAGTTGGGCAGCATAAGCGGCTTTCTGAAATCAAAGTGCCGGAATTGAATTTAACTATTGATGAGGTTGTGGCACTTCATTTTCTGAAAGGTCATTCCAAGCTGTTCAAGGGTACAGAGGTTGGTGATGGGATCGAAAGGGCTTTTGCCAAGTTGGAAACTTTTGTTCCTGAAGGTCTGGGAGAAAAAATCGAACGGGTACGCAGCCTGTTTGTGCCGTCGGTACGTTTTGCCAAGGACTACGCTGGCAAAGAATCGTTAATTGAATCCTTGTCCGAGGCAATTCTGGGACAATATACCTGTGTTGTTGACTACCACTCCTTTGCCGACAACAAAAAGAAGAAGTACCAGATTGATCCACTACGTTTTTTTGAGCGAGACGGTGGACTCTATCTGTTCATAAGGGCGACACGTTTCGGAGACATTCGAGTGCTGGCAGTGGAACGAATTGACCAGATTGAGGTAACTCAAAACACCTTTACCTATCCGACGGATTTTGATCCAGAGGCGCTTCTGGATCGTGCTTTCGGTATGTTTTATGACGACCCTTTGGAAGTAAAAATCTGGTTCTCAGCTGATCAGGCTCGCTACATCCAGGAGCGACAATGGGCACCAGATCAGAAAATATCCACATGTAAAGATGGTTCGATTGAATTGTGGATGAAAACATCAGGCTGGTATGATGTGAAAAAATGGATATTGTCGTTTGGTTCAGATGCGGAACTGCTGGGCCCAGAAGAACTACGGGATAAAATTCGTAATGAGGCAAAGAAGATAGCAAAGGCCTATGAATGATGAAATGCATCAATCAATAATGCGTACTATTCCGATTACTTCCGCCGCTCGAAGAGCATGGAATTCATCTGCCGGTCCAGTTCACGGGTTGACCAATTGCCGTTGGCGCTTTATATTTCGTAAAAGGAACGCTTTTGCGGCTCCTCGATTTTCAGTAGCACAGAGCAACTACAGCCTACTCGCCTGATACCAGTACCAGAATGTTTCCGGATTGACAGACATAAGCCGGTTAAGTCGTTCCCACTCCCCTTCGATTCTCAATTGTCGAAGATCTTCCGGCGGGGGAAGCGTTCTGAATGTTTCCAGCGATGTACCAGAACCATCATTCATGATCAACCGGGTAATCAGTGCCGCCTTTGCCGCCGCCATCTTGGCCATATCGAGATTGAAACGGTGATTGACGAGATGGGAAGTCAATTTTTTCGCCCCCTCTTCGAGCATGAGAGCCTCTGGACTGTCATTTACTCCCTTGAGACGATGTAGACTGAGGCTCAGAGAAGCATCCAGAGTATCCTGCAGACTTTCTCTTGCCGTAAGTCCACCACCGCGATAAACGTTTTCCAGATCGAAGGCCCGTTGGTACACTCGGCGTACTACCGACAGATCTTCTGCCAGGTTGAATAGTTCCCCGACATCGAAAAGCTGCTTGACTATCTGCATGGTGTCGGGAGGATTCCCATTGGCCGGTGCAAACGGAACACCAGTCGTCCTTGGAGCAAATGCGGTCAGCTTATCAGCCAGCAGGCTTTCCACTGTGGGAACCGTGACGAGGATTTCCCTCCTGATCTCCAGAATCTCAGGCGTAATCTGTTTGATTATCACCTCATGCGGCACATGCGGTTCTTCCACGACATCCAGAAAAACGTAGGGTGCCGGATTACCGGCAACAAGAGGAGTATAGAAAAACTTGAAGTGTCGTCTCTCCGGCAGACCACGGGAGCCTCGTTCATCTTCTTCATAGCCGATGAACGGCGGAACTTTTGCCACTTCACCGAGAATCCGATCCAACTCAGCAGCCGGAGCCGAACAGAGGATATCAATGTCGATCGATAGCCTGCGTATCACCGGGACATGTAGCAGGAGGCTTGTGCCTCCCTTGAATACGAACTTCAGGTCGCTCTCGGCCAGATGCCCCAGCAGAGCAAAGGCATGGAGTGCCCTTTCAAGCAGAGAAGGATCAACTCCCTTGAGCTCTTTCCTTTTTGTGTTCAGCCAGTCGGCTGTGAAACAAATTTCAGCGATCATATATATGACCCACTAATTCCGCAAAAATAAAAAAGTGCGGAATTAGTAGATAATCTCCTTGCTAGCAATTTGGACTCGTTTTGTCTCTGCGTAACTGAACAGTACCGGAGGTTTCAATAGTCCGGAGCTCAGTGCGCTGTCGAGAATTCGCTGCACTTCCGCCTGATCCATAAGTTGAAGTTTGCTCGCCTCTATGAACAGATCAACCAGGGCTTTTTCTATGGGAGCGACATGAGCGACGCAGATCGGTTGTTTGGCTATTGATGGTCGGAGGACAACGGTCGTCGCACCAGGGCGAATAAAACGTTCCGCATCGCTTTTGCCGGGATTTGCCCAAGCATCCCAGCCTGCATCACGCAGTGCAGAACCCACTGTTTCAAGGGCGTCTTCTTCTGCGTAAAGGAAAATCGTCGGCTGGCCGATGAGGTGCAAGGCAAACGGGTTGAACTGAATCGTTGACCAACAGCAGAAATCCAGCAGCGGAAATGCCTTCTTTACCTCTCGGATGATTTTGGAGACCGGCTTGGGGTCGAGGCTCACCGGCTTTGTGTGGCGGCTGTACCAGCCTCGCCCGGCGTCGGATACGATTCCGGCTGCCATAGATTCGCTCATGTATTTTCGGAGAGTGTCGTCAGCAAGTTCCACATCAACAGCTTTCAATGCTTGTTTGACGGCGTTAAGGGAGAAGTACGCACTTAGCTCCTTTTGTGTTGGAAGGATGTGGTTGAAGATCACTGATTTTTTAGAGTTTTTATTCACGCATCCCTCCCGACCATCGAACCAGGATTCTTGTATCAAAGGTTTTATATAGAGCATTTGCGATGTTCACGAAGTATATTTCGTGAACATCCATTCCCTGCAGGACAGATTTAAACGATTTTAGGCGGTTACCTTTGATAACCCCGTACCCATTGATAGATCAGACAGAACCCTGTGGATCTGATTGGCGACTAGATGCTTTCAAATATTCTGTTCTTAAATCTGCGAGCCACTTATCATTCAAGGTTTTCCAACTGGTCCATCCATTGACGGTGTTTCTGGTGCTTCCTGACTTTTGAATGCAGTATAGTGCTGCATAGCTTGGTGCGGAATATGAACGTCCATCAACCACAATGGCACCGTCCTCGGTGATAGTTGCTGTGTAACTCTGTCTTGCGGAAGCGCCTCTTGGCTTATAGGTCATAACCAACTCTTGCCCTGGAGTCAGCAGTTTTTCCTCAAGCAGATCACTCAAGCTTACATCATAAAACGTTGCAATCTGATTGTTGTTCGACTCTTCAGAAGTGTCGAAAACGGGGCGGTATTCATCAGGAATTTCGTAAAGGATTGCCGAAGGGTCTTTGAAATCGACAAGTTTTCGGACGATCCAGAGTTTAACTTCATTTTTGAGGGTTTGTGCCCACTCGCGGAGGTCAGCCGAAACATGATCAATCGGTATTCCCACAATCGGCCTGGACTCCATAATCTCAGTCAGAACCTTGCGAATATCAATTTCAGCAATCCCCATTTCATCAATGCGCTCTTTCAACATCTGGTCATCTCTCAACCGATTGATGACAACCTCGATGAGGAGTTTCCTTGACGCGGGCTGTTGTGCTGCAACAATTTGTTTGGAGACTTGGGGAGCTATATGGCCCCATACGGAATGAGCACTCAATTCTGCTTCCACGATGAACCATCTGCGGCTTGCAAAATCAATCGCATATCCATCCGGGATAGTTCCAGAACCGTCAGCACTTCTGATCAGGGATTTGGGCAGCATGATCGAGTCTGGGCCGAAAATGTATTCGGCATTTTCAAGCACAACCCGCTCGATTTCATCCTCATTAGCAAAGGAAGCAGCTATAAATTTTCGATTATTAACAATGATCATTCCGGCCCCTTCATCTCATGTGATGTTCCCTACAACTGCCCCAGCAACCCCAGCGCATCAAACTGCCATCAATGACATGACAGATTCAAGGAGATTGCTGACCTCAACTTTTTCAGACTGAAAAATATGGAGTGAGAGGTAAGAATAGAACGTATTATGCAGAAGGTGCCTGATGGAAGTAAAGTATCACCGCATCAAAGCTGATTTATCAACAGCCCTTCCTGCTCTAAGCCGACCCCATATTGATCCATCAAACCAACAACATAACGCACATCAGTGTCGGTACTCTTCCGCAATCTTGCCAATACAGCCACGCTATCCTGTAGCAATTTAGCCTTTCCATAGCGTGCAAATAGCATCTCCAGATCAGGTGGGCGGTATAGCTCCGATCTTTCCGGACAAGCGCGTTTGATTCTCAAGAACTCATCCATACCCACAGGGTCATAATCAGGAAAGTGAATAACTCGTGTGGCAATCATCCCCGGAGAGCTCAGCCAATCGAGAACATCTGTACCTATTCTCCCTTCGGCATAGATAGCCAGATCGACAAACGGGGCTATTTTCTCAATATGCCAAAAGGTTTCCAAATTCTCCACCAGCCCCAATGTCCCCTGGCATTGCCATCCTTCCATCGAATCCAGGCAAAGAGCTGCAATACCCACACTCTCGGTCCACTCAGCTACTGGCAACGTTGAATTGTCTTTGTCAAAAGTGCACAAATTAAACCCGCGGATCAGGATCGTTGTCGGAGTTTTGCCAGATGCTCTCTTAGAGTCCTTACGCTCGGCAACGGCCTTACTTCTTGCCGGGAGATCTCCCTTTAACCCTTCCAGTCCCGACGGGTAGAGTGATTGTATAAACGCCTGCAGTACTGCCTGGTTCGTCACAATTAGACGCCGTCCGGCACCCGACCGTACTTCTTCGATAACGCCTGCATCGAAAAGACTCTGCAGTCGCATCCGGTCTCTTCTGGATATGCTGCTTGCAGGCAACGAAGAACTATCAGAAAGGATAGTCAGCTGCTTTGCCAGGGAATCAACCGGGCCAGGCTTCATCGTTCTCCTCCCGGTGTATTCGCACCAAAGCGCTTGAATCAAGGATGAGCCTGCCGCCGTTGTCCTTGAGGAAATAGAGATTATCGGCGGCATCCATTGCCTCGGGGCTGGCGAGGACCGGGGTAAAACCCAGTATACGCGACTGCCGGACAATGGCGCTGGCGTTGTCTTGGTCGAGACTTGATGCCTCGTCGAGGTAGTACGGGATACTGACCTCTTTGCGGTTGTCCAGAAGCCCTCGCAGCAACATCAAATTAATGAGTACCTTGATGGTTATGGTAGTGCCATTGGACTCGATGCTTTCCAGTTTCTGGTACTCACGTTCTTTACCGTCCGCCGTGGTCACGACGAACTTGAGCTCGAAGAGCTGGCGCAATTCGATACGTCCCGATTTTTTCAAAAACTCTCCGATGCAGCCGTACGCCTCGCTCGTGTCCTGAGTAGCGGCGAAGAGTGGAGAATCCTCCTGACGGATGACCTTCTTGAGCCATGGCACCAACTGATCGTTCTCATCAAGCTCCAGGCGCAGTCTCTGGAGATTAGAAACGGAAACCTTGCTCAGCTGGCGGTTGAGGTCTTCGACCTTTCCCCGCAGTCTATCCAGATCGCCGAGTATATTTTTGATGGAGCTCTGCAGTCCGGCAGCAAGTCCGGACCATAGTTTTTCTGCAGCTTCTTCTTTTTGGGCGAGTGCATCCAACTCCTCTCCCAGAATCCGTAACGTCTCCGCCTCACAGTCGCCTTTGCTACGACCGTACGTCCGGCTGTCAATCACCAGCAATCTGTTTCCCAGTTCGACATCAAGGGTCTTCTGCTTGGCGGATAATTCCAGATAGAGTGCGTGCATCTCTTCGAATGAATCAGGGAGTTGCAATGTTGCACGTGCCGTCCAAGCCTGATCAGGCCTCTGCAATGATCTGATATCATTCAGATACTTATCTTCCTTGGCGGCAGATTGTGTTATACGGCCTTTGATATTCCTTTGTTCATTGTCGATTTCCCTTTGCATTTCTCGCAGTTGGTGTAGCCGGTCGACATACTGGGAACTCTTCTTTTCCAGCTGGTCATGTTCCTTTTGCCATTCCCTGGCTTTGGTCAGGTTCTCCTGGAAAACTGAAAAACGGCGGAGTCTTTCTCTGAATTCTTCGTACTCCTGTTCCAATGCCTTTTTCCGGTGAGCAAGTTTTTCAGTCTCTTCCGCGGCCTGCAACGTCTTTCTATCTCGCGTCACCGCTTCTTCGAGCACCTTTATTTTTTCGGCGATCAATGCCGGATCGGTGTAATCTTCGAGGCACGGCGGGTCAAGTGAGCCAAGGGATAATGTAACGGCGCCGTCTTGGTACACATCATCGTATATTTTCTCCGAGATAGCCTTGACCCTAGCTTGCAGCCCGGCTTCATCGTCGATCTGTAAACCGTCGGGACCCAACTGCAGACTGAGTACCTTATGGTTCAGGAGCCGGAACGCCTGCTTCAGATCTGTCTCTTCACACAAGCCTTTTAGCTTTGTTGCTACCGTCCGCGAGATCCCTTCCAGAAGCCCCCGTTGGGCGGATAGATCCTTTTCTTGCATTCTTAAACGTGCAGCGACCCTGGTGGCAGGCTCCTGCACGGCATTTTTCAATAAGTAGCCGATTTCCTCAATCTGTGTCTTAAGATTGGCAATCTTGGCATCCTCTATATCTACCAGATAATCCCTGAATTCAGTTTTCTCCTGTTCAATATTCTTAAGATCCCTCTTGAGCGCTCCCAATTGCTGGTCGAGCAACCTCATTGACTGCTCGGTTTCCCGGTACTCTTCTTTTGCCTGACTATCCTTGCCGGCAAGTTGTTCCATTTGTAGATTCAGCTTTTCCCGCGACTCGACAAGCTCGGCCCGGATTACTTCCCAGGCGCAGCCGATATGGGTGAACAGCAGCGGCAGATTCCCCCGGACCTCGTCACGTTCGGCGGCCAAAAGAAGTGCCCGCCGGATATCATCGGCAACCGCCCGCAGTCCACGCACCTCGTCGGCCAGTCGCTTCACTTTTTCAAACTGGCTTGAATAGCCGG
>JBMOEI010000118.1:0-9197 GCA_049318985.1 Desulfuromonadaceae bacterium
AGGTGGGTAAACCTGAATTCAGAAAAACGGGTCAACACATTACTGGTGGTGGCAATCAAGCGATTCTATGTCGGTCACATACGACTATGGCCCGTCTTGGGACCCGATTGGAAGCGGCCGGCGTACCTATTTTGTATCTCGGAGACCTTTTCGAGCGAGAGGAAATACGTGACATCCTATCGTTGCTATCACTAACTTGTAAAGGTGACGGTCGTGGACTTGTGCGCGTCTCAACTTTCCCTGAATACCAGATTCCACTTTCTGATGTGACTACACTTTTCTCATACGCAAAGGAAAATGACATCCCGTTTCCGCAAGCTATCGAGATGGCCAAGAACGTTGCAGGCATCTCAAAGGACGGGAAAAAAGGATTGATGTTATTGGCATCGCATCTGAAGGGGATTAATTACATTACCTCTGCCTGGGAAATGTTAGTTAGTTATCTTTTTGACCGTAGCAGTTATCTTGATAGTCTGTTGGTTGACAATTCCCTTGCAGCCCAGCAAAAACGCCTGGCTATCCACCAGTTTCTTGAATTTGCCCATGATCAACGAAACAATTCAAGTTCAAATGGTTCTGATCCAAAACGCGTTTTCCTTGAGTATGTACGCAGACTCGAAATCCATGGCGAGGAACGTCACCTCCGCCAAGTTCCGGACTGGGCCTCTGGCATCGATGCCGTGCGCCTGTTATCTGTGCATGCAAGTAAAGGTCTTGAATTTGACTCGGTATTCATTCCGTATCTCGGGAAAGGATTTTTTCCCGCTCGTAAACAAGGGAAACTCTGCCCACCACCGGATAAAATGCTCCCCCCGAATATGGCAGAAGGATCTCACGAAGAAGAGGAAGAATGCCTCTTCTTCGTAGCACTCTCCCGAGCCAGAGATTATCTTTGCTTGTCGAGAGCAGCTCGGTATGGGGAGAAAGAAAGTAATCCTTCGGACTTGCTTGAATCTATTAAAACCTGTCTTCCCAGGAATTACGGCGGGTCGCCGACCTGGACGTTTGCCCAGCTTGTCGCTGCCTCTCAAATTCATCAGCCGTTATCTACTGACAATCCCGTTTTTGAAGTGCAACATCTTGACGTCTATATCAAATGTCCTCGAAAGTATTATTACGAGAGTATTCTTGGCTTGCGTGGAAAGTCTGAAGGTACTGCATACCTGCGCTTTCATCGTTGTGTTTATGGGGTTATAAGGTGGATTGGTGAAGAGAGAACAGCGGGTAATGCGGTTGATGTTCCTGTAGCAATTTCAAAACTTGCCGAAGTCTGGGCGAAAGATGGGCCTTGTAATCATGCATATGAGCTTTTCTATCGGGAAACCGCTGACGATATGGTTGCATTAGCAGCGAATCGCGCCGCTAAAGTTGGAACCTACCCAACATGGGAGGTGCAATTGAAATCGGGACGTGTCCAGGTGAAGCCTGATCTGCTTGAGGCGGAGACTGAAAATAATCCGACTGTGATCCGATTTCGTACGGGGAAGCCAAGTTCTTCTGAAGCCGATAAAGATATTTATGCGATCTATCAAACTGCTGTAGAGAAAGAGTCCAATGGCAGAGGGAAGGTTGCAATATATTATTTGTCTACAGGTGATACGGAAGAAATAAAGATGACCAGCCGAAAACTTAGCACCAGGCTCAGCCGTTATGAAGATGCAATTACTGGAATTCGCAATCAACATTTTCAATGCAAACCTAACGACCGTGAATGTCCCCGATGCGCATATTATTTTATATGCTCATCAAGTGATGAATCCTGAACATTTCCCCACCATAATTCACTCCCCCAAAATAAATTTTCCTCTTTTGAGTCTCAGCCCCGATTGATGATGTAGGTAGGATGGCAATCGATACGATGCTTCCACCAAAAACCATCGGCCTAACAGGGCAAAGAGAGGATAAAGCAATGAAAAAGATTGAGGTTTTTCTACAGGTGGAGGGTGGCAAAGACATCGTGTTGGTTCATGTCCCCCAGAGTGGCTCAGTTCGTGACCTCCTGAATGTTGCAAAGGAGCACGGTCCGGAATTCCGCGAGGACGATGCCATCATGGTATTTATCGAGGATATGGATGAAGCAGTCGAATTAGATGTGCTTCTTGAAGATGCGGGGATTAGCCATAGAGGTCATGTCCATGTGCACCGCTGTCACCGCGTTGAGGTATCGGTTAACTTCAACGGCATGCGGGTTTCTGATTCATTCCCACCGTCTGCCACTGTGGCTCGTATCAAAAAATGGGCTGCAAAGGAACTTGGAATGTCAGAAAAAGATGCAGCCGAGCACGTTCTTGAGGTCAGCGGAACGAAGGTTTCCTTGGATGAAGATATCCATGTAGGGACTCTTGTTGTGCATCCAGGTTGCCAGATCTCGTTAGACCTTAGGCCAAAGGTGCGGGTAGAGGGTTAAGTCATGGTAATTCAGGGACCTGACGAAAGAGTGTTTCTGGATCATGTCGACAAAGGGCCGTTCCAAAGTGGTGTAGCGCGTGGACGTTGGCGTTTGGTTTCAGCATGCTGGCCATATGTCATCATTGCAGTTTCAGCGGCCCTTCGCCCCAACGCGCCCACGGAATACTGCCTGAGGTTTGATATGCGTAATTACCCCCAGTCGGCACCAACTGCCCGTCCATGGGATAATGAGCTGGATATTCCGCTTGCGGACGAAAAGCGTCCTCACGGTATTTCCAGGGTTCCGAAAGTTTTTCGAACTGACTGGAAAAATGGGATCGCGCTCTACATACCTTGTGATCGAGAGGCAATTGATGGCCACGATGGATGGCGAACGCAGCACCCTGACATGATCTGGAATCCTAATGAAGGAATTACTTTATATTTAAGGATTGTACATGAACTTCTCAATTCGAGCGATTATACGGGGACTCGTAGCTCCTAATCACACACTGAGCTGCCCAAGAAACCTGTGGCACGCTGGGCTAATGGAGCTTAAATCCAGAGGTGGAGGAAGAAGAGAGAGTGGCGCCTTTCTCCTCGGTGAAAATCACGACGGAAGACGACGTGTCTGTCGTTTTGTCTACTACGATGATCTTGACCCGCATTGTCTCGATCAAGGATATGTAGTTTTCGATGGTTCAGGATATAGCGCTCTCTGGCAATTATGCAAGGAAACGGGGCTTACTGTGATAGCAGATATTCATACACATCCTGGTGCTCCTTTTCAGAGCCAATCTGATCGCTGTAATCCGATGGTGGCACTTCGAGGCCATATCGCCTTGATAGTACCGGACTTTGCTACTCGATTAGTGTTGCCCAGTCAACTTGGCATCTATGAGTACGAGGGTGAGCACCGGTGGAAGAACCATACAAGTAAAACTGCTGCAAAATTTTTCTATATTGGAATGTGGAGCTAGAAATGATTAGTAAAAATCTTTCGGAGACATTGAGCAGGACAGTCAAAATGGCGCTGGATAGTGGAGAAGCTTCAACGCTGGAGGAAGCAGAAACCATTTTTTACAAATATCAGTTGATTATTGAGATCGGTTCGAGCGTAGCAACATCTCCAACGCTTCAGGCAGCCCTCTTGACTGCAGTCAATGCTGGACGAAGAGCATTTCTCGGTGGAGTTTCAGTTTGTGGCTGTTTGGACTTTAATCTGCTGATACCATGGAAAGAATGCAAAACGATAGAATCTGCAGTCATTGATCTTAAAGGAAGGGTATTACAAGATGTTCCCGCGGATCACCCAAGGATCATAATTGGTAATGTTGAACACCCGAGTGGTCTTGGAGATTTTGCTGTACGTGCGACTTTTGACGGTTGGGTGGGGGGAGTTATCCCTCTTGATGAAGCAAGGCAGTTACCTGAAAAACAAGAATTTACCCCGTCTGGGGTGCTAGCCGGAGCACTTGCTGTCGCAGAAGCATTTCAGTACGTCCGTGGTGGTAACCCTATGGCAGGTCGCAGAGCAGTTGGTTTATCGTTATGGCGCCCTGAATCTGGTGAAGGTTGGCTGGAATCCAGAGATCCAGGACCTCCGCTCCAATACCTACCTGCAAAGTTATGGTTGATTGGACTTGGCCATCTTGGCCAGGCGTTTTTATGGACACTCGGTTTTCTTCCTTTTGCTCGTCCTGAAGAGGTTTCACTGGTTTTACAGGATTTCGATATGCTTTCTGATGCTAACGATAGCACTTCTCCTTTAACATTTGCGCCCGTGAAAAATGAACGTAAAACTCGTGCAATTGCAAATTGGTGTGAACAACGTGGTTTCCAGGCTTCAATCAATGAAAGATTATTTGCCGGAAATTTCACTGTTGCGGATCATGAGCCAATGGTCGGAATTTGTGGGGTTGATAACGCGATTGCAAGATTTGCTTTGGAAGATGTTGGGTTTGCACGTGTCATTGAGGCTGGCTTGGGAAAAGGGGAGCATGAGTATCTGGAATTTCAAGTTCATACATTTCCAAGTCATGATACTGCAAAACAGCAATGGGGAAGGCATATTATTGATTCCCAATCCTCCCATGAAGAACTTAAACCGGCATATGAAGCATTAAAGCGGGAGGGTATGGACGAATGTGGTCTTGCTACGTTAGCGGGTCGATCTGTGGGAGCGTGTTTTGTGGGTATGGTCGCGTCCACCCTCATGGTTGCAGAATTACTTAGGATGGCACACGGGGGTCATGCATACTCTCTTATCGATGGATCTCTACGGTCGTTACATCGTAGGCAAACAATCCTAAACGAGAAATGGGCTGATCCATTTAATCCGGGTATAACAGATTTAATTTAACAGGTTATCAATAAAAAAAGGCGACCACAAGGGCCGCCTCTATCCAGGCCGGATGGGTAAATGTGATGACTTGTACCGTTTGATGCAATTGATGGGGGAACAGGCAGAAAAAACCTTACGAAAGATTGCGTAGAGCCCACTCGTAGTCAGCACAGCACTGTGAACATATCATACGCCAGCTAGATTATTGTGTCTTGCCAGCGCTAGATTATTGGGGTAACCACAACAAACTGTTTTTTGCGTACGCTATGTTTTAGTAGAGGTCTGGACAACTTTGACAGGTTCTAACCATAACAAGGAGAATTAACTATGTCAGGTGGATATACCCACATTACCTTAGCACAACTGGCCATCGAAGAAGTTCGCAATCGCCGAGAAGGTCTGCTGCACGACGATGCCAAGCGCGCGTTGGGCTATTGGAAAAAGTATTGCATCGTCGGGGCTGTATCCCCAGATTATCCATATCTTGACATATTGGACAGCAATTCCACCAATTGGGCTAATGCCATGCATTATGGACAAGCGGTGGCGTTTTTGCGCAATGGGGTCACCAAAATACGTGACATTACAGATGACAACACGCGCCAAAAGTGTATGGCTTGGCTGTTTGGCTTTGCCGCACACGTTGCTACAGATGGCACTATACATCCGGTCGTCAACCTGATGGTGGGGCCTTACGAGGAAAATAAAACCAAACACCGGCGCTGCGAAATGTCCCAAGATGTGTACGCCCACAGTCGACTCAATATGGGTGTGCTGGAATTCAATCAGCAAATATCCACCAACGTAGACGACACCTCCGATATCGGCAATAAAGACCTCATGGATGCCGACATAGTCCAATTCTGGCAGGAATTACTGACCGGAGTTTATCTAAATATTGAATCACCTAAGGTCCACGACTGGCACGTCGCCATGCGAAGAATGATGAAGATTGGAGAAAGCGGTAATGTGTTATTCGCTTTTTTCCGCCAAGTGGCAGCAAAACGAGCTTTTGTTTATCCGGCTAAACCAGAAAAACAATATATCCAAGGGCTGATAACCCCTGACGGCAGCACAATTGACTTCGAGGAATTATTTCAGAAAGCATTCAATAATGTAGTGGAATTATGGGGCTGGTTGGCATTGTCTCTACAAAGGAAATATTCTCCGCTGGATACCCTGAAAAGCTGGAGTTTGGATACAGGTATTGATGAAGACAATCGCATGATTTACTGGAGCTAACGCTATGAAACACCTCATCTTGATTATTCTTGCTACATCAATGTTGTTGGGTGCATGTGTCGCCCCCATCGTCGCAGCACCCGATGCTGAAGAGAGGGGACGCTTATCCACCAAAATGGTGAATCTGAGTTCGGCGGTAGATACATATTTTACCGACTTATCTAAGGCTCCCTCCGACAGCGATGCTACCATTTTACAGAATGCCACCCGCCACGATGAACGCTTATTGGCCTCAGATTTCGAACCTTATATGCTAAAGGTAAAATATATGAACCCGTACGCAGTCCTGTTATTGTGCAGCAAAGACGGTACTCGGGCGATCATGGAAGACGCTGGTTGCTCCGCACGGCTTGATCGCCAGGTTACCAATGAAGCACCTTGCGAATTTACCTTGCTCGTTAACCAGGGCTGTCAAGTAGTGGGGGCAGATTCACAGTAAGTCGATTTTCATAACTGCGAGTTGTTGTGGTCATATTGTAAGTGGGTACCCGAGTGCTGCGCCTTCGGCTCGTACCAGCGGGACGGCGGGACCCCGCCAGACTTGACCAACTTCTCGATCTTTGATCGGGCCATACCGGTCTTTGCTATTATACCTGATAGGGTATACGCTCACCTTATTGTGCAGGAAAAAATAAAAAGGCGACCACAAAGGCCGCCTCTATCCTGGATGGGTAACTAACTAAATATTCATCGACCTGGCAATAAATTCCGCAAAAGGTTTTATTTCTCCCCGCGAACTCGCCGCTTCCAGGGCTGTCATGTAATCAATGCGCTGTTCAATCCGGATTACCGTCCACGGATACCCGCCAGATGCCAGCATGGCATTCATAATAAACCGCCCCAATCTGCCATTGCCATCGAAATACGGATGGATGTACACAAACATAAAATGCCCCAAAACGGCGCGTACGGCAGCGTTGGGTTCAGCCTCCATCAAATCGCAAAGTTCCGGCATCATGTCACGGATTGCGTCCTGGGAAGGAGGAACATGGGTTGCCCCCCTGATAAAAACCTTGTCGGTTCTGTAACCGGCCAGATCCGACGGCTTGAGGAAGCCGGCATCGACATTGGGTGAGAAAAGGTTGCGATACCAGGAAGCGTGATCCTGCCGGAAAGCGGCACCAGGGTTTGTCCCTGTCAAAATGTTTCTGATCGTGGCTTTGACCT
This sequence comes from Desulfuromonadaceae bacterium, assembly GCA_049318985.1. Lineage (GTDB taxonomy): Bacteria > Desulfobacterota > Desulfuromonadia > Geobacterales > Pseudopelobacteraceae > JACRCG01. The sequence continues at coordinate 7,142 of JBMOEI010000118.1, forward strand.
CATTATGAGCGAGCCAGTATCCGTGTGCCGCCATTGCGTTTTTCATTTCCGCGTCAGTATCATTACGGTCTGGATTCCAATCCCCGGTGGAGACTTTTTGAATTAGCTCCTGAGTGACCCGATACCCCTCAATGGAGAGAGAGTGATAGGCATCGGTTTTGTAGTTTTCCTCGACAGCATCCATGTACTTCTCAATGTCATACGGCATACCGGGCTCATCAGGGAAAATGGCAGAGACGGTCTCTCGCATGGCTTGCCACATTAAACGCATCCGCAGGACATAGGGCGATTGCGCTCTGGTGAATGCCAGAGTCGGCGGTGCAACACTAAAAGGATTTGTCTCGTTGACTACAAATCCTGCTGCTCTCATGGTTGCCAGTACGTTATCTGCAAATTCTCCGCGCCCAGATGCCCGTAAAGCCCCGACGAGACGTCCGGCAACACTACTATGCCCGCCTTCGAGCAGCTCCCTATTGAGGTCCGACGCATCACGCAACTGATGGAGTGCAATGTGAGCATCGTGGGCATAGGTGGTGAAAAATGCTTCCGGTACCCGGATGAGAGCCACAGGAAGTGTCAGAACACGGATTCGCTCCACTATCTGGATATTAACGGCAGGAACAAAATCCTTCACCTTGTAGTCCAGGATCGAGCAATTGTCAGGCAGCTTCAGCAGGCCGTTTTGGCCAAGCGGAGAATGGATAACAACCTGCTGCGGCGTAATAGTCTTGCCCGTATGCAGAAACAATGAGTATTCAGCTGACACATGCCATTGATCTCCAAACCGCTCTGTGCAATAACCATGGATGAAGTCACGCATCGCCGCATACCAGGGTGTGCTGTCACCGGTCTCTTCGCCAGGCCGGCATGGCATATACCACCCCTTGACAATCGGTCGCAGGAAGCCGTTCTTGACAAGACTTTCCCGCTGTATCCGAGTCAGATCTCCCGACATTATGGTGCTTTTTCCGTCATCCTGCAATCTCTTCAGGGCTGTTAGAGCATCAGCAAGCTTGCGTTGGGCTGGTGTTGTTGCCATTGCAATACCTCTTTTATTGCTAGATTATTATGGCTCACGATAGCTAGTTTATTCTGTGTTGTCAACGCTAGATTATTATGTGTTGTGTCAACAAGATTATTATGTTCAACAATAAAAAAGGCGACCACAAAGGCCGCCTCTATCCAGGCCGGACGGGTATGTCCGATCTGAAGACTCTAGTAGGGTTTCACTCCCGAAAGAATGGCAAGAACTTCAAATTCGCCGCCTGCAAGATTGCTCCTGTTCAGCGCTTTTTCAAACTCCTCCCAGCTCAGCGTAAAATCCCTACCGTTAATGCGTGCTCGAACTGACATGACTCTCTCCCCCTTATCGTTGTGATGGTGGCCCAAAAGGGCTCCCTACAACTACCGCTTGGACGGTGGCTCTAAAGAACCCTTTTGAGCTGGGGGGAAAGTCGAGGGAGGGCGCACAAAGCGCCGCTCCCTCAATATGTTACAAGAGTCCCCTCTCGACAAAACTCAGGAACTCATCATCACCGATTATGATGTGATCCAGCACCTTGATGCCGAGGATCTCGCCACTTTCCTTGAGACGTCTGGTAATGGCGATATCTTCCTGGCTGGGTGTCGGGTCACCTGTAGGGTGATTATGCATCAGAATGATTGCCGCTGCATTTGAGATGCATGCCGTCTTGAAGACCTCGCGACTATGGACGATGGCCTGATTAAGCGAGCCAATCGAGACTCGATCAAAGCAGACGATCCGGTTTTTGCCGTCCAGATGCAGAACGATGAAGTGCTCCTTCGTCTCCAGACGGAGATCCCGGAACATCTCGAATACCTGCTGGGGTTGCGTAAACCGCATCGATACCCATTTCGGGGCGTCATCTCTGACAACCTCGTTGCGGTAACGGGCTTCAATTGATTTTATGAAGATTCTTTTTGTTGTAGGTGCTACTGGTTCTCCGAAGAGATCGAGATTCATGTCCGCCTCCTAAAATATTGGTAACGTAGAATTTAGGAGACCAGGGCAGTAATTGAGTAATTGCCCTCCAAA
>JBMOEI010000119.1:0-9130 GCA_049318985.1 Desulfuromonadaceae bacterium
AATCTGATATTTTTCGCAGAAATCGAGGAAAAAATGGAGCCACTTTTTATATTCTTGAAACCGGTCTGGAGAAATGCCTTTCGTAACAAGGTGCGCACAGAAATTTGTGAAAAAGAGGGTTGGAATTTGAAGCATTAAATTAGCCCTTTCTTTGATAATTCTGTGTACATCCTATCAAATAATACGTATACATTCGAGCAGTTTTCTAATGCCAGCACAGATATGGACGCCATGCTGAAAGATATGAAAACCCAAAGCCATTTGAAGCCGGGGCAGAAGGGGACAAAGCGACTGCTTGAGAAGTACGGTGACTCTCTACTTTGCGTCCGGTATAGGTACGATGAAAAACGCGGAGTTCGCTTGAAGACGGTTGAGATTATCGTCGAAGAAAAACCGTTCCGACCTTCCTTGCGATATCATGACGAAGATGTCGTCTCTGTAATCGTGTCGTTTACCGAAAATATCCTTCGGGATAAGCTGAAAGTTGCAGGTGGGAGATGGGATCCGGAGAAGAAGGTCTGGCATGTTTTATATGGTTCGATTCGTGGTGATACAGACTTGGAAGAGAGGATACTTCCAGACTGAAGCAGCGGAACGTATACATAAGTTCCTTATATAAGGAATCAGAGACGAGAAAGCTAGGCACCCTATATAGGCAACAAACTCCTTATATAAGGAGCTTTCTGGATAAGTAAAATCCGCCAAAAGTTACTTATATAAGGAACTTCACTGGTTACCTATATAGGCAATAAATTACTTATATAGGTAACCGGTAGCCTATATAAGGAGCTTTTCCTGACCGGTCAATAACGAGTTATCAGCACACTATGCAGAAAAAAGAACCTCTCTTGAAATCAAAAATCAGCATGAAATGTGTATACTACAGTATTCACGGTGACCGTTTATGACACCGCTTCTGAAGAAGAGATTACCTACAAAATAGTTGGTGAAGACGAGGCTGATATCAAACTGGGCAAGATTTCCTGCACATCGCCGGTGGGCAAAGCCCTGATCGGGCATAAACTGGATGATTCAGTCAAGGCTGCAGTGCCGTCGGGAACCAGAGAGTATGAGATAATTGATATAAAATACGAGTAATTCAGGGTAATAAGGAGATAGTATATGGCGACTGTAATCACAAAAGATATGACCTTTTTTGAAGTTATGCGCATGAATCCCGATACGGTAAAGGTACTCCAGAAGCATAATTTGGGTTGCGTCGGCTGCATGGGCGCCCAGAATGAAAGCCTGGAACAGGGTGCTAATGCCCATGGTCTGGATATTGATGTGCTTCTGAAGGATCTGAATGCCATCTGTGTCCAATAAATCCGGATAATCTCAGGAAACAATAAAAAATCCCTCATGGTGCCTCCATGAGGGATTTTTTTGTCAGGTGTGGATTGCGGCTGCAACGTACAAAAATAACAAAACCTACCTTATTATCAACTTGTTGGCATTAAGTCGCCCCTTGGATATTCTCATGACCCCTTGCAGTGTAGTGTATCCCGATACCGAACTGAACATCGAATTGCTATATCCTCCCTCAAAAGTAACGGTCAGTGGTTGATTCAGAGTTAAATCGCCGTCAATTTGGAGATTCCTTGCTCGCAGGGTCACCGAACTGAGCAACTGGAGAACCGACCAGTCATACGCTGCCTGCAACGACTGATATGCAGTGCTAAACCCTTGAATTTTTAACAGCGGATTGAAGATCGCCGTCACCGTCATGTTATTGGTGAGGTTTATCGCACAATCGCCACTGCCGGTACAGCCCTCCATCCAGTTGGCAAATGAGACTGACGGCGCACCACGCAGGGTGAAGACGCTGCCGGCATCATAGGTGACCTGGCATAGGCCTGAGCTGCAGGGGGTGAACGGTGGTGAGTTCACGTTGAAATTATTGACTACGCCACCCCCGAAGATGTTGATTGTCAATGAATAGTGGAGATTGACCCCGACCGAGGCGCAGAGTGGCGCCGAAATATTTCCGACGGCATCTTTGGCCCAGGCGCACAGCCCTTTCAGCCCGCCGGCGGCAAAGGTGTAGTTGCTTTGCGCTATATTGCTCCAACCGGCAGCGCCGGACAATGGCTTCATGGAGCTTTCGGTTACCAGGTATCCAGTCACCTCAAGGTTGTCTGTGGCAGTGAATGCGCTTATCGGCACGGTCAGTCCTTGGCTATATGCCGGGATAGTAAAGGCAGTCACCTCAGGCGGTGAGTTATCGGGAATATTGAGAGTATAAACCTCCTGCCTGACGCTCTCGCTGTTCCCTGCCTTGTCCGTTGAGTAGAATCTCAAGGTTGAGTTGCTGGCAATGGCGATGGGGGTATCGTATAGCGTTGTCGGGGTGCAGTTATTCCCCAGGCAGAAGAATGTGGTGTTGCAGCCTGATCCGTCTTTACCGACGGCGTATCCCGGCAGCTTGCGGAGGGCAGAGTTGTTCGTATCGGCCACATAGAGGCTAGTGCCATCGGTGGTGATGCCGCGTGGAAAATTGAATCGCGCCGTGGCCCCACTGCCATCCTGGAAACCGATCTGACCGGGGCTTCCCGCAATGGTCGTTACTTCTCCGGTCTTGATGACCACTCGTCGGATGGTTTTATTGCCCGCATCGGGCACGTAAAGGTTGATTCCGTCCGTGGTCAGGTGGCCGGGATCATTAAAGCGGGCTGCCGCCCCTATGCCGTCGACCGAATCCCTTTGGCCGGCACTCCCGGCCAGGGTTGTTACCGCACCGGTGGCGATTTCCACCTTCCGGATGACCGTATTATCATCAGCGACGTACAAAAAGATGCCATCAGTGGTCAGCCCTATGGGAAAGCCGAAGCGTGCGGCAGCACCGGTCCCGTCGACCACGCCGGCTTGACCGGGGCTTCCGGCCAGGGTGGAAACCTCGCCCGTGGCTATCACAATCTTCCGGATCAGGTAGTTACCCGCATCGGCCACATACAGGTTGACGCCATCCGTAGTAATACCATAGGGACTCATGAAGAGGGCTTCCGTGCCAAAGCCATCGGCGTAGCCGAACACCCCGGCGGCGCCTGCCAGGGTCGTCACCTCTCCGGTGGCGATCACCACCTTTCGAATGTTCATTTTGCCGATATCAGCCACATAGAGGTTGACGCCATCGGTGGTGATGCCATAGGGAAGATGGAACCGCGCAGCGGAGCCGATGCCGTCATTGGCGCCAAAGGCAAACTCCTCACCCGCAAGGGTGGTAGTCAGGCCAGTGGCGATCGATACCTGGCGAATGGTTCCGTGGTAGACATCGGCCACATAGAGATTGACACCATCAGTAGTGATGCCGGCTGGCTGGTCGAAGGTGGCCGCCGTGCCGCTGCTGGTATCGATGGCGGGAATCGTGCTTACCGCGCCATTGTCCACTAAGATGTTCCCCTGAAGAGAACCGCCAAGTTGAACCGGCGTAATAATTGATCCGGTGTCGGTGCAGCTCAGGGTGACATTCTGGGCAGCCTGGTAGGTTCCGCCAGGTGGTATCGCTGTGGTGGTTGGCGGCACGTTATCGATAATGTATGTCGCCTCGCGGACCGTCTCAACATGGTCGACCTTGTCTTTGGAAAAAAAACGCAGCGTCTGATTGGCGGCCACAGTCACGGCTCCGGCATAGGTCAAAGTGGGGGTGCAGCCATTTCCGAGGCAATAGTAGGTGTGCTCACAACCTGAACCGGTCGGGGTATCATCACAGGAGAGTAGTACGTTCTGTGCGGAACTGTATGCACCAGTCGGCGGAGTTGCCGTCGTCACCGGCGGCGTGATATCGATGACGAACAGTGCTTCTTTAACGGCCTCATTGTTGCCCATGGCATCAGCGGAGGAAAAACGCAAAGTCGAGTTGGCGATGATCCCTATGCTATCAACATATGGGGTGGCCGGAGTGCAACTATCGCCGAAGCAGTAACGGGTCGATTGACAGCCGGAACCGCTATCAATCGGACCACCCGGCATTTTGCGCAGCAGATAGTTTAACGTGTCGGCAATGTAAAGACTCGAGCCATCGGTTACGATGCCATTTGGATAGTGGAATATCGCCTCCACGCCGGTGCCATCCACCAAACCGAAGAAATGTGGATTCCCGGCAATGGTCGTAACTTTTGCATCAACAATGGTCATCATGCGGATAGTATGGGCATCGGTAAAATAGAGGTTCACTCCGTCGGTGGTCACCCCCCCCACAGTGCTGAAGCGGACATAAGTGCCGCTGCCATCGGTAAGTCCGGGTGTCCCAACCTTGCCGGCCATGGTGGTCACCGATCCCGTGGCGATCATAACCTTGCGCATGGTATAGTTCCCGCTGTCAGCAACATAAAGATATACTCCGTCGGTTGCAATCGCTCCCGGGCCTTTAAAACGCGCCGAACCGCCGGTGCCATCCGCAGCACCTTCATTTCCGGCGTTCCCGGCCAGAGTGGTCACCTTTCCGGTCGCTATGACCACTTGACGAATAATATTGGTATCTTTATCCGTAACATACAGATTAATCCCGTCCGTAGTGATCCCTGTCGGCCCGTTGAATCGCGCGGCAGCGCCGACTCCATCCTTATAACCGGCCTCAGCTGCATTTCCGGCAATGGTGGTAACTTCACCGGTTGCAATCACCATCTTGCGGATAACCGGATTGGCATGGTCAACGATATAGAGGTTCGTCCCATCGGTGGTAACACCGGTAATCATGTCAAAACTCGCCGCAGAGCCGATGCCGTCAACGGCGCCGTACGTGGATTGTTGACCGGCCAGGGTCTTCACTTCATTTGTGGCGATCGTCACCCTCCTGATGGTGCTGTTGTCACCGATATAGAGATACGTACCGTCAAAGGTAACTGCCAACGGCGAATAAAAAGCAGCTCCATTGCCGACACCGTCAACTATCGCTCGATTATTATGGTCACCGAGAAATGTGGTAACCTCGCCGTTAAGCGCCAGAATATTTCCTTGCATTGTCCCGCCGATGAGTTCAAAAAACCTGCCCGAAGGCAGTGGATCTTTACAGACCAGTTGGACACTTTGTACCGACCCATATGCGCCAGCGGCCGGACTGACTGCTGTTGTCGGAGGCATTGAGTCGATTAATACCGATCCGCTTTTACTTATTGAAAGATTTCCCTTGCCGTCCCTTGCCCAGGCATGGAGAGTTTTATTGCCATCCGTGGCAAAGGTATATACATCAGGCGGAGTATTGCTCCAGTGGGGATCATCCAACGCCGGCGTATCCGGAAACTCACTGACCAGATAGCCGGTTACCTCCTTGTTATCGGTGGCGACAAAAGCATTAATCGCTACGGTCCGGCTGGTAGAGTTCGCCGGCAGAGTAAACGCCGTAATTAACGGCGGAATCGGGTCAGAATTAACTTCCAGCGTGACACTATCCGACTGACTCACTCCAATGCCGTTGGCAGTAATCATGATGCTATAGGTGCCATGCGCAGCACTATTATCCGCCGTCAAAGTCAGGGAGGAGCTGCCGGTCCCGGGAAAAGCAATCTTTGCCGGAAGGAAATGCGCCGTTATACCTGGCGGAAGACCGGAAGCTGTCAAGGTAATGGGATTGGCATAACCGTTTACCGCTTGCGTGGTAATCGTGGTTGAAGTAGCAGCATTGATGTCTCCCGGGATAGCCTGCAGCGACTTCGGCTGAATTGTCAGGATAAAATCCGGGGCATTGCCCACGGCTACGGTCATGGCTATTCGGTTCTCGCTGAAGGTATTCAGGCTCAATCCGGAAGAAGTGCCATCCCACCAACGGCTATTAGGGGATGAGGAGTCGGTTAACTGATTACTGTATGCCGCCGCACTGTTTCCGGCAAAATAGAGGTCTGTGGCATTGCCATAGTTGATATTTTTCTCCAGATGCCACAGGTTGTCGGCCTGTACCAGGGTCAACTCGTAATTCAGGTGGGTGTCATTGGGAATAAGGCTCTGATTATCCCGGTCTCCCAGCTCATCCACATGCCACACGGCGATACCTGATCCGGGCAGTTGGGCGTCCCGGCCGATTTTTTGCCGGTTCTCCAGGAGAAAATACTCGGTTGCCATGCCGGGGCGGGTATAGCGGTAGACATGATCATAGCCGCTGTCCGGTGCAGCCGTCAGCGTTGCCACCAGGCTTGAAGCACTGGACAGATCGGTAACGGTGGTCCATCCCGCCGCCGTTTTCAAATATGCGTCCACCTGGGTGGGGTTGGGGCCGGAACCGCCAAAGCCCATAAGGCTAAAAACGCCTGCCCCTCCTCGGGAGTCATAGTCATAATCGTACAGATCGGGAAAGCCGCAGAGCAAGTGACCATTTTCGTGACTGAAGGTTCCGATCTCCAGGGAATCATCAATATCGCTGATCTGATAGTTGGACACGGTTTTCCCGTTGCCGAGCATAACCGGAATTACGAGATTCCCGGTATGGGGCCACAGACCGTACAACCAGGAACCGCTGTTAGCGCCGGCAAAAAAAACATTCAGTGCCAGCACTGTGTCGGCTCCATCGGTAGTCAGTAGATTGAATGTTGGCAGGATTGTGTCGTTGAAATCGTCCCTGGCTCGCAGGATTGCAATGGCATCGCTGACGAGCAGCCTTCCCTGATCACCAGCACCTTTGGAAATATCGTTGTAATAGCTCTTTGTTTTTTGCATCCGCACATAGGCGGTCACCACATTGGTATAGTTCAGCCGTCCGCCGGAAACATCCTGGAAATACTGCTTCACCGAGCCGTTATTACCGTAGCCGGTGTAGGCGTCACTGTTCAGAAACTGTTCGATATCTCCCTTACTGATGGTGCCCGGTTCATCGGGAAAATCTACCAGCAGCGTCAAGCCGACCTTGTTGCCGGTCGTGGTGGCTGCCGGGGGAGCAAATGCCGGGCCGCCTGCGGAGGAGAGCTGCCGGCGGGTTGCCGCGGTGGACTTTAATTGTGTCCACCGTTTTGCCAAACCGGTCTCCGTGGCCCACTGCACGCGTTTTGCTTTGGCCGCAGCGGCGACAGCGGTCTGATTGACCCTGATATGCCGGGCCAGTCCCGCGGGCGGCGGGTAGTTGGCAGCTACGCCGGTGGAGAGGAGAGCGTTGCCATCTGCTGCCAGCCGGGCGTAGAAGTAGGCTTTCTCTTCCGGAGAAAAGAGCACGGTATAACCGGTGCCGGTTTCGAACACAGCCTGAAACTCGTCGCCTTCACCCCAGAGCGTAAGCTGGGTGCGGTCCGGTTGGGTGAACCGGAAGAACTTGGCAAACGGCGCGGCGGAAGAGTCGCTAGGTAGAGACAGGAAAAAAAACAGCCAAAGTAAAAACAGCACTCCAGCTCGTTGAACGGATTCAGAACTGGGCGATTTTGCATATCTCTTTGTAAAATAGGATGTGTTTACCATAAGTTACCTCTGTAATAGAGATTAGAACTTGCTTTTTAAATGCGTAAAAAAATACACTCAAATGTTGAGAAGTGTCAACGTAATTTCAGGTGAAGCGACTAGATTATAACGTGTATTTCAAAGTACACGGATAGATTTTGACCTGCCAGAAAACTCACATTGCTCGATTGGAAGTACCTGTCAGAAGTACCTTGATTGATGTGGATTTCAAACTGATAATACTGTATATGTTTTGCTTGATTAAGTAAGAGTCGCTTGTGTTTCCATGAGCATATTGGCCGTAAATTGATACACCGGGGTTTACTCGGTTAATCCGCCCTGTACAGAGGTATACATAGTTCTGTGCCGAAATCCTCGCTCACATCCGATAACCAGATTGTTATTCCCGCAGATATTCTCAAAGAACTCGGCCTGAAAGCTGGTGCGCCTGTGACGCTTAATGATAGGAATTTACTTTTTTAATTGTAGGACAATATATTCAGTACAGGGTAATGTCAACGCAATTCCAGATGAACTGAGTGGATTTTAAGCGAAACAGAGAACCAACCGAAGCGTTTTTGACCTGCCGACTGCCTAATGTGCATCACCGCCTGCAACCAACACCACTTGCCCCGAAAACACCACATTTTCACCAATTCCGACACAAACCACCCCTGCCGCAACGCCCCATTTTATAAGGCTTCACAGGTATTCAGGGATGTAGTACGCCTCTTCTATATTCTATAACCTGACTATCGGCGTACACCAGCATAGAATCTTCAACGGCAATCACCGGTGGCTCTCTCCCCCGTTTCGGCACACGCTTCGGAACATCCCACAATCCAAGATGATCCAGAATCTTGCGGATCACCGCCGCTTCTTCGATAAAAGCCAGCACCCTCATCGTACCGCCGCAGTTGGGACAGGTGAGCGGATCAATCTCGTAAATCTTCTGAATCAGCCTTGCCCAGTTGGCACGACACTTCTTGCGATACGGGGTGTCCGCCTCCTGACCGGCGATCTCCACTATCTCTGCATCGTCCATCCCAAGCTTTCTGCGCTTGCCCCTGGCTGCGTTGCTGTAGTAGCCGTAATACCGCACCATCTGTTCACCATGACGCGGAATGTGGCTGATAATAAGTGCCAGCCAGTCAAGCGCAGTGAAGCTCTTGGTCGTGTGGCCATCTTTCGAGCGATAGTTGACGCTGCCGCTCTGCTCAAGATATGTCATCCGCTCTTGCGAGAACTGGCAGCGGATTATGTAATGAGCAAGAATCTCCAGGGCATTACGATCATCCGCCGCAATCGGCTCGCAGACATGGACGTTGAAGCCGCTGTGTTGCCACGACATCAGCAGATCAATGTGCCACTGGTTGATGGCACCCTTCTTCAGCAACATCTTCAGCAGCTTGTGACGGAAGAGCTGTTCCAGTGCATGGGCATCGTAATACGGAGTGATGTGGAAGTTGCCCTGCTCGTCAAAGGTTCCATCGGATATGATGATGTGGCAGTGGGGATTGAAACCGAGGAAATCGCCGAATGTCTGGATGGAGCAGGCACAGCCCGGCATAGAGTTGCCTGCACTGAGCGAAGCCGAAGTGTACTCTTTCAGCGTCTCCCAGGCGACACGGCTTAAATCGGCAAGCAGCTTGCGATCAAACAGGAAACAACGGCGGATCAACTTGGGGATGGAGAAGACAATGTGACGATGAGGGACGGTGACGGCAAGATCATCAAGAAACCATTCACCGAATTCAATCACCCGTTTCTGATGACA
>JBMOEI010000120.1:0-8890 GCA_049318985.1 Desulfuromonadaceae bacterium
TCCAGAACAAAGCTGAAAGTAACACTGCTGGAATGCGCGGATGGCCTGCTGGGGAGAGGTGCCCCTTCGCCATAGTGTTCATGCTGATTATAATACACAGCGTTTTTTACAACTGTAGCAGAGGATGAACATGCTTTGAATAGGCTTATTCAAATTATCCTACTGGAAGATAATAATCCTTTGATATTTTATATTTCCTGCTGAAAGTACGTTAAATAGACTAATAAGTTATTTTATTTAAACTACTTAGCTCTCATTTCTACGAATCCGTAAGGTCGGGCGTTCGAATCGTTCCAGGAGCACCAAACAAAACAGCCACTTACATAAATTTGTAGGTGGCTTTTTTATTTTCATATTTTTACCTTCATACTTTAGCCCACTTTTGCCCCCCTCCCGCCAGACCATAATCAGCCAGTCGAATATTATTCCGGCGTGATCTTCCTGAGTATCTGCCATTCTGAAATAGGCACCGCAACTGCCGGTTGGGCCGGAAAAATATGTGCAGGGCCATCGGCATGTTCCTGGTCCTCGCGGCGGCGTCTGTTGCGATTGCGGGTGCGCCTTGTTGTATATGCAAGGCTTCCAGTGGCTCCATGGAGGGGTGACAGCATCAAACGGCATGACCTAGCTTGTAAATGAAGGGCGGCCACCTTAGCCTAATGGGTGGGGGTCGCCTTATAAAGATATGCAGACAGGTGTAATAGGTAATATTTTTTGACCGAAATCAGTGGAATATAGTTCCTGCGAGCATATGGCATTATATGTCGATTCAGAAGTCGGTAGTCTTTACACTTACAGAAATTTCTACACTAAAGACCTGTCGAAAAAGCTTACACATTATGGATTCAGTATTTTAATTGCTGAAATTATTCCATATAATTAGCTATTTATAACGTTGGCACCATTTTTGCTTTATGACTCTCGTTAGATTGGAGCAGATAACCGAGAATTCACCAAACCACAAATAAAGGAGGAGTTAGAAAATGAAAACAGTATCGCACATGTTAGCTGCTGTAACTGCTTTGATTTGCCTTGGTGCTGGCGCTACAGCCCACGCTGGTAAGATCGTGGTAGCCAATGATGAATGGACGCTTTCTGATAGCTACTTTGCAGCCCCCAATGACCCTGCAAAGTTTGCAACAAATGTTACATCTTGGTTCAACAACGGAGTTACTGGTGATTATCTTGCTTATTCGACCAATTTCGGCCTTACGGGAACTAATTTGAGAAATGCAATAACCGGCGCTGGGAACACATGGACTGTGTCGACAGCAAGTACGTTTAATCTTTCTACGCTATCAGCGTATGACGGTGTGTTTCTTGCCGGAAATCCCGTTGACAACAGTGTACTGATCGACTATGTAAACGCTGGCGGAAATGTTTACATTGCCGGTGGCACAGGATGGGGCGGACCGGTTGCTGAAGCTAACCAATGGAATACCTTTCTGAACAATTTTGGGTTAGGTTTTGGCACGGCTTACAATGGAGTTGGCGGAAATATCGCGATTAACAGCACCCATCCGATATTTAACGGAGTTGACTCTCTTTATCAGAATAACGGGAACGATGCACTTGACTTATACTCAACCGATCCAAAAGGACAAATCATATTGTCCGCAAATGGCCATGGTTTGTATGCGGTATATGATTCAGGCCCTGCACCAGTCCCCGAACCCGGCACAATGATGCTCCTCGGAATTGGTATGCTAGGCATGGCTGTCTACGGAAAGCGCAGAATGAACAGAGAAACCTAAAGTGAAGTGGAGTTACATTTTGTTTACTGGTAAAGGCGTTACTTCGGCAGCGCCTTTTCTTTGTGTCGGAAAAACTTACACTGGTACGATGATAAATAATCTGTGATTTCAAGGGAGCTTGCTATGAGCGGGAGAGAAAACGAGCAAGTGTTCGCAATAATATTTGCGGGCGTCTACTCTTTGCTTTATGGTCGGCAAATAATTTCACTTTCACGCTAAAGGAGGCTGAGCTTGGAAACACTACTGCATCAGCTTCAAGAGTCATTACTTACCAATAGCAGGCCGGTACAGGTCGCTTTCCATATCTACGAGATTTTAAGCGAAGCTGGTTGCGATGATGAGTTTATATGTGAAGTATCAGAGGCGTTGACGGATATTGTAGCATGACTTATGGGGGGCTTATGGCAATGTACGTTGTAGTAGTCGGTCTGATTCTTTCGTTAGCTTCCGTATCCTTTGCCAATGGTAACTGCACTCAAGACAGGTTGGGGAAAATAGTCTGCGCATCCCGGTGGAACAATCACCACAAACAAGAACGGTGATGTGGTGTGTGGGAAGGGTAACTGTGTAATTACCGCTTCGGGGACGATATACTGCTGATGGGGAAGAGCAGGCAGTTGCCATGCTATTCTGGGGTTGGCGGGAAGACAATTAGTCACTGCACATCCTGTAAACGTGCCAGGCTACGTATGCCGACAGGAGAAGTCCCTAGTCTCAGTTCAGTCTGGTGTGAAAAGCGGCGCGTTGAGGTAAATAAGCAGCTTTCGATGGAATGCTTTGAATGAAACTCTTTCAAATCAAGAATCAGCAGAATAGAGCTTGGCAAATTCTTTCCCTCGCTTGAAAAACTTGAATGTGTTGTCCAAACCCGCAACGCAGAAATGCGGGAGCTTTTTGATTATGAGCATCAACAAGATGAATTAGACGTTCAGGAAGTTATCAGTAAAGTTCCGGGTGGGGTTTAAGACAAAAAACAGCAGCAGATGATATTGAGGATGACAAAAGCGGTGACTCGTTCGGTGGTAAATGACTTGTAGAATCTTTGTGGCTTTACTATTTTCGGATAACCAAACTTGCCCCGATGCAGAGCAGAAAAATACCAACTCCACGCAGAGGGGTTAAAGATATCTGCCTTAAACCGAACAGGCCATATTGATCAAGCAGCGCGGCGGTTGTTAGCTGCCCGGCAATAATGATGGACATAACTGCCAATGTACCCAGCCTTGGTACTGCGATTATGGTCATGGTTACAAAGTATGCTCCCAGCAATCCGCCTGTGAGTTCCCACCACGAAGCATCTATCACATTACGAAGATTCCCACGTCCAGCAATCATAACCATAACAAGCATTGCCAAGGTTCCCACGGCAAAGGAAATCATTGAGCTTTCGTAGCTTCCCACCTTCTGTGCAAGTCGGGCATTGATTGACGGTTGTATGGCTACTGCCAAACCTCCACAAGCCATCAGCAGCACGAGAACCATATTGCTCATATTGTCACCTCTTACGTTGTATCTACAGTTATGAGAAAACCGGAGTATTTTATTTATGCCACCTTCCGCATAGGCCCAAGCAGGGCATAATAGACCTTGATGCAGGGGTGAGTATGCCCTTAACTTCAAAGTGGCTACGGCGGGGGCGCTGCAAGACCCAGCACACGTAGAATACGCTAATTTAGGCATTGTACAGTAAGGACAGAGATTTTAAATATAGTTCAAAATTTTATGGCAGCATCCTGAAGTAAATCTTGTGCTTCCTCTCCGAACCATAAATCCAGAAATTCTTCATTCTTTTCAAGCCCTAATTGCTCGTATCGTAAACGAATAACTTCCGTGCGGTTTGCTTTGGCAGCTGCAAAGACACGCGCCAAGAGCTTGCTATGCTCAAGCAGTTTTTCGGTAGCTCGCCCTGAAACTCGGTTATGGCTTGATCTTCAATCCCTGTACAGTTAATTTCTCAATAGTGCGGTGGCGGAACTTCCTGATCAGCGTCGTGGACGACCGATGGTGACATGACGAGAAACTGCTCTTTCAATGCCGCAAAATCACGCTGCAACCGTTCCAGGGTCAGCTCCTGACGACAGATGATTTCATTCAGTTCCTGTAGAGTCATTTCCTGCTGCATGTAACGCATTTCAAGTTCGTTAATTCGCTCTTCCATACTTCGCCTCTCCACCTTTCATTAAGACCTGCTACCCTTGAAGTACGGGAACAATAATCACTGCCATTTGCAATAAAAAAACCAGACCGTTAGGGCTGGTTTTTCCATCTACGTCAGGTATGCTTTGTGATTATTACAGATTTTTGAGGTTTTTCCCTGCCGAGAACTTACCGCTCTTTGATGCGGCAATATTCAGCTCTGCACCGGTCTGGGGGTTACGCCCCTTACGTGCGGCACGGTGAGAAACCTCAAAAGTACCGAAACCGGGAAATGTAACTTTGTCGTCTGCTTTCAATAAATCCAAAGTTACTTTCAAAAAAGCTTCGACAGTTTCAGCGGCAACAGTTTTTGGCACTTCCAGTTCCTCGGCAATTTTTGCTACGAATTCAGCTTTAGTCATAATTTTCTCCTTGTTATTCCAATTTCAAACCAAAGACGCCACCAGGGCGGTCAAGACGAGCCAGCGAAGATAGGACTTTGATCAGGAATCGGTATTAGTGTTTCGCATGTTAATACCACAAGATACAAATATGAGTCTACTTAAAGTTTATCCGCAGTCCAAATACCGTCTTGGTAATACTATGAGAAGGAAACCCGGCTTTGCTTGAATCCACGACAATGCGAATGTTTCTCGGAGAGACTCCAATACGAATCCTGGAAATCCCGAATTTGTTGATTGCGGTAGCGTTAGGCCTCTGATCTGTTTTTTCACACGGTATATCAATAACCAGACGATCCGGCTTGGATAATTTCATGATTTTGTATTCAGAAACAGGCTGGTTAGTATGAATTTCAACGGACAAAACACCGGCTACAATCTCTTTTATCGTCAGTGCCGAAGGAAGTGCCGGCTCGTTATCGGCCGGAACGACCGGCACAAGTTTCGGTATTCGTGCTGCCGCCGACACTGCTGAGAGCTCAACTGCGCCTGCTGTAGCTGCCGTTGTTGCTTTGGCTGATGGAACAACATGCTTGGCTGCCGAATCATCAACTCCTGGAGTGCCTTCCTCCTCTGCAGCAGCTGTCACGGCAATGGCAGGCCGCCCGGTTTTTGCCACAACACCGGCAACCACCTCATGCCTGATTTCAGGTGTCGAATCCGGTCTGATTCCTGCGGTACTTGCGACTGGCGCTGAATCTCCAAAAGTTACCATCAGCTTTTTGCGATCAGGAGTGGCGGTTACGTAAATATCTGTTTCTGAAATAAGGTTAAAAATAATTCTGCTGGCAACAATGCCGGAAATCTGCGCGCTATCAACACTGATACTTGACACAAGGCCTTTGTTGACGACAATCAATGGCTCAATTTTTTCCGGATCAGCCTCTGCTATATCTACAACAACACGTGTCTGTCCGGGAATTTTGTAGTACGTGTACGTCATTGCAATATCGGCAGAAATTTCTACCGAGACGGAGCTTCCTGCTACGATCGGTTTGACATCAAGCAGTTCAGCAGCGAAGAGAGTGGAATGTATGCATCCCGCTAGTACGAGGAGCATCATGACTATGAACGCTTTTTTCATATAAACCCCCATGGTGCCCACCTCACAAAAACCGGTTATTTACTATTTCAGCCCGAAACCATCCAGGTCTTCATCTGAGAAATCAATTGAGTTAGACGTGCTTACCGCGTTGAGACGCGAGTTAACATCCCGGAAACAGGAATTTGTGACGTTTATTTCGTTGAAGAGGACATGCGCCTCTTCACTCTTTCCTGCAGCTTCATATGCTGACGCCAACTCATATTTCACCGCACAGCTTTCCTCCAGAGTGAGCGCGTGTGTTAAAAGAGCCTGCAGAATCGTGGTGGCTCTTTCAAGATCACCATGTTCTCTTAGACAAACGCATTGCAGTATCAGGCATTCCAGCCGCAATGAAAGATCTTGAGATGCCTGACTGAATTCGTTGAGTGCCTCATCAAACAGCCCCATCTCTTTAAATGCCTGGCCAAGGTCAAAATGTGACCGGGCATCAGAATTTTCCATTTCGATACCGAACTTGACTCCCCGGGGTGCGGCGCCAACAGAGTCAAGCAGAGCGACAACAGAGTCAAGCCAGTTTTCGTCAGTTGAAGTTTTTCCACTATCCTCTCCCAACCGGCCAAAGGATGAGTCGCCCTCTATCTCGCCCTCGCCCTCGCCCTCGCCCTCGCCTTCAAATTCAATCTCAATCTCAATCTCAAGCCCTCTATCTCCTTCGATATCTCCTTCGATATCTCCTTCAACTTTGATCTTGACATCTTCATCGGATTGAGGGACCGCTGTCAGAAGAACATCAGAATTATCAGCGTCAAGCGGCTCTTCAATTGGAAAAGCAGCTTCCGGTTCCGGTTCAGCGGATACGTTTTGTTTGCCGGGAAAAACATTACGCAATGATGTAAGCCTTGATGTGAAAGAAGTTATTTCCTCTTCGTGACCCGCAGCGGTAGCAACTCTGATGAGGCCTTCCAAAACGTGCATATTGATCGGGTCCAGCTTGTCGAGAGCAAGATATGCCTGCTCAAGTTGCAGCAGGAAACCGCCTGAAATGAGGATCGATTCATATTTATTGAGAATTTCAAGAGCCGCCGCAAGGTTCTGTTCCTCTGTTATTGACGAGAGGAGACCCAATATTGCAGCAGGCTCTTCAGGAAAATATTTTAAAAAATGCTGATACGCAATTTTTACCCGCTGTGGTTGATCAAGAAGTTTGTACGCTTGTATTATCAGCTCCCAGACTACTTTGTTGCCGGGATCACTACGGAGAAGACTCTGAAGACTGCCTATCGCTGCGGCAGCATTGCCCAGACGGATAAGCTCGGAAAGCACCTCACACAAAAAATCCGTTTTCCCGGGGAAAAGCAGCTGCACACGGGAACAAACCTTGGTAAGCGCCTGATTATCACTACGCTCTATAAGGAGAGCAGCTGCTTTTGAGAATACGGCATACGCCTCTTTCTTTTTCTCATGCTGAGCATAGGCTTCTGCCAGTTTGATTTTAATGGGAATACTTTGCGGATCAGCGTTCTGCATCCTGTCTAGAATACTTAACGCCTCGGGAACTTTACCGGATTTCTCATACTGTTCATAAACGAGCTTATATTCCGCAAGGGCATTTGCAACGAGACCATGTTTTTCGTTGAGTTCAGCGAGAGTAATTGAAAGTGAAATATCAACAGGGAAAAGTTTCTGCAGCTGTTTGTAAACGGCGATTGCTTTAAGATAAAATCCATTTTTTGAAAAATGACTGGCAACTGTTTCCAATTCTTTACGGGCATCGTCATTACGCGCACATTTAATTAACAGCTCTGCCAGTTTTTGACGCTGGCTCACGACTGAAGGTTCTAAAGCAATAATCTGCTCGTAAGCTTTTGCCGCTTTGTCAAATTGACCGCGTGACGCAAACTTTTGAGCTTCTTCGATCAGCCTGTCTTTCTTCGATAGTGCCGCCATTAATTTCCCCGAACCCGGCAAGCTAAAGTCTACCAAAACGGTAACGTCTGCAAGGGTATAATAGCTACTGTAGCAACACTGTTTTGTCAAGCTTAATATCTTGGTTATATTAGGATATTCAGCGTTTTATGACGCTTCATTTTGCTTTGACATGGCTCATAAAATCCTTTACGGTGCTGCAGTCATTTTGTTTCTGTCATGGTTGTGGCATAAACAGCCCATGAATTTTAATCCGGGAGCCATTGGATGCGTTTCCTGCCGAAAACAAATCCGCTGTTCGAAAAAGTACCTGCCGGCACTGTCATTATTCCGGATTTTTTTGATAAACTCCATATCGGTGGGTTTACCGGATATGTACAGCACACGGCACCGGAATTCGAGTTCTATGGGGTTCTTGCCTCAGGAAAGCTGCTCTGTGCCCATAGCAGTAGTGATGGCACTGGAGAAAAGTCCGGCTTTGAAGCCCTGGTGCTTCTCTGTGATGCAGTGATTGCAAATGGCGGCGAATTTAATGTGTATCGCATGACTTCTGATCTTGCGGTATCTGCTCACGCCCAGATTATCGGCACCCGGCTGTTTAATGGTGAAGAGGTCCGGCAGGTCGATATTAAAGGAGTGCTGGCGCGCCTGAAAAGTCAGGGTCTGAACGGGGTTGTACGCTTTTATACAGCGGAACGTTCCGCTATGATGTTTTATAAAGACGGATTGCCGATTGGCTTTTATTACGACGCTGCCGATTCAATTGAATCCTCTCCGGATGAATCACGAAAAATTGCTGCGCTACCCGGTGCGCGTGTTGAAATTTGTACAACCAAAACACTTGAAGAGTTGCTGCAATATGATCTACTACAATTGGTTAACCTCCCGAAGTTATGGGAATCGACCCTGGCACGAATTGCTGCTCGACGGAAAACTGTAGACACCGTTAAGACGCAGGTGGCTCCGCCTGATGAGCAAAAACTACTCGAACTGGTTGACGATATTTCTGAAGTTGCCTCTGCGTATCTGTCCCGAGAGGGTCGGACCATTGTCGAAAAGAGAATCAGGGAACTGGGTGGCCCTTCGCTACTGCTTGATCATGAAAAGCGCGCCCGCTTTATTGCGCTCGTCGAAGCAGACGCTACTGAAATTGACAGCCATGCCCGTATTGATGAAATGATTGACCTGATGAGATCAGAAATCAGCAGTCGGCTCGCAGTTTAATGATTTGAAATAACAGGAATTAAATGTGCATATACAGCAGATCCTAAAAGAATACCTGGAGATTCACGGCTACTGGGTGTTGTTCGTAGGAACTTTTCTTGAAGGTGAAGCCATTCTGCTCCTGGCCGGGTTTCTGGCTTTTCAGGGGTATCTGGATATTCTGGGCGTTATAAGCACCGCATGGGCCGGATCATTCCTTGGTGATCAGGCTTATTTCTACCTTGGCCGCTTCAAGGGAAGAGGCCTGCTCAAACGGTTTCACTTTATTGCCAAAAAGTTTCGTGAGGCTCTTAAGCTCATTGAAAAATACGGTAATTTAGTCGCGTTCATTTCCCGCTTTACCT
>JBMOEI010000121.1:0-8887 GCA_049318985.1 Desulfuromonadaceae bacterium
CGATCATGTCAGGATTGCTCCATCCGTTTCTGATGAAGAATTATAGACTGTGACACTTACCGGTAAGCATGGTGGATTGGAAATATTCACGGTGTGCAAATGAGGTGCCGTATAGATCTGGAGTGGCTGGCACTGCGGCAATCATCACACCGTTTTTGTCCAGAATATACAGGCTCGCCTTGAAAATGGTGCGAGTGGCAATGTGGGCCTCTAACGCTTTTTGTGCAGCAGCACCGTCTGTGACAAGTGCCGGATTGGTTATACCGGCAACAGCGACAAGAATATTTTGCGCCTTGAGTATAGGCTCGATTGCACCCCAGATACTTACACGACGCATCCTTGTAAAATATCGGACTCGGCACCGTATCCAGCAGAGTAGTGACAAACTGCAGATTATCACTCATGGCCTTTTCGGTTTGCTTAATTCGTACAAATGCAGCTTCTAACTCAGCCTTCTGGCTAACCAATAAATCGCGCTGTTCCTTTACTGCGAGGTGATTTCTAACCCGCAGCCGAAACAGCGCTAAATTGATTGGCTTCGTCAGATAATCAATGCCACCTAGTTCGAGCCCCTGTAGTTGCCCCTCCAAAGTATCCAAACTCGTCAGGAAGATGACCGGGATATCTGCGAACTGTTCGTCGGCCTTGATAATTTTACAGACATCAAACCCGGTAATTTCAGGCATCATCACATCCAGGAGAATTAAGTCAGGCCGGTGCTTTTTCAATTGATCAATTGCCTCGTGTCCGCTTGAAGCCGTGAATACGGTGTATTCTGTGAGCGCGATCAGCATTAACTCGATATTCATCGGTTCATCATCCACTACCAGTATTCTGAAACGTTTAGCCATGAGTTTCCTCCATGATACGTTTCATCTCAGCAACAAGCTCCCTGGTGATAAGGGGCTTTGATACATAGCCGTCAAAGCCCTGGTCAAGAAGCCGCTCCATATCGCCACGCATCGAGTACGCTGTCAGGGCGATGACCGGTTGGTGGTTTGTTGTTCCCTGTTCTTTAGAGCGGATTTCGCGGAGAGCTTCTTCGCCGGTCAAAATCGGCATCTGAATGTCCATCAGCACCAGATCAAACGTGCTTTGCTCCAGAGCGGTGAGGCACTCTCTGCCGTTCACGACAACAGTGACGTCAAATCCCATCTTTGTAAGCAGTGATGCCCCGAATTTGATGTTGACCTGATCGTCTTCAGCAAACAGTATCCGCAGTGGCGGGCCATCCCAGCCGATTGTCGGTAGTGGGGTGTCAGTCCGGATGGTGGCGATTTCCCTGCCGACGGAAAACGGTAGCGTAACCGTGAAGCAGCTGCCGACGCCTTGAGTGCTCTCTACGCTTATTGTACCACCCATTAGTTCTGCCAGCCGGAGACTGATGGTTAAACCGAGGCCGGTACCGCCGAACTTTCTGCTTATGGAACCATCTTCCTGAGTAAATGGCTTGAAAACCGTTCCAAGAGACTCAGGTGAGATACCAATCCCGGTGTCGCGAACCGCTATCTGTATGAGTGCGAAGTTTTCGTGCTGCTCCAGAAGTAGCGTTGACAGTGACACATGTCCCTCGGCCGTGAACTTGATGGCGTTCCCCAGCAGGTTGAGGAGGATCTGCTTGATCCGTAGTTGATCGCCAACCAGAAGAGGAGGAATGTCCCTGGCCAGATTCAGATCCAGGGTAATATGTTTTTCAAATGCGACGGTTTTTTGCATCAGGACGACATCGTTGATGCAGTGATGGAGGCTGAAATCAGCCATGACAATATCTACTTTACCGGCTTCGATCTTTGACAGTTCAAGGATGTCGCTGATCAGGGAAATCAGGTTCTTGCCTGCAAGCTTGAGAGCATCTACGTATTCCCGCTGATCTTGCGTAAGTTCGGTCATCTCCAGAAGCTGGGTCATGCCGAGCACACCGTTCATCGGGGTGCGGATCTCGTGGCTCATGTTGGCGAGGAACCGGCTCTTGGCCGTGTTAGCAGATTCGGCGGCGGTTTTTGCCTGGAGTAAATCAGCTTCCGCGCGTTTGCGCTCGGAGATGTCCTGAACAGTTCCAGTAGCTTCAGTAAACTCACTTTTTTCTTTATAAGTAAAGCGTACATTTGTGCTCAGCCACTTGATTTCATTATTTACAATTATTCGATGTTCCCATTTGTTCGATCCGGTACCATTCATTGCAGCCAACCACGCATCCTTGACATGCTCCCTGTCATCCGGGTGCGTGCGGTCGAGGCCGGTTTCCATAGTGAGTGGCATTGACGGTGGGTAGCCATAGATACAATGAAGCTCATCAGATCCGCTCCAATGTTCTCCATCTTCATCAACAATCAACAGCCAACTCCCCACATGCGAAATAGACTGTGCGTCGGCTAAAGCAACTCCTCTGCGCTTTAGTTCTTCTTCCATATTCTTTTGCTCGGTGATGTCCTGAATGAAACCAATAACTTGAAGCGGGTTTCCTTCAGAGTCTTTTTCAAGCTGTGCAATAGAGCGTATTACTTTTGGAGAAGACCCGTCTGCGGGGTTAATTGCGAATTCGAGATTATATTCTCGTTCCTCATTGATCAGGTCGACGAGTGACTGGTGAACACGCTCCCGTTCCGGTATGCAGGCCTCTATATCATCAATAAATATATCCCCGGCAACAGGAGGGAACCCGAATATGCGGAATCCCTCGGCTGACCCCCATATTTTGCCTGTCTCAAGATTATAGACCCAGGAACCTGTTTTGCCGATTTGCTGTGCCATTACAAGCTGTTCCTCGCTAAACCGCAGTTCAGCAGTTCGCCCTTCCACCATCCGCAGCGCTGTGGCACGGCTATTCTGAAGAGTTCGGATCAGAGCAAACAGCAGCAGGGTAATGAGAATGCCACTAACCAGTGTAAGCCATACCCGAAGGTATTCCACCGAAATTAAGCCGCCACCGGTTTGCGTGAAGCGAAGCGTCCAGCGTTTACCATTAAAATCGTCAGAAACCAGCTTTGTATGACTAACAACGGGAAAGAGTTTCACATCTTCTGTTGGATGGCATGAATAGAGAAAACTCTCGGAAGACATCTGCTCTCCATCGTATATCTGAAGATGAAGCCGCTTTTCCTTCTCCAAATTGCGGTCACCGAGGATCCCCTGCATCAGGTTGTTCATCCGACAGGGACTGTAAACCCAGCCATAGATAGCAGCACGGCGCTGCTCTGCTGTTTCTACAGGCTCGCCTTTGCGATACACCGGCACATACATCAAGGTACCGGCTTGAACCTCCTTGCCGGTTTCCTGAACCAGGATAACTTTGCCGGAGAGCGCAGCAGCATTGGTATCCCGCGCCTGTTCCATGGCAGCCCGTCGGACCGGTTCCGAAAACATGTCGTAGCCGAATGCCCGCAGATTACGATCAATAAACGGTTCCAGATAGATGATTGAGGAATAGAGTTCACGATCGCCATCCGGGCGAACAGTGTACGCGGGGAAACCTTGACTGCGGATTTCGTCGATGTGCTTGGGAAGCTCATTGCGCAGTATTAAAAGAGAAAAACCGATGCCCTGAATGCCGGGGAGTTGTTTGTCGATTTTCTGATGTTGCGTATAGATCCGCCATGTATCCCGTGTACCCGTATCGGATGCATTGAAAAATGCCGCCCCACTCAACAGGATACGGGCATGGTCTTCCAGCCGTTCCGAGATTCTGGTTTGAATATTGAGGCAGTGGTCTGCAAAATCCTTCTCAGCTATCTCTTCAACACTTGATTTCATGTATAAGGTTGCAGCGGCGGTAATCATAAGACCAACAGCCAGTACGAACCAGACGATGAGCTTGTTCATAAAAAAGTCCCTGGGAGTTGTGGTGTTGGTTCCGACGTCGTTGGCGGATGTGGTGGTCACAACACTCTCCTGTATAAACAAAAAACCGGTGCACGGAAAAGCCCGCAACGCCGGATTATATGGGCATCAATCAAAATAATTGTTGACAGCAGTATTTGTGAGAAGGAGTTTTTTTCTGTCTGTCTGTCTGTCTGTCTGGTGGTTCGCTTTTTGTACGAAAATCGCCGTCATCGGCTACCCCCTGATTCAGAAAACATATTAAAAAAATAATATGCAATCAAGTTAAGCATAAAAAAAAGTCGCTACCAATCAACAATAACCAATCTCTCAGAAGCCGTTCTCACCAAAGACATTATCGCCGCCGTACCCCAAATGGATGGGAATGGATGAACTTTTTTGCCAAGCCAGGGCCGTGAAGGATAGCGGACTATAGCCAACA
Organism: Desulfuromonadaceae bacterium; assembly: GCA_049318985.1. Classification (GTDB taxonomy): domain Bacteria; phylum Desulfobacterota; class Desulfuromonadia; order Geobacterales; family Pseudopelobacteraceae; genus JACRCG01. Next base: position 4,259 of record JBMOEI010000121.1, read on the forward strand.
GCGATACTACTGAAAGCTAATTTGGAAGGGAGTGATTTAATGATTAAGGAAATAAAGCCGTAAAGCTTAGAAATTTGAAATTGCCTGCTTAAAGCACTCTAATCGCCTGACAATCATGAACTCACAAATTTTGTTGCCATGGCGGTTCTTTGGTAATCAAGATCATTCATTCTAGTCGGGATAACGTGCTGCGAAGCAGTCAGGGCACATACCGTGACTGAACTGAGCCTCAGAATGTTCGCAGATATACGCCTCCAGCTGATGCCAACTCTCCTGATCATCTCTAATTTTTTTGCAGTACATGCAGATCGGAATTATCCCTTCTAGTTTCTTGACTAGAGCAAGTGCTGTTTCTTTTTCCTGCTCAGCATTTTTTTGATCTGTAAGATCTCGCCACGTGGTAAACAGGACCGTTTCCCCTTGCAGTTGCATTGACGCAACAGATACTTCAACAAAAAAATCTGATCCGTCAAACCGACGCTGTACCCACTCAAAGGTATTATTCCCGAAGCTCAAGGGAGATTTTATTCTTCCCTTCGCTGCTACCGTTGATTTTAGTCCATCGGATTGAAACTCTGGAGAGATGCTTTCCGGAGGTTGCCCAACAATTTGTGCCCGGACACCGCGCAACATTACCTCGGCTGCGCGGTTGCAATCGGCAAAGATGTCATCCCTTATAATTAGGTACGCGTCTGGCGAATTTAAAAACAAGATGCGATGTTTCTCCTCGCTCTCCTGTAGCAATGTCATGGTACTGCCAAGTTTCCGCGTTCCAAACCAGATGAATCCCAGACCAAGCAGCCAGATAAACGAATACAAGAAAGCTTCACCCATTAGCTCGTTGTTCATTGCCTTCTGAATCGGAACCAGTGAAAGAGTTGCGCTGATACCTCCACGGATATCGCCATCTTTGTATCCTTGCGCAGCATGACACTTGAGACATGAATTCTCAGTCATAAGCTGCCTCATGTAACGTAGATACGGTTGACCATTCATCAGCACCGGCTCAACTACTTCTTTGGCTCCCTGCTCCAGAGCTTTAAGAGCCTTCGTTTCCCAAGGATCTGGTGTATTCTCAGGTCGAATCGGTTTCAGGCTGGTTATATGTCCCTGAGGGAGGTTTGGTTGTTCACGAGCAAGTTCAAATATCTGGCGGGACATATATGCCGGATTGACAAGAGTGAGGTGTTTGCCGGACGGTGTTACAATATCTCGTTCTAAAATATGTTCAAGATAATGGTTGGCGGGGGTGGACGTAGATTCCGGCACATAGACGCCACCGTGCCGGGAGGCCCAACGACGGAAGAGGAGATCCTTCTCAATAGAAGACTGTGCAGTGATGCGACCGATTTTATGAATCGCTTCACGGCTATTCACAGCTTCGACAACTAACAAACCGGATAGCAGAACCGTCCATAGAATAGCGCAGATCACAGCATACCGGCGCATTTTAGAGAGATTCACGATCTGTTGCAGTGGGCTGTCAGTACGTGAGATCATGGCTTAGTTTCTCCTATAAAGGGCACACAAAAATCGGCGCTCCGATGTATTCGCAGCGCCGGTCTGTAATGGACCGTTCAAAATAATTGTTGACACAGGCTTTTGTCAGGAGGAGATTTTACAGTGTGTCAACGAAATATCGTTGCCACTCGAGATCCTCCTGAAACAGATTTTAGTTGCTAATCCTACACTAGATTATACGAATAGCCTCCTTATATTTTTCACTTATATTTTTCAATTACCCTCAATTCCCCCTAGGCAATCCCGGCCTTGGGGCTTTTGTATTTCGGTTCTAATGATTCCGTCTCTCTTCAAACTGGATAGAGATCATTGCTACAAGCTGATTCACAAATTACTTCCTCATTTTCTCTTTTCACCGGCAGGGTAATGGTGAACGTTGTTCCCGTACCAATCTCACTTGCTACGTTGATACTCCCCCCATGCTTGTCAACGACAATATCGTAGGCGATGGCAAGACCGAGCCCCGTCCCTTTGCCGACCTCCTTGGTAGTGAAGAACGGGTCGAAGATGCGCCTGACATGTTCAGGTGCAATACCGCAGCCGCTGTCGCTGATGGCAATCTTAACTGATTCCGCCTCAGCCCGGGTCACAATCCGAATCTCCCCCAGTCCCTCGATGGCGTGGGCGGCATTCACCAGAATGTTTAAAAAGACCTGGTTAAGCTGGCCCATGTTGCACCATACCGGTGGCAGTTGACCAAACTCCCTGTTTACTGTCGCCTTGTACTTCAGCTCATTCCAGGCGATGGACAGGGTGCTCTCCAGCCCCTTGTTGATATCGCTGAATTCGCAGGTTGAATTGTCCAGCCTGGAAAAGCTTTTCAAGTCCTGGACGATCGTGCTAACCCGGTCTGCCCCCTCACGGGTTTCGGCAATAAGCCCGGGCAGATCCTGGCGAATGCGGTCGATCTTGTATTTATTTCGTTCCCTGGCCAGGGACTCCAGGATTCCCGATTCACTCCCGGCAAAGTATTGCTCAGTGGCATCCAGATAGGTGGTCAGTTTATCTACGTACTTGCTGAGGCTCGCAAGGTTGCTGATGATATAGCCCATCGGATTATTGATTTCATGGGCTACCCCGGCTGCAAGCCGGCCGAGGGAGGACATTTTGTCCTGATGCTGCAGCAGGCTGTCTTTTTCCCTGCTCTTGCCGACTTCTTCCGCAATCCGGATTTCCAACCGGTCATTGAAAGAGTGTAACTGCTTTTCATTTTCAATCAGCTCCGCTTCAATCTGTTTGAGATCGGTGATGTTTTCATGTGAAATCACCGCATACCCGACACCGGCAACGGTGAACGGGTTGATCGTACAAAGAAACCAGCGCTGTTCAGTGGGAGAGTGACAGGGATACTCCATGCGATGCCCGGATTTTGATCCGCTTATGACAGCAGTAATTGCATCAGCAAAGTGCACAAAATCGGTATCACTCTCTCCGCACGATTTTAAGCAGACAGCCAGGTAATTAGTGCCGACACCGCAACTGCCAGGTGCGGCGCCGTTTTCAGCGGCAAAACCTTCCCAGCAGCGATTGGTCAGTATTATTTCCCCCTGTCTGTTAATTACGCAGATGTGCGCCCGTAATCCGTCAAGCGTGGAATGAGTGAACAGTTCCTGTTCCTTCAGCTTTTGATAGTACGCCCTCAGTTCTTCGGCCTGCCTTTGCTGCTCCTGCTCCAGTTGTTTCTGCACACTGATATCCCGCAGGCTGCTATAGACGACCTGACGTCCCTGCATCTCAAAAGTAACAAGAGAAACATTCGCCCAAAATTGTGAACCGTCCCGTCGCTGGTGCACCCATTCGAAGGTATGCGTATCGGAGTGCGCCTTGGCTATTTTTTCCGCAGCACTCTCGGAGGAGAGCCGCCCATCCGGCTGATACCGGGGAGAAAAATCCTCCGGGCGCCGACCACATATCTCCTGACGCTCGCACTGCAACAACTTTTCAGTCGCTCTGTTGCAGTGAACGAATACACTGTCACACACAAGTAAGAGGGGATCGGGAGAGTTCTGGAACAACTGAACCGCCATTTCCTTGTCATGCAATGCAAGAAGATGCCGGTCCCTCAGGATTGAATCATGCTGAATCTTCCGGACGGCAAGCCACGTAAGGATGATTACGACCAGCAGTGCTCCGCAGAGGCAATACACTTCGAAGTACCAGAGTTTGAGAATCTCTTCGAGGCCTTGTCCGGCTATTATGATAAACGGATATGGCGTGATGTGGGCAAACGAACTGATTCTCCAGGTATTATCCGTGGGGGAGAAGAGCTTGAGAGTGCCGGTCGCAGCACCGCCTTCGAGAGCGGCACGGAGTTGCAGCGGAATTTTACCCGGTTTCCCGATATCCACCTCGCTGCCGGCAACATCAGGAAAACGGGTCAGGAAGCCCAGATCAGAACTGCGCAGGACAATGGAGCCGCCCGGACCGATATTGACACGGGAAAAAATGTTCCGAAGAGTTTGCAAATTGTAGGCGATATAGACAACTCCGGCAAATGAGCCGTTTTCGTTGTTCATGCGCCGTGTGAAGTACAAGTTCCAGGCATTATTCCGCATGCTCTTGAGTGGTTTGGATACTGAAAGATGTGAGTCAGGACTGTTCTTTGCCTCAATAAAGTAGTCACTGTTTGCTATGTTAAGTGATTCCTGCGGATCAATCCCCAGCACAACATTCCCGTCAGCATCCGCAATGTACATAAATTCAATGTGAGTGTCGAGTATGGTACTGAATTTGCCAAAATGTGTGCGTAAACCTGCTTCCGACTGATGGTTCTGATTCTTCAGCAGGAGGTACTCATCGGCCGTGGCTTGCATTATCCGGTCAGAGACAGCAATGTCCGAGCGGATATGCTCCTGAAGAGTAGCAACCAGATTCTGTGAGTCTAATCCGGCTTCTTCAATAAGCTGCATGCGACTGTATATGATAAATAGCACCATGAGAATGGTCAGCAGAAGCATGCCACCAAGCCAGAGTGTAACTATTTGCTTATTTACTTTCTTCATGTATTGAGTCCCTTCAGGTTAGTGGTTTGCAGAGAACCGCTACGGTTATTGAAGGTGCCACCACCGGTAATGTGTTGACCCACCCAGCGCCGTTTAGTTGACCCAC
>JBMOEI010000122.1:0-8882 GCA_049318985.1 Desulfuromonadaceae bacterium
GCACGAGAGGCTCTGGCCGAAGCACTCAGGCTTTCACCCGATGACAGTCAGGCACGTTTTGTCTTCGAGCGGTTGAAGAAATAGGCTGGGTTTTGCAGGGATCTTTTTTGTAATTCCATGGTAAATTGGTTATTGACTGCATATCAAGTAATGCATTACTATATAAAAAAGTAATGCAATTATTTTCAACATGGAGACTACTTATGGCATTCTCAGCAACAATTACCTCAAAAGGACAGATAACAATTCCGCGTGCTGCCCGGCAGGCTCTTAATTCTTCAACAGTTGATATTGAAGTACAGGGGAATCTAGTGATTCTTCGCCCCGTTCAAAGCGTCGGCGGCTCACTGGCGGCGTATAGTCGTGGTATGGAGTCCTTTGAAGAAATAAGGGATGCCGTGTGGAAGGAGGTTGCAGATGAAAAAGCAGGCAACCCTACCTGATACCAACTATATACTGAGGTACCTGCTGCGTGACAACGAATCACACTACGTTGAAGCTGCCGAGTTTTTTGAAAACGTTCGCAGCGGTAAAAATTTGGCCCTTATTGCAGAATCAGTAATGGTTGAATGCCTGTACGTTTTGACGAAGCATTATAAAGTTCCGCGTGCAGAGAGTGCAAAAAGTCTCTACGGTGTCCTTCTGTATAAAGGGATAGTCAACCCCAACCGTGAGGTACTAACCAAGGCACTGACACTATTCGCTGAGACCACGCTGGATCCAGTTGACTGCTTGCTTATTTCCATGACATCAATCGAAGGGCACTCTGTACGGTCATTCGACCGGGCATTATTGAAGCGGATCTTGCTTCAGGCAGATCATGACAACTGAACCCACTTCCCCCTTTGGAGGATCGCCTGTGAAACACCTATTCTGCCGTTTTTATTGACCTGCTTAATGGTCTCCACACTGCACGCTGGCCAGTCCATTATCATCGAAGGCGAGGGCTATGCCTGCATGGGCGATGATAAATCGCGAAAGGCTACTGAAACGACCGCCATGGATGACGCTAAACGCAAAGCTACGGAATCAGCCGCAACGTACATTCAGGCGGAGACCCACATCAAGGACGCCATGCTGGAGAAAGATCTTCTTTCGGCGTATGCCAATGCTCAGGTCAAGGTGCTTCAGGAGTTACTAAAGGTGTGGTACAAAGAGCAGGGTGTGAACCGAATTTCTAGTTTGACCCGTTTCGGCGTCAAAGTTGACCCATCGCCCATTCCATAACTTGCTGATATTTCGCTTAGCGGTGGGTCAGGCAGGTGCCTATGCTGGGTCAATTTTCAAAGCCGATTGTCATGTTTCAACTTCAGCAGTATCTCTTCCCACTTCAACACGCGTGTTGGACTCTGCTACGATTTATCTGTCTGCTACCGGTGAGAGACTTGAGGTAATACGTGACATCCGTGCAGGGGTCGCCATCATAAAACTTCCGGATGAGACTATGGTTGTCTTGCCGCCTGAATTTGCTGGGCTGGAAGGGCGCTACAAGGATTCCCGAATGAGTCTCTGGGAACATGAAAGTGGTGTGCTGCTCTGGATAGACGGAAATGTCGCGTTCAGTGGCTCAATTGAAAAATAGGGATGATTCTGAATGAACGTTGAATTCAAACCTGCCAGAAACAGCGGTAAAACGACTCTATATGTTTTGGTCGTTGTTATCACCGGTATGCTTATGTTCTCCGGCTGCAGTAAGGCACCTCAGTTGCCGTTATTGGCAGTTGACGCCACGATCCTTGCATTTGGAGACAGCATCACATACGGAACGGGAGCCAGTGATTCGGAAAGCTATCCAGCTATTCTGGCAACTCTGACCGGTCGAAAGGTGGTCAATGCCGGTGTTCCAGGCGAGGTTTCTGCCTCAGGAGTACAGCGACTACCGGAGCTGCTTGAGCGGGAGCGTCCTTCTCTGCTGGTTCTTTGTCATGGTGGTAATGATCTGCTTGGTCGCGCAGACCATCAGCTGATTGCCGATAATCTTCGATCCATGATACGTATGACCAGAGATCGTGGAATTGCAGTGCTGCTGGTGGCGGTGCCGTCACCCGATCTTCTGTTGAAGCCACCGGGCTTGTATGAAGAGCTGGCGAATGAGTTCCGCATCCCACTTGAGCAAAAATCATTACCGCGTATTCTGGGAACAGGTTCCCTCAAGTCGGATCACATTCACCCCAATGCCACAGGATATCGTCAGTTAGCTGAAGCCATATCCACCCGCTACAGCCATCGCGAACACAATTATCATAAGATCGCCGACGCTGTTCAACGGATAACCGCTTTGCGCAAGGGCAACTATTTTGTTTTTCTGCCAAGTTTTGAGTTTCTGGAGCGGGTAGCCACACTATTCCAACCTTATACTGACTTCACCGTGGTACGACAGGAACGAGGCATGAAAGCCCCTGCCATAGTGACGATTATTGAGAACCTTCGCTCCCAGAGTGTTCCAACGGTTGTTTTTGCAGTACAAGGTGGTTCGTTTTCAGAGGGAATGGATTATGCTGGTGACACAGTTATCGGGGCCTTCGTTGTCGGTCCGCCCTTGCCAACATTCGATCTTGAACGCGAGCAGATGAGGGAATTTTACCAGAGAAAGTATGGGAGCGGATTCGACTATGCCTACACGATACCCGCAATGGCCAAGGCGGTTCAGGCTGCTGGCAGAGTAATCCGCTCAGAAACAGACAAAGGGCTTATAATTCTAATGGATAGAAGATTTCTGGAACCAAGCTATAGCCAGTCAATGCCAGCTGACTGGTTCGAGACAAATGTATCAGAGCTAGTATCGGACAGCATCCTGAGTGATGTTAATGTGTTTTGGGCATCAACATAATCGGGAAAAATATCCTTACCGACATCCACATAAATAAAAAAGAGAATAAGGCTGTTTATCCGCATGTATGTCTGCTTGTACAATAGACCTTGCCTATAAAATGATATTGAGGGAACTTAGGCCGATGTCATCGAAAGCGGCTAATATCAGCTGGGCACGCTATAACAGGAGTTAGAACTATGGAAGTTGATCTGCGCAAGTTGCGCAACTTGTTAAGCAAACAAAGAGATGAGATTGAACGCGCTGTTAAAGGGACCGGTTTTCTGGCAAGGTCTGTCATTGGTGTCGGCACTTTTTTGCTGGATAACGAAGGCGACGTCGATCTGCTCTCTGTAAAACAGCTGGCAACATTTGAGAGATTCCTCAAACCACTCATGGAAAGGTCTCCCCAATAAGAGGAGTGCCAATTATATGAGTGGTCAGGGTAGGATCATATCAGCCAGCCGCCGGACGGACATTCCAGCTTTTTATACCCCCTGGTTGATGAACAGAATACGTGTAGGATTCTGCTACTATCCAAATCCGGTGTATCCGGCCAAATTCTATCGGGTAAGCCTTCTGAAGGAAGATGTTTCAGGTTTCGTGTTTTGGACTCGCCATCCGGCCCCCATTATGCCATACCTACCTGAACTGGACAGAGCAGGTTTCCCGTATTACTTCCAGTATACTGTTACAGGATATCCTCAAGCCATTGACGGGAGTTCTCCTCCTGTGGAAACTGCCATCAAGAACTTCCTGGCTCTATCTGAGGCCGTCGGTCCTGACCGTGTTGTGTGGAGATATGATCCGATTATTTTGAGTGCCGAGATTACGGCAGAGTGGCATCACAATAATTTCCGCCGCCTTGCCGATGCAATAGGATCCGCTGCACATCACCTCGTGATAAGCATTGTCGATCCCTATATGAAGACCCAAAGACGGCTTGGCAGTGTCGATAATGGAGTTTGCTACAGTATTGAGGCATATACTGACCTGTTGAGCTGGATTGTATCCGAGGCAAAAAACCGGAATCTGCGTGTTGAATCGTGTGCCGAAGTGTCACTGCTTGTGCCGGGAATCGTCTCAGGAAGGTGTGTCGATGCTCATCTCCTGAACAAAATCAGTGGGCGGGAGTCATCACCACCCGTACTCCATAAGCAGCGGGCGGGGTGCCTTTGTCATTACAGTGTCGATATCGGTGTCAACAACACTTGCGGATTCGGATGCACATACTGTTACGCCACCTCAAAGCTTGGCCGTGCCAGGGAAATGAGTAACAGGCATTATTCTGAGTGGACGTGCATCTCTCAGGATGTTTGTATGAATGAGCACGTTTAAAGAAAACACCACACAGAGGAGTGATTTATGAAGATAATTGCAATGACTGGTACTGAGTCATGATTTCAGAGCAACGTATGCCGGTTCTGTTCATCGGTCATGGCAACCCGATGAATGCCATTGAGGACTCTCCGTTTGTTGCAGCATGGCGGGAAACAGCCGCAACCATCCCTCGTCCAAAAGCGATCCTCTGCATTTCTGCTCATTGGGAAACTGATGGCACTAAAGTGACTGCCATGAAGTTACCCCGAACGATACACGACTTCTACGGTTTCCCGGAGGAACTCTATCAAATCCAGTATCCTGCGCCGGGCGCTCCGGAACTGGCGAACCGTGTCGTGGAACTGCTCGGTTCTTCCGAGGTAAAACTGGATGAATCGTGGGGGTTGGATCACGGCACCTGGTCAGTACTCCGCCGCATGTATTCCGAAGCCGATATCCCGGTAATACAGTTGTCACTCGACAGAAAAAAATCCCCCCATGAACAGGTGGTCATGGCGAAACAGTTGCTGCCGCTTCGTGATGAGGGAGTATTGGTCGTCGGTAGTGGCAACATCGTGCATAACCTCAGCCACATACGATGGCATGACACTACCCTCTATCCATGGGCATTCGAGTTTAATGCGCTGGTAACAAGACTTATCATTGCTGGTGAAACAGATCGACTGACAGATTATCCGTCACTGGGCGAGACGGCACGACTGTCAATTCCCACCAACGAACACTATCTTCCGCTTCTCTCTGTACTGGCTCTCCGGACACCTGAAGAGCCGGTTTCCCTATTTGCAGATCAAGTCGTACTTGGCTCCATATCAATGCAGTCGGTGAGGATAGGATAAAATATGATCAGCAATGAACCTTCAGCACTTGATAGAACCCTGGCAAAAGTATGTGAATGCTGCCCGGTCTGTCTCTATGCCCGTTATCACCAGAAGGGTATGGTCTTTGATTTTGTGAAGAATATCGAGCAAGGCATCTGTCCATTTTGTAAGGCATATGAACGAGTGCACGGGCAAAAAGCCCATGAGAAAAGAGGATAACCATGTCAACCGTAACTGTAGTGGCAAAGGTAACTGCAAAAAGTAACGCAATTGAAGCTGTAAAAGCGGAACTCATCAAGATGCTGGCACCAACTCGTCAGGAAGAAGGGTGCATAGAATACCGGCTCCATCAGGACAATGAAAATCCTGCTATCTTTGTTTTCTATGAGAACTGGCAGAACCTGACCTGCCTTGAACAGCACATGAAATCACAACATTTCCAGGCATACGTTGCAGCAGTTGGTGACCTGATTGCCGATAAAGTCGTCCACAAAATGACTGAAGTTAATCCGTGACGGTGCAGTGAATATGAATAGATTATTGATCCTGATATGTTTTGTTGCAACCATGTCCGGGTGTGCCGCCAAGGACTGGCGAACCGCAAGCCGTGAATCAGCTGGAATCGCTCCTGATCCGGCAGTAACAAAAGAAGCTATTGTGCAAGCCTATGCAGCCCCCACGTGGGGATGGCGCGGTTGGTTCGCCGTACATACCTGGATATCGGTAAAATCGGCCAACAACCCTTCATATACAGTTTATGAGTTAATCGGATGGCGGCAGAATCGAGGTCTTCCGCTTGTTCGCATTGAAAAGGACCTTCCCGACCGATACTGGTTCGGCGAGCGTCCGCGTCTGCTCAAGGAAATCAGGGGAGACAAAGCCGAGAGGCTGATTCCAGCCATCAATCAGGCCGCTGGCAGTTACCCTTGGCCGGACACCTATAAGGCATTTCCAGGACCGAACAGCAATACCTTTATTGCCTGGATTGCCAAGAAGGTGCCGGAGCTTGAACTTGATCTTCCATTCACTGCGATCGGCAGTGGCTATGAAAACTGAACTGCTGGACTAAATCGAGACATACTGAAAGGAACAATGAAATGACCCGTAAAATAGCAATCATAACCGGTGGCAGCCGTGGCCTTGGAGCCAATGCCGCCTTGAAGCTTGCCGCCCGTGACACAGACCTGATAATCACGTACAAGCAGGATAGTACCGCCGCTAACGCAGTTGTTGCACAAGCCGTCGGACTTGGTGCAAAAGCGGTTGCCCTGCAGTTTGATGCCGGTTCTATTGCCGGTGTACCGGCCTTTAGTAAACAGGTACAGGATACTCTGGCACAATGGGGCACAGAGCAGTTTGATATTCTTATTAACAATGCCGGTATGGGTGGTCATGCCGCATTTGCCGACGTTACGGAAGTACAGTTTGATGCCCTCATGAATGTCCATGTTAAAAGCGTGTTCTTTCTGACGCAGGCGCTTGTACCACTGCTTTCTGATGGCGGGCATATTCTCAACATCTCTTCGGGACTTACCCGCTTTGCCCTTCCAGGATATTCAGCGTATGCCTCAATGAAGGGTGCCATTGAAGTGCTGACCAAATATCTTGCCAAGGAACTTGGCGCACGTGGCATTTCAGTTAACGTCCTGGCGCCGGGAGCAATCGAAACCGACTTTGGTGGCGGGAGGGTTCGAGATGACAAAGAGATTAATGCTTTCATTGCGTCGCAAACAGCCCTCGGTCGTGTTGGGCTCCCTGATGATATCGGTGATATTATAGCCGCGTTGGTATCCGATGATTGCCGCTGGGTCAACGCACAACGCATTGAAGCGTCTGGCGGCATTTTCATCTAACCGATGAAAATGCTGCTGACATGGGGAGCGGTCGGGCTGCTGACATCGGCAATACTTGATCCGATAATTTACAGCATGCTCGATATGTCCATTCCTTGGGTACGAGATATCGTTATGGGAATAGGCGGAATAGCCTGCTTCTATATCCTGGTGAGATTCAGGTCAGATTTATGATTTGGGGAATTGAATGATCCGTAAAGTAGTTCCTGGGGTACTATTCTCCCCCTACGAAAAATTCGTCATCGCCATTCTTGCTCTATTGCAATTTACGGTTGTCCTTGACTTTATGGTCCTGTCACCTCTTGGGGCCATCCTCATGCCGGGATTAGGAATTTCGACGTCACAATTCGGTTTGGTTGTTTCCGCATATGCATTCAGTGCGGGTGCTTCAGGGTTGTGTGCCGCAGGATTCGCCGACAGATTTGACCGGAAGAAAATGCTGCTGTTCTTTTACGTTGGTTTTGTGTGTGGCACTCTTTTCTGTGGCATGGTCAACAGCTATCTGCTCTTGCTCTGCGCCAGGGTCATCACCGGGATATTCGGCGGAGTAATCGGCGCAATATCGTTTGCGATAATTACCGATATCTTTTCCATGCAGGTACGTGGCAGGGTAATGGGTGTTGTACAAATGGCCTTTGCCGCCAGCCAGATCCTTGGTATTCCGGTTGGCCTTTACCTAGCAACGCATTTCAACTGGCATGCACCGTTTCTGATGATTGCGGCAATATCGCTACTTATTGGGGTTGTCATCGCTCTCAAGTTAAAACCGGTCACTGGGCATCTCCAGGGTAAACAGGACGAAAACGCCTTTTTCCACCTGTGGCACACCGCATCAAAATCCTTTCTACGTAAGGGGCTTTGCAGCGACGATGCTGCTTGCAACGGGCGGTTTCATGATTATGCCTTTTAGTACCGCTTTTCTTGTGAATAACATCCTCATCCCAGAAAACCATCTCTCAGTAATATTCTTCATAACCGGCCTAGCTACAATAGTTACCGGTCCTTACCTTGGAAAGCAGGCTGACAAGTATGGTAAATACCGGTTATTCGTCTTCGGCAGCATTCTTTCAATGGTAATGGTGATGATATTCACGCATCTCGGACCTAATCCGGTTTGGGTTGTCATACTGACCAACATTATTCTGTATATAGGCATTTCATCTCGAATGATTTCTTCCTCAGCCCTGATATCAGGAGTACCGGAAATGAATGATAGTGGAGCATATATGGGAATAAACTCCTCCCTCCAGCAGGTCTCTGGAGGTGTAGCAGCCTTTGTATCTGGCCTGATTGTTTATCAGCCCGCAAAGAATGCACCGTTACAGCATTTCGATACTGTTGGCTATGTCACAGCCGGCACAATGATTATTACTCTAGTCATGATGTTTTTCATCAACCAGCAGGTGTCGAAGAAACTCCATGTTGTTCAAGCCTGAATAATGGGTGTGAAATTTTACTGAACAATTTAAGTGAGGCACAGAGTGGCTCTCACATTGATTAAAGCATCAAACGATTCAAGAATTACAGCCTGAACTTTACCGTCACTACAAGGGTGCCAACTACCAGGTCATCGGGGTGGCCTACCGCTCCATTTGCTGAAATCCTATAACCGGCAGCACTTTGAATAACGGGACTGAGAGTGAATATAAATCCATGAAATCTTCTATTATACCTGTCCGCCGTTCCCCTGAAGAGCAGACAAAATTTGAAGTGACGTTTAAAGAAATTTTTGAGCATGGTTTTGGTTTTAATGAGGTTATTGGACTTAAAGTTGAGTCTTTTGCCACTGAATCGCCTCGTTTAAAATTCGATATGCGTCCGGAACTGGTCGGCAGTTATATTCATAAACGTCTTCATGGTGGCGTCATTGCAACGGCTCTGGATACTGTAGGCGGTTTTGCGGTTGCTGTGGCAGTTGCGGAAAAATACGCGAGTGAGACGGCAGAGCAAGTTGTCGCTCGTTTTAGTCGCTTTGGAACCATTGATTTGCGAATTGATTACCTGCGTCTAGTACCTTGTAACATTTATAATTTCGGATAGAGTCGCTTCAACTTGATCCGT
>JBMOEI010000123.1:0-8678 GCA_049318985.1 Desulfuromonadaceae bacterium
TTTTTTGGAGCGGGAAACGGGATTCGGACCCGCGACTTCAACCTTGGCAAGGTTGCACTCTACCACTGAGTTATTCCCGCTTGCGAGGCTTCGTTATATAGCAAATGAAATGATTGGTGTCAACGTTTTTTAGCACACAGAACCATTTTTTTCAAAAGCCTGCGTCGCGTTCTGTTAGCTATAGAGCTCCGTACACCGACTCCAGCTGTCGCGATCTGCTGTTCCAGGAATGAATATTGATCGCCCTGTCTCTGACTTTTTTTGACAGCAACACCATACCTTCGCTATCGGCTAGTGAAGCAACAATTTTATCTGCAAACGCTGCGATGTTGCCATGCTCAACATAGATTCCGGCATCAGCTAATATCTCACGATTGATGTGGCTGTCGAAAGCTATCGTCGGCAGTCCGCACGCCATATAGTTGAACAGCTTACCGTTGGCCTCTGTTTGAGCCAATTTTGGTGAAACGGCAAGATCACCGGCGCTCAGAAAAAAAGCGGCCCGCTCATACTGAACCCGTCCGGTGAAAAAAATTACGTCATCGATGCCCATTTCCGCAGCTTTTCTTCGGTATTCCTCATCGGGAAATCCCATCAGCAGAAAGCGCACATCAGAAGACTTGCTTTTAAGGAGAAAAATTGCATCCAGTAGTAGATCAACCCCTTGATAGCGATTGAACAGGCCGAGATAGACTACCACCTTTACATTATCCGGTATGCCGAGCTCCCGGCGCGATTCGCTTTGAGAGTATGGATGGAAGACCTCAGTATCTACGCCGTCAATGAGATTAGTTATCTTCCAGGGCGGTATTCCCCAATCGCGGATAAGTTCCTGTCGGCCCTGATCAGAGCTGGTAATTATGACATCAGCACGGCGGTTAATAAAGTTTTCGAACCGCTTAAAAATGTATGTAAGGGGTGATTCTTTATGAAAAAAACCATGATTGAGAGATTCACCGGTTAAACTGCCCTGATAATCAAAGAGAAGCGGGATGCGGGTCAGGAACTTGAGGACAGCGCCAATTAAAGCTCCTTCGTGAAGATGGCCGTGAATGAGATGGGGGCGAAATGAACGGACGACAGCGAGTGACTTCCAGAGCAATAATATATCAAGATACGGCTTGTGCCAGGAAGGGCCGGCCTCAAGTTTACTGTACCACGGAATATGCGCTGTGCGTACCACTCGTACCCCGGGCATATCGCGACCGAGGTGGTAGGTCACTATACAGACCTCGTGGCCCAGCTTCGTCAACGCCCGTGCCTCTTCATATATTCTGACGTGGCAGCCCCTGTCGGAGAAATAGGGGGTCGGAGCGATCATGAGGACGCGCAGCGCATCTTTAGCCAAGATTTATCCTGTCTTTAACAACATAAATGGGTTTGCCCTGTGACTCAAAGTAGGTTCTGGCATTAAGTTCGCCAAGCAAACCAAGGACGATAAACTGAACGCCCATAAACAGTAAAAATGCAGTCAGAATCAGCAACGGATTGCGATTCATGCTGAAATGCTCGAACAATTTCATGTAGAGCGTCATTGCTCCGGTGCCTGCACCGGCCAGGATGGTGTAAACACCCCACTTCCCGAAGAGTTGAATCGGCTTGGTGGAGTACGCCATCAGAAACTTGACCGTCATTAAATCAAGAACAACCCGGAGAGTTCGGGAGATACCATACTTGCTGACGCCATGCAGACGGGGGAAATGATTGACCGGCAACTCGGTTACTTTGGCTCCGACCTGGGAGGCGAGCGCCGGGACAAAACGGTGCATTTCACCGTACAGATTAATACCATCCAGGACTTCCCTGCGGTACGCCTTGAGCGTACAGCCATAATCATGGAGATACACACCAGTAAGCCATGAGATAAGGGCATTGGCAAGCATTGAAGGAATTTTGCGGGTGACAAAGGTGTCTTTACGATCGCGACGCCATCCGGAAACAACGTCATAGCCCTCATGGATTTTTTCAATCAGGCGCGGTATGTCAGCGGGATCATTCTGCAGATCACCATCCATCGGGATTATTATGTCACCCTGCGCGCAATCAAATCCGGCGGACATTGCGGCGGTCTGGCCAAAGTTTCTGCGGAATCTGATGACCTTCAAACTGGTATCGTCAGCAGCGAGCCGGGACAACACGGCATACGATCCGTCAGAAGAGCCGTCATCAACCATAATGATCTCATACGGGCAGTTCATCAATTGCAGTGCTGATTTGAGCGCAGAATAGAGCGCTTCCACATTATCCCGCTCGTTATATACCGGTACCACAATACTTACTTCCACGTTTTTCTCCATCAGTGAACGTCACGCAGCTGCACGTTGACCGTTTACATCGTCATGCTCTCAGGGTATTTTTTCGAGAGGCTCATCCACGAAACTTTTTATTTTAGTGATCAATATCGGGCTGTTTCCGGTTGTAACCGGTTTTCCATTGAGTAATCCCCACAGGAGACCAAGCCCGTTAACACTATGCATGAGTGGATAAATTCCGATCAGAAGCAGAGAAGACAGACTCCCGCTCGTGATCACGACCCGAAGAGAGCTGAACAGAGCCGCAGCCAGATATATCACGAGCGGCGTAAGCAGTAAAACATACTTTATGCATATCAACGTAATGGCAAGATATATGACAAAAAATAACGGGATAAAACTTGGTAATGAGTACTTTGTCGTGATCAAGGTCTGCTGCCCCCTGCCACGCCCGTAGGCGAACATCTGGCGAACAAACGCCTTCAGGGAGCGGCGTTGACTCCGGTATACACACATCGATGGATCGTGAAGCAGTGTATAGCCGGTTGACGTGACCCGTTCCAAAAATTCATTCTCTTCATTGGGATACAAACATTCGTTAAAACCTTCCAGGGCAATAAAAACAGAGCGTCGCACGGCCAGATTACAGAGGATAAGTTCCTTGTCTGTCGTTACACGAGTTTGTCCATTTGATCGATACCGGTTGAGCACAGGGCCGGAACCGAAAGCTGAAGAGAGCGCGGCACCAAACAACTGCTGCAGCCATGTATCATTCTCGGGTGTAATTGAAGGGCCGCCAACGGCTGCAACTGAAGGGTCTCTCATTCCAGCAGAGCAGAGAGCAAAATTTTCGGGAGCTATGAGGGAATCATCGTCAAGGAAATACAGGATATCACCGACGGCCTCGTGCGCCGCCCGGTTGCGCTGTCGACTGGGAGCGTCTCCTTCGGCCAGTAGAATCTCATACGGATGATCATCCGCCATGATCCTGTTGAGGTGTTGGATGGCTGCTACATGGCAACCCGGCTTTACGGGTATAATTATTGAAAACGAACACATGGGTGCCTTACACAAAAAAAACCGGGCATGCCCGGTGTGGTAAAACTATTCTGACTGGAATCGTATTTACGGCAAGACCTCAGAAGTTTTTGAAACCTCTGAGGTCTTGTAAATATTTGCAGTGGAGCTGTTACTTAGCGCCACCACCATAACTATGAAGACCGGAGAGGAACAGATTGACCCCCAGATAGCAGAATATCGTTGCGGCAAAACCGATGACCGAGAGCCAGGCGGCGCGTTTGCCGACCCACCCCTTGGTGATGCGGGCATGCAAAAAGGCCGCGTAGACAAACCAGACGATCAACGACCATGTTTCCTTGGGATCCCAGCTCCAGTAGGTTCCCCAGGCATAATTGGCCCAGGCCGCACCGGTAATTATGCCGAGTGTCAGGAGCGGGAATCCGATCATGATAGAGCGATAGTTGAGATCATCAAGAACCTTCAGAGGCGGGAAGAGAGACATCAGCCCGCCTGCCTGCGCCGACGAATTGGTACCTTCAATGGCAGTTTTTATCAAATACATTACTGATATTCCGCACGCAACAGCAAAGGCAGCATAACCAAGGAAACAGGTAATTACGTGGTACAGCAGCCAGTTACTCTGGAGTGCCGGCACAAGCGGTTCAATACCGGTATTCATGCCAAGTTGTGCCCAGGCCATTCCCAGCAGCGCAAACGGCACGACAAAAGCGCCGATAATCCGGTATTTATAGCGGAGATCAATATAGGCAAACAGCAGAATTATCGTCCAGGAGAAAAAGACGATTGATTCATAAAGGTTGGACATCGGCGCATGGCCGACCCCCATGTCATAGGACTCTTTCCAGCGTAGGCCGATAGCCACTGTTTGAGCTGCCAGACCTGCATAGGCAATAAAACTACCGGCGATGCCAACCGACTTGTTTTTGCTGGCGAGAAAAGCAAAAAACACGACCGTTGAGATCAGATATGCAAAGGTTGTTACATTAAAAAGCATGGAGCTGTTCATAGTTCAGGTAACCTCCGTTAGATTTTTATTTCTTTAAATTTTTCGGAAATATCTTCGAACTGCATCTGAAATGCAGCCTGGTTCTTGCTGGCATTACCATACATACGGGCATGCCCCTTTGTAACGACAACCCAGATACGTTTATGTGACATAAAAAATGCAACACCGATACCAATCACCATAAGTGCGCAGCCAAGCCATACCACCCAGACACCGGGGTCTTTGGCAACCTGCAGCCCGGTATACTGCCTGGCGCTTGATCCCTCATAGCCAAAAATAAGAGCATCACCGCGCTGAGCGTTAACGTCCGGGAAGTTTTTAAACGCGATAAAGGTAAGCGGGGCCGCACCTTTCGGGGTCACTTCAATACGACCAGCCGGGCCGGAAAAACCGGGTGCGAACTGACGAACTTCCTGCGTTGCTTCCAGCAGTTTGAAGACGGTGCCATCCTTCAGCGTAACGGCAACGCCTTCACGAACAGTGAGCTTTTCCGCCGCCCCGCCATTTCTTGGAGTTACTGAAATGAAGTGCTCGCTTCCTTCGCTGGCCTGGCCATAACTGGATTGATAAAATGTAATGCCCTTGTAGGTCATCGGCTCATTAACGATAACCTTTACCTTCGAATAACCGGTAACCGGCTTGCCGTTTTCCAGAACCGTCAAAATGCTTCTAAATTCCTTTGGAGCTCCGGTAGCGTAAAATTCTACATTGAAGCTTTCACAAAGGACTTCAAATCCGAGCGGCATCTGCTGGCCACTCTGTTTTTGAAAGGCATTAACGCTGGTTCCTTCAACAATGGTGACAAAGCCTTTGTATCCGGCCAGTGACCCGATAATCGCCCCGACAAAAATCACCAGAATGCTGAAGTGTACAACGTATACACCCAGACGGCACCAGGCAGTTTTTTGCGCAAAAAGATGATATTCACCATGTTGTTCCGTAATAACCGGAGCGGAAAACGCTTTCCCGAGAAAATCGGCAAGGCGCTCTTTCCCCTGCTCGACAGATCCGGAAAACGTCAGCTCTTTTTTTAGTGCAAACGAGTTACGCGCCCCCTCTCCCAGAACGAGAGTCGGCTCACTGATAAATTTGAATACGTGCGGCAGACGCTTGATCGAGCAGGAAACCAGATTCAGGCTGAACACATACAGCAGGGCAATAAACCACCAGGAGTGATACATATCAAAGAAGCCGAGCTTGGAATAGAGCTGTAACTTGGTGGGACTGATCGAGGCAACATATTCCGGCGGCAAAGCTCCCTGAGGCAGAACGGTACCGATGATTGATGTTAAGGCCAAAGAAATGAGCAGGAAAAGGGTCAGCTTAAGAGAACAGAAAAAATCCCAGACGGAGGTTGCAAAACTTTTGTCAGTAGTAGCCAATGGAATCTCCAAACAAATTTATGAAAAAATATACGCTGCGGGTCATAACTTATGATGTAGCACATAACTTTTAGACATTACCCCAAATTTGAAAAAAAATGTACTGTTTTTTTGATTTATGATCATTCATATTTTCAGAGCAATGATGACTTTCAATTTTACAATCATCGTGTATACTCAAAATACAGGTAGTCATTACTCATATTAACGGGGGCGCATATGCCCATCATTGTTGAAGCAATTCTTGTTTCCGCTGCTATGTTGCTGATTTTTTTCATGGCATTTTTTGCAATGTTCTTACTGGCAATCTCCATGTTTCCAGTAGAGCGCAGCCTGTCAAAAATAATCTGGGAGGCCACGGCTCCAAAAAAACTACGCCCCCCGCCCAAGGCTTCGTTCCGGGATTTCAGTAAGAGGCATTAAACAGTTATTGACATTTTTACCGTGCAAATGATATTTTAATTTCCATATTTTCACACTAATAAAGTCAACATACATATTCTTATCGAGAGCGACTGAGGGACTGGCCCTGTGACGTCGCGGCAACCAGCCTTGCGGCAAGGTGCCAATTCCAGCGGAACCGTTTGCGGTTTCGGGAGATAAGGAAGAGAGCCATCAACAAAGATCCTCTTCCGCACCCCGGAAGGGGATTTATACATTTGGAGGGTACAATGAACATTGCAACTCAGGCAGTACAGATCGGCCTGGAATGGGACACTCGAACCGGTGCCGTTACCGTTCCGATTTATCAGACGGCCACTTTCAGGCATCCTGGACTTGGGCAAAGCACCGGTTATGATTACAGCCGCTCGGGCAACCCGACCAGGCAGGCTCTGGAAGATGGCATAGCACGGCTTGACGGCGCTGCCCGCGGTTTTGCGTACGCGTCCGGAATGGCGGCAATAACCAATCTGCTGCTACTTTTCAAATCCGGGGATCACCTGATTGTAACAGAAGATCTCTATGGCGGTACCTGCCGTCTGTTCGATAAAATTTTCTCTCAGTACGGACTCTCCTTCAGTTATGTCGATACCAGCGATACCGCTGAAGTGGCTGCAGCAATCCTGCCATCAACCAAAGCGGTTTTTGTTGAAACCCTCACCAATCCGCTCCTTAAATTTGCCGACCTTCGAGCCATTTCAGCCCTCTGCAAAAGTAACAAGCTGCTGCTGATTGCCGATAACACCTTCCTGACACCATACCTGCTCCGCCCGCTCGATATGGGTGCTGATATCGCAGTCTACAGTGCGACAAAATACCTGGCCGGACACAATGACACCGTAGCGGGACTGGTTACCGTCAAGGATCCGGCACTGGCAGATCTGGTTTATTTCCATCAAAACTCAGCCGGTGCCGTGCTGGGACCACAGGATTCATGGCTGACAACCCGCGGCATCAAAACCCTCGCAATCCGGATGGAGCGTCAACAGGAGAATGCCGGGCGCATTGCTGAATGGCTGGCAGCGCACCCCCGGATAACGAAAGTATATTATCCCGGACTGAAAGACCACCCCGATCATGATTTGATGGGGCGAGAATCACGCGGTTTTTGCGCCATGATCGCTTTTGAGGTAGACAGGAGTGAACTTGTTGAACAGATTCTCTTGAAGACTAAAATTATCTCATTTGCTGAAAGCCTCGGAGGGGTCGAAAGCCTGATCACTTTCCCGGAGGTGCAGACGCACGCCGACATTCCACCCGAACTGCGGGCCAGACTCGGAATTAATAATGTACTGCTGCGACTGTCGGTCGGGATCGAGGATTGTGATGATCTGATTGAAGATCTGCGCCAGGCACTTGATTAACTACGAAAGAGTAAGATTCTGATTTTATTCCGGAGGTATAATGAAACTGGCAACCAAACTGATCCACGGTGGACCGACAATCGACCACCAGACCGGCGCCCTCGGGATACCGATCTACCAGATATCCACCTACCGCCAGACGTCGATCGACCATTTCAGCAAATATGATTATGCCCGTGGGGATAATCCGACCCGTGAAGCACTGGAAGACACGATTGCCGTGTTGGAAGGGGGGACGCGCTGCCTCGCGTTCGCTTCCGGAATGGCCGCTATCTCTACCACTTTGATGATTTTTTCCCCAGGTGACCATCTGGTCGTTTGTGATGATGTCTACGGTGGCACGTATCGGGTGCTCTCGACGATTTTCAGCCGAATGGGGATCACAAGCACTTTTGTTGACGCGACCAGCCTGGCAGAGATTGAAGCCGCCATCCGCCCGGAAACAAAGGGGATCTATCTTGAAACGCCTTCGAATCCTCTCCTGAAAGTTACCGACCTGCGCGGAGCCGCTGACATAGCACGCCGCCACGGTATTATCACGCTGGTGGATAACACCTTCATGACCCCCTACCTGCAGCGCCCGTTGGAACTCGGCTGTGATATTGTTCTGCATAGCGGCACCAAGTTCATCAACGGCCACAGTGATGTCCTGTGCGGCTTTGCCGTAACCGGGGACACGGAACTTGGGCAGCGTATCCGCTATATCCAGAATGCTTTCGGCACCGGGCTCGGACCGCAGGACTCCTTCCTGACGCTGCGCGGCGTCAAGACGCTCAAGGTCAGAATGGATCAGAGTCAGTTGAACACTCTCAAAATCGTCGCCTGGCTGAAACAGCATCCACGTGTCACCGCCGTCCATTATCCGGGACTTCCCGAGCATCCCGGTCACACGACCCATAATGCCCAGGCGGATGGTCCGGGGGCGGTTTTTTCCTTTGAACTTGATTCCTATGAGACAACCAAACGATTACTGGAAAATTCGCATCTGGCCGCTTTTGCCGTCAGTCTTGGCGGAGTTGAAAGCATCATTTCCTATCCGGCAAAAATGTCACACGCCTCGGTGCCGAAAGAAGAACGGAAACGGAAGGGGATTACCGACACGCTGGTGCGGCTCTCCGTAGGCCTGGAAGACCCGGATGTGCCACCACCAGTAATGTGTTGACCCGTTTTTCTGAATTCAGGTTTACCCACC
>JBMOEI010000124.1:0-8598 GCA_049318985.1 Desulfuromonadaceae bacterium
GAAAAAATCACGTACTGTTTTCAGTACCTGCGCCCGCAGCCACAAGGCGTCAGATTTCATGGTTACCCCTTGACGCGTGTCGAATACTCGCCGGTTCGAGTGTCAATAACGATCAGTTCGCCCTCTTCGATGAAAGGGGGCACCCGGAGAACATACCCGGTTTCAACGGTTGCCGGTTTTGAATCGTTACCACTGGTGTCGCCCTTCGCCCACTGTTCCGTTGCCGTTACACGCAGGTTAACAAAATTGGGGAGAGAAATACCGATCGCTTTCTCACCAAAAAGCATGACTTCAGCCTTCAGATTTTCGAGCAGGTAATTTTTGGCATCGCCGAGGGTTTCCTCTTCCATCACAACCTGCTCGTAGGTCTGTTGGTCCATGAACGTATAGTGATCGCCCTCCTTGTAGAGAAACTCCATCGTACGCTCTTCAAGGCTGGCCGGCTCAAAAGATTCTCCCGATCGATACGTTCTGTCCAGCAGCGAACCGTTGATCATGTTACGCATCTTGGTGCGATAGAGAGCCTGACCTTTACCCGGTTTCACAAAATCAAAAGCGACAACCAGATACGGGTCGCCATCCAGAATTATTTTCAACCCTTTTTTCAAATCAGCAACAGTATACATGTGTTCCTCGCATAGTGTATTTTGAAACAACACAAGCCCTCCATAGCGGACGGGCCTGTCGGGATCAATCAGAAAGTGAGCAAACTATTTGGCGCGATAGGTAATACGGCCTCTGGTGAGATCGTACGGTGAAAGCTCAACGGTAACCTTGTCGCCGGGGAGAATTTTAATAAAATATTTACGCATCTTTCCGGAAATATGGGCAAGAACCACGTGCTCGTTTTCAAGTTTTACCCGAAACATTGCGTTCGGCAACGGTTCTATGACAGTACCTTCAACTTCAATAGCTTCTTCTTTTGTGCTCATACGGTAACCGGCTCCTCAATAATGCGTGTGAATCCAACTCCGATACATTACTGATAGAACCTTGGAAATGCAAGCTAATTATATGTAACAACTCTATTTGCTTCTTGACACTTGCTTTACCGATTGTTTATATCGTTCCAATCAAACAACAGGAGGCATTGAATGAAACGGGTGATGTTATTACTGGTTGGAATGTTAATGATGACCGTGTCGGCTGGAACCGTTTTTGCGGACGATTCACGGTTTGCCTTTTCCTGGAACAGTGTAGAGGATAAACGCACCGATTTGACCTGGGCACGAGATGCCAATATGGGCAAATTTGACTGGGTTGGCGCCTCCGGGCTTATAAGTAAGCTGAATGAGAAAGAATATGGTGGAGCCAGGGACTGGAGACTTCCCAGCAGAGACGAGTTGGGAACTTTGGTAAGCTATGCCATACGGGCAGGCTACGGTGGTGGTGCGACACTCCAATCTCCGTACCGGCTTTTCAATAAAATGGGATTTAATAATGCTCAACTCTGTTTTTACTGGTCATCAACACCTGCTGAGGTCGGTGCATCAGGGGCCTGGGTGGTAAATATGTTCGACGGCAGGGCACGCGTTGAGAACAAGGAAAGCAACTTTTGTGTGTGGCCGGTCCGTGGTGGAAAAACGGATGGCAAGTGAGGGAATTCTGAAACAATGATAACATCAACGACTCTTGATAATGGCGTCCGCATCGTCACCCAGCATATCGGCTCTATGCACACGGTAACGACCGGCATTTGGGTGGCTAACGGCACCCGGCATGAATCTCCGGAAGATAACGGTGTGGCTCATTTTATTGAGCACATGCTCTTTAAGGGCACGGAGCGCCGCAGTGCCCACCAGATAACCCGAGAAATAGACTCAATGGGTGGGATCCTTAACGCGTTTACCGGCCATGAGTATGTCTGCTATTACGCCAAGGTCCTGGCTAAGTTTCTTCCCCGTGCTGCCGATCTGCTGGCGGATATTTTTCTGAATTCAACTTTTCCGCTTGATGAAATTGAGCGTGAGCGCAAGGTAGTTCTTCAGGAAATTAAAATGCGGGATGATTCGCCGGAAGAGTATATTAATGATCGCTTTCATCAAAATTTTTTCCGGGGCCAGCTGCTCGGCATGCCGGTTCTGGGAAGTGAGCAGACCGTTACCTCTCTCACGAGAGACTCGATTTTATCCCACAAAAACAGTCGCTATCGCCCCCGGGATATTATCATCGCGGCGGCAGGCAATATACAGCATGACGAACTTGTTGCCATACTGGCCCCGCTTTTTTCTGATATTTCTTCACCGTGGCAACCGCAACAGGCCGATTCATTTGCTCCCGCCGGGAAGATGATGCAACTCATCGAGCGGGAAATGGAACAGACGCTGGTCTGTCTTGGGACCCGCTCGCTCCGGTATGACCACCATGACCGCTACCCTCTTTTTCTGTTGACGACAGTACTTGGTGGCGGGATGAGTTCACGGTTATTTCAGGAAGTTCGCGAGAAAAGAGGGTTGGCATATTCTGTCTGCTCGTACATTATTTCCCATGCAGACTCCGGAGCACTGGTCGTGTACGCCGGCACTGAAAAAGCTCACTGCCGTGAAGTAATTGAAATCGCGCAACGGGAGATGTCACGCCTTGCGACCGGGGAGGTACCACAGGACGAACTTGACGCCGCCCGGGAGCAACTGAAAGGAAAAACTCTCATGTCGCTTGAAAGCAGTGACAGTTTGATGACCCGCCTGGCTAAAAATGAAATTTACCATCAAAAGCAGCAGTCTATTGAAGATGTTATTGCCAATTATGATGCGGTCAGCAGTAAGGATATTCAGAGGGTGTCACAGGATCTGTTTCAGAGTGAATTCCTTCACCTTGAAGC
Organism: Desulfuromonadaceae bacterium; assembly: GCA_049318985.1. Lineage (GTDB taxonomy): Bacteria > Desulfobacterota > Desulfuromonadia > Geobacterales > Pseudopelobacteraceae > JACRCG01. Next base: position 2,822 of record JBMOEI010000124.1, read on the forward strand.
CATGGGACAAGTTGCAGATCTGGGTTTGTCAGTCGATATGCTGGCAGTTTAGAAGCGTAAGGGAGGGATTATGAAGTTACGATTTTTGCTAACGGCAACTGTAATTGTAATTGCGATCGTTCTGATTACCGGTTTTGGTTCGGGAAGCCTGGCGTACGCTGAGTCAATCCTCGAAACCAGCATGTCTGACACCCTCGATACCTGGCGTGAGGGGCGCTATGAACAGCTTTTTGACCAGTTGGCGCATCGCGGTAAAACATCCCGCGAAACTTTCGTGAAAAAAATGCAGGAATCGACAATTCGTCCTGCCTGTTGCTGGCAGAAAATGGAACATTTTAAAATTTTGAATGAGAAACGGACCGAAGCCACGGTATACGTTAAAATCGGGTTGGAGGGCACTCCGAATGCAGACGCATCAATGACCCGCGAATTCAAGATGACTCATATGGAAGGTGTCTGGAAAATGCAGTTGGCTGATGTACTCTCAATAGCGGGGGCAACGGGTAAAAAAGGTACGAAAAAACGAGGACATTGATGAACAACTCGACAGAACGAAGTGACCTGGCGGGGTATGCATGTACCAGCGCGTCTTCCCGTGGCCGCAAGCACCCTGAAGAGCATCGTGACAATCGTCCGGCTTTTGAGCGCGACCGGGACCGCATTATCCACTGTGCCGCGTTCAGGCGCCTCGAATATAAGACACAGGTTTTTGTCAACCATGAAGGTGATTATTATCGTACCCGCCTGACTCATTCGCTTGAAGTCGCGCAAATCGGCAGGGCAATCGCCCGGAAATTACGCTTGAATGAAGAGCTTACGGAGGCGTTGGCGCTCTCCCATGATTTAGGCCACACCCCTTTTGGCCATACCGGTGAGGATGTTCTCAACAGACTGATGGAGGGCTTTGGAGGATTTGAGCATAACATGCAGTCTTTTCGGGTTGTCGATGAGCTCGAAGAGAGATATCCCGGCTTTAATGGCCTGAATCTTACCTGGGAGGTGCGTGAAGGGATTATAAAGCATTCGACACCGTATGACACCGCAAGCGACGTAATGGCCGACTTTTTACCCGGAATCGTACCGACGCTTGAAGGGCAGATCATTAATTATGCCGATGAGATTGCCTACAATAATCACGATATTGATGATGGCTTGAAATCCGGATATATAACGCTGGCAATGCTGGAGAAGGTGGACCTGTGGCAGGAGGTCTGTTCGGGAGTACTCCGCAAGTACCCGACTATCGATGACAAGCGCCTTGTTTTTCAGACAATCAGCGCTTTGATAGGACTGCTGATCGGCGATATCTGCACCACGACTGCGGCACATATCGAACGGTTGGGCATTGCATCACTTGATGACCTGCGGAGAGAAAACCGGGTTATCGTTCATTTTAATCCCGACATAACCGAACGAAATCTGGTTCTGAAACGCTTCCTGTTCCAGAATCTGTACCGCCATTACAAAGTCGACAAGATGCGGATCAAGGCAGAAGTCTTTATCACACGGTTATTTGAAACATATCTTCGCTATCCCAACCTGCTGCCGCCAAAACACCAGTCACGCGTGGAGCATTTCGGCCTGCATCGGGCCGTATGCGATTATATTGCCGGCATGACCGACCGCTTTGCGCTTGATGAGTATAAACGATTATTCGAGCCGTACGAAAGAGTGTAACAATGAATGAGGTGGTAAAACCGGAACAATTTGATTTTTTTGCCTTTCTCTCCCGCATGCGCTACATCAGTCGCTGGGGCTTAATGCGCAACACTGTGCCGGAAAATATCCAGGAGCACAGTCTTGATGTGGCCATTATTGCCCATGCGCTGGTAATGATCCGCAATACCTATTTTGGCGGCACTCTTGACGCCTCACGAGCGGCGCTGTACGGAATATTTCATGATACCAGCGAGATCTTTACCGGTGACATGCCGACGCCGGTCAAGCACTTTAATCCTGATTTTAAACGATCATTCCATCTGCTCGAGGATACGGCGCGCAGAAAACTGCTGGCAATGCTGCCTCCGGAGCTGGCCAGAGAGTATGAACCGCTGTTTTTTTTCGATGATCAGGAAGAGTATGTTCATCTGGTAAAAGCTGCCGACAGAATTGCGGCACTGACGAAGTGCATTGAAGAGGGCAAGAGTGGCAACAACGAGTTCCGCCGGGCAGAAGCAGAGCATTTTGAACAACTGTCCGCAAGCGATCTGCCTGAAGTTATCTATTTCCTTGAAAAACTCCTTCCCGGGTACCGGTTATCACTCGATGAGCTGAAGTTGGGTTAGCCTGTCACGCTATCAGATATTTCTCCACCGCATCTGCCGCCATATTATTTGCCACTGAAAACAGTGTTGTCAAACCATTGACTCGCTGCTCGATGCGACACTCTGCACCAAACTCTGCTTTTGTGTAGCGCAGCATGATTCTGGCACTTAATTTGATGAGTTCGTCATCCTGACTGCCGATGACAATTGCCACCGGGGTATTACCATCCATCCAGGTGAGAGCAGCTTCATCAGGATTACGGCTGTTTTCCAGAATATCGTTATCAGCTTCGCTTCGCCCCATGATTGCTTTGGTATGTGGACCGACACGGAATTGGCGGCCTGTCTTTAACAATCTGAAGTCACGTAGATTCAGCTCTTCCGAATGTGCGAAGACATCCTTGATTTTTGGAACAAAAGACACTTCCGTCAACAGGCAGCCACCGGCCGGGCATGGATAGTTTTTTACATCAAGATCTTCAGCCATCTGCATCTGTACCGAGCGTGACCGCCCTTCTATTGCCAACAGCCTGTCGCGATCCACCCACCCCTCGTTTTCCGGTATTGTCGGTTTAAAATGACGGGCCGAAAGAGGACGTAACAGCAGACCCTCAAGCCCGCTTTCCCTCTCGATTACCCGCAGAGTGTCCCGTCTCTGGCTCATTGGTCGCTGACCAAGAACCTCTCCGGTAAACACAAAATCCGCTCCGCTTTCAAGCATGTATTCTTTGGCTTTTTTAAGTAGATAGATACGGCAGTCGATGCATGGATTGACTCCCTTCCCGTAGCCATGCACCGGATTACGAATTATTTCGAGATAATCCAGGCCTTTATGCACTACCTTGATAGGAATGCCGTACTCCTGTGCAACACGGACAGCTTCAGATTTACAGCCGGAGTTTTTGCCGGTACAGGTGCAAAATGGCGAGGTGAAGTTGAGGGCTTCGACGTCGATATCAAGATCAAGCATCATTTTCACAGCCAGAGTTGAGTCGAGACCTCCGGAGAGGAGGGCAATAGCTTTGCGTTTCATAAGGTCGCTCCAAGGGTTCCAGGACGTAAATTGTACAAGGCTATTATCATGGCGTGCACGCGAATGTAAAGAAGAAGCCGGAATTATGACACTTGAACTCTGCAATACTTCTGTTATTATGCCGTCGTTATTAATTTTTAAAGTGAATCAGTCTCAACACTGTAATTCAGGTTACTATGCCTACCCACTCGGAAAAATTCTTTTTAGGACGCCAGCCGATACTTGACCGTAATCAGGAAATCATCGGCTATGAGCTTTTATTCCGTTCGGCTGATATAGATCATGCGGTCTTTAACAACTATTCTCACGCCAGTTCGAGCGTGATCACGCTTGCTCTTGGCTCTTTTGGTATTATCGAGGTCCTGGGCGGTAAATTAGGTTTTATGAATATTCCCCACGGGCTGTTGTTCTCTGAAATGCTGGAGCTGCTGCCGGCCGGCCAGACAGTACTGGAGTTGCTTGAGACAATTCAGCTTGATGAACAGGTTATAGAGCGTTGTCGTGAATTGAAGGAGAAGGGGTTTTTACTGGCACTTGATGATCATGTGTACGATGAATCAAATGCAGACATCTATTACATCGTCAATATTATTAAAATAGATATTCTTTTGACCGGGATGGATGAACTGCGGAACGTAGTCAGGCAGTTACGAAAATTTCCTGTCAAACTTCTGGCTGAAAAGGTTGAGACAATCGAACAGTTTCAAATCTGTTACGACCTCGGCTTTGATATGTTTCAGGGGTACTTCTTTGCCCGACCGGTTGTCCTCAACCGGCGCAAGATTGATGTTTCAGGAATGGCGCTTCTTAAACTGCTGCAGCAGTTGACGATGGGCGCCAGTATCGAAATGATCGAAATAACCTTTAAGGAAAACCCGGGGCTTTCGTATAATCTGCTGAAACTGGTAAATTCGGTTGCGCTTGGCATGCGTGAAAAAATCAAAACATTGAGACACGCAATTCTCCTCCTCGGCTTAAACCACCTTCGCCGCTGGACCCAGTTGTCCCTGTTTGCCGGTCATGATTCACGCAGCATGAATCATCCGTTGCTTGAAATGGCTGCCGTTCGCGGCCGACTCATGGAAATCATGTTGCGGCAGATTTCCGGTCGTTCTGCCAGTGATGAGCAGGCCGAGGCAGCATTTATGGTCGGAATTCTTTCTCTGCTTGATGTGCTGTTTGAAACACCGATGGAGGAGATAATTGCCAATCTTAACCTGACGGATGATGTAAGTTCTGCTCTGTTAAAGCGGGAAGGGAGACTTGGTAAGATGTTGCTGCTGACAGAAAGGCTTGAGGTGACCGATTTTGCTGAGGTAACGACCCTTCTTGGCCAGTGCGGGGTCTCTCTCGATCAATTGCTGCAGGCACAACTTGAGGCATTTAACTGGCGAAGCTCAATTATACACCAGGAGGATTAGCAGGCTGTTTTTTCCCGTCTGCATTGATCTAGATGGCGTGTGACAACAATACAGCCCGTGATGATCTGCCCGGAATTAACATGTTTTTTCGTTAGTAGCTGATATAGTGCCTATTTTTTAGCTTTTCAGAAATCAGGCTGCTTTTGAATTAATTAAAGACAGGACAAAATAACTATTGACACGTAAATACAGTCACTTACATGCTCTGACTATTCAATGTGCAAATCGATAAAACACCTGTCTTTCCGTTACATTTTTGAAACATATCCACAGCTTCAACAGGGTTATCCACATTTTTTGTGGAAATATTACTCTGCTTGAAATACCAATTACTTAGCCGTTTTTATGACGGGAGCATCTGGCGGATTAATTAAATATTTTCTGAATTTCTTGACTATTGTTTCCGGTGGCAGTCCTTCCCACAAACTGCCAGGATACCTACCTCACATATTATTGCCTAATCACGCCTTTGGTCTGTCGCACCTGCTTAATCAGAAATAGCCCCGAAGGGCTTTGATAAACTGAGTATGACTGCGACGGTTAGAGCTTGTGGGTGAAGATAACAATTTGAGCGGACGGGGGTTGCAACAATTGTTGTTGGATCATTTTCCGGGCGTCGCACTTCTCTTAAAAAAAGGGACGCGAGAGGTAATCTTATCTATCCAAGCCGGTAAGGATGTCGGGGCGGTCTGCGGCTCAACATGCTTTACATGGAAACTCAATATCTGAAAACATTGCTTGCTGTATTCGAATTAAACAGTTTTTCAAAGGCAGCAGACTCTCTGCATATGCGTAATGGAAAACCGGTAAGAAGCTTATGTATGTTCCGTTCCGTTGCATCTCGAACCCCGATTTGATAAGGTTACTTCAGCAAATCAGTCGTTTTTTATTCCGGGGTGAAATATAACTATGGAGATTATTACAGTTCAGTGTTTGCTCTGATCCTTTGATGATGACTAAACTTTTCAGAAGGACCGAGTATGGCAGATAGCATGGAGCCCAGACCACAGGTCATCATAGTTGAAGATGAACCGGTATTACGAGACAACCTCACTATTG
>JBMOEI010000125.1:0-8229 GCA_049318985.1 Desulfuromonadaceae bacterium
TTAGGTGGGTCAACTAAACGGCGCTGGGTGGGTCAACACATTACCGGTGGTGGCAGTGGTTAGATGTCGGAGGCGTGCATGGAACCCAAGTTTTTAGAGGTGGATCGAGAGACACTGTATCTCCTGCCACTATCAGTGCAGGACTGGTTGCCCGAAGGGCATCTGGCCCGGTTTGTCGTCGAGATTGTAGAACAGCTCGACCTGCGTTCTTTGAAAGCATCATATGCCGGTCGTGGTTCCCAGCCTTACAATCCTGCTATGCTGCTGGCGCTTCTCTTCTACGGTTACTCTACTGGTGTATTTTCCAGTCGGAAACTGGAACGCAGCACCTATGACTCAGTGGCATTTCGGTTCATTGCAGCAAACCGTCATCCTGATCACGACACCATTGCCACATTCAGGAAGCGGTTCCTGAAAGAGCTTTCCGGTCTATTCGTTCAGATTCTGCTGATTGCTCGTCAGATGAACATGCTGAAGCTGGGCAGTGTCAGTCTGGATGGCAGCAAGGTAAAGGCGAATGCATCCAAGCACAAAGCACTGAGTTATGAGTATGCCTGCAAACTGGAAGTACAGCTGAAAGCAGAAGTTGCAGAGCTTCTCAAGAAAGCCGAATCAGCCGATAAAGCTGACATTCCGGATGGTATGAACGTTCCCGAAGAACTTCAGCGTCGTGAACAGCGTCTTGCCGGTATCGCTGCAGCCAAAGCCGAAATCGAACGTCGTGCCACTGAACGGCACACACGTGAACAGGCCGTGTACGAAGAAAAGGTCACTGCTCGGGCATAGAAGGCTGAAGAAACCGGCAAGAAACCGAAAGGTAAGCAACCCAAACCACCAGCAGCGGGGCCGAATACCAAAGACCAGGTCAACTTAACCGATGAAGAATCCCGTATCATGCCAGTATCTGGTGGCGGTTTTGAACAGACCTACAATGCCCAGGCTGCTGTTGATACAAAATCAAAGCTGATCGTAACAGCCCATATAACTCAGCAGTCCAACGACAAGCAGGAACTGGAACCAACGCTGAAAAACCTGGCAGTCCTATCAAAGCAACTTGGAACCGTCACCGAGTTACTTGCCGACAGCGGTTACTTCAGTGAGACCAATGTCAATGCCTGCGTCGGTGAAAAGATAACGCCATATATCGCTGTCGATCGCCAAAGCCACAACCGGTCACTGTGGGAACGCTTCAAGGAACCACCACCACTGCCTGATGATGCTGATTCCGTAACCACAATGAAGCACCGATTAAAAACCAAGGCTGGCAAGGCAATATACGCACTTCGTAAGGTAACCTCAGAGCCAGTCTTTGGCGTAATCAAGGCGGTGATGGGATTCCGTGGTTTCATGCTGCGTGGCAAAGAATCGGTATCGGGAGAATGGAACCTTGCCTGCATGGCATACAACATCAAAAGGATGCATAGCTTGAAAATGGCTTGAGAAAGAACAAAAACTGCAAGCAAAAGCTGAAAAACCGGATCATAAAAGTACACTGGAACCAATTCGCGTATCGAAACAGAAACGGATGACTGATCAGAGCTGGCAAGCAGAATCAACTAACAGGAAAATGTTTGGTCAAAATCTCAAGCCCGACAGACTCCTAGGTTTTTTTGGCAAAGTTCAACTCCTCATTTTTATCCAAATGTGACCTCTTACGTAGCTGCCAGTAAAACCAAGTGTACGCAGGCGGTCATATGCCCATGAGACTTCCAACTATATATATTCGACATACCATGACTCAATCAATCGTCGGTAAGGAGAGGAGACTCATTATCTCTGTTGTGCAGCGGCACGTATTCAGGGGGAAGGTCAGTCTGTCTTAGCGCACATACCGCAATATTCCGTGGGCGGTGACTTCGTCGTCAATCAGAGCATCCTCCCAATAAAATTCATCGAGATGATGCCAGAGTAATCCGGTCACGGATCAACTCGCCGAGAAAAACAAGCTGCGGCAAACGTAGAACTGGCAACGTGCCGCAGGGTTGTCTCGTCCTGTATCATCGAAAGGCGAGTAACCGGCACCCAAAAACTTTAAACTTCATTAGACTATCGCCCGAGACTGGCTTTTTTCCCGACTTTTATGCTTTTCGCTGAATCCCTGCAATCCATGACGCAGGGCTTTTCTTTGTAAACTTAAGTACTTTCTCCGTACACCAGTCAGATTACCACTTAGGTTCTTGATGGATATGGACTTCTCAATTTATGGGCCGATTGTCCGACCTGGCAGACCTCATACCAGATTCTTGTTAATCTGGTCACGGGTTTTGCTCCACCCTTCATCTAGACCTCCATTACTGATTTAGCCCTTTGGCTTTGCTCACTTCACATCCATCAAATTGCGACAGGGGCTTGCACCCTGATATTACGAGTGTCTGTACGGCGCTAAAAAAAATAGCCTCGCATTTCTGCGAGGCTATTTTTTCTTAAGTTAATATATAATTAACTCGTATTTTGCTACCAATCTATTGAACCGTAAATACCAGATGGGTAAATGGGCTGGAACCTGCCGCATTTGCTGCGGTTATATACCATGAGTAAGTATGCCCAACTAACAGTGGAGTCGCTTGAACTATGTTGCAATTACCGGTTCCTGCAGCACAGGCTACGCCTCCATCTGCGGGGAGATAAGTAGTGGTTACCCCTGAGCTTGAAGTATTATCCCAAAGCTCGATAGAATAGGAATTAGCCCCCGGTGATGGGGCAAAGGTGTAGGTAGGAAGTAAACCTACAACAGTTCCTTGAGGGCTGATTTGAGCTGGAGTTGCAGGCGCAGCAGCACTAACTGGGTAGATAACCATAAAAGTACCGTCTGGACTAAAGCCTGCTGCATTCGTAGCATAGACATACCAGGAGTATGTATGACCACTAACAAGTGGTGTGCCTTGCACCATGTTGCAATTACCAGTCCCTGATGCACAACCTCCAGCAGAAGGAGCGTAGGTGGTACCTCCACCTGAACCGATCGTATTGTTCCAAAGGTAGATGTAATAGGCTGTGGCATTCGGCACTGCAGTAAAGGTATATGTAGGCGTTAAGCTTACATTCCCCCTTGGACCGACCTGTGTTGGTGAAGTTGGTGAAGTTGGTAAACTAGAAGTCACAACAACAGTATACCCAACATTACCAGCCACAGCAGTGACATTATCAGTTGCAATTACGGTGAAGTTATACGTTCCAGCAGCAGCAACGGAACCGGAAAGTACACCGGCAGCATCAATGCTGAGACCGACAGGAGCTCCTGTCAGACTCCATGTTTTTGCATTGGCATTTGATGCAGTAAATGTAACAGGTGTCATTAATACGCCAGCAACTACAGTAGTGTTAGCCGGAGCTGTAACTACTGGAGCAACTGCAGGGTTAACAGTCAGGAAGAATATCTTCACAGCTGTTTGTGCCGGGATTGGTGAAGAGCTGTCCATAACCTGAACTGCGAGCAGATATGTTCCTGCTGCAGGTGTTCCGGACAATACGCCGGCTGTGCTCAGGGTTGTGCCTGCAGGCAGGTTGCTGCCAAGGTCAGGTCTGTCTGTCCAGGTGTACGCACCATTACCACCAGTTGCGGCAAAGGTGACGCTGAAAGCGCCGCTGCCGATTGTGTATGCCGGCAGAGCCTGTGCAGTTGTGATGGAAAGTGCCGGTGTTGCATTTACCGTCAGGCTGAACAGCTGAGTGATGAACGCTGCCGATGGCAGTGAGCTGTCAGTTGCTCTCATAGTAAATGTATATGTTCCGGCAGTGGTAGGTGTACCGCCCAAAGTGGCGCCTGTCAGTGTCAGACCAGGAGGAATAATACTACCTGGATTCAGTGTGATCGTGTAGGCAGGATTGCCGCCCTGTGCAGTAAATGTAACAGGGGTGAAGACACCGGCACCCAGTGTATAAGGTGTCAGCGGTGATGTCGTAACAAATGAGAACGGTTGTACTGCTCCCACAACCAGAGTGAACGTCTGTGTATCGACAATAGGTACCACTGATGTATCAGTAGCTGTAATGTCAAATGTATATGTTCCAGCTGTAGTAGCAGGAGCAGCGGTCAATACTCCGGCTGCCGACAGGGCGAAGCCTGGAGGCAGGGCGTTGCCGAGTGGAGTCACTGGTACTGCCCATGTGTACACTCCGGTACCGCCTGTAGCTGTCAGGGTCGTGGTGTATGCGGCACCCACTACGCCGGATGGCAGTGTGGGGTTGGTGGCAATTATGACACCGCTGAACGTAACCTGAGTCGCGCTGGTTACCCAGAGACTGTCCGGACGGGACATGGCGCGAACCGTCTGAAGAGCCGGTTCGATGATCTGAGCGCGGAACTCGTAAGTGCCGGGACCGGTCGCAGTAATATTTACCGACTGAGTAGCAGTTGACTGACCGTTGGTCTCCCAGAATGTGGCACCAACTTTCCGGTACTGTACAACGTACTGTGTAGCAACCGGAACTGGAGCAGCCATCGGTGTAATCGTGATGGGAACAGATCCGTTAGCCTCGGCACCAACAGTAAATACCGGAGACGGCATAATTGGAGCATTGGTTATGCGGTACGGACGCATCATGTCATGTTCTTCGTGTGACAGGATGTGGCAATGCCATACGTAGTCGCCCAGAATATCGAAGACGATATTGTTACGGGAAACATAACCGGGCGGGATCTGAATAGTATCTTTCAGACCGGCGTCATAGGCGTTAACAGTAATCGGTTGCCCAGCAACAGCATACTGTGATGGTGTGAATACATGCTGCTGACGGAACGCATCAGTGAAATCTTCGGGAACACCAAAGTAAGTAAGACCATTGTTGAATGCTGCTTTGAAGTCGGTCGCTGCGGGGCTTCCGTCCGGGTTGAGAGCAAGCGCCTGACGATTAAGCGGCAGGAAGGCGACCTGATGAATGTGCATCGGGTGTGCATCAACAGTGGTGTTGACGATATCCCAGCGCTCAGGAACATTCTGCTGCATAATTTCTGTGGTACGGATACCAGGAGGAACATAGCCACGAGCATCAATGGTCGGCATGGTACGGCCATACTGGTCGGTGATCTCGATCAGGGCGATGGTTCTGGTTATGGTTGGAGTAAGCTGCGCCATATCGGTAACGGCAGGAAATGCTGCTGTATACCCGGAAGGAACATCATATTTTACGCCGGTAAGCACTACGCCATTAGCCGGGGTTTGTGCGCTGGCCGCAACAGGAGCTGCACTTACTCTGAACTTCATGATCTCAGGGATTTCCACTGAGGTCGGCTGACGAAGCGTGATGTTATCAAAGTCGAAACGGCCGGAGTAAGGGGCGTCATCACCCAGGTTCTTCATGATGATCGTCTGTCCACCAAGAGCGGTAAAGTCGACCAGGACGTCAATACGCTCGCCGCCCATGATATCGAGCTCGTTACGCTTGACCATAGCTTTCAACAGGCCCTGCTCTGTGCCGACCTGATAGAACGGAACGATCGAATTGGTCGGATATACTGCACAACCGTTCGGGGCGCCGTACACTTCGTTTACTGCATCATAGCCACCGCAGCTGACCATATTGGCCACGGCTGTGCTTTTGACCAGCTGTGCGATCCAGGTACGGGAGTCGGTACCGCCAATCAAACGGAAGCGGTATACGGTCGGCTCGACGTCGTAAACAGGATAGGTTACGCCGTTGACAACCGGCATATTACCGAAGTATTCGAGAGTGGCGCTCGTTGCAGGAAAGGGAGCGCACTGGGTGAATGGAATGCGAGCGCCGGTCAACGGATCGACACCGGCAACGTTTTCCAGAGTGTTGACGAGGTTCACCTGGCAACCGGCCGGGAAGTTAAGTGCATATGACAGATTACCAACGGTAAGTTCAGGTGCGCCGGCTACGTAAGGAATAAAATGTACTGCCGGCTGCGGGTCGGTTGGCGATACCGGATTGATCTTCTTCATCCAGTGCAGACGGGTGCAGGTACCGGGAAGGGCGTTGTTGTTAGCGTCGAATACGCAGTTGGGGTCGTTCTTGTCATAAACAGCGATGTCCGGGAAGGCCATTTTGCCGTTGACGTCGAAATGACGGTCCTGCAGGGCGAGACCGACATCATAGGTTGAGAACGTCGGATTACCGGTGGGGAGAATGGCCGGTGCAGCCGCAACTGCAGCAGGTATTCCGCCGGGGCCTGCTGGTACGGCGGGAGTCGGAGTCTGCAGGGCGATCTCAACCGCGTCAGTAACCGGGAAGAAACCTGCCATACCCATTTGGGTGTTCAGGTGGGTGGTACCGATGGCATGATCGTGATACCAGATGGTACCGGCCGGCTGCGTCATCGGGTAGTTGTAGATCGGGAGATTAAGATACGGAGCAGGAATGGTCCCGGCAACGTTCTGTACTGTCTTGAACTGGTAGCTGTTCCAGGAGTTGGCACCAGCGAGGAAATTGTCTTCACCGTTCAGGCGGCCGCCGGTAAGCGCGTAGACGGGAGAGAACCACGATGTGGCAAGGCCGTCACTCTCGGGGCCGACGTGGGCGCCGTGAACATGGAGAACAATACGGTTGTAGGGGTAGCAGAGATGAGCCGCCGTACCGCAGTCGACCGTGGGGTCAAGACCGAGCGGCTTCTCATTGGGGACCTCATGCAGCCAGAGTACGTTGACCGGACGGTTGGAAGTACCCTTGATGGTCGGGGCCGGGAAGTGCCAGATACCGGTAACGCCGGCACCCTCAACAGCTGTGTTATCAGTCTTGAAGGTTGTCAGGCCGATGGGTGTGTTCTGAAACACGACCGGTGCATTACCACGGGTCAGCGTCGGGCCGGTGGCGCCGTAAGGCTGCCATGAAACACCGCCGGAGCCGTAGCCCCAGGCGAGCGTCATGCTGCCTGCACTTGCCAGGGTGCTGGTCAGCGTCGACGTATCGACGAAGGGGGTAACGCCGTCTGCCCTGATCAGGCCGGGACCGGGGAAGAGGTTGGGACTGCCCAATGCGACAAGATCCGGCATTACAGCAGGATGCTTAAGAAAGTCCAACGACATCGGTTGGAGCAGTTTCTTGGCTGTAATGATGTAGCAGTCGGAGCCGGTCGGCCCTGCCACTGCACAGTTGGCTGCGGCCGGGAAACCGGCCAGGGTCGCATCAGCGGCGGTCAGGGGCATGTAGGTATAATACCCCGCCAATGCATTGGGTGCTACGTTCTTCCAGGCCAGTGCAGCCTGAGAAGAAGGCGTCAGCGTTTCAACAGAGAATGCCGGTAGGAATTCTGAGTTGGCAGCAAACGCCGCGGGGACTGCAAGCATTGCCATCGCCGAAATACCGGCGACGAGCTTGAGTAACCGCTTGGTGGTACTACTTCTGGTTCTCATATGAACCTCCTCGTGTGGTTTGACTCCCGAAAGTCAGGAGTCGTTGGTAAACATATTCAGCAAAAATAGTGGTTCGTTTAATAGAAGATATTTTTAGTCCACAATAATTTTACTTGAGTATCAATATACGTGCCAATTTATTTCAAAAAAATTACTTCTTTAATTCAGCTACTTGAATACCAGATACTGATCATTAAAATCTCAATATGAGATTTCGTCTCACATGGAGATTGCGGACAAAAAAATAACACGTGTCGTTTTTGTCACGTGGTTATCCAAAATTTGCCTTTCTCTGCGTATCTCAGCGCTCTCTGCGAGAGACAGCCTTTTAAAGCATTTCACGCAGAGGCGCAGAGGACGCTGAGAGAATCTAAACAAAAAAAAGATTGAGGTCGTTGGGTTACCCAAGGAGATGTAAGATTTTGCCTTTCTCTGCGTATCTCTGCGACTCTGCGAGACAGCCTTTTAAAGCATTTCACGCAGAGGCGCAGAGGACGCTGAGAGAATCTAAACAAAAAACATTGGGTTACCCAAGAAGATGTAAGATTTGGCCTTTCTCTGCGTATCTCTGCGATTCTGCGAGAGACAGCCTTTTAAAGCATTTCACGCAGAGGCGCAGAGGGCGCGGAGAGAATCTAAACAAAAAACAATGGGTTAACCAAAAAGATGTAAGATGTTGCCTTTCTCTGCGTATCTCTGCGACTCTGCGAGAGACAGCCTTTTAAAGCATTTCACGCAGAGGCGCAGAGGGCGCGGAGAGAATCTAAACAAAAAAAAGATTAAGGTCGTTGGGTTACCCAAGGAGATGTAAGACTTTGCCTTTCTCTGCGCATCTCTGCGACTCTGCGAGAGACAGCCTTAAAAGCATTTCACGCAGAGGCGCAGAGGACGCTGAGAGAATCTGAACCAAAACGTT
>JBMOEI010000126.1:0-8072 GCA_049318985.1 Desulfuromonadaceae bacterium
AGGTGGGTCAACTAAACGGCGCTGGGTGGGTCAACACATTACCGGTGGTGGCACCATGTATCCCCCCTTTTTGTTTAGTTTTTAGCAGCTGCTTCAACTTTTTCGTCTCTTACTACTGATACAACCCCTTTAACCATACCAGTCATCAACAATATTGCCGGGATTACCTGTGCTACAACTATCAGTGCGCAAAATCCTAAAAATACCCAGACAAAAATCCCACTGCTATCTTCACGTACTCCTGATGCTGCTGCAAATGCTGTTACTGGTGCCAAAGTTCCTACGATAGTGGTGATTAGTGCTCTCATGACATCCTCCTATTTTGAGTATTTTTGAATTTGATTGCTGTTGTGTTTATGTACTGCACTGGCAGTGCCAAGTTGTATTTATTAGATAATTAATGTTGTAACTAGCTTGTATTACTCACGGTTTTATTTTTATCCTGATTGCTACTCTTAAAATCCAATGAAATTGTATCTCCAGTTGTATGAATTATTGATACCAACTCTTGGCTGCTACAAACATTTACTCAATAATTTCGTGATATTAGAGCAAATCACACAATATCTGTATGTGTATGAAATGAATATACGCCTTAATAGAGCGTCAGACGGTGCTGCAGTTTTTATTTTTTCAAAACAAAAATAAATATTCCCATAGGTCGCTAGATGGGGGAGGTCCTCCTTTATGATGAAACCATAACAATCACGAGGAGGGCATTGGTTTCCAGGATGAACAACGAAGGCAATGTTATGACAATCCGAACCAGACACAAATACAGCAATGTCTGGATAGGGCAAATATGAGCTATGATGATTATGAGAAGTACAGGAAGGAAACTACAAAACAAACTCCATAATTTGTGGATCGTATAGTGCCAAGACTCAACTAGCACATGTTACTCTCCTAAAATAATATTTCATAGACTGTTTTATTGGATTCGGAATGTTATATTTGACGCAGATCGGAGAAGCATAGATCAGCAGGAGAAGGAATGTGCCATGCTAGATGATACTCCGCCTTGCAATTTCCAGAAATAAGATGCAAACGAAACCGATTCGCTACATGAATCGGATATAGAAGTAGAAAAGAATCCGAATTAAAACTAGACCCTTGCCAGAAGATCGGTGAGGGTTTTTTTGTTGATGCAGGTTTTAGCTGTATCTCATTGAATTGATTCATTCACAGTGTATAGTACTAACAGGAACTGAGGTAAATTCTATGGGAAGCCGAAAGAATTTGAGAGTGGACTGCTATTCGCCCTGTACTCTGAATTTTGAGTGCAACAATTATCACGCAAAGTTGGTAAACATTTCGATTGGTGGAGCACTAATAAGCGTTGAAGGTGACGTTTTAAGCAAATTGCACGTTGGTGACGAGTGTGACCTGATGCTTTGTGACAAACCTGATTTATGTCTTGCCAAGTACTCTTGCAAGGTAATCAGCCAGAATTCCTCAGAAATTGGTGTTAATTTTCAGGGTATACACTTGTGATTTTATTTGTTCCGTCAGAAATGCACGTTTAGATAGGAAGCTAGAAGATTTTCGTGTTGTAAAAAATTAAGCCCACCAGAGGATAGGATCTTTGGTGGGCTTTTATACATGCGGTTATTGATTTTGGCTTTCACAACTGGTTTTGTAGCAGGAGCCTTTTTTAGCTATCGTAGGAGCCTTTGCTACTTCAGTGTTTGCTGGGACACCAGCGTTCTTTCGCATCTCCTGCCTTTTTGTCAGCCAAAAACTTGATCAGACCTGCACAAGTGTCTTATCAAAAGCCATTTGTCTTCTGGATTCGACATTAGTTTTTACGGCTGTTGACTGAGTATTGATGTCAATATGGATTGCCGGACTAAATAGTTTCAAGTATTATCCGTGCATTGCAATTGCATTTCAAACCAACCAGGAGGTACGTACCATGACAAAGACAGAGCTCATAGCAAGAATTGCTGAAAAAGCAAAATTGACCAAGGCCCAGGCAGAATCAGCATTAGCCGTATTTCAATGTGCAGTAACAGAGGAACTGGTTAACGGTGGCAAAATCACTCTGATTGGATTCGGCACTTTTTCCTCAGTTGAGAGATCCGCACGTACAGGCAGAAACCCACAAACAGGCAAAGCCCTCAAGATCGAGGCAAAAAGAGTCGGCAAGTTTACCACTGGCAAGACCCTCAAAGATCTGGATGTTTGTAAAAGATTCTGTAGGGAAAAACCTGAGACTAAAGAAGCGGACAAGGCCGTTGTAAAACCTCCTGTTGCGGTAAAACCGGCCAAAGCCAAGAAGAAATAGTGGACCACAGCGAGTACCCTTATGCCAGTCACCTAAAGGAACAATATGTCGAGCAAACACTTAACCTTGAAAGATTTTGAAACCCAATGCCTTGGAGAAACTCTGTATCCGTCACCAATGCAGAGTCTCTGCTTCTGTGATAGCTACGAGCGTCTTCTCTATCATTCAAGTGTTGGCGAAATTCAACAACGTGCTGCCAACAATATCGAACCGTTATCATTTGAGGTTGCAGGTCCTCGTCAGAAGATATTCTTTGACAATCCATCTACGATTTCCTGCGGCATTGTTACCTGTGGGGGGCTTTGTCCAGGAACGAATGACGTAATCCGCGCCATAGTGATGAGCCTGCACCACCATTACGGCGTTCAGAATATCTACGGCTTCCGTTATGGCTATGAAGGGCTCGTTAGCCACTACGGTCATGAACCTCTCAAACTGACCACAGAACTTGTCAGCCGCATAGGAGAATCAGGTGGGACCATACTTGGCTCATCACGAGGCCATCAAGATCCAGAGGAGATGGTATCAACACTTTCGGCACTCGGAATTGGTATTCTGTTTACCATCGGCGGTGACGGGACGCTGAGAGGTGCGTCTAAAATAGCGGAAGAAATTGGTCGACAAGGAAAATCAATAAGTGTCATCGGCATTCCGAAAACCATCGACAATGATATATCCTACCTGCAAACCACATTCGGCTTTGAAACAGCTGTGTCAGAAGCACGAAGATCAACCTATGCTGCACATACTGAAGCACTCGGAGCTCGCAACGGGATTGGCCTTGTTAAGTTGATGGGGCGAGATTCCGGTTTTATTGCCGCTTATACGGCGATGGCTGATTGTCAGGTTAATTATTGCCTGATTCCGGAAGCATCTTTTACATTGCAAGGCTTACTCGCTGATCTTGAAAAAAGAATCCGACAACGAGGCCATGCGGTAATTGTTGTTGCTGAAGGTGCGGGACAAGAGCTAATGACGGCTTCAAACCAGGTTGATCCATCCGGAAATACTAAACTTTCAGATATCGGGGTTTTCCTCAAAGAGAAAATAATTGCTCATTTTTCAGAGATCGGTGTCGAAATGACTCTGAAATATATTGATCCGAGCTATACAATCCGAAGCCAGCCAGCGAATCCGCATGATACTACTTTCTGCTTGTCACTTGGCCACAACGCAGTGCATGCGGGTATGGCGGGACGCACTAACATGGTAGTAGGATTTTGGAACCACCAATTTGTTCATGTACCTATAACTCTGGCAACGAGCAGTCGGAAGAAGATTGATCCAACTGGTCGGTTGTGGAGTAGTGTTATTTCGTCTACCGGACAGCCAGCTAAACTGTAATTGCGGATTTTGAAGGTGCGCTACTGAGAAAAACAACCTTATTTAATGGCAGGTGAGTAAAGCTGTTTATCACTGAGGAGTGAGTATTAATTGTTAGCTACCACTTTGAAAACAAACAAGTTGAAGGTTGATAAGGGCTTCATCCCATTCCCGGTTGATGACGGCGATGAAATGTACCCTAACGGGTTCTTTATTTTCAATATTACAAAAATGGCCGAGTATATTCAGCAAAACCTTGATAACATCGCCTGTGAAGATGTGCTGGTCAAGGATTACAGCACAGGTTTTTCAACATTCACCGAAGATCATCTGGCAACAGTAGACGTTTCCAGACCGATTATTTTGGCAGAAATTTCACCCGGTCGTTTTAACGTAATTGACGGCAACCATCGAACTGAACAGGCACGTAGACTTGGGCTGGAAAAGATTCCAGGTTATAAATTGGGGCCTTGCCAGCACATGCAGTTTTTGACGACAGAAAAAGGTTATCTGGCGTACATCGAATATTGGAACGACAAATTGAAGCAAGTGGCAAAATCTACTATGGCTAAAGTGCCCACAAGCGGAATCTGCTCTGCTAAAGCTAAGAAAAAATAGCAATTGCAACAAATTCCACCACCACTCCTGACCATCATTTTTGTCTACTGCCAAAACTCCCAGAAACTCGACTTACCGCCTAAAAAAGATTTTGCTGACATCCGCCGCATTTCTTTTTTCTTGTCAGTGATGTCTGAATTTCCACATGCCCCTCATGCCGTCCAAGAAGTGAGGGACTATCCGTATAATGCTTCTGACAGTTACTCTCAATCATTCCCTCATTGAAGTTGGCGTAACAGTAGGCACATCTAAAATGGCAGGTGTTGTATATGCCCATGTCTGCTGACTCGACACAGTTGATACTCTTTACCGAAAGATTAACTTTATCCACAAGCAATGCCTGGCTTTTGCAGCAATTCACGAGAGAAAGCTCCACAGCATGAAAATCCCAAGGTTATATATTTCAGTAGACCGGCAGGATTATTCTATCAACTGGAAGCATGCTGATGATAAAAGGAACATTGTCCTAAGCGCTTTGGGCAGTGCCGACAATAAAACCAGCTATGTCTTTGGTATTCACGTAAATTTTGATGCTCTGATTGACGCTGAAAAAGTAGAGGCTGACGCGAAGCTGATTGGCGACTGTGACATCAGATCGTCTTTTCGCCGTTATGCCCGAGTCTGGCTTGAAAGTGACTACCGAGACTCGATTGACAAATCTCTGGCTAAACGAGCAAAGAAGAAAAGACTGCGCGATACCATTGAAGATGGTTATTCTGTAACAGACCTGCGTGAAGATGTTGAAGATCCTGATGTCCAAACAATAGAAACAATGCTTCCTCCAAAAGGGATGCAGATCCATTCGGATTATACACTATATGGGCATTTCTTCTTCCTGCGGAGCCTGTTGGCGAACACAGAAAAGATCCGGTTCTTTCTGGACCAGGAATCCGGAATCAGAGCCGCCTGCCTTTCAGCCTTCTGGACGGATGTCCTCTCCAAACGGTGTGATGCTTTCTATGTTCACGTCAACACAGACTTAACCATTAACCAGAAGCGGAACCTTAAAGCACAGAGCGAAAGAGACTTAGCGGATTTTCGGGCGACAAGTGCAGCGTATGAGCCCTTAACGGATTACGATCTTAGGCATATTGTTATAAAGGAAAGACTGCTGGAGCTAGTAGATATTGGTAAATGGCATGACAGATGGTTGTTTTACCCATTCCCTGACATGAGTGAACCGGAAAAAGCCATTTGTTGGCTGACGGATTTAAAAGATTGTGCTTATGACGATGATCATTTGGCAAACCTCTATAGCAAGGCGACTCTACATGGTATTGATCGGTTCTTTATGCAAATCAGGAGAAGACTATCACTTTTGGAGAGGCCTATAGCTAGCGCGAGCGCCGAAGGACGAAAATGGTTCGGGTACAGCCCATACAATCCTGCCATAGTTGGCACAATCTTGGATATTTTCAGGGTGTTTTACAATTTTGTGGAAGTCGGAAAAGACAAAAAAACTCCGGCTATGAGGATGGGATTAACCACTATCCCGACTTTATTTAATGATATTTTGCAAACATGACAAAAACCGGACACCTATACAAGAATAGACAGAATACGAACTGTATCTGCCTATTCTTGTATGCTTTTAGCAACACCTTATCCGACCGGCTTGGAATGAACTTGGTGGGCTTTTTATACATATCCTGCAATTTTTACTGCGGCTATGCGTGGGATTTGGTTCAGATCAGTATTCCCATGCAACACACCATATTTTAAACCCCGAATGACCCATAAACCGGATTTGACATATATCCTGCACGATCAGTCAGGTATATTGTGAAAGTATAGTCATCAGGGCGGTAGTTTATGTAGTCAATCGAAAAGGAGATTACTCCTGTAGTTTTGCCAGCAAATGCACTGAGGGAAGTGACGGTGTGTTCAATTTCTGTTCCTCTGGAATTAACCACTGTGATTGTGATACTGGTTATGTCATTGTCAGGCGCATAGAACTCCACTGTACCATCAACATATGAATTCACCACATCTTGTGTATGGCGGTAAGTGGTAATAGTGGGTGGAGAATCGTAGAAAACAATGGGTAACGCTACCGATATTTCACTACCACATCCAGTAATCATCGTCATAAGTAATAACATTGCCACCAGAATTAGCCGTTTCATAACCACTCCTTTGCTCACTCTACGGGCTACTCTCATGCCTGGTATATTGCATCGGGTGTGCCATAATTTGAAATAATCAGTAAAAGCTTAATATTGCAGGCTTAACAAAGAAATAATGTCACTTCACATTGTATTATCACCTCAAATGAAGTATTCAAAAGCTTCAATTGCGGAAATTACTTGAGGTTATTTTTTATGCTGGCAGAACTAAAAGGATCACCCAAACAGATTGCGTGGGCAAAATCCAAAAGAACTGAGAGACTCAGTAGGTGGAAAACTGCAGATCCGATTGTCTTTAAGAGGATAGAACCGAACCTCAATGGTGAAACTTCAGCTAAATGGTGGATCGACTACCGTGAAAGTGATTTAGGAGCCATTTTATCGAATATACAGGGAAGTTCTTCAGGGAAAGTGATTGCGAAACCAGCAGTATTCAAAACACCTGTTCAATCCACTACAGAGAATAAAAACTATATAGCTACAGGTGGTGATGGCGGAATTACAAGGTACGTTGGGGAACTTCGGGATGTTGTTACAGGAGCGGTAGTGGTTGACCCTGGTTGTCCGTTTTAATATTTACGTGTCGGATATAGCAACTCGGTGTTTCTTTTTACGCTGCCCGTCCACCTACAATTTATACAATAAATGCAATTTATGGTCATTGATTGTATAAATTCCATTTATTCCAGGTGGCATTGCCGAAATTTTACGCTATTCCTTTATTTCCTACCCTTATCGTTTAAAATTGGAAATATCCTGTTCTCATAGTTGCCATACTTCTGGAGTCATTGAACCCAGCACGCAATTTTCGATTCGGTATGGTTCAGCGATTATTACACCGGAACCGGAACCGTAGAGACCGGAAAAATTTGGTTGTCAAGAATACTTATTTCGCAACGGTACAAAGAGATATTCCAAACCATTTACTTTGATATCTTACACCGTCTGTAGCATCTCCCCGAGTTTTCCTTTCGGAAATCCTTCTCCTGCCATCCACACGACATAATGTTCTGGCAGATCTATCAGTAATTTTCCTTTGTGAGCACCATATGGCATACGCATCTGTGCCAATGCTATCAGATCATTTACGTTACCTGCGGATTCGGTGCATGGCTGTAGGGTGTCTTCTCTTGTCATATTTTTGTGGATATTGCCATTTTAATCATTACGTAGCAGCTGAGTAATACAGCTGATCGTCGGTCGTTTTGTGCAATGTAATGTCACCATCAGGTGAATAATTCACTTTAAAGATGTGCCCATATCCATTGGGGCCAAGTGCCCAAAAGAGAGGTGCGTGGCAACGACGCAGTCCCAGCCACTTTTTGTGGGCGTTTATTCGAGCCGCTGACAGCGATTTTATATCAATATCGCCTTCATCACATGACTTGTGAAGGTTCGCTATGAAAGTATCCAACTCTTTTTCCGTTTTTTTAACTTCGCCTGCAATATACTCATTTACAAGATCATGTGGATTAAAGACAACAAAGTCAAATGCCCAACCTTCCGACTGCATACCCAAGCAAGCTAACGGCCAACCGTAATCCATATGTAGACGAGCCATTACACCGATTGTAATCACAGGTTCGAGCCAGAGAGTAAGTGGGCGAGGAGTAATTGCGTTCGAGCCATGTGTAAACATATATTCGTTAGCCTTGCTCTGCGACATACGAAACCTGCCACCACCTGTGTCGACTACGATCTTGTTGTCCAACGAACGC
>JBMOEI010000127.1:0-7991 GCA_049318985.1 Desulfuromonadaceae bacterium
AGGTGGGTCAACTAAACGGCGCTGGGTGGGTCAACACATTACCGGTGGTGGCATCCAAGGCATAAGCACCCCCACCGCGATTAGTTAACTGCTCCTGAAATACTCGGCTACGGCCACGACTTAAACATCCCGGCGCGACTGGCTTCGTGTTTTCTGGTGTTACTTGCGTAAAACCATCAATTGTTGCCTGTATCGCGTCTGATTTCCACCTCACAGAATTCTCACTTGTGCGGTATGGTCTAGGATACCTTCCGTCAATCATGCCACGGTGTAGGCCTGCGGAACTCGTGCCTAATGCTTGGCACACTTGTTTTCGGTTCATCATCCAAATTGATACTTCCATGTTAATTTCTCCAGCGGGGTTATTTCTTTTTTTCCGGAAAAGAAGATGAATGGATGATATATGATGAAATATGTGGGGTCAATATGGTAAGCCACTGCAATCATTGCATTTAGTGTATGCTTGAACTGTTTGGTACACTAATTAAATTTAATAAAAAAGGCCGTACCGAATAAACGATACGACCCAGAATCTAATATAATAATTCTTTAACTCGGTTTTGGCCGACCATTTTTCACCTTCCGGGCCGTTCTCTCGTCCATCAACGATAACGCTTGCAATCTTTGAAATTCCGTTGGTAAGCGTCCGCCTTGTTCAACCAGTAGCCTCCATGCTTCATAATTGCCAGAATACTCCCGCTTGTAAAGATCAGAGAAAGACGCAACTGTGCGCGTGAACCCTTGTTTCTTATGGTCAAGGCATAGGCCATCAATTAGGTGCTTATTGAGCCTATATGTTACATCTACGGCTATGCTGGTATGGCCTGAGTTCATACTTCTGAATGGCCTCTTCGTTTACGTTCTGAAAAACGAAGTACCACCCAACAAGGAAAAAACTGAGGAAAAGGCGACTAAATTAAATCAAGTAACAACTGACATTCCAATGCCTGTCGCGCTAAATGGGGATTTGATTGTAGCAAAGTGGTGAGTTGAGAGCCTTGGGCAGATGTGGGATACCGAGAGTGCCCCGAGTTTGATGAGTAGTGCGCCTGCGATGAGGATGAGGATGAGCCAGATCATGATGATTTCTCCTTTCGGTTTGAGGGTTGGGGATTGGGCAAAAAAAGTCCCCAAGGCTGGATGCCAAGGGGACTTGAGGGAAAAGTTAGTCCAAAATTAATTGCATGAATTATACAAGGATAATCGATACTCACACCTTAAAAGCTTAAAAGCCAGAAATAGTTTCTTCAATTTGCAAGCTTGAATCTGTTAATTCCCTGGAGCACGGTAACTGGTTTGCTTTTTAGCGGCTTCATCGACCTCAGCCGGTGTCAACAGAACAGTTGTCTTATTGGCGACTGCTCCACTACCCCCAACTGCCAAACCGACAGATGCTGCTGTAACGTTGTCCGGAAGGTCCATGACAATATAATAATCAGTGTCACCAAAAGCATAGTAGAAGGATTCAAGCTTTCCTCCCACCGACTCAAGCATATTCTCAACTGCTTTGACCCGGTTTGTTCCGCCACCATTTTTGATGAGTCCCTGGACTCCGGTACCGGTATAACTACCATGAAATAGATACTTTGGCATGTCAACATCCTCCTCTTTTTAGTATGCGGTGTCTTATGGACACGGCGTTTGAGAGAAACTTTCCGGCATTGTTACTGATTACTAAGCATCTGATTATTTGTTTTTTAGCTGTGTAAACACTTTCTGCTTCTCATAAAAAAATATCAAGGATTATTAGTTGATTATTTGTATATCTATACTCTGTTCTATTTTAGTGTTGTCTCCAACACGCCTGGATCTACTGACTGCTATTCTCCAGCCAGAGCATGAACAGGCCCATTGCTGCTATAAGACCTTTTACGACCTCGAGATTCATCCACCACTCAAGATTGAGATGAGACTGCCCCATTTATATTACTGCAATGGCACCATCACAACTTCGCTATTTGCCGATAAAACGTTTCTCTCGACATAAGCCCTTGTGCCATCAGGAGTAACTAACAAATAATTTCCAAGGTTGACACCCAGATCAACCTCCGCGAGAGAATTTAGATCAGGCGTCGTTAAAAGATGAAGTATTGTGCTGTTGTAATTGCTCTGGAGCAAGGTAAGCCCGCCGGGCGTAAGTGCAATGCCTCCATAGAGGTTCAGAGTACCTGAGTACGACAAGGTTGTGTAGGTCTGAAGATTGATTTTGCAGAGTTTGTTGTTTACATCCGATGCATATGCGAAGGCGCTGTCCGGCGAAGCCGCGACATAGCCAGCTACGCCTGAAACGATTGGGACTGGTGTGGCAGTAATAGTGTTGAACGTTGGACTCAATGGGTCAACGTCCAGCACATCAACAGCATGGGCAGTTAATCCAGCCCAGTTTACGACCCCCTTTTTGCCGTCAGGGGTCATCGCAATTTCGCCAAACAATAGCAATGGTCTGGGGATAGTGCTCGTTATGAGATTGTAGGTTGGGCTGTTTGGATCGGTATCAAGAATATATATGGCCCCTGCAAAGCTCGTGAAATAGGCCCTTTTCCCATCCGTTGTGATAGCAATCCCCCCCGGCGCAGTGTTTGAACCGAGAGTGGCGGTGGCAATAACCTGATCAGTAGCAGTGGCAATTACAGAGACGCTGTCGATGTCTATACTTGTGCTGCCCTGATTCGTTACATAGACTCTACTCCCGTCAGGTGTTACAGCGATTCCGGACGGTCGTATGCCGACTGGAACTGTGGCAATAATACTATTATACGTTCCACTCAGCGGATCAGTGTCAATTACTGCAACGGTGTTGTTATCCGTACGAGCAACGTACACTTTTTTACCGTCCGGGCGAATGGCAACCGTCCTAAGTTCACCACCGGCGGGAATAGTTACGAGCGGTTTCATGCTAAGGTTAGTGGAGAAGGAACCGGTATGGCCGAATTGGTCGGTAACATATATCCAGAGTGGGGTAGGCGTTGTGAATGACAATTGTGTTCCTTTGATACTTTGATTGACGACGGTGTTGGCAGTCGCAGTGCCCGTGGCGATTTGTAACCCCGAACCGATTACTCCTGAACCCCCAAGCTCGACGATAAAAGTGCCCGTTTCATCGCTTTTCCAACTTAAAGTCTTCGTGGTGAGGAGCCCGAAAGAAGTTAGTGCTGGAGAAGTTACTGAAATCGTCGGTGACGCCAGGTCAATTGTGAAGTTTGTGCTCTTGATGGCCTCCCGATTGCCGGCACTATCAATTGCAAAAAACTTAAGGACGGTCATGCCTGCACCAAGTTGAAAGTTAACGGGACTTACCCCGGATTTTGTATTCGCGCCTCCTATGGAAGGGTCGGTACCATCAAGAGAGTAATAAACTGTAGCGGCCTCGCTTGCACTGAGAGTGACATTTTGAACTGTGCCAAAGGCCGCACCTGTGGGCGAAGCAACTGTTGCAGGCGCAGTAGTATCTAAAACAACCCCACCACCTCCTCCTCCACCACCACACCCTGCTAAGACAAGCACCATAACAACAAATAATCCCATCGCGACATCAATGATTTTCCTTCTCATGGCATACCCCCCTTATTCGTTGCTTATGCCGGACAATGGTGCCGTACAGTAACAGAATGCCACTCAGTACACATGTTACCGGCAGTAAGGCGTAGATTGTGATCAGTTATCAGATCAAGAGTTGCTGCTGTTTGGAGGAACAATAGGATAAAGAGGATGAAGACCGTTGTGAAAAAACGCTGGAGGATTGGAGTGTTCATGGGATCACCTCAAAAAGTAAGGTATCAGAACAAGTTCTCACTGTACCATAACAGGGTAGAGCATTCCATGGAAAAAGTTTGAACTTTATGGTCAGGAATCATATAAATGAGCTGGAGCAATTGACTGGCCGTTGAGATCAGAGTAGTTTGCAAACATGACAAAAACCGGACACCTATACAAGAATAGACAGAATACGAACTGTATCTGCCTATTCTTGTATGCTTTTAGCAACACCTTATCCGACCGGCTTGAATGGAGCGAATGGGATCTTTAGCGAATGAAGGTAAGGAGGTTGCGATGATCAACAACATTATGATTAATATTCGTCTCTATGGCGTTCCTTAACTCTATGATGATGCAAAAGATTACTGTGTACTTCAATAAGGGAATCAGTGATCTCGTTACGCAGAGTTTTTTTCTCAGGAATTAAAGCCAACTTGTTATTAAAGTCATTGGCAGCAATTCGCAGAAGTAGCTCTGTGCTTGCTCCAACCGTTTTTGATTCAATATCTTTTTTAACTGCGGAGACTATGTGCTTCAGATTTTCAAGAGTCACCATATCTTTGTTGATATCCTCTTTGTATTGGTCATTGGTGGTATTCTCAAAGGTATCTGAAAGTGCATTTAAGATTTCAATGCAAGCGGAGTTAATATGGTCGAGTAGCTTTATGTTGTGAGTGACATTATTTTCAGTCATGGTTCCTCTTCTTTTTCAATAGATTGTTATGTTTGTCAGTATACAAATTATCCTATTGAACATAAACTGCTTTCATTCCATCACCCTGATTTTTTTTGGAGGGACAACTGAGTCTACATACCTTACCCAGACGATAGCTTCTCTCATTGTTTTGAAAACTTCATACTTATAAGGCATCTCCTCAATATCAGCAAAAGCAGTATACATGCGGAACATCCCAAATAGATAATCTGTTGGACATATAAATGCGGTTCTTCCACTCTGTTGACGGTTAGTAAATAATTGTTTCGACATCTCCGGTACTCTTTTAAAATCAAAGGGACTCACATTATCAAGATCACCTTCAGTATAATCCCATATAAGATGCTTACTGACTAAAGGGAAATATTGGTTCAAAGCATCTGAAATTTGATCAAATGTAACGGAACCAACAACTTTGAGAACTACGACATCACCGGTATTCTCATAAAAAATTTCAGGCATGTTATCACCCTATGCCTGTCCATATGGTTTTGAATATTGAACCCAATTGGTTTTCAGTACAATTTTCATAAGGCATCGACACGTTCCTTCAGTTCCTTACCGACTTTGAAGAAAGGTAATCTCTTTGGCTTAACTGCTACTTCCTGACCACTTTTCGGATTCCCACCAGTATATGCAATTATTGATTATGTTCGGAAAACGCAAGACGCAATCCGAGCGATATAAGAATAGTTCCAAGCATCCGTTCGAGACAGACAGATGTTTTGGGATTCTGTCTAAAATATCCAGTAGTTCGTGAAGCTGCAATAACAAAAAAAGATTCAACAGGGATTGCAACCAGTGTGACTAACGCACCAAGCTCAAAAAGCGGTATGGAAGGATTCCCGTGGTCGGGTCTTACAAACTGAGGGAGAAACGCCATGAAGAAAATAGCCACTTTGGGATTAAGTACATCTACCAGAATTCCTTGGCAAAAGGCTTGAATAGGTGAGACTTTGGAACCTCTATTTTGAGAGAGTTCGAAGTTTGTTCCCCGTGACCGAAGTGCCTGTATCCCAAGATAAATGAGATAAATAGCACCAACATACTTAACAACAGTGAATGCAGCAACGAAAGCCATCAAAAGGGCTGAAAGTCCTAATGATACAGCTATAACGTGAACTAATGCTCCAGTCCAAAGCCCTGCTGCTGATGCCAGTCCAACTCTTGTTCCCTGAACAATGGTTCGGGAAATTACATAAAGCAAGTCGGGACCTGGTGAGAGGTTTAGCGCCAAAGCTGCACCAAAGAATACCGCCCGGTAAGATAGGTCTGTCAAATGTGTCTCCTATACCATCGATATTACGACAAGTTATTATAAACAAAAAACTGGTGTTCATTCTGTCATATGCTCGTTTTTGGGTCAAGGATAGTCTATTTCTTTCGCGTAGATTCGCCCTTCAGCTCAACCTTACAGGCATTGTGTACCTGCTGATGTGGTAAATATATGCGTTGTTTCTGGCCATGCAACTATTCATCATCTAATTCCTCGATTGCATGCCAGACCCCACCTTCCCCTGCTCATCCTCTAAAGCATTGATCCTCAGACAGACTAGTCGCCTCCGAGTTCTGGATTAGCTAGGCATAGAATTTCCTGTCGTTGTGCAACTTTTGACACTGATGATATATTTTGTTTCCGCTCTGCCCAAGGATATTTTTGACAGGATATTTTTGAGTTGGAAAAAAATTATCAATGGGAACGTCCGAGCGTTTGTCCCCGCTGCGGACATTATCGACTCTGGGGTCACGGATACGTCCATCGTTATTTTCGCGGCTTCCCCTCCTGCCTTTTTCTGAAGTGCTACCGTTGCCCAGCATGTAATTGCGTTCTCACCTTACGCCCCGACAGCCATTTTTTCAGAATCCGTACAAGCAGAGAGATAATCCGCGATCATATTGAGCACCGGCAAACAATGGGGTACTGGTCGCGCTCCAATCTTCTCCGTTCCAATCTCCGATACTGGTGGAATAATCTTGCCCGCCGGACTCTTGCCTTCCTTGACAATCGCTGGAGCATGGGTTTGCTCGCCGCCTTCGATCAGTTACCGGATCCCGTCAGCCGGTTAAGATAATCCGGAGATGACGACCAGGTCACTATAACCCCAGTGGCATTACCCGGCGACCGCCTCCAACAGGTGATGTATGGTTTTCAAAATCACTTGAAAGGAGCGAAGTTATGACAGAGGATCTTCAAAAGCAGGTAGCCGTCTTCAGGGATGGGTAAAGCTGTATACTGACAGCGGCAACAAGTTGGAATCCCTGTATCCGAAGCAACGCACGGACAGAGGACAGGGGCGGGTCCTGGATGATGATACCTGCCAGGCTTTTATCTCATTACGACACCAGATGCCGAAGCTTCCTGTACCGGAACTGGTAAAGATCATGAATGAGCGGCGACTTGCGACCAGCGGCACGTCCCTGAATCTGACAACAGTCTATCGCCTTTTCCACAGCCACAACCTGATGGCTAAGCAGCAACCGGCAGCAGTTGACCGGCGCAGGCTTGAGGCGGAGCTGCCCAATGACATGTGGCAGTCGGATGTCATGCACGGCCCGCATCTGCTTCACGGTGGCAAGTTGCGTAAGTGCTACCTGATCGCCTTCATTGATGATCATTCCCGGATTATTCCCCATGGGCGGTTCTATCACTCGGAGGCATTGATGCCATTTCTCGACGCCTTCGCCGCTGCCTTGAGAAAACGGGGACTCCCGGTAAAACTCTACGTCGATAATGGTTCCGCCTTTCGTTCCCGCCATCTGGAATACACGAAGTCTCCGGCCATTGAATTGCCGCAATGAGCAACAGTATCTGCTTCGAAGAAGCCTGGCCTGGTAACATCCCAGTTGTGGGTTTTGATCGGAATCTGATTTTTGAGTAATGTCCCTGGCTTTGTACCGCACCGTCCCTTTTTGTGGAGCACCCGCACCGGCTTCAGTAGACGGTCAATGGTTGCAGGGCTTACCGAGAGCAGCTTGTTCCTGACCTCAACGGCAAGCCGCTCATACTCCAGTTCGTAGAAAGGCAACCACAATGGGATGGCAGCCTTCAACTTCTTGGAGCACATCTGGTCAGTTGCAAACCAGATACGCTTGAGAGCCTTGATAAGACTTTCATCATTATAGACAGAACGTGGCCCCGGTCTTTTCATTGAGGAAGGGGTTGCTTTCTTCTTTTTCAACAACCGGATTGCGTATTTGCGGTTGTTAACCACAGTTCGCGCAGAACGCATCAAGAATGACCGTTTTGTCCTTCTTGCTGGAGCGGTGGTATCGCAAGCTGACTGCTGCAAGATAATCACGACGGGAACGAAGCACCATGGGCAGGCCTCCTTTCGGTTACCTGTAATATGATGCAACGTTATCTTTTCGTTACCAGCTACGGTTACATTTATTTTGAGTCAATTCGCTACTGCAAATAGAATGAATCGCGCTATGAAGTCAGTTGTATAATGCAATTATTTTTTACCCTTTTCCCGCATAATTACCATAATGTCTTTAGCATCCGCTACCGCACCTACTA
>JBMOEI010000128.1:0-7967 GCA_049318985.1 Desulfuromonadaceae bacterium
AGTGACAGGGTGATTATTATAACTATGCAGATTGTAAAACAATAACCACCCAGGATGATGCTCAGTTCTTCCTTCTCTTCTGGCTTCATATCTGATACCCCTCTTTCGCTACTATCAAAAAACATTGACAGCATAGTGCATGATGCCGAACTGGAATCACTTTACACCTGGTAGGCAGGGAGCCGAAAGGCTCCCTACCTACCAGGTGTAGTATTGTTTTGTTCACTCAATGGGGGTTCCTGGGACTGCAGAGGTATGCTGGACCCGAAAATTAACGGGTATTGGCTGATTTGAAAAATATTTGGTACATTGTATAGACCTCATGATTTGCTGTCTATTAGGGGAAACCACTAGAAACGTATTTTTATGGTATTTTTATAAACATTATTGAGGTGAAATCGGCGGTATGGTGTCGTGAGATGGGCAGTAATAGGGGTTGTAACCACAAACCGGCTAAAAGTTCAGAGTCATAAAAATTAGCAGGTTGCATTTGGTACCACTCAAACGACCGTTCGCGTTACACCCGAAAACAAGACCAGAATTGACAAAATTCAGTCATATTGCCCGTCACTGAGGCAAAGTATCGCAAAGGATGCTCCAAATATCTGGGTTCTGAAATTTTCGCCGGTTGTCGAGTAGACCTGCCCCTCTCGCAGTACAGATACACGTGTACGTTTACGTTGCCGTCTGGTTTCCCAGGCGATGTCGCGCTCGTCATACCTCTACTATAATTGGAACAAGACCCTCACAGAACCGTGCTGGCTCTATTGCAGCACATAATGTGCTTTATGTGAAGGCCGCATTTATGTTGCGTTGACAAGTCAATTTACTAAAATTTAGGGGTTTTGTTTCATGCGGCCTTCACATAATTACATTTTGTTAAAACAAAAACCAGTTCGGTTGCTTCCAAATCTTTTCAATGTTTGAGCCGACTGGTGCACTCTGTGCACAAGAACATTGAGAGAATAGTAGCGTTACCGGCACTGATTATCCTGCAGCATTTTGTTACGGACTCTCCTTGGCATGGCCCGCCCCATCGCAATATTGCAACATCAGCAGATACATATAGAAATTAATCGGGGGCAGATTTAGAGTACCTCTAAGAAACGAAGCAAAGCGTTTAGTGCCATTTCATACTGAGGGCATTTTTCTCAAATGGGCTTCTACCAAATCCTGATAACCATCGGTTGGACCGTTTTTGTATACCATTGAGGAAGCAATCTCGCTAGTACAAGAGTGTCATCCATCCCATTGCGGTTATTTCGAGGCTCAGTCCCTTCACCCTTACGGATTACGGCCTAACTGCTTGCTGTCCTACGCATGAATCTGAATGTTACCATCCAAACACCAAGGACTTGCTACCTGGTGACTGGCCTGCCTTCCAGGGCGGGAGTCTCACCCGCTAGATTACACGGCCTTTCCCGGCCGCAACTGGGCTTACACCCCCATTCTGGAAAAACTTCAGTTGAAGAGTACAGCCGATATTATTGCCTACTGTATCGAGCACAAACTCACCATATGATTTTCCTATTACCCGACCGTCTGTTCTGAACAATACTAGAGCCCATTATTGTAACAGCATTTATAACGCAACAGGATCTATTGCCGGTAAGCGGTTCCATAAACAGAATAGGAATCGGCAATACTCAAGGAAAAATCAATAAAGTACGTATCGTTACCTTTGGAAAGCTGATTTTTTATTAATCCGAGTTGGTCACTTTCAGCCTGCCCCCACGTCCCTTTAATTGGAAGGGAGTCGATAGTGGCCTCATAGAGCACGCCATCATCCTTGGTTATTGTTATCATGACTATTTTGTCGTTAGATGAGCGCACCGATTTGAATACACCGACATAATTCGGCGGCTCGTTAAGACCGGAGTTGCCGCAACCTGTATACATACAACAAAAGCCGGCAACCATGCACAGCAGCAGAAACCTGTTCATACTTCCTCGCCTTTACTACATCTTCAGTGAATTTACTGCTGGATTTCCCTTAATCACCAGCCAACGGTGATCGACTCAATATTCCGCTAAAACTTGGTGAAAGACAGCGCCTTGCT
Organism: Desulfuromonadaceae bacterium; assembly: GCA_049318985.1. Lineage (GTDB taxonomy): Bacteria > Desulfobacterota > Desulfuromonadia > Geobacterales > Pseudopelobacteraceae > JACRCG01. The sequence continues at coordinate 2,061 of JBMOEI010000128.1, forward strand.
CAAAGCCAAATCCTGCTGAAGGAGTTTTTTTCTCACTCGGGAGATTGATTTCTCGGCTAAAAACTGGACTCCCTGAAACCACCAGACGACAAAAAAAGTGCGTCTACCGGAAAGTATCAGGGTCTTTAAGGTGCGGGCAAGGAATAACGGGGTAAACAGCCTGATCACCTCATCGTCGGGACTGACTATCATCTGGGCGCTGCCGGGGTCTCCCTGACGCGCCGTACGACCAAACAGCTGCATATCCACCCGACGCGACTCGTGACGTTCTGTGGCAATTACATGCATTCCGCCTGCGGCAAGCACATCTTTATCAACCACGATATCAGTTCCCCGGCCAGCCATGTTTGTCGCAATGGTTACCTGTCCCCACCGACCGGCACCGGCAATAATCCGCGCTTCCTCTTCATGCCTGAGAGCATTCAGCACTGTAGAGATGATACCGGAAGCAAGCAGTCGCCCGTGGAGTGCTTCACTGTCCCTGACACTGCGCACGCCAACCAGCACCGCCCTCCCCTTTGACGCGTGATGTGTTATATTCTCAATGACGGCGCTCCACTTTTCTTCGTACGACCCGACAACAATTTCAGGGTGGCACACCAGTTTTTTCGGAGCATGGGTCGGAATGTTTATTACCGGCAGGCTATAAACACTCCACAACTCTTTTTCAACGTTCTGGAGCGTACCACTCATGCCGGAAAGATTGTCATACAGCCTGAAGAACATCTGAAAACTCATCTTTATATGGGCATGGGTCGGATCGGAGTTCTCCAGGAATTCCTTTACCTCCATTGCCTGATGCAGTCCGCCGCTCCAACTTCTGCCGTCCATCATGCGCCCGGTTTTTTCGTCAACAATGACAACTTTATCCTGGTCTACGACATAGTGTACGTCTCTGTGATAGCAGAACCGGGCAATAATGGCCTGCTTCACCAGAAACTCCGAGCGGTCACTGTTCTTCCAGGCCGATGGCAGTTTGTGTGCGGCGGTTGCCACGACTTCAATTCCGGTCTGAGTGAACGTGACATATTTTGCCTGCAGATTCAGGTGATAGTCCTTTCCAGCCACCAGTTGTTCCGAAATGGCAAATGCCGTCCGAACGGCTTCATTCAATAACGGACTGCTGCCGGATACAGCAATGATGAGCGGCACTGTCGCCTCGTCAATCAGCACACTGTCTGCCTCGTCAATGATGGCGGTATGAAGCCCGCGCATCACTTTACCACTGGAGGCACCGCTGGCCAGAATGGTGCGGATTCCTTCACAGGAAATAGCCGAATCTGCATCTTCCCACATTCTGTCACGCAGATAATCAGCCAGCAATTCCTTGCTTGTGGAGTAGACAATGTCCCTCCGGTACGTTTCCCTCCGTTCCTGCGGCTCCATGCCCGAGATAACATAGCCGACAGACAGTCCGCAACATTCATAAAGCGGCCGCATCGTTTCGGCATCCCGTTTGGCCAGGTAATCATTGGAGGTAACAACGTGGCATGGTCCTCCGCGCCATCCGGCGAGAACGGCCGACATGGCGGCAGTAATGGTTTTCCCCTCACCGGTCTGCATCTGGATTGCCACATTCCGGCTTATAGCCAGCGCACCCATAATTTGCTCAACGTATGGCCGTATTTTCAAAGTACGAAAACATACTTCACATAAAAGCCCCATTACATAAAATGCGGACACGGTTTCGACGTCATTGCGGGAAGGCCTTCGGTTAAAGCGTACTTTCCGTACGAGTTCCTCGTCATCAAGACCGACAGAAGCCAGGGAAAAGTCATAGACAGAAACAGCATCTTTCCTTAAACGGGTCGTAGAAAACTCTGTTCTTTTATACAGCCCGTAGAGGCTGTGAATAAGTCCGTCCACACCAGTATGAAATTTATATATATCTTTCATCACACACGTCCCGCTCCAAAGACACCACGACCGTTCAGCTCAGGGACTTATCGAGTCACTTATACTTTATACCGTTTTTGTATGGTCTGCTTGACCAGTCTGTAGATTTGAACAGAGAGCGGTTGCGGTGGCAACGCCATCCTCAGCACGCCTGAACGCCCGTGTAAGAGCACTATCGCGTCTCCGGTGCCGGATTCTATCGTACCTGTCACCTCAAAAAAGGGTTCCACCGTTTTCTTGCCGCTTTTATCTGACGATGACACTGAGACATCACCTCCGCCAAACCAACCAAGGGCAGCGGAGGGAAGTTCTTCCCGCTGATACGGAATAACGAGCAGATCCCGCACACCAAGCTTATCGTTACTGTTGCCATGCAGTTTTATTGCAGCGGCAAGATTCCTTTCCTTGAACAGATCAAAGGCCTGTTCCTGAGAGACAATGGCAGAACACTTGAAGTCACCGGAGGAGATTACAGACCCGATACGCGTCTGCCGTTTTAACCAGCGTCCCATAAACGCATCCGCGTCCGGTGCCACAAAAATCCCCGTACTTCCGGCAACTATGGTCAACCCCGTTTTCTTCTCCTCAAGGTGGCGGAATTGATCCCGCAGCATCTGCTCACTTACGGCGAGCGGCTTCAGATCATCACCAGCCTCAAGCATGGCCCGCTGTTTAAGCGCTGAATTTTGCTTTAAACCGGCCTTTACTTTAGCCGTCTCCGTCTCAAGATCAACATTGGAAAGCAGGGCAATGACATCCCCCTTCGTGACATGGTCACCGCTTTTAAGGAGAAGCTTGTTCAGCACACCCTCGGTCGTCGCATAGACTTTCGAAAATTCCTGTGCTTCCACTACCACCGGGGCGCGTATGGCTGTCGGGAGCGGAATCAGTGACACCATAAGTATCACGGCCAGCAGCGCAGCCATCGAAACACCGGCAGCCCTTCTTCTGGTTCGTGCAATAGCCTGATTCTTCGCCAGGTAAACGACTAAAGATTTAACGGGAATAATCGTTGCTACGGCAATTGAGAGCAAAGCCAGTAATAGTCCGATACCAAAAAACTTATCCGCGATAAACAGGATAATCACCACCGCTATGAACGAGCGGTAACAAAGGCTGGTCACGGCGTAGAGCGCCAGCCAGAAAGCTTCAATACGACTAAATGACGGGGAAACAGGATTTTCCACGGCAAACAGATATTTCTCAATCCAGTAAAGCCACTGCTGGCGTGAGCGCTGAGCAAGATTCGGGATCTCGAGAAAGTCTGACAGGATGTAGTAAGCATCGAAGCGGATCAGCGGGTTGGCGTTAAAGACTATACTCGATACTGAGGCGACTACCATAACGTTGAAGGCAAGAGTATGCAGCAGGCCGTCACCGGTTTGCGCCCAGATAATGGCCGCCAGAGCGGCAGAAAAGAAATCGACAAGCATGCCGGCCGATCCTACCAGCATCCGCTGCCAGCGGCTCTGAAAAAACCAACTGCTGGTCGCGTCCATATACGGGAGCGGCGTAAAGACCAGAAACATAATACCGACGGTATGGACAGCCCCCCCGAAGCGCTTGGTCATGACAGCATGCCCTGCTTCGTGAAGCAGCTTGAGCAGCGCCAGGGCAGCATAGAGATAAATTAACCGCGATGGTGCCAGCATTCCTTGAGTATTGTCATAAATCAGTTGACTGTTTTCTATTGCTGCTTTAATGCCGGATAAAATGACAACCAGCCAGAGCGCCAACCCCTTATAGCTGATAATTCCCTTCAGAAACGGTGCACTGATATTCAGGATTTTATCAGGATTCCAGAGTGGAATTTTTATGGACAGCACCGACATGATCCTGTTTTTGAATTCCTTTTGTTTCTTTTCCGACTGGCGCTCGTAAATGAATTCATTGTTGGGCTGATTTTTATAATTGAGCAGGTTATTGATATGTAGCTGGGACAACAGTGATATGACTTCATCCTGAGTGGGCGCGCCATCATCATGAGCAGCGATGCACTCTTCCCACACATCATTGATGGATGTGCCGGTGTTCAGCATGGCGATGAAACGATATGCTTCGGCCGTTACCTTGAAATGGCTGTTGGTGAAGCGATCCTTCAGTACATACCACAACTCGCCACGGTAAAACTGCTTCTGCACCTCAACAGCATCAAGCAGGCTAACTCTGATGTTGGCAACTTTGTACCACGATTCACTGAATAGGCTTCCTTTCATGCTACCACCACAGATGCATCCTGATATAGTCAATCAACCGGTGAGAGATGATCCACGCGACTTTGCGTTTCCCGACGTCGATCTTGGCAACGCCACTCATCCCCGGACGCCACCACGCCTGCGGTGCATCATCAATATCAGCCTTCAGAACAAAGATATTGCCATCTTTCTGATCCACCTCCGCCATCGGTATAATTTTATTTACCGTAATGGTGAACGTCTCATCCGGTCTGCCCAGTAAGGACAGACGCCCCTTCTCGCGCTCCCTGAATTCGCCGATGTCCCGTTCATGAACCTTTACCGTCAGATACATTGCATCGATCCGGGCGATTTTCAACAGCATATCCCCCTTTGTAACCGGCGCACCCAGCAGTTTATTCTTATCCCCTTCAACCACCACTCCGGCAAAGGGAGCTTTAATCCGGGCCTGGCCAAGGTGCTGCTGTACCCGGGCCAACTCCGCCTGAACTTCATCAACCCGTGACTGGGCAATTTTCATATCCGCCAAAGCTTCATGAGCCCTGCTTTTTTCCGATTCACGCGTGTAGCGGGTTATATCGGCAGAACTCTGCGCTGCTTTCAGGACAAGTTCTTTGGTATCCAACTGCAGCAGCACATCATCCTTTTTGATGATGTCCCCCTCATGGACCTTTACCTCACTGATAATGCCGTCAAAAGGTGCCGAAAGATAGCCGACTGAATCGGTCTTGAGTGCCGCGCTCCCCTCGATCGTATATTCCATTTCACCAAAGAAAAGGTACAGTGTACCTACCAGCAGAAGAACAGTAGCAAGCTTGAAGAGGCTATTGTCGGCACTAAACAGGCTATCCAGAGCCCGTTCCAAAGCAACAGCACCCCGGGCGCCGAACCATCTGCTTTTGTGATGCAGCATTTCCAGCCATGGGGAGACCTGATCAGCCACTACCTTGACCGCCTCAATGGTGCCGTGTTCCAGCGTGCCGGTCTTTTTCTCGAGGGAAATAACCGCCACTACGGTGCCGTGGATCCGGAGCGGCACCGTGACAATCTGAGACACATTGTAATCGGTACAGTACGCCGAATGTGCTCTGTCAACGCAGTACGTTTCATTCAACGGCGGCCAGACCAGAACAGCCCCATGATCGAGAGTCTCTTCGTAAACGGCTTCCAGGTCGCTTATTATTTTACTTTGCCTATCAAAATTTTCCCTGTTGCTGACAGCAACTGTTCGGATATAGCTGCTCTTTATCCAGCCGATACTCACCTGTGAGCAATCAAAACGGAAGGCCAGCTCATTCACCAAGGTCATACAGGCCAGCAGAAACCTGTCCTTACTGCTTACTATTGCAGCCACATCAATGACGCTTGCCAACAACTGTTCCGAAGGTCTTGCTGCTACTGCGGGAAGACTCTGCCTGTTCCGGTAATAGCTTGCGGGAATATCCGTGACAAGTTGAATTCTGATAACAAAATCATTAAATTGCCGGGCATTGGCTTTATCAAGGACAATCAGGAGTATGGAGTGGTCACCGCTGTCAATCCCGTCAAGTTTCAGAGCAACCAGAAAGGGGTGGGAAAAACCCGCAAGTTCACCTTCAAGTCGCTCAAAGGCAAAACCGTTCTGCAATGCCCGTTCATTCAAATCACGGGCAACAGTTACCCTGCCTGCGAGCGTCGCATCACCATGACACTCATGGTGCACAAACCAACTGCCATCTTGTGCGGCAATATGCAGGGCAAGCGGAGTTTTACACAACACCATTGTATATGCGAGGAAAGCATCCCAGAAGGCCGCTTCACCACCGGCAAAGCAGCG